>CAIYJE010000170.1 GCA_903926465.1 uncultured Planctomycetales bacterium
CACGGTCAATGCGGGGAGCACGGCCACCTTCACCGCTGCGGCGTCTGGTACACCGACCCCCAGCGTGCAGTGGCAGGTGAGCACCAATTCCGGCAGCTCCTGGTCGAATCTCAGCGGGGCAACCTCGGGGACGTATACCACACCCCCAACAACTGGGGCCAATAACGGCAACCTGTACCGCGCGGTGTTCTCAAGTTCTGCCGGCACGGCCACCACCACAACGGCCACGCTCACGGTCCGCGCCACCTCCAGTGAGACGGCGGTATTCACCAAGCTCGACACCACGACCCAGGGAACCTGGAAACCCGTCTATGGCTCAGAGGGGTACAACGTCAGTCAAGATCCCAGCACGAATAACCCGCTCGCTCCTTCCTATGCCACGGTCTCATTCAGCAATGCGATCAATGCCATGTGGAATCCTGCAACAACCGATGGTCGTGCGCTCCAGAAAGCCGCGGTGAATTCCGATTCACACATTGCTGCAACCTGGTTCAACGAATCCAGTTTCTCGATCAAGGTACAGGCCAACGACACCAACGTACACCAGGTTGCACTCTATGCCCTGGATTTTGATAATGTCGGCCGCAGCGAGACGGTTCAGGTAATCAGCAACACCACGGGAGCCGTGCTCGATACGCGGAGCATCTCTTCATTCCAGAATGGCGTCTATCTCGTGTGGAATTTCTCGGGCAGCGTGACCTTCAAGGTCATCAATACCGGTCCATTCAACGCCGTGATCAGTGGCCTCTTTTTCGGGGCTGGATCGTCTACCGCGGCGTCGGCCAGTTTCGTGACGCAAGATGCCAGTACCCAGGGAACCTGGAAGTCGGTCTACGGAACTAGCGGATGGGATGTGAGCCAGGATCTCAGCCCCAATAATCCGAGCCTCCCTTCCTATGCGGCCTTGAGTGTGAGCAACGCTACCAACTTTGTTTGGGCCGCTTCCACCAGCGACGTTCGCGCCTTGCAGAAGGCGAGTCCATCGGCCAGTGATCGCATTGCCGCGTGCTGGTCCAGTGAGGGGAGCTTCGCGCTCAATTTGGCTCTCAACGACGGTCAGTCTCACACGATGGCACTCTACGCCCTCGACTGGGACAACGCCGGTCGGACCGAGACCATTCAGGTGATCGATACCGCCACCCAGGCCGTTTTGGATACCCGCAGTCTGGCTTCGTTTCAGAACGGTGTCTATCTGGTCTGGAGCCTCACCGGCAATGTGACCTTCAGCATCCTCAATACCGGTCCCGGCAATGCCGTGATCAGCGGCATCTTCTGGGGCTGATCCCGGGTCGCGACCGTTGAACCGGTTGGCAGCCGTCCAGACCCCCGCTCAGGTCCCGTTCCCGCGTTGCGGGCCAGACTTGAACGGGGGTTTTGCATTCATAGGCCCCTTTTTACGCACTGTTCCTTTTTATCAACAGGGGATTGAGCGGGTTGTTTATTTTCGCTAACTTTCCTAATCGATGCATTTGTCACAACTGATCTATTTGGCCGTTCAGGGTATATATTTCATGAGCACGGAATCTCGGTTTTCCTGGAAGCGACTGGGGTTACGAAGCCGGATCAAACCCGCGAACCGGCGGCACCATGCCTTCAGCCGCAGTGAGTTTCTGGATCAGTTGGAGCAGCTACAGTTGCTCACCACGTTCAACCTGTCGGTGCCCACGGCCACGCTCAACATCGACATGAACACCGCCAACCAGACGGTGTACGTGGCCTCGACCGGTACCGCCTACACGTTCACGCTGATTGGCGGCGTCTGGCCGAATTCGAGTGATATTCTCAATGACCCGCCCCGGTTCACGGTGAATAGCCCCAGCCGGAACGTGCTCACGCTCTCCTCGTCGGGGATCGGCCTGATCAACACGGTCAATATTATTGACGATGCCACGGGGATTGGCGTCACGTTCAATGATAGTGCATCGAATGTCTATTCCACGAACTTCCAGGTGACCCTGGATCAGTCGCCAACTGCGGTCACCTTCAATGGAACCAGCAGCTTCACGGGTAGCTCCAGCCTGAGCGTCAATACGGCCCAGAACATCGTGGTCAGCTCGGGTACCAGCCTTTCCACCACTAACGGCGCGCTCACGCTGAGCGCGAATATCCAGAGCCCGGCCACGGCTGGGAATTTCGTGGGGATTGACGTGAATAATGCCACCGTGCGGTCCACGGCGGGCGGGTCGGTGACCCTCAGCGGTAAGGGGGGCAATGATGGCAGCGGTCATCAGTATGGTGTGCAACTGCGTGCCGGTGGCAAGATTCAGGGTGGAACCAGCGGCACCGTCAGCATCACGGGCGCAGGTGGCACGGGTGCGGGCGGTTCCAACCATGGCGTTTACGTCACTGGATCGGGTTCCAGCATCAGTTCGGCAGGAGCGAGTGAGTCGATCACCGGTGTGGAAGGTAGCCAGAGTTCGAGTACGGCGCTTGTGCTGGCCAACGGTGCCAGTGTTTCTACAACGGCCACGGGCGGCCCGATCTCCATCGCGGCTGATAGCCTCAGTATTGACGGTCTCTCAACCCTTTCCGGTGCCAGTGGCGGCAGCCTGAATCTTCAGCAGCGAACCAGCGGGGTTGCCATTGAGGTGGGTGCGAACACCGTGACGTCCGGTGGACCGCTCACGATCAGCAATACCGAAATGGCAAGGATCAGCGCGGGCCTGGTCAATATCGGCAATGCGAACTCTGGCAGTATCACCCTCAGCCAGCCGGTGACCCTGGGCTCCCATCTTTCATTCACGGCCCCGGCCGGCAGTGGGGTCTTACCCGCAGCCAGCGGCACCGACCTGGATCTGGTCGGGAAAGCCATCAGCTTTGCGGCCGGTTCACCGCTCAAGATCACCCTCAACGGCACTGCTGTCGATACCCAGTACAGCCAGCTCAACTCTACGGGAACCGTGAACCTCTCGGGCGCTAGCCTGGTGTTCAGTGGATCTTACACTCCGGTTCCTGGCGATGAGTTTGTCATCGTGTCTGCGGCCAGCGTGACCGGCACCTTCAACGGCCTGCCCGATGGTTCCACTGCGCCGTTCAATGGCAAGCTGTTTCTGGTGAGCTACACCCCAACCAGCGTGGTGCTGGACGTGGTGGTGGCCCCCTCAATTACAACCCAGCCGCAGAGCATCACAGTCAACCATAATGCAACCGCCACATTTACGGCCGTGGGTAATGGTCTCCCGAAGCCGACAATTCAGTGGCAAGTGAACTCTGGATCGGGCTGGTCCAATATCGCTGGTGCCACGTCAGCGACCTACGGTTTCAGTGCGCAGCCAGAGCAAGACCTGAATCAGTACCGCGTGGTTTATACCAATATTGCCGGCTCCACGTATTCGGATCCAGCGACCCTCACGGTCAAGAGTGGTGCGGCCAGTTTCAGCAAGTTCGATCTAACGACCCAGGGGAACTGGAAATCAAGATTTGGAGCTGACGGTTATGTGATTAGCCAGGATAAGAGCGCCGCCAATCCGGCGATCCCCGCTTATGCCACCGTCACCTACACGGGTGCCAATAACTACACCTGGAGCAACTCCACCGTCAGCCAGCGTGGACTCCAGAAAGCACCCGTGACCGCCCGAGACTACCTGGCAGGCACCTGGTTTAACAGCAGTTCCATCTCCATCGACGTAGAAACCAACGACCGGCAGTATCACCAGGTGGCACTCTATGCCGTAGACTGGGATAACCAGGGCCGCAGCGAGACGATCCAGGTGATTGAAGATGCCACGGGGATCATTCTTAGCAGCCAGTCGATTTCCAGTTTCCAGAATGGCGTGTATCTGGTGTGGAACGTCAAGGGGGGCACGACCTTCAAGGTCATCAACAACAGCCCGACGAACGCCGTGATCTCTGGCCTGTTCTTTGGCGGCACCACCACCCTGCCCAACCAGCCCGACTTCGTGAAGCAAGATTCCTCGACCCAGGGGAACTGGAAGGGCGTGTATGGCGTAGACGGGGTGAATGTCAGCCAAGACACCAGCGCATCCAATCCGAATGTTCCTGCCTACGCTCAGGTGGCGTTCAATGGCACGAGCAATGCCCTCTTGAATCAATCGACCAGCGACGTTCGCAACCTCCAGAAGGTTCAGGCCGGCAACCTGGGCCGGATCGCCGGCGTCTGGTACAGCAACACCAGCTTCACCATCGACGTCAACATCACCGACGGCCAGGCCCACCAGGTGGCGCTCTATGCCCTGGATGCTGATAACCAGGGACGGAGTGAGATCATCCAGGTGATTGATACGGCCAGTGGTGCGGTCATGGATATTCGATCTCTGTCTGGCTTCCAGAACGGAGTCTATCTGGCGTGGAATATTCGTGGTCACGTGACGTTCAACATGATCAACACCAGCCCGACGAACGCCGTGATCTCTGGCCTGTTCTTTGGCGGTGCGCCGGTTGTGCCGGCGTCGGCCAGCTTTGTGGCCCAAGATACGACCACGCAGGGGAGTTGGAAGGGCGTGTATGGGGCCGATGGATCGAGCATCAGTCAGGATCCGTCGGGCGGTAATCCTGCCCTGCCCGCCTATGCCGCGCTCAGCCTGAAGAACAATGGTAACTATCTCTGGAGTGCTGCCACAGCCGAGTCGCGGGCGCTTCAGAAAACGGCCGTAGGATCGACGGATCGGCTGAAAGGGGGCTGGTACAGCAGCGAGAGCTTTACCGCAGCCTTGAATCTGACAGACGGCCAGACCCACCAGGTTGCGCTTTACGCGGCCGACTGGGACTCGGCGGATCGGACCGAGACGATCCAGGTGATTGACTCTGTGACGGGGGCCGTGCTCGACTCCAGAAATCTCTCGGCCTTCCAGAACGGTGTCTACCTGGTGTGGAACGTCCGGGGCAATGTCATTTTCAACATTGTGAACACGGGCCGTTCCAACGCCGTGCTCAGTGGGATCTTCCTGGGTTGATCCGGCTGAACTGGGCAGGCCCGTTTCAGACCTCGTCTTGAGTAAGTGCCTGATGCAGGGGGCAGCCGTGAAGAATCGGCTGCCCCCTGCCTGTACCGGCTCAAAAGTTCGACCGAGCGTTGGGCCAGTTTGCGCCTGACCTCCGGGTGCTTGCCCTTGATCCGTGCGATTGCCATGGTGTCGTAACCGGTCGTCTGGTGGCGCATCCAGGCGATGACGGCGGCCCTGGCTCGCTCTTCGATGGAGATTCGCTACGTGCGGGCCACGGTGCCGCTCCCAATCGGTGTAGCCTGATTGGGAACCGCCCTGGCCAGCTTATCGGCAAGCTCGGCGTGAACGGGAGCAAACGCCAGGAACGTCAGCACTGACCCCTGAAAACCCTCAACGTATTCGGCTTGCACCTTCTCACGCCGGCGCGACGCGCTTTCTTGCTTGCGCGCATAGGTTTTGGTCGACCGTTCGGCTGCGAGTTCGGCGCGGATACGCTCGATCGTTTCACCAGGTGCCCAGATCCCACGTGAAAATGTTTTCCGACCGACCTACGCCTGGAGGACTCGGTGGTCGCCGGCCGACTTCACGCGTCTGGTGAGCGTGGCATCTCCGGGCTTGAAAACCGTTCAGCCTTCGGGCACGCTGATAATCGACCCATTTGCCGCCCTGACCGTGCGATCCTGCGGGCCGGGTGTGTAGACAGGGCCCTTCTTTGATTCAGCTTCCTGATCCTTCGCTATGCGTTACTCTCCAATATCTTCGTTCCAGATTTCTGGTCGGGATTGGATGAACTCTTCCATCAAGCGCACGCAGTCGGGATCATTGGTAATCTCAATGACAACACCCCTGGATTTGACGTACGCTTCAGGGCCTTGAAACGTCTTGTTTTCGCCGATCACGATCCTGGGGATTCGGTAGAGCAAGGCCGCGCCCGAGCACATGTCACAGGGAGACAGCGTGGGGTACAGCACCGCCCGGCGATAATCGGCCGCCTTGAGCCGACCGGCATTCTCGATCGCATCCATCTCGGCGTGCAGGATCGCGCTGCCGTTCTGCACCCGACGGTTATGCCCGCGCCCCACAATTTGGCCGTCAATCACCAGGACCGAGCCGATCGGAATGCCGCCCTCGGCCAGCCGCTTGCGTGCCTCTTTAATCGCAGCTTGCAGAAACTTTTCGGCCATGGCTGGATCCTTCACGGTTTGCTCTCAGTCAGCCCACCTGCCCGAAGAATAGCAGATCCCCCAGAGTCGCGGAAGCAGCCGGGGAGCATGGTAACCCCCTTGCTGGTCGTTGGTTTGTGGTGGAAGATAGTCAATTGGCTGTATATGTCGAGCCTGCCCCTGGAGATGCCGGAGAAAGACCGATGCGTGGAATGCGAAAGGCGTTGGTGGCGCTGTTCGTGTTCGTGGTGGTTCCGGCAACCCGTGCGCAAGAGGCGGCCCTGGATGCTCGGCTTTCACCGCTGGAAGAACTGCTGCCACCGTCCCTTGTCAAGGCCTGGACTGATGCGGGGGCGAACCTTTTCTGGCGAGGACCAGACGGCCAGCTTTTGGAAGATTATTTGCCAGGCGCGAAACCGGGATTCAGCTTCCCTGCCGGGAAGGAACTGGATCTGGACGGGTTGCCGGCACCGGCGGTGCCGTTCGAGCTGATTCTGAACGGTCATAGCATGACGGACGCCAGATTAAAGGACCTGGCAAGGTTCACGAACCTCTCTGAACTCATGCTGGCCAGCCGGCGCATCACTGGTGCTGGTCTGAAGGATCTGGCGGGACTTCCGCATCTCACCACGACCACCCTCTTCGGACCTCAGGTGACGGACGAATCATTGAAGAATCTGGCCGAGCTGACACAACTGAAAGATCTGAGCCTGTTTCTTACCAAGGTCACGGACGAGGGCATAAAGCACATCGCAGCTCTGACGCATCTCGAGGTGCTGGTTCTCTCGCGTGCCAGTGTCACCGACGCTGGTCTGAAGAGCCTGTCTGGTCTTACCAGCTTGAAGCAACTCTCACTCAGAGACACGCAGGTCACGGACGCCGGCTTGAAGGTTATTGCGGGATTCCCAAACTTGACCAGTCTTCATCTCGATGGGACCAGGGTGACCGACGCCGGACTGAAAGAACTGGCCGGTCTGACTCGCCTCACCTCCATCGATCTCGGTCGTACCAGGGTGACCGATGACGGTCTGAAAGAACTGGCGGACCACCAAAACCTCTCTACGCTGAATCTCTGGCAAACTGGTGTGACCGACGAGGGGCTGAAATACCTGGCCAACCTCGGCAAACTGAAAGAGTTAGCACTGTCCAGCACACCGGTGGCAGACGCCGGACTGAAGCACCTGTCGGGCCTCAAGAACCTGACGAGACTTACCTTGATTAACACACAAATCACCGATGCTGGGTTGAAGCACCTGAAGGGCCTGCCCAATCTGACCGGTCTTTCCATGACGGCGACCAAGGTCACGGACCAAGGCTTGAAGGAACTGGCCGGGCTAACAAACCTCAAGCGACTTTCCGTGGGGTCAGATTCATCATCGAATGTCACAGGGGCGGGGCTCGAGCATCTGGCCGGCCTGACGCACCTGACGGCCTTGGAAGTGCTCAATGCGCAGAAGATGGATGAAGGGCTGGCGCACTTGTCTGGCCTGACGAAACTGCGATTTCTGACCTTGAACCGTTCTGACCTGACCGATGCGGGACTGACGCATCTGGCGGCCCTGAAGGGTTTGAGAGTTCTCACAATCAATAAAACCAAGGTAACAGCCGAAGGGCTCAAGCAACTGAGGGAAGCGTTGCCTCTATGCCGGGTGATTGGTCCCTGAGGTGTTGGAAGCAGAAAGACGCTAAACAGACGACATGTTCTCAGGATAGAAATGGACGAGATAGACGGAATGGACGAAATCATGCAAGGCCACAGGGCCCAGCGATTCCATCACTGTCTCTACCGTCCATGTTTTCTAAATCCGATGTCAGGGTCAGCCGAGCGATCATCTGTTCTTCATGTGTGGGTACCACCAGCACGGTCACCGGTGATCGCTCAGAAGAAATCACACAAACCTCTTCAAACCCGCGGGCCTCGGCGTTGCGCTTCTCATCTATCACGATTCCCAGCCCCTCCAAACCGGCCAGGGTTCTAGCTCGCACCAAGGCGCTCCCCTGGCCGATGCCCGCCGTGAACACAATCACATCGGCCCGTCCGAGCAAGGCCAGGTAGGCACCCACGTACTTGCGCACCCGCCTGCAGAACACCCCGATGGCCGTGGCTGCCTGCTCATGACCGGCCCTAGCTGCGGCCTCCAGTTCACGCATGTCTTCGGTCAACCCAGAGAGCCCCAGCAGCCCCCCTTGCCTGGTCAGCAGTTTATCGAGCGTATCGGCGTCCATCCCTTGGCTGCGCATCAGGAACGGCAATACGGCCGGGTCAATATCACCACACCGGGTGCCCATGAGTAGCCCCTCGGTGGGTGTGAACCCCATCGAGGTGTCGATCGAGCGCCCGCCTTCGATTGCACAGACCGACGAGCCGTTGCCCAGGTGGCAAGAAATGATCGCCAGATCCTCGATGGGCTTCTTCAAGAAATCGGACGAACGAATGCTCACATGCTGGTGTGACGTTCCATGGAACCCGTAGCGCCTGATCTTGTGCTCGCGGTAGTATTCGTAGGGTAAGCCGTAGAGAAACGCCTCGGGCGGCAGAGTTTGGTGAAACGCGGTATCGAACACGGCCACCTGGGGCACACCAGGAAAAGCCAGCAAGGACTGCTCGATCGCCTGCGCACTGACCGGATTATGCAAAGGGGCCAGCGCCCCTAGTCGCTGGATTTCGGCCAGGACGTGCGCATCAATGCGAGTGGGCCGGGTGAACGTATCGCCCCCGTGCACCACGCGATGGCCGACCGCCTGGATCTTGTCACGAGATCGGATGGGTCCCACTTCGGGATCGGTCAAGATTTCCAGCATGGCGGCGAAGGCGTCGGTATAGCCCTGCCGGGGCGCCAGGCTGCGTTCGACCGAGCCGCGTAGCCCTCGATGGACCAGCTTCATGTCGGTGTGGCCGATCCGGTCAATCTGCCCGCGCGCGGTTTCTTTTTCGGCCAGGCCGTTCCCTTGAAAGCAGGCGTACTTCAGGGAGCTGGAGCCAGCGTTGATGACCAGGGTCGTGGCGTCGTTCATCTCGGTTTTCAGTGTTTCACGGCAGAATCATGGACGGTATGGACGGAATGGACCACGATGAAGGCCCATTTTACCAACAGTTCCACCCCAACCTCTTCCCCTGAAAACTAAAAGAACCCTGAAAACTGTTCAGAACGGCCAGGTCCAGTTCCGGAACTCAGGGTCGTCGATCCCGTGTTGATAGGCGTACTTCTCGCACGCCATCTGCATGTTCCGGAACTTCTCCTTGGCATGGGCGCCCACCACCTGCAACCGGGGCACGCGGTCAATCACGTCGCGTGCCAGTGTGAACCGATCAATCTGGTTGGCAATGGCCAATTCCAGTGGTGTGTTGATATTGCCCCGTTCCCGGTACCCGCGCACGTGCAGGTTCGGGTGGTTGGTCCGGCGATACGCCAGCCGATGAATCAGCCAGGGATAGCCGTGGAAGTTGAACAGGATTGGCTTGTTGAGGGTGAATAGACTATCAAAATCTCGGTCGCTGAGGCCGTGCGGGTGCTCGATACTGGGCACCAGGCGGAACAGGTCGACCACGTTGACGAAGCGGATCTTGAGGTCTGGGAACTCTTGACGCAGAAGCGCAGTGGCCGCCAGAGATTCCAGGGTGGTGATGTCGCCAGCCGAGGCCATGACCACGTCTGGCTCTTGGCCCTGGTCATTGCTGGCCCATTCCCAGAGCCCAATTCCCTTGGTGCAGTGCTTCACCGCCTCGTCCATGTTCAGGTACTGAAGGTGAGACTGCTTGTCGGCCACGATCACGTTCACGTAGTTCTCGGTTCTCAGGCAGTGGTCGGCCACCGAGAGCAGGCAGTTGGCATCGGGCGGCAGGTAAATGCGCACCACGGCCGGGCTCTTGTTGCATACCACGTCCAGAAATCCTGGGTCCTGGTGGGTGAAGCCGTTGTGGTCTTGTCGCCAGACCGTGCTGGTGATGAGCAAGTTCAAAGACGCCACGCTGGCGCGCCAGGGAAGCAGGTTACACGCCGTGAGCCATTTGGCGTGCTGGTTGAACATGGAATCAATCACATGGGCAAACGCTTCATAGGTTGAAAAGAATCCGTGTCGGCCGGTGAGCAGGTATCCTTCCAGCATCCCTTCCAGGGTATGCTCGCTGAGCATCTCGATCACCCGGCCGTCTCGGTCCAGTTCGCCGCCATCGGCGTCTTCGGGAAAGTATTCTTCGAGCCAGAGCTTTTTGCTGACCTCATAAATGGCGTTCAGCTTGTTCGAGGTGTTCTCATCGGGACCGAACACCCGGAAGTTCCGCATGTTCCCCTTCATCACGTCGCGTAGAAAGGTGCCGAGCGGGCGGGTGTTATCCACGCGTGTGCTGGCCGGCTTGGCCACCGGGGTGCTGTAGTCCACAAATTCTGGCAGTCTGAGCGGTTTCTTGAGAACGCCGCCGTTGGCATGGGGGTTAGAGCCCATGCGGCGGTGGTTGCTGGGGGCCAGGTCTCTGAGTTCTTGGATCAGCCGTCCATTGGCATCAAACAGCTCTTCCGGTTTGTGGGCGCGCAGCCATTGTTCCAGCTCTTGCAGCCGTTCCGGATTAGACTTCACGTCGGCCATGGGCACCTGGTGGCTCCGCCAAGAGCCTTCCAGCTTATGGCCGTCGAGCGTGGCTGGGCAACTCCACCCTTTGGGCGTGCGCAGGACGATCATGGGCCAGAGCACCCGCCGGGTCTCACTCTGGGTGCGGGCCAGCATCTGGGCTTCCTGGATCTCCTGGATGCAGCGATCAACCGTGGCCGCCATGGCCTGGTGCATTGACTCTGGCTCATCCCCCTCCACGAAGTAGGGGGTCCAGCCGAGCCCTCGGAATAAAGATTCCAGCTCAGGGCCGGGAATGCGGGCCAGCAGCGTGGGGTTGTTGATCTTGTAGCCATTGAGGTGCAAGATCGGCAGCACCGCGCCATCGCGGGCGGGATTCAAAAACTTGTTGATGTGCCATGAGGTGGCCAGGGGGCCGGTTTCCGACTCGCCGTCCCCTACCACGGCCGCCACGATCAGGTTGGGGTTGTCAAAGGCGGCCCCGCAGGCGTGTGAGAGCACGTAACCCAGTTCGCCGCCTTCGTGAATACTGCCAGGCAGTTCGGGCGTACAGTGGCTGCCAATACCGCCTGGAAATGAGAACTGTCTGAAGAACCGCTCTAGCCCTTCGGCGTCCTCGCTCTTATCGGGATAGACCTCGGAATACGATCCTTCCAGGTAGACCGGCCCAATCACCCCGGGCGCACCATGACCGGGACCCGCCAGGTAAATCATGTCCAGGTTCTGGGCCTTGATCGCACGATTCAAGTGGACGTAAACGAATGAGAGCCCCGGGCTCGACCCCCAGTGCCCCAGCAACCGTTCTTTCACCTGGTCGCTGGTCAGTGGTTCCCTGAGCAAGGGATTGGATTTCAGATAAATCATTCCCATCGACAGATAGTTGCACGCTTCCCAGTACCGGTTGATTTTCCGGAGTTCGTCGGTCTCAAGGGGTGCTCCCATCACGGTCGAGCGTGCCGGTCCATAGGCGCTCAGGCTGGCAGGGTCAACCGTGGCATGCGAAGCCCGAGGCGCGTAAACCTGGTTCATAATCGAGTGGTTGCTCAAGGGGGTGAATGGGACAAATTCTGGTACAGCTTCTTGGCTGGATCAAGTCTGGTCTCAGCCATCTCCAAGAGCTTGCAAGTGCTGGGCCTATTCTTGTTCGGACCTCGATCTTACATGGGTCCTGGGGGTTTTGGCGCAAGGAATCCAGCGATTCGCTCCGGGTTCATGCCAATATCATCCGCATGATCACGAGCCGATGGTCCGCCTTACCAGGCTTTTATTGCCGCTTGGTTTGGTGATGGCAAGCCCAGCCTTGCTTGGTCTCTCGACCTCCCTGACGGCTAACAATCCGTCCAGGCGGTTTGGGCAAACACCAAGCCGAAACCACGGGCTTGGCTTCGAGCTGGAATTTGCCGCCTGTTTCAGAGTCATGCAGTCATGGTATAATTTAGTCCTGTTCATCACTGGTAACGGGCTTGTCTACCCCGCCAGAATTTGCGAAGTTGCTTGGCGGTAGTGTTAATCGGTACCCAGGGCGTGGGTCCGTTGCGGGAGTATTTTATGATGCGACAGTCTAGGAAGCGTCGGCCCGTGCTTGAAGGGCTGGAAACTCGGGAACTGCTTTCCACGGTGTCGGTGCACGGGCTTGCGCAGGTGCATCCCCTGACCGTGTCCCAGATCACCCAGGGTACGTTCTCCGGCAATTACAAGGCGGTAGCTCCATTCCCAGACGCGGGAAGCACATACACGTTTACCGGTTCTGGGCATGTTCAGAACCTGGGGGCTGTCTCGCTCAAGGGGACCGCCATCCAGCCCGGCTTTGTGGCAACGGCCATTTCTACAGGCACGCTCAAGCTTTCCAACAGCCATGGCACGGTGGTGCTGAATCTGAAGGCAAAACCGACAGCCGGCTTTGCTCCCCTGCCCACCCAGTATCATTACACGGTTGCCAATGGGACCGGTTCTTACCATCACCTCAACGGCGCCGGTACGCTGACGCTTTCGCTTACCCCGGGAGTGAGTTCAGACCCGCTCACGCAGACCGGTAGCTTCAAGATGAGTCTCAAGAAAGCCTGAAGCCATTGGTTGGGAATTACCAGATTGCAAAGCCAAACCGGGTCACGCGCTGGGTGGGCTCGGTTTAGCTTTTGAAATTGGGTGCGAGTTCAAGCCGGGCGCTCAACCACCAGCCTCCTATCTAGAATTTGACCAAAGCGCGGAACACTGTCACGTTCCGGTTCTCCGTTCGTATTGCTAGCCTAGAACTCATTTTCTTAACCTGGCAACCTAGCCCGAGGTTTCCCTGTTGAGCCATTTCTGGCCACGCTTTGTATTTGTGACTCTTGGCATTGTTGCCGTTGCATCCTGGGGCGTGCTGCTGGTTGTGAGGCCCTGGTCTGTCCCGGTACCAGTGCTCCAATCCGTGACCGTTAAGCCTGTGGCTACCGCGCTTGCGGAGTCGGTCGCCACATCCGCTCCGGTCGATGATCGGCTTGGCTTTGCCGAATCGCTGGGCATCCGGATCATTCCCCTGCCTGAAGGAGTATTTTTGATGGGTGCGGCCGATACCGAGCTGGAGGCGCACCCCGATCAGAAACCCCAGCATCGCGTGCGGATTCCGGCGGGCCGCGGCCTGGCGGTCCACGAGGTTACGGTGGGGCAGTTTCGGCGCTTTGTGGAGGAGACGGGCTACCAGACCGAGGCTGAAAGCAAACCCCAGATGGGAATGGTCCGCGACCCCCAGCGGAATCTCGTCCAGGATCCCCATTATTCCTGGAAGAACCCTGGCTTTGAGCAGACAGACGATCACCCGGTGGTGAACGTGAGCTGGAATGATGCCGAAGCCTTTTGCGGCTGGCTGACCCGCAAGGATGGTCGGATCTACCGGCTCCCGACGGAAGCCGAGTGGGAATATGCTTGTCGCGCGGGTACGCAAACCCCTTACCTCACGGGAACCAGCCCCAGCCAGACATTCCAGATTGGCAACGCGGCCGATGCGGCACTCCATCGGGCGGCTCCTCAAAGAAAAGCCTTGAATATCCAGGAAGATTCCTACGCCTTCACTGCACCATTTGGGAGATTTCAGGCAAATTCCTGGGGCTTTTATGACATGGTCGGCAACGTCTGGGAATGGTGTCTGGATTTCTACACGCTTGATTCCTATCGGCATTCACCAGAGCTTGACCCTCGTGGGCCCGCCTCATCCGCTGGCCATGTGATTCGCGGTTCCGGCTGGGACAATGACGCCTTGAATTGCACCATTGCCGAGCGGTCGGGCGTGATTTCAAAGGGCTATAGCAATAGTTTGGGCTTCCGGGTGGCCCGGGTAGCGGCCGAACCCTGACTGGACTCAAGGAGATTCCCGTGACCAACCACTCGGCACGTATCCTCTGGGGCATTCTTGGCCTGGCTGTCATTGCCGCGCTAACCGTGCTGCTGGTTGTCAGGCCTTGGAGTGCCCCGGCCCTGGTGGCCCAGTCTGTGCGGGCTGATGATCCTGGAGCTTCCGCGCCTGCAATGCTGGCCACCGCTGCCGTTTCGGTGGATGCTCGGCCTGGGTTTGCCGAATCACTGGGCATCCGAATCATCGCTTTGCCCGAGGGGGATTTTTGGATGGGTTCCCCGTTCACCGAGCCCAAGGCCATGCCTTCCGAACAGCCTGAACATCGCGTCCACATCTCGGCCGGCCGCGGTCTCTCTGCGCATGAGGTGACCGTGGGCCAGTTCCGGCGGTTCGTCACCGAAACAGGCTACCAGACCGATGCCGAACGGGGTATGGATGTGTCTGGGGGCGTTGGGCTGGATGACCTCGGTCAGTTTGTGCTTGCGCCCCAGTACAACTGGCAAAACCCTGGATTTGCGCAAACCGATGATCATCCGGTCGTAAACGTGAGCTGGAATGATGCCGAGGAATTTTGCCGCTGGCTCACCCGCACCGATGGCCGAACCTACCGGTTGCCCACAGAAGCCGAGTGGGAATACGCCTGCCGCGCAGGCCGCGCGACTCTGGCTGTGGCCGGGGTGGACGTTGATCAGCTTGATCAGGTGGGAAACCTGGCCGATGAATCGCTCAGGCAGAAGTTTTCCAACTGGGCGAATCCTGTGGCCGGCAACGATGCCTACGCCTTCACCGCGCCTGTTGGAAGATTTTTCGGGAATCCCTGGGGGTTTCATGACCAGATCGGCAACGTCTGGGAATGGTGTCTGGACACGTTCATCATTGACTTCTACACACAATCACCCGAGGTCGATCCCGTTGCCAAGGGCCCAGGTCCGGGCCGGCCGATTCGTGGGGGCGGTTGGGAAACCCCACCCACCAAATGCTCCACCACCATTCGTTCCGGTTCGGCCCGCACACTCCGCACAAATAATCTGGGTTTCCGGGTGGCCCGGGTACCGGCCGAACTCTGACAAAATCCCAAGGTAATTCCCCATGACCAACCACTCGGCACGCACCCTCTGGGTCATTCTTGGCCTGGCTGCCATTGCCGCGCTCAGCGTGCTGCTGGTTGTAAGGCTCGGGCGTACCCCGGCCCTGGTGGCCCAGCCTGAGCCACGGGAGCCTGTGGCTTCCGCGCCTGCGGCTCCCGTGGCCGCTGCGGTTTCCGGGGATGCTCGGCCTGGGTTTGCCGAATCGCTGGGCATCCAGATTCTTGCTTTGTCCGAGGGGGATTTTTGGATGGGTTCCCCGTTGACCGCGCCCAAGGCATTGCAAATCGAACAGCCTGAACATCGCGTCCACATTTCGGCTGGCCGTGGTCTCTCTGCGCATGAGGTGACCGTGGGCCAGTTCCGGCGGTTCGTGACCGAGACCGGCTACCAGACCGAGGCCGAAGCCACACGTCTGGTGGGCGGAGTGGGCCTGGATCCCCAGGGGCAGGCGGTCTATGATCGCCGGTATACCTGGAGGAATCCTGGGTTTCCGCAGACCGATGATCATCCGGTCGTGAACGTGACCTGGGTCGATGCCGAGGCGTTTTGCCTTTGGCTCACCCGCACCGATGGTCGCACCTACCGGCTGCCCACGGAAGCCGAGTGGGAATACGCCTGCCGCGCGGGCCGCGTGACTCTGGCCGTGGCCGGGGTGGACGTTGATCAGCTTGATCAGGTGGGAAACCTGGCCGATGCTTCACTCAAGACGAAGTTTCCCGCCTGGGCGAATCCTGTGGCCGGCAACGACCTGTACCCACTTACCGCGCCTGTCGGCACTTTTCCGGGGAATCCCTGGGGGTTTCATGACATGGTCGGCAATGTCTGGGAATGGTGCTTTGACGCGTATATTCCAGACTTTTACAAAAGGTCACCCGAGGTCGATCCCCTGGCCGCTGGCCCAAGTTTAGCCCGGGCGATTCGGGGCGGTGGCTGGGATACCCCACCCGGGATTTGCTCTACCACCATCCGCTCTGGTTCCCTGATGGAGTCTTGCAGCAACAGCCTGGGTTTCCGGATCGCCAGGGTGCTGGTCGGACGCTGATCTTCGTACCTGGTGCAAGTGCACCTGCACCTCTGCGCCATGTTACCTGCGTGGGCCAGCGCAACCTGGCATCCTGAATTCCTTTCCGGCCCTCCATCCCAAACTTCAAGCCGGCCCACTTGGCAACTCCGGCGTGCGTGAACCCGGCTGGCTCGTCAATCCATCGGAGCTGGGATCTTTTGCCCCTGGATGTACCGGCCTGCAAATTCCAGGAAGCTGGGCCAGTTGGGACCGGTGGTGTGGCCCCCCTTGTGCTGGCGGAATGCCAGTTCGCCATCCAGAATTCCGGTCTCGACGGCTGGAAACTCGGCAGTTCCCAGATCTTGCTTGCCCAGCAACCGGTACACCGGGCCGGCGGCCACCGCAGCCATGAAGCTGCCCCGCTGGTCTACCCATTGCCCTTCCGCGCCTGGCCCTTCAGACGCTCCGTAACTGATATACGTGGGCCTGGGCGCGCAGAGGGCGATCAGTTCATGCGCATCCACCGGAAGGTCTCCAGCGTTCAGCGGCCCGCCGTACTTCAGAAAGTTCCCGCCCATCCAGTGGTACTCGCCAGAGCCGGTCAGGTTCTCAACCAGTTCTCCAAAGGTGCGCCGGTGGAGCTTGGCACCCCCCTCGCCCGACGATCCGATGAAGCCGATGGCGAACCGGGGATCATAGGCCATGGTGACCAAGGCCGCCTTACCGTAGCGGGAAAGCCCGGTAATGCCCACCTCCTTGGCACGCACGGCGGGATCGGTCTCCAGGTAATCCAGGGCCCGGCTCGCCCCCCAGGCCCAGGCCCTGAGTGTGCCCCAGTCTTCTGCCTGCCGTGGTTGCCCGTGGTTACACAGGCCAATAATCCCCTTGGTCAGCCCTGCGCCGTTATCGGCCTGGAAACTACCGGGTACCAGCGTGGCATACCCCCAGCCCTGTTCCAGCAGTTGCTGTTGCCACGTGGGGCCGGTGGGCGCGGGTGGACCGCCGCCGGGACCCGGCCTGGGAGCCGCCCCCTTGGCCGAGACCCGGCCAGGCGCAGGCGCGCCGCCAGGCCCACCGGGCCTTGGGCCGAAAAAGAACCCAAACTCCATCATCATGGGTACCGGCCCGC
This sequence comes from uncultured Planctomycetales bacterium, assembly GCA_903926465.1. Lineage (GTDB taxonomy): Bacteria > Planctomycetota > Planctomycetia > Isosphaerales > Isosphaeraceae > CAIYJE01. The sequence continues at coordinate 17,185 of CAIYJE010000170.1, forward strand.
GCGCAGATTCGGGCGTGACCAGCGTGAGCTGGATGTCTACGCTGAGCGCCGGGTATGCCGTATTGTCCACATGGCCCAGCAGTTCTTTCTTCAACACCAGGATTTCCCCGACCTTTTCATGCGAGGTGCTGGTGAGTTCCCAGGTGACCTTGGGCACGTTCGAGGGCATCCGACCATAGACCTCGCGATCAAAATCTTCCACGATCTCAGGTCGACGCTGATCCCACCACTGCTGGGGAGTGGTCACCGGTTCGCCGTTTTTCAGCACCAGCGGGTCTGGGAGCGTGGGATACGGGTTGGCCTTGGCTTCATCATAGTTGGCCGCGTTGGGGGCCTGTCGATTCATTCCGTTGGCACCCGGCCTCAGGGAATCAATCTTGAGCAACTCCATCATCAGCTTGTGATCTTGCTCGGCTGTCAGTTCCTGGGGCGCGGGCAAGTTTGTATCGGCCACCTGCGCAGACGCCATGTGGCATCCACCCCAGGCCAAGCCCGCAAATACGAAAGATGCGTATGTCTTCATGGCGTTATTCCTGGGGGAAAGTGGTCAAGAGAGGCTGATAACTCCATGCTGAGGTTACGCCGTCCGGGCTACCAGCGAAACCGTGCGGAGCCAAATTCGGCGTTGAGTCGGTGCCGCCGTCTCAAAATTGGGTACTGGTTGGTTCCGAGTCCGCGAGGTGCCTCTCCCCATTTTGGTCAAGTAGCCCTGGATTTCCGTCGATTAACGGCTCAATGCGACAAGGGTTTCCTCCTCCCAAATCAACCGCGTCTTCACTCTTCTGGGCAGCAGGCCAGCAGGAGTTGATCAAACCAGGCCTTCTGGTCGGCCACGGCGAACAGGAAGGTGCCCCGGTGATCGGCCTTGGGGCCGGCGCTCACGGCCTTGGTGGCGGCTCCATTCATGGAGGCCTGGTACCCCACCGGCAACTGGGCGATGTAGGCCGGGCAGGCCTCGTCCACTTCGCCATAATACGTGTGCAGTGGCGTTTTACTCCGCCAGCAGAACACCTGGTTCTCTTGCACTAGCTGCCAGTATCGCGTGTCTGGCCGTGAGCTTTGGGCCTGGAACTCCGGGGTCAGGAACTCGGTCACCTTGCCGGTGGTCTGCTTGCGGAAGTCTGCGTACGAGAGTTCGCTTCGGTACAGCTTGCGGGCCGGCTCTTGATAAGCGGGCCTGATGGCGGTGGTGGCCAGGCCGGGCAAGCGGTAATACGCCTCGTAGGCGTGCAGGTTGATGGCCAGGATGGCCGGCAGCCATTCGGCATCCATCTTTGCCGGCGCATGGATCCAGTGGTTGGTGGTGGCGAACATATCATTGAAGCAACTGGCGGTGGCGGCCGCAGTCACGGGAATGCCCACGCTTTCCAGCTTGTTCAAGAAGGCCATGGTGGAAAAGCCCCCCTGAGACCAGCCGCTCAGGAACAGTGGCCCCTGCCCCACCTCGAGCGCCTGGCACACATGGCGAGAGGCCAGCAACAGATCCAGGCAGGCCTGCTGGGTGCTGGCCTTCACGGTGTAACTATCCGGTTCGGTAGACTCTCCCTTGCCGAAGTAGTCTGCCGCCACCACGATGTACCCTTGGCCGGCAAACTGGGCCACCATCAGCCGCGTTTCATAAGATTCCTCGGGATGGCTGGGCGCTTCGGTTTTACTGAGCGTGGTGCCGTGCTGGTAAGAGACCACCGGCAGTTCGGCCTTCTGGCCGGTTTCCGGAATGGCAATCAGCCCAGAGGCCGTGGTGGGCTTGTTATCCCACTCTGGAATCACCGAGGCGTACAGCACCCGGTACAGCGTCACGGGGTACTTGGCCGGCGTGTAGGTCTGTTCAAAGGGGGCGAAGGCTTGGCGCTCTTCCGTGAGAATGCGGTTTAGCCGTTCCACGGTGTACGTGCCAAGGGGCTGGTATTGCACGGTTCCGGCCACGGAGGTGTACGGTTGCTCGGCATCTGGCGGGGCGGCCGCCAGGCTAATGGCTAAGACGCTGAAAAGTAATCCGTGTATGTGCATGAGGTGGCCCCTGGTCGAGTTGGTTTTGCGTGTCATGACCTGTGTTCTGCTGTTGAACCAGTATACGGTTTATCGCAATGACTTTGAGACCACAGACTGACGGACCGCCCATCCTCCCAAGCCCAGCGCAGGCGTGCGCTTATCCTTTCTTCCTGCCTTGTGGCATGGATGACTCTTGTCATCCGTGACCGGATAGAGGGGACGCGTGCGCTTGTCCTTTCTTCCTGCCTTGTGGCATGGATGACTCTTGTCATCCGTGACCGGATAGAGGGGACGATCGCGGAGCGTCTTCGTTCTTGGTCAAGCGGCACGGCAAAGCATCTCTTGCTAACGCGTTGGGCAAACCGGATCAGGAAAAAAGCAGACGCTTGGCGGAGCGTCGGTTGTATGCGGTCACGAATGACCAGCGGTTATCCATGCCACAAGGACTCAGACCGCAGACGCTTGGCGGAGCGTCGGTTGTATGCGGTCACGGATGACCAGCGGTTATCCCTGCCACCAGGCAAATCAAGCAAACTAAGAGGTTGCCACTTCCAAACTCTGGCTTCTGGCCCAATCGCCAGGTAATTTGGCGGGCATCTCTGTAGAATTGTAGCTTCTTGAAAGAGGTCAATTTCTAAATCGGGGCCGGCTTTGAAACGGCTCTATTCTCAGAAAACCTCCTGCCCGTCAGCAACCGGCGAACCTCCACCTGCTCTCCGTAGTCTATGCCGCCCATGAATGATCCCAATCTCTCGTCTTTTATCTGGTCCGTGGCCGACCTTTTACGCGGAGATTACAAGCAGTCGGAATACGGCAAGGTGGTGCTGCCGTTCACCGTGCTCCGCCGGCTAGTGCTTAGTCACCGCTAGGGTTTGGGGTTGTGTTTTTTTTTGTCGCTGGTGCATGGTGCTCTGCACAAGGAGGTGCACCATGCAGAAGAAGTATATCGTGCGATTGTCGGATGAAGAACGCGCTGAGTTACAAACGGTCATCAAGAAACTCAAAGGAACAAGCCAGAAGGTTCG
>CAIYJE010000171.1 GCA_903926465.1 uncultured Planctomycetales bacterium
AATGATCTTGGCCTCTTGTTCACCTGTCAGAAGCTTTTCAACTGGCGGTTTTTCACGTTTGGCACCGTCAAGTGTCTCCCGGAACCCTCGTTCTACCAGACGCTGACGGATGAACTCTACAGTCTGGATACGGCATGAGAAGGCCTCAGCAATCCGAGCGTCCGTCCAATTAGGACCGTTGGCATCAGCTTTGAGGAGAATCTGCGCACGACGAACCTTCTGGCTTGTTCCTTTGAGTTTCTTGATGACCGTATGTAACTCAGCGCGTTCTTCATCCGACAATCGCACGATATACTTCTTCTGCATGATGCACCTCCTTGTCCCAAGTACCATGCACCAGCGAAAAAAAACACAACCCCAAATCCAAGCGGTGACCAAGCGGTAGTGTCTTTTTTCATATTTTTCGAGGGTGTGGTTAACGCATCACGCTTGATTCAGGCTTAGTGTCAGTTGTGCGCCACCCGGGTGATGGTTTGTGCTGTTGCAAACGCTGTGCTGTCAAACAGGATGGAGTCTGGCCTTGACTTCTCCCGCGAGCGGGAGAAGCGGTCAAGGCCGTTTGTAACGCGTTTGCTCTGGGGTGAAGAACATGTGAACTGTTACATGCGCGGTCGTCGATTGCAGAATCGGCCTGGTCGCCCTCATTCCGCCGTTTCGGCCACCATCTCCCGCACGCGAGATAAGCGATCACTGCCGCTTGCTACAGGTGTTAGTGCGGCTAACGAGTAGTAGGCAAACGGTCTTGTGCGTGCCAGTTCGGCCGGGTCGCAATCATCCGGCCGTTTCGGCCAGCTTCACCCGCACGCGAGAGAAGCGGTTACTGGCGGTTGCTGCGTTTTGGTCTGGCTCACCGGTTGGTTCGCCGTCCGGGGTTTCCCAGGTGCGGTTGCCATGCCCGAATTCCGACGAATGTGTACGAATCTGTGAAACTTGCCGGTTCCGCCCACCCTGTTCTTGAATACGGGGGGGCTTGGGGCCGATAATCGTTTCTGATCACAGGAGATATGGAACAATGCCCTCAGGACGAGCTTGCCTTGCAATCATGGTGCTCTGGGTGGTAATGACCCAGGATCTGATCAGGCGTGACGTGCTCCCCAATTTGATTCTGGGGGCACCGCCTGACTTTCGGACCCTCTCCCAGCGCGGAGAGAGCCGGACGTCTCACTGGATGTTGCTGGCCAGTGATTCCCGTGGGCAGTTCACGGAACGTCCGGTGGGTGAAGTCTTTACCCAAACCAAGCGCCGGACCGACGGCAGCATGCGGCTGGAAAGTAAGGCCAGCTTGCATGCCAGTTTCCTGCTCCAGGACTCGCCCCTGAAAATGCTTGAGGGACCATCTCGGGAACCGCTTCAGGATACTCGGCTAGAGATCATCGGTTCTTGCGAGGTGGATCAATCTGGGAATCTGGACTCGTTCCGGGTTGTGGTGCGGGAAGACCTGGTGCCGCCCACCGATCTGCTGCTGATCAAGGGCTTGTTAAAGGGAGATCATATTGCCGTGGAGACAGAGACTCTGATTCCGCTGCTAAGCGGGACCAAAGAGATTCCGTACCGCCCGCATAGCATGGTTGAAAATGCGCTTGGCCCCATAGACATGATGCCCGGCCTTCAGGTTGGGCAGCGGTGGGAGAGCCGGGTAGCGAACCCGCTGACCGGTAAAGTGGATACCGGGACGGCGGAGGTGGTGGGCAAGCAGCATATTCAGTGGAACCAGAATCCAGTCCCCACGTTTGTGGTTCTGACGAAAACGGGACCGCTTTCGGCTCGAACCTGGGTCAGGACCGATGGCCTGGTGTTGCGTCAGGAGGTTCCCCTGCTGGTGGTCAAGCTGGTGCTAGAGCGGGTACCTGAACTTCGGCGGGACACGCCTTGAATTGGCTTGAAGATACTGGGGCATTTGCGAAGTGGGTTGAACTGGCGTATTACGTAGTGACCGGAAAAATCCTGGAGAAACTGGCTGATGATTCATGTGAATGGTGTTTCCAAGTTTTATGGTACGCGCAGGGCTGTGGATCAACTGGATTTGAATGTCAGGTCTGGCGAACTGTTTGCTTTTCTGGGTCCCAATGGTGCCGGCAAGACCACCACCATCAAGATGATTTGCGGGCTGCTGGCACCATCGGGTGGCAGCATCACCGTGGCCGGTTTGCCGGCCCAGAGTTCAGGCGCCAGGCGGCAGCTTGCGTATGTGCCAGATCAGCCATATTTGTATGACAAGCTGACCGGTCGAGAGTTCTTGCGGTTTGTGGTCGAGATGTACGGAATTGAGAAGGCTCACGCCACGCGCAGGATTGGTGATCTGATTGAAACGTTTGAGATGAGTGACTTCATTGACGAGCTTTGCGAAAGTTATTCGCACGGCATGCGGCAGCGGGTGGTGTTTGCCTCGGCGCTGGTGCACGACCCCAAGGTTCTGGTGGTTGATGAACCGCTGGTGGGGCTCGATCCCCGGAGTGGGCGGATTGTCAAGGATCTGTTTCTGCATCAGGCCAGGCAGGGGGTGGCCGTGCTGATGTCTACCCACTTGCTTTCCATTGCCGAGGAGCTATCAGACACCATTGGCATTATTCACAAGGGAAAGCTGCTGGCCCGGGGCACGCTGCCAGAGCTGAAGCAGCAGTTTCAGTCGGATGGTTCGCTTGAAGAGATGTTCCTTCATCTGACCGGGGGAGACCGCCCGTCGTTCGACCGGCTGGAACCAGTACGGGAGGCTTCCCGGTGAGTCAATCGGCAGGTCGACAGCAGGCGATTGTGGCGTTCAGAGATTTGCGCAGCAGCCTGACCAGGAACCAGCTCAGGGGGGTACTGCAGGGCTCACGCTTGCGAATTCTGCTAATCCTGGTTTTCAGCCTGATATTCTGGGGGGCTCTGTTCGCCTTCTTTTACGAAGGCTTTCAGTTTCTGAACTCGTTTTTGAATGCCACCGAAGAGGTGGTTGAGTACGTGTTTGGAATCTTCTTTCTGTCGCTGCTGGTCATGCTGGTTATCTCCAACGGTATTATCGTTTATGCCGGTATGTTCCATGCGCGTGAGATGGAGTACCTGCTTAGCCTACCAGCCACCGACGACCGGATTTTTGCCTACAAGTTTGTAGAGGCTTTGGCATTTTCAAGCTGGGGTTTTGTGCTGCTGGGCAGTCCGTTGCTGGTGGCGTTTGGCATTACGGCCCATGCCCCCTGGTTCTACTACATCCTGTTTTTGCTCTACCTGCTGAGCTTTGTTTTGCTAGCGGGTAGCCTGGGAGCCATGGGGGCCTTTTGTGTGGCGAATTTTGCGAGCCACCGCCCTCGTACGGTGCTGGCCGTGCTTGGGGTCATTTTGCTGGCGTCATTGATCTTGCTGGTGTCTGGGGTCATGCGGGCCCCTGGCGAACTATTGACCAGAGACTGGCTCGATTCCGTGCTGGATCGGCTGACGTTCAGCCAGAATCCGCTCTTACCAAGCCGCTGGCTTTCGCACGGGTTGCTGGCCGCTGCGCGTGGCGAGGCGGAACCGGCCCTTTATTACCTGCTGGTCGTTTTTTCTCAGGGGGCCGTGGCGTATCTGCTGGTTTCGGTGATGGCACGCGACCTTCTGAGGCGGGGTTTCAGCCGAGTTCAGGGGGGCCGATCGAGCAGGCGCAGGCGGGGCCTTTATGCCATCGACTCGGTATTTCATGCCATGTTCCCGTTCATCCCGCACCCCATCCGGCTGCTGATCCTGAAAGATCTGCGTTGCTTTCGGAGAGATCCGGCCCAGTGGTCTCAGTTTCTGATCTTCTTCGGTCTGCTTGGCTTCTATTTTCTGAACATTCGCAAGCTGGGGTCCGGGCTGGGTAACAGCAATCCTTACTGGAGCAATTTGGTTGGGTTTCTGAATCTGGCGGTGACCGCGCTGATTCTTTCGACCTTCACTACCCGGTTCATTTACCCGTTGCTTTCGCTCGAAGGACGCAATTTCTGGATTTTGGGTCTGCTGCCTCTGAAACGAGAATCGATCTTGTGGGGGAAGTTCGCCTTTTCGGCTGGTATCTCGCTGGTGGCCACGGAAGTGCTGGTGGTGCTAAGTGACCTGATGCTGGGCCTGGAACCGCTGATGATTGGGTTGCACATTGTGCTCATTGCCATGCTCTGTTTTGGCCTTTCGGCCATCAGCGTGGGTCTGGGCGCGTACATGCCCAACTTGCGAGAGGAAGACCCCTCCAAAATTGCCTCGGGCTTTGGCGGAACGCTAAACTTGCTGGTGAGTTTGGTCTTTATTGCCCTGATGGTGGCCACCGTGGCCTTACCGTGTCGCGCTTACTTTGCCAGCATGACCACAAACACCAGTGGCTTGTACGCGGTTCCTTATGACGTTTTCGTGCGATGGCTGGCCTTGGCATTCGGGCTTTGCGTTGTCATTGGGGTACTGGCCGTGGCTATTCCTATGGGTATGGGAATTCGAGCCTTCCGGCGGATGGAGTTCTGAAGGAGCACAAAGTTGGGTGGTGCATGCAAACCGCCCGAAGCGCCAGCCGAGGGAGCCTGGCCCCAAAAGCAACCCAATCTGTGGATGGCTCTCCGTGGCACCCGGCCAAGAGCTGCCGTTGCCGCTCTGGCCTTGAGTGTATAAAATGGTTTCAGAGTTTTCTGAAACGTGAGACAAATGGTCCTTCCCAAGCGGGGGATCTGGTGCAATGCGTGATCGAATTCGGGTTGGGGCTGTGAGTTACCTCAACGCCCGTCCACTCTGTGATCAGCTGGTGGCGTTGGACTCTGGTGTTGATTTGCATCTGGATTATCCCAGTGTGCTGGCCACCATGCTTCAGCGTGGCGAAATTGACGCTGGGCTAATTCCCTCGGTGGAATACCTGCGTGGTTGTGCCTTGGGTCTAGATTACAGGGTGGTGCCAGGGGTGGCCATTGCCACCCGGGGGCCGGTTCGAAGCGTGAAGCTACTGTCACGGGTGCCGTTTGAAGAAATTCGAACACTGGCGCTCGATCAGGGGTCTCGCACCAGCCAGGTTCTGGCCCAAGTCTGGCTGGCCGAGCGGTTCCAGGTTCGTCCTGGGCGTTTGGAGTTGCTGGGCATTGGTGCTTCGCCACTGGAGAGCCGTGCCGATGCCGTGCTTTTAATTGGCGATCGGGCCATGACCGTGCGTGATGAGTCGTTCCTGAACGTGGTCGACCTTGGCCAGGCCTGGAACGAGTTGACCGGCTTGCCGTTTGTCTTCGCCTTCTGGGTCCTCCGACCTGGGGTCGACTCCGCCCGCCTGATCGACCTCTTTCAGCACAGTCGTGACGAGGGATTGAGTCGGGCCCGGCAACTTGCCGATCAGGCCGCCCAGACCATGGGGTTTGACGCCGAATACTGCCATGAATACCTGACCCAAAATCTGTCTTACGACCTTGATGCTTCTGAAATTGCCGGCTTCCGGCTTTTTGCCGAGAAAGCGGCCGCCCTGGGGCTTGCCCCCGAAGGAGTGCGCCTTGTCTTCGCCGAAGATCAACTCCATCCTGCAACGCGCGATTGACGGAGAGCGAATTAGCCAGGCTGACGGTGTGGCCCTGATGCGAGAGGGAGACCTGCTTTCGCTCGGCCGTGCGGCTGACGCGGTTTGCAAACGGTTGCATCCCGAGCCGTACCGCACGTTCAACATTGATCGCAACATCAATTACTCCAATGTTTGCGCCGCCGTGTGTGACTTTTGTGCTTTTTACCGCAAGGTTGGCCATTCTGAATCGTACGTGCTTGATCGCGACGTGCTGCTCAAAAAAGTGGAGGAAACGGTTGCGCTGGGTGGAGACCAGATTTTGATGCAGGGGGGGTTGCATCCCGACTTGCCGTTAAGCTGGTACGAAGAGTTGCTTCAGGATATCAAGACGCATTTTCCTCAGGTCAACATTCACGCGTTCAGCCCGCCAGAGATCCACTTCTTCCACAAGAAGTTTCGGATGCCGTTGAGCGAGGTTCTGGGTCGGCTGAAGGCTGCAGGGTTGGGGAGTTTGCCTGGCGGTGGTGGAGAGATTCTGGTCGATCGGGTGCGGAAGGCGATCACGCGCGGCAAGTCTTTGACGGACGATTGGTTGAACGTACATCGGGCCTGGCATGCGCTGGGGGGCCGATCTACGGCCACGATGATGTTTGGGCATATTGAAACGCTTGAAGAGCGTGTGGAGCATCTGGAACGGGTGCGTGAGTTGCAAGACGAAACTGGCGGGCTGACCGCGTTCATCAGCTGGACGTTTCAACCGGACCATACCGATATGGCCGATGTTCCGCCGGTGGGTGCGTTTGAGTATTTGCGGGTTCAGGCAATTTCGCGGCTGTACCTGGATAATGTGCCCAACATTCAGGCGTCCTGGGTCACGCAGGGCCCCAAGATTGGTGGCTTGGCTCTGTTCTTTGGGGCTAATGATATGGGTAGCCTGATGATTGAAGAGAATGTGGTCTCGTCGGCCGGCACCGTGTTTCATCTTTCGCTTGAAGAGATCAAGCGGGCGATTCGTGAGGCTGGCTACACGCCTCGGCAGCGGAACGTGTTTTATGACTACATTGATGCCGAGCCCGCGCTGGTTGCTGCGGTGTAAGGATCTGCGGTTCTGTTGCATGCCCGTGTCTGATACACGCCCGAATCGTCAGCTTTGATGGTGCTTTTACAGGGATATTTCTGGGGAAGATTGCCGGAATTATGAGCCCGACGTGTGAGCGTGGGATTCTTCCTCTGATATGAGCCCAAAGGGTTAGCGAGTGGATCTCTTTCGGTTTCCCAAGAGGGGTGCTGCGGCAAACGAGGCTGAATTCGTGAAAAGTCGCTCATTCCAAAAGAAATCCAATTGCTGGCGCTTCTGGCTGTAAGGAATGCTGCGTTCACTGCTTTTGTGTAGCCTTTGGCCCTCAAGGCAAGTGGTATCCCATGCAACCGTGAACCGTGATCATTGGAAACTCCTCCGCTGAATTCCGTGAAGCAAGGAAAAGGTCTGTTGTTAAGGGCTGAAGGCCCTTTTCAAGACAGCACGGGGCGCAGCCCTCGTTGTGCTACACAAGTCCTGAGTAGGATCGGGTTATTGAATCATATCGAGTTTTGCCTATCTCCCGGAAAGTGTGACGCGGGTCCGGAGCTCTGTAGGAGCGATTGATAAAAGCCCAGCCCAACGGGCTGGGTTATGGGGGCATCCCTCCGCGTCCTCTTCTTTTTCAGGATCTGGGCTTTCTACGGTCGATTCAAGCATGCTTGAATCGACCGCATGGGCGCGGAACTTTGGGATGATCTAGCCTGCGACCCAGCCCGTTGGGCTGGGCTAACTTGAATCGGCCCTTCAGCCCTCAAGAGACCAAACGCTCGAAGCCATGCCTTTTGAGGCGAGTATGGAGTTGTGTAGAACAACGAGGGCGCAGCCCCGGGTAAGGCAAACGACGCCAAAAAACTCCTAGCCCTCCCAGGATGGTCCAATTCTCATTCGATCGCCCCGAAAGGGCTCTGGTCTTAAAAAACAGCGAGTTGTTCACGTTGCCTGAGATGCAACCCGTGGGGCTGGGCTGTCGTGAATCGCTCCGACAGGGATCAAGACAAGACGCCCCCAAGGTTTTTACTGAATTTGGCTGAATTGTTGTAACAACTGGTGTTTTTAGGAGAGGATTGTCAATCTTGCCTGGACACTTGAAGATAATGGTAAGGTAAGACTGGTCTCAGGCCCTGTGAGTTCCGTTCGAGGATGGTCCATGATTGAGGTCGAGCATCTCTCAAAATCATTTCTCGACTACCGGCGCGGGTGGGTGCCGGCGGTGTTCGATGTCAGTTTCCGTTGCCAGCCTGGCGAAATTTTTGGGCTACTAGGCCCCAATGGTGCAGGGAAAACCACCACGCTTCGCATGCTGAGTACCGTGCTCAGGCCGACCGGCGGCCGGGCCACGGTTGCTGGGTATGACGTGGTGGATCAGCCTGAGCAAGTTCGCGAGCGGATTGGGTTCATGTCTGGCGGCACGGGGATCTATGACCGGATGTCGGCTTGGGAGCTGGTTGAGTACTTTGGTCGGCTGTACGGCATTGCCGATGGCCCGCTCCATGAGCGGATGGAGCAGATTTTCGAATGGCTCCAGATGAACTCTTTTCGAGACATGCTGGGCTCAAAAATGTCGACCGGTATGAAGCAGAAGGTTTCCATTGCCCGGACGATTGTGCATGATCCGCCGGTCTTGATTTTTGACGAGCCGACGTCGGGCCTGGATGTGATGGTGGCCCGCTCGTTGCGCAAGGTGATTCAAGATCTGAGGACTCGGCAGAAGACCATCATTTTTTCGAGCCATGACATGGCCGAAGTTCACAAGCTGTGCGATCGGGTGGCGATCATCCATCAGGGTCGCCTGCAGGCGGTAGGGCGTCCGTCCGAACTGCTGGAGCAGTACGGGCAGGCTGACCTGGAAGACCTGTTTTTCTTCCTGGTCGATCAGGCAGACAAGGTCAGCGGCGAGTCGGCCGCGATCTGAGTGGATCTTCCTGCCAATGATCTCCATGGAGCGAATCTGATGCGATGGAAAAACGTCCGCACCATCTTCAAGCGTGAACTCAAAGACCAGCTTCGCGACCGCCGCACCATCTTCATGGTGTTTGTGTTCCCGGTTCTACTCTACCCCATCATGGGGCTCAGTTTGGGTCAGCTTGCCACGGCGTTTCAGGCCAAGGCTCGTAAGGTTGTGGTGGTGGGGGCCGAGTTTCTTCCCGAGCGGCAAGAACACGCTGGTGAGGGGGCAAGTTCTGAAACGGTCCCGTTGCTCACGCCGGAAGGGAAGACGTTTGATCCACGGCTGTTTGACTCGCTGACCGAAGCCTTGTTGCTGGAGGTGGAGTGTGTTCCCGCCAAGCCACCGTGGACCGATGCTGCAGAGCGCCGCACCTTGTTGCGTGAGGGGCGAGCTGATGCCGTGGTCCTGATCCCAGCCGACCTGGCCGGCTCACTTGATGCCATGGACCGGACAGAGATTCCCATTGCCTACAACAGCGCCAGTGAGCCCAGCCAGTTAACCGAGCAGCGGGTGGCCCGCGTGCTTGACCGCTGGAAAGAGCGGATAGTTGAGGTTCGCCGGGTGCGTGAGGGGAAGCCCGAAGGGTACGACGAGCCGGTACGATCGACGGCGGAAGACGTGGCCACCCGCACCGAGATGGGGAACAGTACCTGGGCCAGAATCTTCCCGTTCCTGCTGGTGATCATGTCGCTGACCGGGGCATTTTATCCGGCCGTGGATCTGTGCGCGGGTGAGAAAGAGCGCGGAACCATGGAGACGGTGCTCATTAGCCCGGCCACGCGCACCGAGATTGTGATGGGGAAATTCCTGACCGTCATGGCGGCCAGCATGGCCACGGCCTTACTCAACTTGTTGAGCATGGGAGTGACCGGGTTCGGACTGGCCGTTCAGGCCGTGGGCGGCCTAGGTGATGGGATGAAGAGCCGAGGCGCAGCCCTGCTGCAAGCGCCCAGTCTGGAATCTTTGTTCTGGATTGCACTGCTGCTTGTTCCACTTGCCGCCTTCTTCAGCGCGCTTTGCTTGGCCCTGGCTGTACTTGCCCGCAGCATGAAGGAAGGGCAGTATTACATGACTCCCCTCTACCTGGTGGCTTTGCCCTTGGTCATGTATTCCGTGATGCCCGGCGTAGAGCTGACCGTTTTTACCAGCTTGCTGCCAATCACGGGGGTCTCGCTGTTACTCAAAACCCTGATGCTGGGAGATTACGCCACGGCCCGGCGATTCTTCTTGCCGGTGTTCGTGCCGTTGGTGCTGTGTGGCTTGCTCTCGCTGCGCTGGGCCATTGATCAGTTCAAGAGTGAGTCGGTGTTGTTCCGAGAATCGGAGCGGTTCGATGTTCGTGCCTGGCTGCGTCATACCGTCACGCACAAGCTTTCCAGGCCGTCCCCCGCGCAGGCTTTGCTTTGCTTTGTGCTCATGCTTGTGGCGGCCTGGTTCATCTCAATGAGTGCTGGGTTTGATGTGATGGCCCTGGTTGCCATGCACGTTGGCGCCATTCTGGGTGTGCCGTTGTTGCTGGCGTTTCTGTTGACCTCGGACCCGGCCGGCACCTTGAGACTTCGACCGGCGCGGACAAGATACCTGCTTCTGGGCCTGATCTTGCCAATCACGCTGTTCCCACAGGTGTGTGAATTGCGGGTTTTGGTGGAATGGCTGTTCCCCACGCCCGACATTCTCAAGCAAGCCACGGGCGCGTTAGAGAAAATGCTGTCAAGCGCCTGGCTGGCCTGGCTGGTGCTGGCCGCATTGCCTTCTATCTCCGAGGAAGTTGCGTTTCGCGGGTTCATTTTCTCGGGGTTGGAACGGTCTTACAGGCCAGTCTGGGTCATTGTGATCTCGGCCCTGATGTTTGGCTTCATGCATGTTTTGCTCAGCCTGTTCGCGCAGCTTTTCAACGCAACGTTGCTTGGGCTGATCCTGGGTTTACTCGCCTACCGGAGCCGGAGCTTATTTCCTGGAATTCTGTTTCACCTTGTCAATAACAGCCTGTCACTACTTGTTGGGATCATGGCTGCGAATCCGGCGTTCGAAGGGCTTTCCAGAATCCTGTTTCGAGATAAGGCTCGGCTGATGTTTCAGCCCGTCTGGGTTGCGCTGGGGGCGGTGCTTTCGGCCTGCTTGATTTTGGTTTTGGCGAAAAAACGTCCGGCCGAGTGCATGGCAGCCTCTGGCCGCCCTGAATAACTCGCGAGAGATTAGAATCGGTCACCCTGCAACTTGACGTTCCTGCCTCGATTTGAGAAGGGGCCAGTGCCTGGCATGAAGCCGCTCCCATCATTTGTGCTCTCGGCCCGCTGGATCTTGCCGATCGAGGGGGCGCCCGTCGAGAACGGCCGCCTGTTGGTGCGTGGCGGCGTGATTCTGGGAATCGAGCCGCAAACCAGCGCGCCGGTGGACTTCGCGCTCGGAAACGTTGCCGTTCTGCCAGGTTTCGTGAACGCGCACACGCACCTGGAATTGGGTCCCATTCCTAACTTGGAGATCGATGGTTACGAAGATCAGGTGAGCTGGCTAGAACGTGTGATCCAGCAGCGGATGCAAACAGATGAAGCGGCGATGCAGGTGCAGGTCGAGCGGGGGATCACCGCGAGCCTGGCCGCTGGAACGACCGCGCTGGCTGATATCACTACGGCCGGTCGGAGCGAGCCTGGTCTTGTGGCCTCTGCATTGCGAGGGATCGTGTTCAGCGAGGTGATCGGGTTAAAGCAAGCACGGGGTGAGCAAACCAGTTCACTGGCGTGCGACTGGCTTCATTCACCGGAACCAGGCAGATCCAGGATACGCCGTGGCCTCAGCCCCCATGCGCCTTATAGCACGGCGGGTTCGGTTTATGAGAATGCGGTGAATCAATGCAAGACGCTCGCCACGCACCTGGCTGAACTTCCCGAGGAACTAGAACTACTCGCTTGTGGGACAGGTCGCCTGCGTGACTTTCTGGAGCGAATTAACGCGTGGGACCCGACCTGGAAGCCGTTGAGCGATCACCCGGCGGATTATTTGCGCAAGGGTGAACTCCGTCAGGCTGATTGGCTGGTGGCGCACGGTAATTACCTCAAGCCGGCGGATTTCTGGCAGTTCAGGCCCCAGGCCGCCCCCGCTGATCAGCGTGTAACGGTTGTTTATTGCCCGCGAACGTCCGCGCGGTTCGGACATGGTCCGCATCCCTACCGTGACATGATCAAGGAAGGCGCGGTCGTTTGCCTGGGAACAGACAGTCTCGCCTCCGCGCCCTCGCTGAGCATTCTCGATGAGATTCGTTTTCTCAGCCGTTTGAATCCGGAAACCGAGCCATCACTGTTGTTAACGATGGGTACACTCGGTGGTGCCTGGGCCCTGAGAATAGACGATGAGGTTGGCAGCCTCGTCCCTGAAAAAAAGGCCGACCTGGCGATCGTGGAACTGCTTGAAGATGGGATCGCGGATTCCGACCCCGCTCGGTTGGTGGTTGAGGGCAACGGTAATGTTGTGGCTACAATGATCGACGGTCGTTTTGTGTTTAGAGCTTACAGAAATTCGTGAGTATTGCTCGGTTGCAGGCTTCGCCGGTGAGCGTCCTTTACGACGTGGAACAGTCGCTAGCGTTTTTCTCTTAAGGTTGTTAGTATAAAGTTTTATTCTAAAGATGAACATGTATAGATACAAATTCTTGGCAGGGATTGTTCGATCGCATCAATCGATCGACTTCAAGATTGTCTGTTTTGGAAGTAAAAACGCGATCAATATGCAGCACCAAACTGGCCGCAACCATTACAATTCGCAACGCGTTAGTACTCTGGAAATTTTGTTTGCTTTTCCGGGGTGGACACGATTGACATTGCGTCTTGTGTGTGATCTGCTGTTGGCGCGCTGATTGGCTGATACGTATCTCGGCACCATTCAGCTAATCCAGTTCGCTCGCGATCAACCCACGAACCTTCTCCCACGATTCGAGTCTTCGCAACGCTTTTTTAAAGTCGTTTGCTAGGCCAATTGATAACGATACGACTTCAAGAAGTCGTCACAGTCTCTGAATAACACCTCGGCCTCTGTTATTAGAACAGTGGCTTCGATTTAACCTGAACCCTTTGGCTAGCCAGGGGAACCGCCGTAAAAACACGTTGCGTACAGTCATGCGTCTATAAACACTGCCCGTCGCAATTCACGAGCTTCTTCGAGTACACCCACAAGAAGAGTCAAGGTATGTCGAAGTTATCAAAGCTTGACCAGCGACGTCGTCGGCTGCGTTTGAATCTGTCGGTGGTGGAGCGTCTGGAGTCGCGGAATTCGACGACGGATATTTCGAGTCCTCTGGGTCTGGCGTTTCAGGCGGTGTCGGCGGCCGGGTTATCACACTTGCTCCTGCGGGGTGGCATGCCGGGTCGATCGAATCTCACTCAGCCCGCCCCGACTGGCTCATGGAAGTTCACGCGGTCGGCGAAGCAGGCAGGCACGGCCAGTCACGCGGAGCCAGGTGTGCTGCCGCTCTCGATTGCCCGGCCGGTACAAACGCAGGCCGTGGCGGCGCATGACGGTATGCCTGGCGACTGGTTGACGATCGCCCGGCCGCGTTCCACCGGGACGAGCCCCGGCGTGGCCGGCGCTGGTACGCGTGGGCCGGTGGCGGCATCGAGCACCACGGGTGGCTCGCCCTCGGCCGGCGTGCGCGGTGCCATCACGCCCTTGCAAATTCCTTCGCCCAGCCCCGCCGTTCTCGGCGGGATCAGCGGCGGTTTG
>CAIYJE010000172.1 GCA_903926465.1 uncultured Planctomycetales bacterium
CAATGCATGGCTGGGGGATGATGAAGCACTTCAAAAGCACCTCGCCAATCGCCCCGGCCAACCGTATGGAAGACCGTCAAACCGCACGCAATCATGCAAGGCTGCATAGTTGCACAAAAACATTAGTGTGCCTGCACCCCCTGTGATTTATTGCAGGCGATCAGAAGTCCGAGCGGGCCACAGTGCCTGCTGATTCTCGGGTGGGTGGAAGGGTTGGGGGCTCAAACTTGGGCACTACGTAATCGTGTCCGGGATCGAGCTTGCTCTCATAGGCGCCATGGCTCTGGGAGGCTGTGCTGGTTGCGGCAGTCACGGGCTCGTCTTCACCCATCCCCTGCAGCCCTTTCTTGAACTCGACAATTCCCTTACCGAGCGAGCGACCCACTTCCGGCAGCCGTTTTCCAAAAAGGAGCACGGCAATCAACATCAGGACCAGCATCTCGCCTGGACCAAGTGAACCGGGGAACATGGCTGTGTTTCTCCTTGATCAAACCGAATCATGAGTGCCTTGGTGAATCAATCTTGCAGAGCCAGGTGGCCTAAGCCATTCCCGGGGCGGAGGATCTCAACCGTGGTCGGTGGGTTAAGGGGGCCATCCGCCCATGTCACTGAACCGGGTTCACGGGGTATGGGTGCTGTTGGGCTTCTGGTCGGTGCTGGTGCCAACCTGGTTGATCTCGTCTTCGATTCCAGAGATCCCCTTCTTGAACTCGGTCACGCTTTTCCCGAGTGAACGCATGACGCTGGGCAGACGGTTGCCGAACATGAGCAGGGCCACAAAGCCAACGATCAAAAGTTCAGGACCGTGCAGGCTGGGAAAGAATGCGTAGAGCATGGAAATCTCCTGGTTCAGGCAAAAGACCGAGTGGATCGGTGAGAGCGGTCAAAGTTCAAGGGCTGGACGGAGTTGGCAGAGTCGAGATCGGTTTACTGGTGAAAGCGACAGACCGAGCCATGTGGACTCGGGTTACGAAGAGGATCCCCACCAGAAGTAGTACCATGGCAATGGCAAGCTTGCGCCAGTTCCAGCGGCGTTTCGGCCGGTCTGGAATTGGGGCGGTCCGGGGCGCACTGGTCGCCCGCCCGCGCGGGGGCGTGGGTGCGGGCCTGAGCGTGGGGGCCGGAGACGCCTTCATTTGACGGGATAGGGCTTGAAACAGCAATCGCTGAAGCCATCCCATCCGCCAGGCGAAGGCAATGAGTGCACTGGCAACCACAAGAAGCTTGGCGGGGCTGGCGAACAGTCCCAAAAAACTCCAGGGTAGGATGCGAAGCACAGTAAATATCCTGTTCCCTCTGCGGAACGAAAGTTCGCCCGTAAGGAAGCAAAGGCGCCAGTGGGGCGCAGAACCAAAATGACGAAACAAGATCGGGCGTGGCAACCCCGACCGTGGGTATCAGGCAGGTCACGATGTTTGTGCGGGGTGCGGAGGCGGTCCGACGATTCGGAACCGGCCGGGCCTGGCGTCTCGACAGGGACGACGCTTGGCGTAGATAAACTATGGTACCGCCTTGTGCGGCCCGGTCAATCGGATTCCTTGAATGACCCAGAGAGAGAGTCACTCTGGATGGTAATCGAAACGCGTTATGATGGCCCTGTGAAGTGGGTTGAGCTTAGCCCCGCAGGACGGACAATCCAGCTTTTTGCGCCTGCGGAACCAGATCGGCTGTTGGAGGCCGAAGAGGTTCTGGCCGCGAATTGCCGAGATGAGTACATGCCGTACTGGGCCTATCTCTGGCCCGGCGCTTACCTTTTGGCCGAAGCGGTGGCCCGCCGCAGATGGCCTGAGGGAACACGTGCGTTGGAAATTGGCTGCGGCCTGGGTTATGCCGGCCTCGCCGGATTGAAGGCTGGGCTTTCCGTGGACTTCACGGATTATGATGCCGCCCCGTTCCCTTTTGTGGCCGAAAGTGCACGAGCCAATGGGCTGGGGCCTGAGCGGTGGTCCACGCAGCGTTTGGACTGGCGTGAGCCCCCAGACCAGACGTATCCGGTGATTCTAGGGGCCGACGTGCTTTATGAACGCCGGTTGGTGCCACTGGTGGCGCGGTTAATCTCCAGAATGATGGCGCCTGGAGGAGAGACCTTGGTGGCCGGTCCGTACCGGGTGGCGACCGAAGATCTGGGGCCCACGCTTGCCGAATATGGACTGATCTGTGAAGCCACGCCGCTGGAAACGCGGGATGTGGAAGGGAGATCGGTCCGGGGAATGCTCCAGCATATCCGGCATGCGGTCAGCCCGTAGAATCGGGATGGGTAGAGGCCATTTGTCAGACGGAGACCGAGACCTGGCAAGCCAGGACCAGTCTCCGTTGCTTCTCCGGTTCTTAGCCCCGGTTAGAGCGGAGCGTGCCCACAATCTCCCGAACTGAGCCGGCCCCAAGCGATGCAATTTTCTCAGGAAGCGAATCGAGCAAGCGGGCCGAGGCACCTGGGTCGGCAAACGTCGCGGTTCCCACTTGAATGGCCGAGGCACCGGCCACCAGAAATTCCATGGCGTCGTCTGCGGTCCAGATACCGCCAATGCCAATGATCGGGCATTTGGGAAGCGCGCGAGCGACCTCCCAAACCATGCGCAGGGCCAGCGGCTTGATTGCCGGGCCAGAGAGTCCACCCACGTCGTTGGCCAGAATTGGCCGGCGTTTTCGCCAATCGATGGCCATGCCCCGGAAAGTGTTCACCAGGCTCACGGCATCGGCTCCGCCGCTGGCGGCTGCCCGCGCAATTGTCACGATGTCGGTTACGTTGGGGGTGAGCTTGGCAATAATCGGGTATGGGCAGGCCTCACGCACGCGCCCAACCAGCCGTTCAACGGCAGTCGGGTCAATTCCCATGTCCAATCCATGGCTCACGTTGGGGCAAGAAACGTTGAGTTCCACGGCTGCCAGCCCGGTCTCGGCTGCAAGCTGTGCGGCCATAGACACGAACTGGTCCTCGTTTTCGCCAGCGATGTTGGCAATGATCGGGGTGCCCAGGGTGCGCAGGTAGGGAAGATGGTGCTGGAGGAAGTGGTCAATTCCATCGTTATCCAGGCCGATGGCATTGAGCAGTCCGCTGGCGGTCTCAACGGTTCGGGGGGTGGGGTTGCCGGCCCTGGGTTGCGCGGTCACGGTTTTGGGGATAACGCCGCCCAGGCGGGATACGTCGAGAAACCTGGTCATTTCTCGCACATATCCGAAGGTGCCGGAGGCCACGAGAACCGGGTTATTCAGGGTGAGGCGGCCCAGCCGCACGCTCAGATCAACATTCACGAGACACGCTCCTTGGTTGCGTCTTTTCGTCTTGAAGAGTAGCGTTCTTGCGGGCGTGTGACGAGGGATCTCTGGTCTGGCGAACAGGTGCGGATAGCCATGGAGCCACAACCAACGAAGCCATTGGGTCTGCCCTGGTGGCCTGGATTTCTGGCCTTTGCCGTGGCCTTGGTCGTTTATCTGGCGAATGGTCGGGAACTGGGAACTTACGACACCGAGCCAACGTCTTTGCTGGTTCAGACGCTGATTGGTGGCGATGGTGTGGTGCTTGATCGGTTCGCTCCGTTGCTCAGGGAGCCAGACGGCCGCCTGCCAGACTATGTGGCGCGGAAGCATGGCCGACTGGTGTCTCGGTATCCGGTGGCACCGGCCATTCTGGCGGTACCGCTCAGTATTCCCCAGCGCTGGTGGCTGGATGGGATGAAGCACGGCTGGAACTCCGTGGTGCAGGGAGAGCGGCTGCATGCGCGCTGGATGGCCAAGAACTCGGCGGCGGTTCTGGCGGCCCTGGCGGTTAGTTTGTTGCCTGGGCTCTTGTGGCAGTTGGGATTGGGTTCCGGTGCTGGCGTGGCGGTTGTGGCGTTTGCGTTTGGTTCGACCTTCTGGACGATTGGCAGCCAGGCGCTGTGGCAGCACGGTTCCGCCGTTTTGTGTTTTGTGGTTGCGTTGCGGCTTCTGGCAGTACCTGTTCCTGGCTGGTGGCGGTTACTGGTTGGCGGGCTGGCCGCGGGCCTGATGGTGGCCTGTCGTGCCATTGACCTCATCTTTGCGCTGGCCATTGTGGGTTGGCTAGTTTGGACTCAGCGTGGTCGAGTGCTCTGGTTTTTCGGGGGTTTTCTGCCGGTGGTGGCGGCCGTGGTGGCGTATAACATGGTGTGGTTTGGAACTCCGCTGGGTGGACAGGCGGAACTGGAATCGTTGCACCCGGAATTGCACGGAGTGGCGGGTCCGTGGACCTGGAACCCTGGCCCTGGCCTGCTGGGCACACTTTTGAGCCCGAGCCGGGGGCTGTTCATCTTCATGCCGTGGGTGGCGGTGGCGTTGCTTTTCTTGCCGCTGGCCGTATCCCGGTTGCGATCGCTGCCGTTAATTCCCTGGGTTCTGCTCGCTTTGCTACCGTACTGTCTGGTGCTTTCGGTCTACACGGTCTGGTGGGCCGGGTTCTGCTATGGGCCCAGATACTGGACCGATGCCACGCCCCTGTTTGCGATTCTGCTGGCTGCGGTTGCGTGTGTTTTGCATGGTCGATGGCGATTGGCCTGGGCACCGCTGCTGGCGGGTGTTCTGGTGGCGATTCTGCTTCAGACGCTGGGGCCTGGTGTTACCCGAGTTCCTGGAACCTGCTGCCGGCCAATATAGATACCCACCATGAGCGGCTGTGGGACTGGCAAGACAGTGAGGTGACCCGTTGTATTCGGGAGAAGCTGCTGATCCCTCAGAACCGGCCATGGCGGTAGCGACCGGATTCCGGTTTGCGATACGATCAGAGATCGAGCAACGCGTCTGTCTTGCAGGACGTTTCAGGACCTGGACGGGCGACCCGGTTTTGAAGGAGTGACCATGTCGCGAGCAGGAATCTGGGCCGTGGGGCTGTGTGGTCTGTTGGTCGCTGGTTCTTACGTGCTTGCCCAGGGGACGGCTGCCCCCAAGGCGGCCACCGGGGAGACCGGTGGCCACAGCTTTGGCAAGAAGATTCTTTATGTGGTGACCCGGCCAAAAGATAGTCATAGTGAGGCCGGCTACGCGGTGTATGAGCAGGCAGAAGTGATGAAGCTGGGCGGTCCGTCTTTCCTGATGGGCAAGGTACCGGACTGGGGTGTGGATGACCCGGTCTCAAAGATCACCAAGGGATCGGTTGTCTGGACCCCCATGTCAGAGATTTTGCAGATCACCGAGTTCGAGACGCTGGACAAAGCTCGCGAGTTTTTTGAGCTGGCCGTCCATGCCGCGTCTGAAGCCGAGGATGATTCTGCGCCTTGAGCTTGGATGTTTTCCTGAAAGATCTCCCCTGCTCTTCTGCTTTTCCCGCCCACATCGGTACCGATAGTCTGAGAGACTCATGACGGAATCTGTTGCACTCGGTCGACTTGAGTCGGCGCTCCAATCCCAGACTCGTGCCGAGCTTCGATTTGACGCTGGGCACCGGGGCCTGTATGCCACGGATGCCAGTCTGTACCAGATTATGCCGGCGGGGGTGGTGATCCCCCGATCGGCGTCCGAGTTACCGGTGATCGTCCGGCTGGCGGCCGAGCATGGCGTATCCATTGTCCCGCGTGGAGGTGCGACCAGCCTCACCGGCCAGACGGTGGGGCCTGGGCTGATTCTCGATTGTTCCAAGTACCTGCAGCGGATCGGAATTGTCGATCGGGACCGGATGACCGTGGATGTGGAACCCGGTGTGGTGCTGGATCGGCTCAATGCACAACTGACTCCGCTGGGCCTGATGTTCGCGCCTGATGTGTCAACCAGTGACCGGGCGACGATAGGCGGGATGATTGGCAACAACTCCGCGGGAGCCAGGTCGCTGCGGTATGGAAAAACGGTCGACCACGTGGCCTCGCTCGATGTGGTACTTGATGATGGGACGCCGTTGAAACTCGAAGGGCTGGATGACACGGCGTTTGCAAATCTCTGCGCGGGCACGGGGCGTGCTGCCGAACTCCATCGAACCGTCAGCCGAATTGTCGGTGAGCATGAGTCGGAGATCCGAGCACGGTTCCCGCGCATCTTGCGCAGGGTGAGCGGTTACAACCTGGACGAGCTGGTGCCAGGGTTGGCCGTTCGACCGCTGGGCTGGCCGGCCGAGCCCTGGCAATTCAATCTCGCGCGGTTGATTGTGGGCTCAGAAGGAACCCTGGCGGTGGTGCGGGGTGCTCGCTTGCGGCTGGTGAAACGGCCGGCGTTCCAGGGTTTGGTCGTGCTCTCGTTTAGCTCAATTCCGGCCGCCTTGGAGCGGCTGCAAGATATTCTAGAAACCGGGCCGATCTCGGTAGAGATGCTGGATCGGACCATTTTGGATCTGGCGGCGGCGCAGCCTGGAATGGCATCGGCGTTAGACTTCACGGCCGGTCGTCCGGAAGCGGTTCTGGCCGCCCAGTTTTATGCAGAGACAGAGTCGGAACTTCGGGACCGAACCGAGGATTTGGCTGCCCGGTTTGAAGGGCACCCTGGGGTACTCGGGGTGCGCAAACGTGGGGCCGATGCCGCCCGTGACTCGTTCTGGAAGGTTCGCAAGGCGGGGCTTTCGTTGCTGATGGGGTTGGTGGGAGATGCCAAGCCGGTGGCGTTTGTGGAAGATACGGCCGTGGCGCCGGAACGGTTGCCGGCGTTTTATGAGCGATTCCTGCAGATTGTGGAGCGGCATGGTGCCCGTGCCGCCTGCTATGGCCATGCCGATGTGGGATGTTTGCACATCCGGCCGATTCTTGATGTAAAGACCGACCACGGGCGCCGGCAACTGGAAGGCATTGCGGCAGAGGTGGCCGGGTTGGTGGCCGAGTTCGAGGGTGCCATGAGCGGCGAGCATGGCGACGGCCTGGCGCGTAGCCGCTGGAACCGGCCGTTGTTTGGCGAATCGGTGTACCAGGCATTCCAGCAGGTCAAGGCGGCGTTTGATCCCCACAATCGCCTGAATCCCGGCAAGGTGGTTGCTGAGCCTGCCCTCACCGATCACCTGCGGCTTGGGCCGGCTTATCACAGCATTGACCCGGAATCGACGGCTCTGGATTTTTCGGCCCAGGGCGGTTTCAGCCGCGCCATCGAGATGTGCTCAGGTGTTGGAGCATGTCGCAAGGTGGGTACGGGAACCATGTGCCCCAGCTACATGGTTACGCTGGATGAGGAGCACAGCACGCGTGGGCGGGCCAACCTGCTCAGGCTGGCCATTTCCGGCCAGCTTCCAGACGGGCTGGCCGATGCTTCGCTTCATGAGGCGCTGGACCTGTGCCTGGGGTGCAAGGCCTGCAAGACCGAATGCCCATCCAATGTGGATATGGCCAACCTGAAAGCGGAGACATTGCATCAGCTTCATTTGTCTCAGGGGGTGCCGCTGACCGATCTGGCCTTTGGGCATGTTTACCGCTGGTTGCCGCTGGCGTCGGCCGTGGCACCGCTGGCGAATGCGGCCTCGCGGGTTCGGCCGCTACGCTGGCTAATGGAGAAGGCAACAGGTATCGACCGGCGTCGAGGCTTGCCAGTCTTCGCGCCCACCTCATTTCGTCGCTGGTTCAGAAAACACACGCCGGCAGGTGGTGCGGGTCGGCTTGGTGAAGTCATTCTGCTGGATGACTGCTTCACCAATGTGAATGCGCCGGCCGCCGGCCAGGCGGCGGTTCGAGTGCTAGAGGCCGCTGGTTATCGGGTGCGGCTGGCAGGGTTGGACTGTTGCGGCCGGCCGGCAATTTCCAAGGGATTGCTAGACGTGGCCCGTTCACTGGCAGGGGCAAACGTTCGTGCTCTGGCTCCGCACGCTGCGCGCGGGGTTCCGATTCTGGGAATCGAGCCAAGCTGCATCACCACGTTTGTGGATGAATATCATGATTTTCGGCTGGGCGAAGACGCCAGGGTGGTGGCTTCTGCCTGCGGGCTGGTAGATGACTTCGTGGCCGATCCTGCACGTGTGCCGGACCTTCCGCTCAGGCCGCTAGACCGGCAGATTCTGGTGCATGGGCACTGTCAGCAGAAGGCGGTTTTGGGTACGGCCGGTACAGAGGCTGCACTCAGGCGAATTCCTGGTGCCCAGGTTCAAATGCTGGATTCCGGCTGTTGTGGGATGGCCGGTTCGTTCGGCTATGAGGTCAGCCATCGGGAGGTCAGCGAAGCGCTGGCAAATCGCGTACTTCTGCCTGCGCTCCGTAACAACCCAGATGCTTTGCTGGCCGCGCCCGGGTTTTCTTGCCGGAGCCAGGTCCACGACCTGGCCGGTGCCCGAGCCCAACACCCGATCGAGATTATTGCCGGGCAGTTGAGCTAAACTGCCAAGGTGGCTGTGGAATTGGGCTCACAGTCTGGCCAGCGATTTCAGGTCGTGGCTCACGGCCCGGGCCGTGACCTGGGTTGCGCCTGAGAACCGCAGAATTTGCTCAATATCGGCGATCACCTCGGGCTCGGAAGTCATCCCGCCCCCTTCCGTGATCGGTAGCCGCCCGCCATTCACCGCAATGAAGAGGCTCCGGGCCAGGTCTGGGGCGTCAATCGTTCTTCGGGCCGTCCGGCTGGCCAAAGCGCTTACCACTCGGTTGGCAAGCCCCTGAGTGAGCTGGGTTTCAATTCTCAAGGGCGGCTTCACGCACGCGGCAAGGTCTTTGGCCAAGGCCTGAGATTCAGGGCCGCCGGCAAACGTGCCGGGCCTGATGGTGTTGAGATCAGCCAGAAGTTGCTGATACTGATTCATTTCCCAGATTGCCGCTCGGTTGATGACCGGTCGATAAGTGCGGGATCGATTGCGGTACGGTCCGTGGTAACGATGTCGGTAAGGATAGCCGTAGCCGTACGAGTGCCTGCGTCCGTAGCTCCTTCCCCGGTTGAATGAGTAAAGTCCTGCGCCCGGCAGTATAGACTGTGGAACGAGCAAGACCGTGTTGGAGGTCCGGCTCGAACGTCTGGCCCCGGGAGTGACCACGGATCTGGGAATGGAAGCGACTTGCGTGGCTGCAACGGTCTTGATGGTTGCCGATGGCAATGCGGAGGGGACGAACCCAGGGAGCGCGGAAGGAAATGATCCCGGGAGCGCCGAGGGAACCGAGCCGTTCAGGGCCGATGGCACGGAACCCACCAGAGCGGAGGCAACCGAGCCAGTGAGCGCTGCTGCCGCTGCAGGACGGGAGTTTTTCGTGGTGGAGGCTGGGGGCAAGCGGGTCTTCGTTCGCTTCATCGCAACGGATTGGGGCACGACCTTGGGCCGGGTTTCGGGCTTGGCGGCGGCGATGGCTGGTTTGGGAGCCTGCGATGGGGTTTTGAGTTTTAGTGACCCAGAGGACGGCTTGTGGCTTGGAGTGGTTTTCGCGGTCTGCGGTTGGATTTTGGCTGCGGTCGGTGGCTTGGTGGTGTTGCCAGGATGTGGGTGCGGTGCTTGGCTTTTGGTCACCATTTTGGTGGCAGGCTTATAGGCGTGGGCAGGCGGCCGAGCCGGATGGGGCATGGCGGCCCTGGATGGATGGAAGCTTGGGGCTTTGGGCGGGTGATAGCTGGGCGGTTTTGGCGGGTGAGGCGTGGCTCCGCTCTTCTTTTGCGCCTGTGCCACTGCGGGTGCCAAACTCAGAACGACCGATGCCAGAATGCAAAAGGTGCGTCTCATGTCATTCCCTCTCATGCCGTTGCTTGAGGGTTGCCAGTCTGGCTCGACGGCAGTTGGTGTGCCATCTCAGAGCGCTGACGGGCAAAAAATCCCAACCTCTGCTTTTCTACGCCCCTCGACCGGTCCTAGCCTTGAGGAATCTGGAACAAGTGCAGGCATGTATCGTCGGGCGTTATTTTTGCAGCAGAAGGAGAGCGTTTATCTGGTCTACGGGCGAACCGGTTGCCTGTGACAGCCGAAAGGAAAAACTGAGAAGGGTGGGATCTACCAGGCCGCGCGAAGGATTCGTTCCAGGTCTTCTTGGGTTGCCGTGCGTGGGTTGGTAGCCATGCAATGATCTTTGGTGGCACGCTCGGCGTAGGTTGGAATCTGGTCGGCATGCAGTCCCTGAAGCTGGGAAAGGTGCTGGGGCAGCCCCAGCCGAACCAGAAGCAATTCGGTCAGGGTGATCAAATGTCCGGGGGCATCTTCATTCCGGCCTACGCCCATCTGGCCGGCAAGATCGGCCAGTTTGGCCTCACAATTGGGTCGGTTGAACCGCAAGACATGGGGCAGCAAGATGGCGTTCAGGGTGCCGTGATGAACGCGTCCTTCGGAACCAAGAGAATGGGAGAGGGCATGCACAATTCCCAGCCCCTTATGAAAGCTGATTCCGGCCATAAGTGCGCCCAGCATCATTTCCCAGCGCGCCGTGAGGTCGGAGCCATCCCGAACGCTGGCTTCCAGACCCTTGGCAATATGGCGCAACGCCTCAAGCGCAATCCCGTCACAAATGGGGTGAAGTGAGCGGGAAAGATAGCTTTCCACCGCGTGCGTGAGCGCATCCATTCCTGTGCCGGCCGTGAGCAGGGGCGGAAGCCCCAGGGTGAGTTCGGGGTCACAAATTGCCACGCTAGGTAGTAAAAACGGGCTCAGAATGGCTGTTTTTCGACCGGTTTGCGGCAACTGGATCAGGGTTCCCCGGCCAGCTTCGCTTCCGGTCCCGGCCGTGGTGGGGATCGCCATCATGGGCGGCATATTGGAGGTGATGCGGGTTGGGCCGCCGGCCGTAATGTCATAGTCTGCAAGGCTGCCGCCATGGGTGCTCATCAGCCTGATCGCTTTGGCGGCATCCAGTGAACTGCCGCCACCCAGGCCAATCACTCCATCGCAGCCCCGTGCGCGATAGACGGCCAGGCCAGCTATGCAGTTGGCCTCGGTTGGGTTCGGTTCAACCTCATCGAAGACGGTGAGCGAGCCGATCCGTCCGAACGCCATTTCCAGCAAACCCGCGTCAATCACCCCGCGATCGGTCACCACCAGCGGATGCCTGGTCCCCAGCCTGGCAAGTTCGTTTCGTAACTCCTTGCGGGAGCCAATTCCGAACAGGATACGATTGGGGAACGTAAAATAGGCGAGTTCGGTGGTGGCCGCCATGGTGGTCCGTTTTCCCTGACCTTGATGGAGTAAGGCAGATTGGGGGCACTGCATGGATAGATTTGTGTACCGGCCCGACATCGGGCCGGCTTTCCTGACCTTTGAAGGCAATGTCAAAGTTTGGACAGGCCCATGCAGAACTTGGAGCGAGAGCCGGTTTTGAAACGGCTTCTGGAAGTTTAGTTCAACGTCTCCAGAAGGCCCTGCATTTCGCCGGCCGCGTGCCGATCTCCCACCCGGTGCGCCAGGGCAATTCCGGCTCGCAAGATCTGGCCAGCGTCGGCCCACTCTTCAGATTCCAGGTAAGACTGGCCAAGCTGCTGGTGCGCGGCCACTTGATCCGTGGGATGGTCGGCGATCAGGGCCTGAAGTCGTTCTCGTCCCTCGGCAACATCGCCGTCCCGCAGGCATTGCATGGCCAGGCCGTATCGCAGGAAGGTATCGCCGGGATCGGCCGAAAGGCTTTCTTCCAGCATTCGTCGCCGCGCCGATTTCTCACTCATGACCCACCTCTTGAACGTGTCTATGCCCGCAAAATCGGTCCGGCATTTCCTGCCCCGCCAACCTGCCGAGTGAAGATTCCCCGCGGCAGGCTATCAGGTGGGTCACCGGTCCTGCCGGCCTGGCCCCTCGCCATGTTTTCAAGGGAATGGCCCAAAAGGGGTCGCCAGAAGCAGTTCCGCGAACCGAACAATCCGATTATCCCGATCTTACGGCCTGTTTGCGACGGAAACTACCGAACTGTACCGACTGGGCGGTGGTTGGCCAGTCCAGAATCTGGGCGTTAACCTGGTCAAGCTTTTCCGGTCCTGAGGAAACTCAGGAAGGGTAGGTGTTTTGGGCGAACGGCGTCCTCACGCTTGGGTCTGCACAAGTCCGATCTCAACGAGGTCACGGCGAGCGAATGACGGATTGGTTGCAGGGACGTAACCGAACGTTGGCCGATGGTGGGGGAATCCCGATCATGCAAATCTCGAGGCTCCGAAGCATCCATCTGAGGAGAGTCGGGAGAGGTTTGGGCCTCTGGGTGGCCGGCGTGGTGGCGTGTTGTACTCCAGACCTGCTTCATGCGGGTTTGAATGATCGCAAATCAGCCGCGGTTCAGGCCATCCAGAAGGTGCAGCCCAGTGTCGTTAGTATTTCGAGCGAAAAGCGTTCGGCTTCGTCGAGCCGCTGGCCCTTCTCCGCGGAAGAAACTCAGCGCCCTCGTGTGAGTGGAATGGGGACCGGGGTGATTATCGATCACCGAGGCTTCATCCTCACCAACCACCACGTGGTGGACAAGGTTCAAGGAATTGAAGTCCAGCTCTCAGACGGCTCGGTTTTCCCGGCCCGTCTGATTCAGCAAGACCCGAATCTCGACATCGCCATCGTCAAGATTGATGCCGGTCGAATCTTGGTACCTGTGCGAATAGGTACCAGTGCCGACCTGATGGTGGGTGAGTCTGTCATCACCATTGGAAACGCCTTTGGCTACGAGAACACAACCTCGGTAGGCATCATCAGCGCTTTGGGTCGCAACGTGACTCTTTCTGACGACCAAGTTTACCGCAACCTCATCCAGACCGATGCGTGCATTAATCCCGGCAATTCGGGTGGCCCGCTGGTCAACATTGAGGGTGAGCTAATCGGTATTAACGTGGCGGTGCGAGCCGGAGCCCAGGGGATTGGATTTGCCCTGCCGATTGACGAGGTGAAGCGGGTTTCCACCGAGATGATGAGCACACGACGCCTGTCGGCAACCTGGCATGGGCTGGTCAGTTCCGAGGCGGTGGGCGAGGCTGGCCGTCATGTGGTGGTAACAGATGTGCCCACCGGCAGCCCGGCTGAACTCTCAGGGGTCCGTACAGGCGATAAAATCGTCAAAGTTAACCGGCTTGAGGTTGTGACTCCGCTCGACGTGGAGCGTGGATTGCTGGATGTCCGGGCTGGCCAGAAGGCAGAGGTTGTGGTTCATCGCGATAGCGAGTTGAAAACCCTGGAGCTGGAGCCCAAGCCGATCAGCCAGGCGTCACTGGCTTCAGCTGGAGCCTTGGAACCGGCCAATGATCAGATCTTGAAGCGGCTGGGGCTGAAGGTTGTGGCTGTGCCGCGTGATTACGTGAAGGTTGTCTCGGCAAGCTTCCGTGGCGGACTGTTTGTGCAGGCCGTTCTGCCCGGTAGCCCGGCAGCCAGGGCCTCGATCCAGAAGGGGGATATTCTGGTCGGGATGAACGCGGCGAATCGCGACTGGGAAACGATTCGCCCTGACAACGTGGTTTTCATCTTGAACCAGCCAGACGTTTCTCAGGGGCAAGCGATCCAGTTTTACCTGGTTCGTCGCAACGAGTTTGTGCAAGGGCAACTCACGCTTGGTGATTCGGCAACCGCAAATCTCAGGCGTTAAGTGTTGAGTTGGCCGAGGAGAGAGGAAGGAGCGGTTGCGGGAACCGCTTCTTCCTGGATGGTGGGTCTGGGCTCTGGGTAAACTAAAGTTTGAGTTCCACCCTTCCAGCCGTGCTGGTGCTTTGATGCACATCGTGATTGCCCCAGACAAGTTCAAAGGTAGCCTGACAGCCCCAGAGGCCGCGTCCGCGATTCAGCGCGGGGTGCGGTTGGCATGCCCTGAAGCTACGATCGACCTGGCTCCCATGGCCGACGGTGGTGAGGGAACGGTAGACGCCCTGGTGATTGCCACCGGCGGTTCTTACCAATCCGTCCGGGTCCGTGGCCCACTTGGTGGCCCTGTTGAAGCACAGTTCGGATTGCTAGGCGACGGTCGCACCGCGGTCATGGAGATGGCTTCCGCATCTGGATTGGCCCTGTTACCTGCCGGGGAGCGAGATCCCTTCCAGACCACGACTCGCGGAACAGGCGAGTTACTGCGGGCAATCCTGGATCTTGGCGTACGGCACGTTGTGGTTGGAATTGGCGGCAGTGCCACCAATGAAGGGGGCGCAGGGTTTGCTCAGGCGCTTGGATATCGCCTGCTCGATGCAGGTGGGGCCGAACTTTTGCCAGGTGGCGGGGCCCTGGATCAATTAGTAGAGATTGACGCTTCTCAGTGTGATGCACGGCTAGGCGCCCTGACGATTGATGTCGCCTGCGATGTGGATAACCCACTTTGCGGAACGCGGGGGGCCACGGCCGTGTTTGGCCCGCAGAAATTTGCGCTGGGCCGGCTACCCACGGCGGAGGATCTGGCCAAGTTGGATGCGAATTTGGGGCATCTGGCTCGGATCATCGAGCGTGACCTGGGGCCGAAGGTCGCGGAACTTCCAGGCGCCGGTGCTGCGGGTGGGCTGGGTGCCGGGCTGGTTGCATTTGCGGGCGGTCGGCTTCGACCGGGAATTGAGATCGTGATTGAGGCGGTCGGCCTTCAGAACCGACTTCGGGGTGCCGACCTTTGCATCACCGGTGAGGGAGCCCTCGACGGTTCGTCGGCTGGTGGTAAGACCCCCGTGGGGGTGGCCCGGCATTGCCGATTGGCTGGGGTCCCCTGCCTTGCCCTTGCCGGCAAAATTGGAGATGGAGCCGCAGCGCTGGAAGGCCAGGGAATTGATGCCTACTTCTCGATCTGTCCGGGGCCAATCTCCTTGGACGCGGCCATTGACCAAGCTGGGCCGTTGCTCTCGGCAACCGCAGAGCAAGCCGTTCGGTTGTTTATGGCCGCGCGGAGACAATCATGAGCCGGCCCCAGGATGCAACCCCGCAAGACACGGGTGAATTTGGGCTGATTGCCTGGATTCGCGAACAGGCCGAGCCAGGGGCCCGGCAATCAAAGCATGTTGCGTTTGGGATTGGCGACGACTGTGCTGGGCTCCGGTTCACGCCGGGGCGTGAGGTGCTGGTGACAACCGATATGCTGATGGACGGTCGCCATTTTCTGACCAGTGTGCACACGCTGGAGCAGATCGGGCGGAAGGCGATGGGGGTGAATATCTCAGATATTGCCGCCATGGCCGGCGTACCGGTGGCAGCCGTAGTTTCCGTGGCCCTGCCACGGTTTCTCGGCAAGCGAACGGCCATGGAGCTGGCGCGCGGGCTGGAGCGGGGTCTGGATGCGGTGGCTGCGGATTATGGGGTGGCTCTGGTAGGGGGCGATACCAACGCTTGGGACGGTCCGCTGGTGATCAGCGTGACGGTTCTGGGTGAGACTACGGAACGGGGCCCAGTACGTCGGTCTGGGGCAAAGCCGGGCGATGTCATTTTTGTCACGGGTCGGCTGGGTGGCAGCCTGGATTCTGGACGGCACCTTGAGCCGCGCCCTCGCATTCTTGAGGCTCAACAACTTCATCAGCGTGTCCCACTCCGGTCCATGATTGATCTCTCTGATGGGCTGGCTGGAGACCTGGGTCACATCCTTGAGGAAAGTGGCGGCCTGGGTGCCGTTTTGGAAGCCGGTGCGGTGCCTGTGCATAACGATGCCGTGCGCATGGCCCGAACAAGCGGGCGGACGCCGCTCGACCATGCGCTTCATGACGGTGAGGATTTTGAACTCTGTTTCACGGTGGCTCAAGACGATGCGATCAGGCTTCAGGCTCAACCTCCCGCCGGCGTCACACTCTACCGGGTTGGAACGATCAAGGCTGAACCTGGTCTGAGGATCAGGCACGAGGACGGTCGGATGAACGCGATCCCGACCAAAGGTTTTGATCATCTTCGCGTGAGTGAACCGGGGGCCGAACTTTGAAGCTGAACCTGAGGGCGGATAAGTTACTTCTTGATGTTCATGGGGAAGCGGAAACCGAGCAGCTTGGCAAGGCGATCTCCGAGGTTGCTCGGCCGGGTACGGTGATTGCGCTGGTGGGTACGCTTGGGGCCGGTAAGACCCGTTTGAGCCGGGCGATTGCCGAATCGCTGGGGGTTGATCCGCTGGCCATTGCCAGCCCAACATTTGTCTTGATTCATGAATATCAGGGGCGAATACCGGTTTTTCACTTCGACACCTATCGGCTGGGCACGTCTGAAGAATTTGAAGCGTTGGGGGCGATTGACTACTTTGAAGCCGGTGGCGTTTGCCTGGTGGAATGGGCCGATCGCGTACCAGATATTGTGCCGCCTGATGCCTGGTGGGTACGCATCTCACTGGATGAGTTTGACCCGGCTTGCCGGCAGATCGAAGTGGAAGCCGGCCCGGCCATTCTTTCCGCACTTGCCCACCAGTTAGACGTGCAGCCCTTGAGATGAACGCACGAAAGACAAGACAAGACGAGACGAAAGCGAACGGGGTTCACTACACACCGGCAGACCTGGCCGCATTTCTTGCGGAAGTGACCCTGGCGGCTTCAAGAGATGTTCACGGGCCGGTTCGGGTGCTTGATCCAGCGTGTGGAGACGGTGGGTTACTGAAGGCCATTGCAGCGGCCGTGCCGGATTCTGTCCGTTCGCGCATGATCTTTGAGGGGTTTGATACTTCGCCCGAGGCCATCGTGATTGCCGAATCAAATCTTACCGGTTTGGGCCGGGTGATTCTGCACCGGCAAGACTTTCTTGCTGAGGAAAACTTGTTCCCAGGCACCCAATCCGTTTCGCTCAACGCAGAGCCCACGGGTGTAAAGTATGATCTGATTATTGCCAACCCGCCCTACGTTCGAACCCAGATCCTGGGGGCAAACCGGGCCAAGGCGCTGGCTCGTCGATTTGGCCTGACTGGCCGAGTTGACCTTTATCAGGCGTTCGCTCGTGCCATGGTTGGGGTGCTCAAGCCGGGTGGCGTGCTTGGCATGCTGACCTCAAATCGGTTCCTGACCATCAAGTCTGGGGCATCGCTGCGTGACCTGTTCACCACCGACTTTGACCTCGAAGCCATTTACGATCTGGGTGATACCAAACTCTTTCTTGCCGCGGTGCTGCCTGTCATTCTTGTGGGCAGGAAGGGCCACCACGCAAATCATCCGTGTGCGTTTCACCGTGTTTATGCGACGCGACATGGAATGATCCATTCCCAGGTCAGGCGAGATTCGATTCTGCAGGCGCTCCGAGATGAGTTGATGGGAGTGGTGGAAACTCCTGCGGGGTCGTTTTGCATCGAGCGGGGCACACTCAGGGTAGATCCGCACGATCACTCCTGGTCACTGGCAACCAAGGAATCTTGTGACTGGTTGAATACGATTCGCCGGCACCAGTCTAGAACCTTTGGCGAACTCGGAAAAATTCGCGTAGGACTCAAAACGACCGCCGATAAGGTTTTCATTCGAACTGCGTGGGAGAGCCTGCCGGACCAACTTCGTCCAGAGCGGGCGTTGATTCACCCGTTGCTCACCCACCACGTGGCGCAGCGATGGCAGGCCGATCCGCCCCAAAAATTTGTGCTGTACCCCCATGAAGCTCTGGAGGGCAAGCGATATCCGATCGACCTGGCTAGGTACCCGAAAGCAGCCGCCTATCTTGAGGCTCATCGAGATCGGTTGTCGGCCCGCCCGTACGTGCGTGACAGTGCTCGACACTGGTATGAGATCTGGGTGCCACACAATCCCGACGACTGGAATAAGCCCAAGATTGCTTACCCCGATATTTCAGAACACCCGCGTTTTTGCTTCGATGATACGGGGATGATGGTCAACGGAGATTGCTACTGGATCACGCTGAATGAAGGCGTGGATCCAGACTGGCTGTTGCTGATGCTGGCCGTGGCCAATTCAACGTTCATCACCAAATTTTATGATGTGATGTTTCACAATAAGTTGTATGCGGGGCGCCGGCGGTTCATGACGCAGTATGTGGAGAAATTCCCGCTGCCTGACCTGGCCCGATGCCCGGCAATCGTTCAGGCGGTGAAGCAACTTCTGGAAAATGGTCTGTCGACCTGGGCCGAACAGCAATTGAACCGCCAGGTCTGGGAATCGTTCGGTCTTCGCGAAGAGTAAGCTTGACGGGCCTGATGACCGGTAGATTGCAGCGGTACCCATCTGTGTTCTACGCAAGCTGACCAAGCGATGGAGCGGAACTACAAGCCTCAAAGCGCAACTTCAAAGTGCGTGAGCGAGTGGATCTGCTCTCGGCCTCGCTTCGTTCAGGCCGTTATAGACGTCATTGGAGCCGCATTGGGGTCATGAGTTCATGGCCCCAATGGCTTGCGGTAATTCTGATGGTCGAGCGTTCTCGGAAATGGCCGGTTGATTCGGGAGCGTCTCGGGATAGAACTGAGAGTTGAGCTTCGAGAGTGTGCTTGCGTTGGTGAAGCCAACTGGGTCGAGCTGGAAGCCGGCCGCAACGGCATCGCCGCGGAACATTCTCACCGTCTCCAGAGAGTATTCATCAAGGTCTTTATTGATCAGGTCGAGTTTTCGGATCAGGTCGTACGTAACCGTGATGATATGGCAGCCAACCTGATTCGCCTGCACGATATTGAGAAGTTCTCGCGGGCTTGCCCAGATCAGTTCGAGCTGGGGGTACATGGCCAGTTGGTTCACGCTGGCCGCGATCAACGGGAGGGGATCTCGTCCTGTGTCGGCAACTCGGCCCGCGAACACCGAGACGTAGCTAGACGGGCCGTCGGCAAGCGCCTCGGAGACTTCACGGACCTGTTCCAGAGTCATCAAGGCCGTCACGTTTTGCTTGACCTTGGCTCTTGCCAGAGCACGGATCAGCGGCAGGGACGACTGGCCTTCCGTGTTCGTGACGGGAATCTTCACATAGACGTTCTCTCCCCACGATGCGATCTGATGGGCTTGCGCTTCCATCTCATCGAACGAGTCAGAGAAAACCTCCAGCGAGATGGGACGGTCGGCGATTACCAGGAGAAGATCTCGTGCGAAAGCTTCATAGTTGGTAACGCCGGCCAAGCGCATCAAGGTAGGATTGGTCGTGAAGCCGACAATCCTGGGGTCTTGATACAGGTCGAGCATTCTGGCGCGGTCGGCACCATCGGCGAAAATCTTGACTTTCAGGTTCGTTGTTTTACTCATTGGTTGCCTTTCAGAGTTTTAAAGTTTGGTTTGTTGAAGGATCCAGGTTACGGCATCAGATAAACACGTAACGGTTTGAGTGGCGGGTGGTTCTGGCTTTTTTTCGTCATAGCCGCAGTCAATCCAGACGGTTCGGCAGTTCGCTCGCTGGCCGGCTTCGATGTCTCGCCACCGATCCCCGATCATGAAACTGGCAGTTAGATTGATCGAGTAAGCAACCGATGCCTCAAGTAAGAGGCCAGGGTTTGGTTTGCGCCGGGGGCAATCGTCACCATCGTCATAGCAGACCAGGATTTCATGGATCGGCAATTCGGAGAGCAGTTGGGCGTTCATGGCTTTGACCTGTTCCCGGGTCTGGGTGCCCCTGGCCACGTCGGGTTGATTGGTCGCTCCGATCAGAAGAAATCCCGCATCTCTCAGGCGACAGAGGGCCTCGAAAGTTCCCGGAATGATTTCGAGTTCCTGGAGCGAGGCTGGTGGGTAAGGTTTCCCTACTCGAAGCACGGCGTGATTCAGCACACCGTCTCGATCGAGAAACACCGCCCGGTTTCCCAGATATGAGCTTGGTTTTGGGTTCAGCGGATCGACTCCCATTTTGTCTCCCTCGCTTTGAGTTTTGGGTGAGAGACCAGGAGGTGCCAGATGACTGCCTGAAATGCCTCGGTATGGGGAGTGATATGCGCGGCATTGACGGTGGGAACCACCACGCAGGCGGTGGCAACCTGGGCCGTGTACCCCCCGTCGTTTCCCACGATTCCGAGTATCGGAGTACCCACCTGCTTTGCGTACTGAACCGCCAGGACCAGATTGGTACTGACGTTCTTTTCAAGGTTTCCACCACCTACCGAAAGAACCAAGATCAGATCTTCTGGTCTCAGTCGGCTGATTTTTAGCCATTCGACGAATACGGATGCCCAGCCCTCGTCGTTGGTTCTGGCGGTTAGCTCCGAGATATTATCTGTTGGGGCATAGGCTTCGATCCCGGTGATTTTGCGGAAGTCATTGACTGCATGAGAGGCGTTGCCCGCGCTGCCTCCCACTCCAAGGATGAAAAGTCGCCCATTCCGTTCACGGGTTTCGGCCAGGAGAATGGCCATTTGTTCGATAGCTGCAATGTCCAGGGCTTCAATCACTTGCCGGGCTTCCGACAAGAACTGGATGGCGTGCGTCACGATAGGACTTCCGATGATTGAATTCCGGTTACTGTGGAAAGCCGCCCTTGCGTTTCGTTAAGTCCATCAACCGAGCCGATTTCATAGAACCGCTCGTGGACTTCAAATCCCGCGAGGTCACCCTGCCTCAGCAGCTTTTGAAAGCTGGAGTGGAGATCGAAAGCGCCGGTCTCGGGAATCGTCTCGAATGTTTTACGATTCCAGATGCTGAGGCCATAGTCGATGTAGTGCATGGCGGGCGTGCGTGTGACCTTGTCGTAGGCAACAATAGAGCCATTTTGGAACTCGACGTTGCTGGTATCCCAGCAGCCCTGATTCCGGAACACGGTCATGAGCGCGGGTTTGCCGGTCGTCTCGTAAGCCTGCTGGATAGATTGGTAGTCACACTCAAGATACGAATCGCCATACAGGACGAAAAAATCAGCGCTCAGCATTGGAAGCGCGTTCTTCAACGCGCCGGCCGTGCCCCGTAAGGATGGGCCGTCGAAGGAATACTGGATGTCGATATCAAAACCTGGGCCGTTGCGAACCGTTTCAACCACGCGCTCGCCCAGGTATCCCAGACAAAGAACCACCGTGCTCACCCCCTGCCCTTGGAGTTGGCGGAGTTGATGGTAAATGAAGGGTTGGCCTGCGATCTCCAGCAAGCATTTGGGCGTTTCTCGAGTGAGTGGGCCCAGACGGGTTGCGAGCCCACCTGCAAGAATGGCCACAGGGAGCCGACTGGTGTTCATTGCGAGACCACCTTGGTGCCTTCGAAATCAAATCGAAAGCGAACTTCGTGTAAGCCTTGCTCGGACATCACCTGGCGAACGCGTGCGACATCGTGACAGAGAAACATCAAGAAACCGCCACCACCAGCGCCAATGAGTTTGCCGCCAAGGGCACCGTTCTTCATGCCGATGTCGTACCAGTGATTAATCTGATCATTACTGATTGATGTCGACCGTTTTCGTTTGTGCTCCCAGTGCTCATTCATCAACACGCCAAACTGCTGAAGGTTGCCTGCCTCCAACGCCACCTTGATTTCCTGGCCAAGTTGTTTGACGTCATGCATATTCTCCAGAATTGTCCGGTCGTTGTTCTTGCTACGATCGTCTTGGTCTTTGAGAATTGTACTCGCGGATCGTGTGTAGCCCGTGAAAAAGAGGAGTAAGTGATCCTCCATATCGTGCATGGTTCGCGTGCTGACTTTCAGCGGTCTGACCTCGACGGGTCCCTTCGTCGGAAAGTTGAAACAGGTCATGCCGCCGTACGCGGCAATATACTGGTCTTGCTTGCCAACCGGTTCTTTCAAGATGTCGATCTCAAGCTGACAAGCTTGTTCGGCAAGTTCGGAAGTGGAGATCAGGTTTTTCAAGTGGAGATGAAGGGCCTTGAGCAATGCGGTAGAAAAGCTACCCGAGGATCCGAGACCAGTTCCGGCAGGAATATCGGCCGTACTGGTGATTTCTAACCGGTGATCCTGATAGCCGAGTAGTCGTAATGCCTCTCGAATCAACGGATGTTCGATCTCGTCGAGCTTTTCAACCTCTTCGAGCTTTGAATATTTCAGGAGAAACTTGGGAATAAAGCGATCATTGATCTGAATGTAAACATACTTATCAATTGCCGCAGAGATCAGCGATCCACCATGTTCTTGGTAGTAAGAAGGGAGGTCGGTTCCACCACCGCCAAGAGAGATCCGCATCGGACTTCGTGTCATGATCATAACGCTGGAGCTCACATGGTCGTCGTTGAATATCTGTAATGCATTCAGTGAGTCGTACGAAACGTAAGATGAGGTTCCTGCGAGACTATTTTCTACCAACAACGGCCTGATTCATGTCGCGAGATTGAATAGCGGCTGGCCAAGCCTT
The DNA here is from genome assembly GCA_903926465.1 of uncultured Planctomycetales bacterium. Lineage (GTDB taxonomy): Bacteria > Planctomycetota > Planctomycetia > Isosphaerales > Isosphaeraceae > CAIYJE01. The sequence continues at coordinate 21,884 of CAIYJE010000172.1, forward strand.
GGAGGACTTGTGCGGTGTCTCTTGGATGCGCGGTTTGCAGCGTCGGGTTTCTCAAGCGGTTGGTCAGCACCGAGCTTCAGAGGCTGAAGTGGCAGAGCGGTATTGGAAAGTCCATGGTTGACTTCAATGAAACACCGCTCGCCGTCTGTGGCCAAAGTCATGTTGCAATGATCAGACATGAAAGTACGCCTGTTTCATGGAAAGTTTGTCGGCAGGCCTACTTCGTTTCGATTGGCACCGCCGCTCTTGGGCAGACTGGTGTCAACCGATCAGACTCGGTTCCTTCCAAACTTGATTCATTATGCGCCAGACCGCAGTTTCTGGAGGAATTGTGGTCAAAACTGCATGGATTCGCAGAATCGTGAACCTGAGATGTCGAAAAAATGAATCAAAGTGACGAAAGCCTTGCGCAGAATGATGGTTTGGAGCGACTTTAGCTGGTCTATACCGGTTGGATCGTGGTTTTGGTGAATCACGTAGATTTCGGTGCATTACTGCCCGTGAAGTGGCTCTCAAGCGTGGTGTATATTTATGTGCCAGCGTTGGTGCTGGTGTGAAAGGTTGGGAGAACGTTGATGTCTCCAGTTTTTGGTGACAGGGAACCGATGCCGGATCTCGCCAGGGTTTGGGGAACCGGCCGTCTTGGACTTGATGTTCAAGTCAAGGAAAGAATTCGTGAGACGTTTTAACAATGCTTCGGCCTTGCTCGTGTAAAGTTTTAAGGCCAGGCGTTCTCTATAACGAGTGAACTATGGAATTGTCGGTTGTGGTTCCTGTATACAATGAGGAAGAAAATATCCCTGGATTCCTTGATCAAATTGCGCCAATCCTGGATGGGATTACTGCTGACTATGAAATTATCTTCTGCATGGACCCGAGTCGAGATGCCACCGAAGCCGTGATTTTGGAACGTCGGCAAGTTGACCCGCGGATCAAGCTCTTGAAATTCTCAAGACGGGTTGGACAACCGTTTGCGACGTTGGCTGGTATGCAGTATTCCATCGGTCAAGCTGTGGTGGTCATGGATGTCGATCTTCAGGACCCACCCGAGCTATTGCTGCAAATGGTATCACGCTGGAAAAGTGGGTTTGACGTCGTCATGGCACAGCGGCGCAAACGTACGGGGGAGCCGATCATCAGGTCGGTAGTTGCCCATCTTGGGTACAAGATGATCAATCGGATTGCCGATGTGGAGATACCGCCCAACACCGGTGACTTTCGGCTGATGAGTCGTCGTGTTGTGAATGAGGTGTGTCGGTTGAAGGAATGCCATGGGTTTTTGCGGGGTCTGGTTGCGCTGGTGGGATTCAAACAAACGCTGATTCCGTTTGATCGGCCTCCGAGGCACGCGGGCAAGACGCATTACAACCGGTTTCTGGGTTCACTACGGATTGGGTTCAACGGTTTTTTTTGCTTCTCAAGTTACATGCTCACGCTGAGTACACAGATGGGTTTGGTTTCCGTGTTGCTCGCGGTTTTGCTGACGATTGGGAGTCTTGTTGAGCAGTTGGGTGGGTTTCGGTTCCCGATTGCTCATTCCGCGGTCATTATTCTGGTTTTGTTCCTGGGTGGGTGTCAGCTCCTGACAATCGGTATCCTTGGCGAATACCTGGGCCGAATTTATGACGAGGTTCGCCAGCGTCCCAAATTCATCATCGATCAGATGTTTGGATTTGACGATCAGCCGCACTTGGTGCCTGTCGCAGACCATGGCCATGCTTCGGTCTCTTTAGCTGGAGATTCTGGGAAATGAGCTCTTGGTTCCTGGTTGTTTGTCACCTAGCTGATTGGATCGAATGTCTAGACGCTGGCATCGAACCGGGTGGCTTTGAAATATGAAAGTCCTCGTTACCGGTGGCGCGGGATTTATTGGCAGTACGCTTGTCGATCGGTTGCTCGCTGACGGACATCAGATTACGGTCTACGACAACTTTTCGACTGGCAAATACGAGTTTGTGGCTCAGGTGCGAGGTAACCCCGCGTACGAGCTTGTTGAGGCGGACCTGCAAGACGAGGCGTGTCTGAGGACCGCGATGGCTGGGCAGGAGTTTGTGTTTCACTTTGCGGCCAATGCCGATGTCCGGTTCGGAACCCAGCATCCACGGAAGGACCTGGAGCAAAACACGATTGTCACGCAGAACGTGCTCGAGGCCATGCGGCTTCAGGGTGTGCGCCGTATTGCATTTTCGTCAACTGGGTCCATTTATGGTGAAGCGAGCCTTTTTCCCACCCCTGAAGACTGTCCTTTCCCGGTACAAACCTCGCTCTATGGCGCCTCGAAACTTGCCTGTGAAAGTTTGATCACGGCTTATTGCTCAGGTTTTGGGTTCCAGGCTCATATTTTTCGATTTGTCTCCATTTTGGGCGAGCGATACACCCACGGTCACATTTTCGATTTCTTTCAAAAGCTTGGTGCCGACTCCCGTTCCATCGAGGTTCTGGGTAACGGCCAGCAGCGTAAGAGCTATCTGTACGTTCACGACTGTATTGATGCCATGCTATTGGCGATCGAAAAGGCCCAGGATTCGGTCAACATCTTGAACCTTGGAACCAACGAATACTGCACGGTTGATGATTCTCTGGGTTGGATTTGCAAACAGCTCGGCTTGGTACCAGAACGTCGGTATACAGGGGGTGAGCGCGGTTGGGTGGGAGACAGTCCGTTCATCTTCCTGGATACGAACAGGATCCGATCCCTTGGCTGGAAACCTCGTCTGACCATTCGTGAGGGGGTGATTCGAACCCTCCAATACCTTCAGGACAACGCATGGGTACTCAACCAGGCAATACCGCGCTTGCAAACCGATCAGCAATCATCACAGGAGCCAGCCAGGGACTTGGCCGGGAAATCGCCCGCCATTTCGTTCGACAGGGAGCCTCGGTTCTGATCGTCGCTCGCTCTCCTGACCTGCTTCTGGAAGCCGAGGGCGAACTCCGTTCCATGGTTTCGCCTGGGGGTCAGCAGATCCTGAGCTATACAGGTGACGTGTCCACCCCTGAGGCTTGCACGCAGATTGCCGAACGGGCCATGGATGCGTTCGGTGGGCTCACGATCCTGGTCAATAATGCTGGCATTCTGGGTGAGCTTGGGCGCATCGAGGATGTTGCCTGGGAGGATTGGGCTCAGGTGATTGCCGTCAACGTTTTCGGGCCTGCGCTTTTGTGTCGGGCTGTGATTCCCCAGATGCGTCATCAGGGTTATGGAAAGATCATCAATGTTTCGGGAGGCGGAGCCACGAAACCGCTGGCAGGCATGAGCGCCTACGCCGCTTCAAAGGCCGCGCTCGTTCGCCTGACCGAAAACCTTGCCCTTGAACTCAGTGGGGCAGGCGTGGACGTGAACGCCATCGCCCCGGGTGCCCTCAATACGAGATTGCTTGACGAGATGCTTGCGGCGGGTCCAGCCAGGCTGGGTGACGAGTTTTATGAGGGGGCACTCCGTCAGCGTGAGACCGGAGGGAACTCACTTGAGTACGCGGCTGCGTTAAGCGTGTTCCTGGCCTCGGCAGCCAGCGACGGCATTAGCGGGCGGTTGATCAGTGCTGTTTGGGACGACTGGGCTAGCCTTGCAGGTCGACGTACGGAACTTGCGGCCGGCGACGTTTACACGCTTCGGAGAATCGTTCCGGCGGATCGGGGGCTGTCATGGTGATGCACATTGCAATTGTGGGTTGTGGCCTGATTGGCAACAAGCGTGCGCTGGCGGCGCGTGGTTGCAAGGTTGTAGCAGCCGTGGATACCAATCTTGAACGCGCTGCTGCCCTGGCTGCCAGATTTCCTGGTTGTGAAATATCGAGCGACTGGAGCGAGTCTGTTCGACGCCCAAACGTAGACGCTGTCTTCGTGTCAACTACCAACCACATGCTGGTTCCGGTGCTCGAAGCTGCACTGCAAGCCGGCAAACATGTGCTGGTCGAAAAGCCGGCCGCCCGCAGCGTCTGGGAGCTTGAGCCGGTTGCAAGGCTGGCCAGAGACTCCAAGGTTATCGTCAAGGTTGGGTTCAACCATCGGTTTCATCCAGCCTTTCGGAAGGCTCGAGAGATCTTTGACAGCGGAGTGCTTGGTCCTCTGATGTATATTCGTGCGCGTTACGGACACGGTGGCCGCATCGGTTATGATCGAGAGTGGCGAGCCGATCCGGTGGTCGCCGGCGGGGGAGAGATGCTTGATCAGGGGGTCCACCTGGTCGACCTGGCGCGATGGTTCGCGGGTGAGTTCACCGAAGTCTCGGGACATGTGGGGACCTACTTCTGGGATATGCCTGTTGAGGACAACGGCTTCGCACTCTTGAAGACCGCCGAAGGTCAGGTTGCCTGGTTGCATGCCAGTTGTACCGAGTGGAAGAACCTGTTCTGTTTTGAGATTTTCGGCCGGCACGGTAAGCTCCAGGTTGATGGCCTGGGGGGAAGTTACGGCGTCGAGCGTCTGAGCTTTTACCAGATGCTACCAGGCATGGGGCCGCCAGAGACGACGATCTGGGAATACCCGGGCGAGGACCTCTCTTGGAGAGAGGAATGTGACCATTTTCGTGCGTGTGTGGAGGGTGGTTGCCAGCCCGAAGGTGGGCTTGACGATGCGCTGGCCGCACTCCGTGTGATTGATCGCCTGTACGAACAGTCACAGGGTACGCAATACAAAAGACCTTCATCCGGTGATGGCAAGCATGTCTTGCCGGCAGACAGGAATGCTGTGAGATGAATCCTGCAGTTTGGCCTAAAGTGATCCCACCGCTGACTCCTGATCAAGAGGCGATCAGTAACGACTTTATGCGTTACTGGCACGAAATTCTGCCCAAACGTTACGGGGTTCTTGAATCGTTCAATCATGGTTATTCCGTGGCACATGCGCCAGTCGGATTCTCAAGAACTCTTGAGATTGGCGCGGGTCTAGGTACGCATCTAGAGTACGAGCATTTGACGCCCGATCAGGAGCGTGAGTATGTGGCGCTCGACCTCCGGCCGAACATGGCTGAGAAGCTCAAGGAACGTTTTCCCCGCGTGCGCACCCTGGTGGCCGACTGTCAAGAACGGCTTGATTACGAAGATGGCCACTTTGACCGCATCCTTGCCATCCATGTACTTGAACATCTGCCGAATCTTCCAGCCGCGGTTCGCGAGCTTCGCCGCCTTTGTGACATCAAGCGTGGGGTCCTTTCGGTAGTCATCCCATGCGAGGGAGGTTTGGCTTACGGCTTGGCGCGGCGAATCTCGGCCCAGCGGTACTTTGAAAAGCGATATAAACAGCCTTACCGATGGTTCATCGAGCGTGAACACATCAACCGGCCGGCCGAGATTTTCGAAGAGCTAAACCGAGAGTTCGTTTGCGTTCAGAAGTCATGGTTCCCGCTCCGTGTGCCATCGGTGAGTCTGAACCTCTGTATTGGACTGACTCTCCGGCCTCGTCCGTTGGCTGTGTGAACCGGATCCCTGGCAACCTCTTACTCAACGGTTGCAAGGGACCGAGAATTGTGATCAAGTTCGAATGACAGTTGACTTTGATTGTTGATCAATCACTGATATGAGCGAAACGGGGGGGCGCAATCCTCTGAACGGCCTTATCCTGTCTCTGCGACGAGAACCATGATGCGACGTCGGCCAGGCTTTGAGATTGTTGGGATTCTGATATTGGTGGGCTATGTGACCCTCGTCACCGTTTTCGGACGGTTTGTCGGGTTGGATGAGCCCGCATCCAAGGCTGCCGGTCGAGATTGGGGATTGAATGGGCACTGGGCTGCGCCGGAATTAGCAGGATGGCTTCCTTACACCGAGCCGCCGGTTGAGCAGTTCTATGGCATGTATCCACCGCTTTACGCGTTCGGATTCGGGCTGCTGGTGAGGCTTGTCGGCTTTGGGTGGCGGCAATGTGTGTTCTACGATGCCGCGATCCATGCTTCGCTGGCTTTTCTTGCGGTTCATGCCACGCGCAAGCTGGGTGGTAAGCGGTTTCCGGCCTGGCTTGGCTGGCTGGTTTCCCTGGCCATTTTGCCGCTGGGTACGGCCAGGGAAGCTCGGCCCGACGAACTTGCGGCCTGCTTTGGGATTGGCGGCTTACTCTTGTTGTTAAGCGCAGGCCTTAGCCTGTCGCGGGTGCTTGGCTCGGGTCTGTTGTTTGGGCTTTGTGGCGGAACAAGCCTGGGCGCGGCTGCGATGCTAACCATGATTGCCGCCATGCTCGTTCTCACGCGTGAGGTAAGCTGGTTCCGCAGGCTTTCCCTGGGCCTGGTCTGGACGGTGGTGGCAGGTACAACCTTTGCTCTGATCGTAGTTCCGTTGCTGGTTTCCCATCCCGGCCTGCTCGACCAATTTCGGGCAAATTCTCGCACCACGCTGAGGTTGAATCAGACATTTGTGCAAAGGATTGTTGAAACTCTGCTCCCGGTCCTGACGTATTACAGGGACGTTGTCATTAGCGTGCTGGGGCCAGGGCTGGTTGGCTTGCTACTTTCGCTTCGCCTGGTTTGGAACGGAGAAGTACGGCGCTGGTGTAGTCGCTGGCTGGGACCAATTGGGGCGGTTTCCTTCTGGCTGGCAACCACTTGTAAGCCGCTTTATCTCTGGTTCCTCGGACCATGGCTGATCGCCCTCGCGGTGACGGAGCTGGCCAGCTCATGGTCGTCTTTGAACCGGTTACTTCGGGGAGCGGCCTTGCTGGTCTTGGCTGCGTCTCTGGTTTTAGGGTCCGAGTTGACGATTCGGGAGTCGATGCAGATTTTGAGTCTACCGCCCTCTCAAAAGCAGGACTGGAACCAACGAGTGCTCGAAGCCGTGATCCCTCCTGGCAGCGTGGTTCTGACGGCCGATGCCTGGTGGTTTCTGGCTGGCGACCGTGTGGTCTATGACCTTAGCTTTGCTCGTCCCGATATGGAGAAGGTGGATTTTGTGGTCCTCAGTGGGAATGGATCGGTTTCCTCTGGTCTCCCCAAGATCAGAAACTTTGTCGGTTTCGAGGCGTTTCCGTTACTGGAGAAGTTCCGCCCAGTGTCAGATAACCTGAACCGTTCCTGGCCCACGCTTTGGGGCCGACCGCTGGCCCGGCATACGAACGGATTTGGGACTTTGGTGCTAGAACGAATTTCCAGAGACGTGCAAGGAAAGCCTTCGCTCGAAACACAACGCGAGCACGCAGATCAAAATTCTTTGAGCAACGCGCCCACAGACTGATTTAAAGATCGGGCGAGGCCGGCCAACTGCCGAACTTGCCACCAAAGGCTGCCTGGACGGTGGGCATGCCCCTTGAAGAACCGGGGCCCGCATCACCCGTGCGTTTCGATCTTCGAAGGCTCGTTAAGCGGTCGTGCGGCACTTTGCCTGGCCGGAGAAATGGCATGCTATCGAGTCTTGGCCGATTTGCCCCGATTCGGTGCGCGTCGGTTTCTGGGGATCGGCCTGGAATTTGCTCCGTGGTTTGAGCTTTCCTGGCCCAGTGCGGTGTACCACGTGAGTCAGTGGGTGGATTGCTGCTAGCCTTTGCGGCTTCGTCAAGGGCTTGCCAGCAACGTTGAGGGCCGTCGATCATACAAAGGATCTGCGGGTGATATGGGCCCGCATTCCCAGTGTCTGAGGTTTTTCATGTCCATGTCTGTGGCGAACAAGTACCAGGCCATTCTTCTGTTCGGCATGCCCGGGAGCGGCAAGGGCACGCAGGGAGCGGTTCTCGACCAGCTTCCCGGTTTTGTGCATATTTCCAGTGGAGATTTGTTCCGCAAGCTCCCCCGCTGGGGCACGCTGGGCCGTGAGGTCTTGCAGTACACCTCCAAGGGCTCGCTTGTTCCTGACGAACTCACGGTCAAGATCTACAAGCGGCAGTTGCAGTTGCTGGAAATGCAGGAATTGCTGTTGCCCAAGGAGCATATTCTGGTGCTCGACGGGTTGCCCAGAAATTATGCACAGGCAAAAATTCTGGACGAGATGATCGACGTGGTTCAGATTTTCCACCTAAAAATCAATGACATGGCCGGTGCGATTGATCGGCTGCGTGCCCGCGCGCTCCGAGAAAACCGCCTGGATGACACCAACGAAGATGTCATCTTGAGGCGAATCAAGGTGTATCACGAAGAAACCTACGACACCCTGTCGTTTTATGACCCCAAGCTGGTCACCGACATTGAAGCGGCCCAAACTCCGCTGGCCGTGCATTGCGCCATTGTGAACCGGTTGCTGACCCTTGAGCAGCAGCGCAAGATCGAGCCGATGCCCGAATCTGTTTGATCCGCCTGGCAACTGCCTGGCCGCCATTCTAAGGTTTTCTAACGGGGACCGGCTTCGTTTGTTCACGGCCCTGCTCACAACGGAGCCGAAACCCCGACCCGGTCCGGGGTTTCGGTGGTATCCGCGGGGCGGTAACGTGATGGAATTGGGAAGGATGCACCCAGCCGTGCATCCTGAAGCGGCTTTGGGCCACCGTCCGGTGATGCTGCCTTCGGTTTTCTGGCGATCATTAGGGAGACACCCTCCATGTCCGAGTCTGCTGCGCACGTGTCTCGGGGCCAAGACCCCCCCCATGCCCGGGGCTTTCAGCCCTATGTGCCGGCCGATGAGAGCCCGCCAGAGCTCACGTGGTCGTCCGTTTTGCTAGGTACCATTCTGGGTGTGGTCTTCGGGGCCTCATCGCTTTACCTGTTTCTCAAGGTGGGGATGACGGTCTCGGCCTCAATTCCGGTGGCCGTGCTTTCAATCACCATCCTGCGCCAGATTGCGCGGGCCCTGGGAGACACCGCTCCGCAGATCCTCAAGAACAACATCGTTCAAACGGCCGGCTCGGCAGGTGAGAGTATTGCCTTCGGTGTGGGGGCCGCCATGCCCGCCCTGATGATTTTGGGCTATGAGCTGGAATGGTCTCGGGTTCTGCTGGTGGCCGTGCTGGGCGGATTGCTGGGGATCTTGATGATGATCCCGCTCCGGCGTGCCTTCATTGTGAACCAGCACGGCACCCTGCCCTACCCAGAGGGGACCGCCTGTGCCAAGGTGCTGATTGCCGGTGAAGAAGGCGGCTCAAGCGCAAAAACCGTCTTTTTGGGGTTTGGCGTCGGTTTCGCCTACAAGATTTTGCAGGGGCTCAAGCTCTGGGCCGGAGACTGGGCGAAGCCAATCACAGGGATTTCTGGCTACAAAAATGCCGAGGTTGCGCTTGAGGCCGATCCCGCGCTCCTGGGCGTGGGCTACATCATTGGCCCGCGAATCGCATCGGTCATGGTGGCCGGCGGCATCCTGACCTCGCTGTTGTTGATCCCGCTCATCACCTACTTTGGTGAGCATGTCCCCACTGTGCTGGAACCGGCCAAGAGCAAGCTGGTTGGCGACATGCATCCGGGTGATATCAAGAATGATTATGTGAAGTACATCGGCGCTGGGGCGGTGGCCATGGGTGGAATCTTGAGCATGATCAATGCTCTGCCCCTGATCATCGGGTCTCTGGTGGGGAGCATGCGTTCGCTTGGTGGCCCCGGTGAAAAGACTCAACTGCTGCGGACCGAGCGTGATATTCCCATGCCGCTGGTGATTCTGGGGACTTTGCTGCTGGTGGGTGCCATGGCTGCCTCGCCGCTCATTCCCACCCAGCCGATGGGCCGGGTGATTGGCGGCGCGATGGTGGTTTTGTTCGGGTTCCTGTTCGTCACCGTCAGTTCGCGGATCACCGGTGTGATCGGGTCGTCCAGCAATCCGATCTCGGGGATGACCATTGCCACCTTGCTGCTGACCTGCTTGATTTTTGTGGTACTGGGCTGGGTGGGCCCCGAGTATCGGCTGGTAGCGATTTCCATTGCTGGCGTGGTCTGCATTGCGTCCAGTAATGGCGGTACGATTAGCCAGGACCTCAAAACAGGCTACCTGGTGGGTGCGACCCCCTGGAAGCAACAGGTTGCCATTCTGGTGGGAGCCCTGGTCTCTGCCCTGATGATGGGTGGCACCTTGCTCTGGCTCAATAATGCCTTCACCACCATCACAGACCGGCCCGAAGAACTGCCCAAGGTGGCGGCCCCGGTTGATACCCTGGACCAGACCGACGTTGGCCTGGACGGCAAGACGTACAAAGTCTGGTGGGTGACCAACACCAACCAGGGGGCCGAGCCCGGCAAGTACCTGGTAGACCCCACAACCGGCGAAGCCAAATACCTGATCGATCCTGGTATTGGCGGCCGGCTCAACTACACAACATCCGGTAACGAGGTCAAGAAGTTCAACCCGCCCCAGCCTCGCCTGTTCGCCACCATTATTGACGGCATCATGAGCCGCGAACTTCCCTGGGGGTTGGTAATTTTGGGGGCCGTGCTTGCGATTGTGATGCAACTGGCGGGAGTCTCTGCCCTTGCCTTTGCGGTGGGGGTGTACTTGCCGCTTTCAACCACATTGCCCATCTTTATTGGTGGCCTGATTCGCGCTCTGGTAGACCGTGCTCTCAAGCTCTCAAATGAAGAGAGTGAAATGAGCAGCGGCACTCTGATGGCCACCGGCCTGATTGCCGGCGGATCTCTGGCGGGAATCATCACCACCTTGTTTGTAGCGGTAGAGGCCCTGGCCAGGTACACCGATTTCTCCAAGCTCGTTCAAATTCCCGTGCTGGTCCCATTCGGACTGCTCATGGCTGCACTTCTGGGGGTGGGGCTGATCGGTCACCGTTCTGGTGAACAAGATCCGAAACCTGAAGATCTCGGCCTTCCACCCGCATAGCACCCAGCCAACTGAGAGTGCCAAATTTCCAGCCCAGCCATCTTCAAATCATCAACAAGGAAGGAAGACTCCCATGAGAACGCGTGTTCGTGCGTTGGTTGCCGGTCTGCTGCTGGCATCCAGCGCCCAGGTTTTGCGGGCCGATGAAGGGATGTGGGTGTTCAACAACCTGCCCCTCAAGCAACTCAAAGAAAAGTACGGCTTTGCGCCAAGCCAGGAGTGGATTGACCACCTTCGGCTGGCGGCCGTTCGGTTCAACAGTGGTGGATCTGGCTCATTTGTGAGCCCAGACGGCCTGGTGCTGACCAACCATCACGTTGGGGCAGATACTCTCGCCAAAATCAGTACGCCAGAGCATGACTATTACAAGCAGGGCTTCCATGCCAAAACCCAGGCGGAAGAGGTGAAGGCCCCAGACCTTGAGCTGAACGTGGTGGTTGCCATCGAAGACGTGACCGACAAGGTCAACGCCGAGGTGAAGACCGGCCAGAGCGATGCCGATGCCGAAACCGCCAGGCGCAAGGCGATTGCCGGCATCGAGAAAGAATCTCTGGACCGCACCGGCCTGCGTAGTGATGTGGTGAAGTTGTACCAGGGTGGCCAGTACCACCTTTACCGGTACAAGGCGTACACCGATGTGCGGCTGGTCTTTTCTCCGGAATTTGACATCGCCTTTTTTGGTGGCGATCCTGACAACTTCGAGTATCCCCGGTTCGACCTCGACGTCTGTTTCTTTCGGGCCTATGAGGACGGCAAGCCGGCCAAAATTGAGCATTACCTCAAGTGGAGCAAAGAGGGAACCAAAGATGGCGACCTGATCTTTGTGGCGGGCAACCCGGGCCGCACCAGCCGCCTCAACACGTTTGACCATCTCCAGTACCTCAAAGATGCGTCGTTCCCGTTCACGCTCGAAATGCTGAAGGGGCGGGAAAACTTTCTGCTTGAGTACTCCAAGAAGGGGGAAGAACAGGCCCGGCAGGCCAAGGAATATCTCTTTGGTATCCAGAACAGCCGCAAAGCGCGGGTGGGCGGTTACCAGGGCTTGAAAGATGATGCCTTCATGGGAAGCAAGAAGGCTGCCGAGGAAGCGCTTCGGGGCCGAATTGCTGCAGACCCAGCCCGGGCGGCCAAGTATGCCTCGGCCTGGGATCGGATTGCCAAGGCTGAGCGCTCGGCGGCCGAGGTTTTGCTGCCGAGCAGTTTTGTGAACCGGGGCTCGGCGTTTGATAGTGACCTGTTTGGCATCGCCCGTACGCTGGTTCGGCTAGCCGATGAGGACGCCAAGCCCAATGCCGAGCGGCTTCGCGAGTATCAGCAAGCGGCTCGCAAGCCGCTGGAACTGGCGCTTTATTCCGATGCGCCGGTGTACCCAGACTTTGAGACCGCCAAGCTGGCGCATTCTCTGGCGTTCTGGAAGCAGAAGTTGCCGGACCATCCGCTGATTGCCAAGGTGTTTCAGGGCCAGACGGCCGAAGAGACGGCCCATCGTCTGATGGCGGGGACCAAACTGGCCGATGTGGCCGAGCGCAAACGGTTGGCCCAGGGTGGCAAGGCGGCCATTGAGGCCAGCACCGATAGCATGATCCAGCTTGCCCGGCTGATTGATCCCGATGCACGGGCGATCCGGAAGCGGGTTGAGGACGAAATTGAAAGCGCTGAGGCGGCCGGTTACGCCCAGATTGCCAAGGCCGCATTTGAGGAGTACGGCGATAAGGTCTATCCAGACGCCACCTTCACGCTGCGGTTGGCCTTTGGCGTGATCAAGGGGTACATGGAGGGGCCCAACAAGATTGCCCCGTATACCACGTTTGGCGGCTTGTTTGACCGGGCCCAAACCCACAACCACCAGCCCCCATACCAGATTCCCCAGAGCTGGATCGAGGCAGAAGACGCGGACCGGCTGGACCTGAAGACCCCGTTTGACTTTGTCTCCACGGCCGACATCATCGGCGGCAACTCCGGCAGCCCCGTGGTGGATCGCAAGGGAGATTTTGTGGGAATTATCTTCGACGGCAACATTCAGTCTCTGGTGCTGGACTTTGGCTTTGAGGAAATGGTGTCACGCGCCGTGTCGGTGGATTGCCGGGGAATTGTGGCCGCACTCAGGCAGGTGTACCAGGCCGAGGGGCTGCTGAAAGAGCTTGGCATGGGCGATCATTAATCCACGTTCCGCTCAGACTGGTTAAAGACAGAGACGACCCCCACCGGTTGAACCGGTCGGGGTCGTCTCTTTTTTCGTCCATATGCGGCCTTCTAACCGGGGATCAGGCCAAATACCGATCGGCCTCGGGAAGGAGCCTGGTGAAATCTAGTCGGCTGGGACAAGCCTCCTGGGCCGCTTTGAGATCGGCCATCGACCAGTCACGTTCAGCCTTGGTCAGATTTGCATAAATAGGTGACGGGCCCCGCCTCGGTATCCGTGATGCTCAAAGTAGGTGAGATATCGGGCGAGATCACCGAGCCGAGCCTTTGTGCCACCGGCTGCTGCACAGCGGCCGTCGCAGTCGGCGCAGAAGGTTGGACTGGCGGCCAGCGTGGCGGCCTTGAGCTGCTCTAGTTCGGTTACCTTCATGGGCTCGAACCGTCGAGCCGCCTCCGTATTATCGCGGAGCTGGTCGGTGTTCGTCATTGAGATACAGCTCATCGAAATACACTCGTCACTCCAAATGGCCTGGAGCAATGATTTTAGGAGCAACCTCCGGCTTGACTCAGGCACTCGGTGCGGTGACGATCAAAGAAGCTGCCTCATTGGCCCGCCATCGCGCCCCTGCCCTCCCCTGATCGACCGGAGACGCGTTCCATGCGCACCCAGCGCCGCCGCGAGTTCCTGCAAGAGTCTGTGATTGCCCTTGGTCTGGCGTCTACTGCCGCCGCCGCCCGAGCCGCCGAGCCTGTGGTCAAACCAGAGGATCTGAAGCCGGCCGAAGATGCCCTTCGCGTGGCCGTGGTTGGGGTCCGCGGTCGGGGAATGGATCATATCCAGGGGTTCCAGCGGCTGGCTGGTGCCAAGATCGTGGCCATTTGCGATGCCGATGAAACGATGATCGGCCCAGCCATGAAAGCGATCACGGAGCGGAATGGGGCGGCCCCCACGTATTACCAGGATCTTCGCAAACTTCTCGAAAATAAAGAGATTGATGCGGTCAGTCTGGCCATGCCCAACCACTGGCATGCGCTTGGGACCATCTGGGCGTGTCAGGCTGGGAAAGACGTGTACGTGGAGAAGCCGGCCAGTTACAGCGTGGTTGAAGGCCGCAAGATGATCGAGGCGGCTGAGAAGTATAAGAGGATCGTCCAGGTGGGCACCCAGTGTCGCAGCCATAAGGGGATCCAGGATGCCATGGAGTACCTGCACTCAGGCAAGCTGGGTGAGGTCTTCATGGCCAAGGGGTTGTGCTACAAGCCTCGTGGGTCAATTGGCCATAAGCCCGATAGTCCTGTTCCGGCTGGGCTTGATTACAACCTCTGGTGTGGTCCGGCTGAAATGAAGCCGTACAACGCGAATCGAATCCATTACAACTGGCACTGGATGTGGAACACCGGTAATGGCGACCTGGGTAACCAGGGAGTCCATCAGATGGACCTGGCGCGCTGGGGGCTGAACAAGAATGAGTTCCCAAAGGCCGTCAGCTCGTCGGGTGGCCGTTTCAGCTACACCGATGACGGTGAGACTCCAAACACCCAGACCGTCCAGCTTGAGTTTGATAAGTCGCTGCTCCAGTTCGAGGTTCGCGGCCTGGGAACCAACGAGGAACAAGGGGTGCGTGTGGGCGACATCTTCTACGGCACCGAGGGGATCTTGGCGATCTCTAGCTATACCACCTGGCAGGTTTTCCGGGGTCCACAACTGGAAAAAGGCCCCGGAGGCTCTGGCGGTGGCGACCACTTCCAGAACTTCCTGGACGCCGTGAAGGCACGAGATCCCAAGATCCTTAATACGAACGTGCGTGAGGGCCACCTCTCGGCCGCGTACTGCCACCTGGGGAATATTGCGTACCGCCTGGGTCGCAAGCTGCATATCGACCCTGGTACTGAGTCGTTCCTCAACGATCCCGAAGCGAACGCCATGCTCGGCCGGGCCTCACGACCGGAATTCCAAATTCCTGCCCAGGTCTGACGTCACATCTCGTGAGCGTTGCCTCGGGAAAATAGCTTAGGGCACATGCACCAAGGGGACAGGCACCATCGGCTACGAGGTGCCTGTCTCCTTGGTATTTGATGAAGCCGGAAATTCAGGCCATCGGTGCCTGGTGCGTGCAAGCTCAGGCCTGAACGACGTTGGCGGCAGCTTTGGTCTTAGCTCTGCGCAGGGCCACCAGGCCGCCGCCCAGGCCGCACACCAGGCCGGCCAACACCATCGTGCCTGGCTCAGGCACGGCGGCGGGTGTGACCGTGATGGTGCCACCCTGCAGGGTCAGAGGTAGGATCTCGCTCAGGCCCGCGTCATAGATCTGCGTACCGC
>CAIYJE010000173.1 GCA_903926465.1 uncultured Planctomycetales bacterium
CAATGCATGGCTGGGGGATGATGAAGCACTTCAAAAGCACCTCGCCAATCGCCCCGGCCAACCGTATGGAAGACCGTCAAACCGCACGCAATCATGCAAGGCTGCATAGTTGCACAAAAACATTAGTGTGCCTGCACCCCCCAACGGGGGGTGCAGGCTCGGGTTGTCGGGCCTAGCCCAGCTAACATAGGATTAAGTAGGCGTCTGAACGAACCGCCGTGGGGACCGATACCCGCCGCAGAGGAGGAAGCTCTGATGGAAAAACGTACGCGTTGCTGGTCCGGAATGCTCAGGCTGGGGGTACTGGTTGCCCTGGTCCTGAGCGGCTTTGCCGTTTCTGCGTTGCCTGCGCAAGAGGTGAAGCCGAAGAAGAAAGACTCCCGGATCAAACCGCCGGAGGTCACCTGTGAAACACGATTCGTTCCGGCCACGGCACGGCCCGGCGATACCGTGGAGTACCAGGTCATCGTCAAGGTGGAAGAACCCTGGCACATTTACGCCTGGGCAGACCAGCAACCGGCCAACGGCCCTCGTGCCACCCAGTTTGATCTCTTTGACCCAGCCGGCCTGTCGGTGGCTTTAGACCCAACCACCAAGACCGCCGTCTGGACATCGGATATCGAACCCACCCGGAAGAAGGAACCAGCGTTCCCTGACCTGGAATCTGTTGCGTTCTATACCGGCAAGGTGGTGTGGTCCGTTTCGATGGTCGTTCCCAAGGATGCCAAGCCTGGAGATCGAACCGTTCAGAACCAGATCTATTTCCAGATCTGCAACGATCAGGCCTGCAAGCCACCAACCAACAGCACCGTACCACCAGCTACCTTGAAGGTGGTGCCAAGCGGTGGGCAAACCAGCCTCACCCCAGCTCGCGTCCACCCCCTGAGCGTACTGCTGATCGGCCTGACTCAAACTTCTGTCGACTCCGCGGTTCTTCCCACCGACGCGGCTCCCACCGCAAAGCTGGTATCACCGGCTCAACTGGCTCCCACCACCCCCGCCGCTTCCGCGGCGGGGTCCTCTTCGGCCGCCACCGGAGACGTTGCCCGCGACGCCATCCAAAAAGGTCTGCTGGAACTGATTCTTGCCTCGGCCATGGGTGGCCTGTTCGCAATGATGATGCCCTGCGTCTGGCCGATGATTCCGATCACCGTGAATTTCTTTGTGAAACAAGGGCAAAAGGGCGGCAATACACTTGGCTTGGCTCTGGCTTATAGCGCTTCCATTATTGGTGTTTACACGATCTTTGGACTCTTGCTGGCTTTCATTTTTGGTGCACAGTCTCAGAACAATATCGCCGTCAATCCCTGGATCAATCTTGTCTTCGGCCTGGCGTTTCTGGCCTTCGGGCTCAGCCTTCTCGGACTCTTTGAAGTTCGCCTGCCCAACTTCCTTTTGAACGCATCGTCCAAGGGAGAATCTCAGGGCGGCCTGGCCGGCGTGTTCTTCATGGCCCTCACGCTCACCATCACGTCATTCACCTGCACCGCACCGGTCGTGGGTGGCCTGGTGGTGCTGGCTGCCCAGCGAGCCAGCTTTGTATACCCCGTCATTGGGCTCTTTGTCTTCTCGGCCGTGCTGGCCCTGCCGTTCTTTCTGCTGGCCCTCATGCCCGGCAAACTCGCCGCCATGCCTCGCAGCGGCGACTGGATGAACACCGTCAAGATTGTGGGCGGTTTGCTGGAAATTGGTGCCGCCCTGAAGTTTTTCAACCAGTTTGAGGTCAACCTCCACGGGTCGTCGACTGATGTCTTCTTCGACGCCAATGTTGTGCTGACCGCCTGGGTGGTGATTGCCCTGGTGTGCGGCGTTTACCTGCTCGGCCTGTTCCGAACCGACCACGATATGGAAAGCCCCCAGGTAGGCCCCATTCGCCTGCTCTCCGGAACCTTGATGCTTGGAATCGGCCTCTACCTGGCCCCTGCGCTTTTTGGATACCCACCCAAAGGGCAGATTTATGACACGATTGTTGGCATCCTGCCTCCCGATGCCAAATCCAAATTCAACGGCATCGAACGCATGAGCGAAGAAGTTGCCGCCAAGCTCAACCTGACAGAGACGATGGCTGCCCTGCTCCGCCAGGCACCGGCCGGCGCGGGTGGTCTGGGAACCGCCGTGGCACTGGATGCCGACGCCCTGGAAGACCTGAGCCCCAGGGTTGTACACGCCAAGTCCAAGCAGCCCAAAGAAGCCAACGAGCAAGAGCGTGAGGTGGTTGGCGGCCTGAGCTGGCGGTTCAGTTACGAACAGGCGCTGGCTCGGGCCAAAGCCAAGAATCTGCCCCTGATCATCGACTTCACGGGGGTCAATTGCGCGAACTGCCGCACCATGGAAAACAAGGTCATTCCAGATTCAGCCGTCATGGCCGAACTCCGCAAATTTGTTCGCGTCCGGCTCTATACCGACTTCGTGCCCATTGACTCGATCACCAAGGACGAGCGTGACGAACTGGGCGAAGACAACCTGGTGTTTGAACAGGAACTGGCAGGTCAGACCACCAGCCCGCTCTACGTGATTGTAGACACCAACGGCAAAGTGATCGGCCAGAAACCATACGACCCCAGCGCCTCAAGTTTTGTCTCATTCCTCCAGGACGGGCAGACGAAATTCCAGGCTGGTAACGGCACCGTGGCCCAGAAGTGAGACTGGCGAAAAGTCCCAGGCCAAGGAGATTGAGTGATGCCCGTCGAAACCGAGAATCCCCTGGACGTTGAATCTCGTAAAAACCGGTGGGTTACGCGCGTGAATACCTTGATCAACCAGGTTGAACAGTGGGCAACCGAAGAAGATTGGGCCTGCGCTCGTGGTGAAAAAAAATTATCTGAACGGCTTTTGGGTCAATACACGGTTCCTGTCTTACGGATTCGCCTGACCGGCGGAGAGGTGCATGTACTGCCAGTGGCATTGCATGTGGTCGGCTCAGATGGACGCGTCGACATCGAAGCGTTCCCAAGCCTCAACCGAGTGAAACTCATTGACCGCGGCAAGGGCTGGGAAGTCTATACAGATTCTAACATTCCCCTGCGGCAGCCCTGGTGCAGGACAACTTTCGCTCAGGTCGTCCGGGATCTTTTGGAAGAAGAATGAGACGTCAGGACGCATACCGTGGCCTTGATGACGTTCGTGATGAGTACGAGGCGGCTGGATTTGCTATTCGGATATCAATTGAGGTCCAGAGAAATCAGCCCGAGGCTTTCCAGCAATCGGGCAGGCCTACGCGTGTAACAATTTCTCAACTCGAAACTTGCGCAAATAACCTGGAAGTTACCTACACAATTCGGCTGTTTGCAGAATTCGAGGGAATTCTTCGTGATTACTGGCTGAAAGGACGTGGGCGTAAATCAAAGCCAATCATGGAGAAACTCCTGGATAATATCGCAGCTTACCGCACCATGAAGGAGGATGATTTTTATTACGCGAATGAAGTTCGTAAGTATCGTAATGAACTCATTCACGAACACAAAAAAGATCCGAAGTACGATTTTTTGACCTGCCTTTCGCGTTTAGCAAAATTCGTAAGCTGGCTACCCCTGCACTGGTGATCCCTTCCTTGGAACCGTTTGAGTATACACTGACCGAGGGCTTCCAGCCTGAGACACGCGTTTTGAAAGCATTCCTGCTAAAGTTCACGTTTGTGATGCAGTCTGATGTCCGGTACAAGCCCGAATCGCCAGCTTTGAAGTTTCGATTTTGGGACCAAAGTCCGCAAAAAGCGCAACAGACGCGTCTGAACCTAGTTTAGCGTTGCGTTGCGTATGGCCTGGCCAAGCGGTTGACTGGAAATAGAAGCCCGAAACGCCAGCCAGTGGATTTCTTATGAAATGGCCGGCTCGTAACGAATTCAGCCTCGTTTGCCGCAGCGCCCTTTTTGAGAAACCGAAAGAGATCCACTCGCTGGGGCTTCCAGCTTGTATCAGAAGAAGAATCTCTCGCTCACGCGTAGGGCTCATTGTTCAGGATGATTGCTCAGCAAATACCCAGGAACCGCAACGACAAAGCTCACGCGTCGGGCTCTGAGGAGGAAGTCCCGCGTCTGCGGCTTTTGCGGGGGCTAGGATTTCCGCTCAAACCCTGGACCAAGTTGTGTGAAACCCAAAGGTGAACCACAATCATTCCAACCAACGTGTTCAACGGCCTCTCAGGATTTGCTTCAAAAGCGCCACCACGCCTGCGTATTTCAGCGACGGATCAACATACGATTCCAGAACATAAAACAAGAAATAATAAAACCGCGCGGCTGACCAGGCCAGTAAGCCCAGCAGCAGCGCGGTTTGCAAAGTTGGTAGCGTCAGCCAGACCAGAGTCGCGGAGATCAGAGCGATGGCCAGGAAAAGAATTCCCTTGGCCACAATCCACCGCTTGGAGGTCAGGTCGCTCATCCCCTGGAGCCAGCCCCGTCGACAAACCGAACCGAGCGGTCGCCCCGGGTCACTTCACCAATGACCCACGAGGGGACGCCGGCTTCTTTGGTCAGGGTTTTGGCGATCGACTCCGCGTAATAGGGGGCAACAATCATCACCATGCCAATCCCCATGTTGAACACGCGGAACATCTCGTCATCGGGAACCGATCCGGTGGACTGAAGCCAGGAGAAGACCGGCGGTACGGGCCATGAGTTACGGAACAGTTCAATGGCCAGCCCTTCGGGCAGAATCCGTGGCGGATTGTCGATCAGGCCACCGCCGGTGATGTGGGCGATGCCGTGAATGATCCGCTTCACACGGTACTGGCGATAAACCGTTTTGAGAGCCCGAACGTAGAGCTTTGTAGGGGCCAAAAACTCATCGGCCACGGTGCGACCCAGGGCCGGCACATGAGAATCGGCCTGCAAGCCAGCAACGTCGAACGCAATTTTACGGGCCAGGCTGTAGCCGTTGGAATGCAAGCCAGAGCTACCCAGCCCAATGATCTTATCGCCCAGGTTGATGTCTTGGCCGGTCAAGACGTGCTTTCGCTCAACCACCCCAACGCAGAAGCCGGCCAGGTCGTACTCATTTGGTTTGTAGAATTCCGGCAGGATGGCGGTCTCGCCGCCCAGCAAGGCGACTTCGGCCTCCACGCAGCCGTCGCTGATCCCTTGGACGATCTGGACCGTCAGATCCGGGTCATCATGGCTCATGGCCACGTAATCCAGGAAGAAGAGCGGCTCGGCTCCCACGCAGAGGCAGTCATTGACCGACATGGCAACCAGGTCGATGCCAACGGTGGAATGGCGGCCGGTAGCAACGGCCAGCTTGAGCTTGGTCCCTACCCCGTCTGTAGACGAAACGAGCACCGGGTCTCGATAAGTCCTGGAGAGGAGCCCAATATTGGCGTTCAGCCGGAATAATCCAGCAAAACCGCCTGGCCAATCGAGCACACGCGGCGAATTGTAGGTGCGCTTAAGCAGCGGGGGTAGCCGCTTCATGGTCTCATCGTAAAGATCGAGATCGACGCCGGAGGCTCGGTAATCGACGGGCGCGGTCATGTCCGATTCGGTCTCACTAACTGGGGGCCGGTTCGCAGTGAGCCAACAGTTTACCTGAACTCTGCCTGCCGCGGCATCCCTTGGTCGGCCAGGAACTCCAGATCGTAGTTCCGAAAAGGCTCCATCCTTGAACTTGGAGGGCAGATTCCTATAGTCTGACGGAAGAAAAAATGGGCTGGCTCAGCCAAAGGTACCCCCTTTGACCCCGAGCCCCCAGAACCAGGAACAGCTCGGTTTCGGAGTATTTTCGCATGATTTCTCGCAAGTTCACCGTGGCAGTGGCGGCAATGCTTGGCACTGCGGTTGCAACCGCAGGCCTGTCCGCCATGTCGGCCCGGGTCGATTCTCCGCTCGAAAAACTGATGGAAAAAGTTCAGGAGGATAATTCCAAGATCCTCAAGGGAGTCCGGACCGCTCCCAACTACAAGAAGAGCCAAGACGAAATCATCGCCGCCGCCAAAGAGATGATTCAGCTCGCCAAAGACTCCAAGCCGTTCACCGAACCCGGCAAAAAAGAAAAGCAGCCACAAGAGAAGTGGGAACAACTCTGCGACGAGTGGGTGAAGGAATCCGAGAAGTTCGCGGAGATCGTTTCCAACAAGGAAACCACCCAGGTTGACGCCAAGAACGCCTACAAGGCCGTTCAGAAGACCTGCACCGATTGTCACGATGTCTTCCGCAAAGAAGACTGACCGAAAACTCGTGCTAAGGACGAACACGAACCCGGGTCCGCAACGGCCCGGGTTCTTTTATTTAGCCTGTGCCTTTTCCGGGATGCGGAGCTCACAAACATTGAGCCCGCCCGCAACCACCTATTCCTGGAGCGGATCTCGATTGGGGTGCCCAAGTGGGACAGCCGCCATCGGATGCATCTTGGGGCGGTTTCCAAGGGCAACCCCATCGTGAATCGCGGTCAGTGCGTGGGAATCTCGCTCCAGAACGGATCCAAAACACGTGAGACCTGAAGGCCTTCGGTTTATTGAGATCACGCTTCCCACCATCGCCGAGAACCTGGCGCTCGACGAGGCCATGCTCGACCAGGCAGAGTCTGGCAACGGCCCGGCCGTACTCAGGCTCTGGGAACCAGTCCAAACCGCCGTGGTTCTGGGTGCATCAGGACGGATCTCAGACGATCTGAATCTGGAGACCTGCCAGGCCGATAACGTGGTCGTCGCGCGTAGGTCGAGCGGTGGCGGCACTGTGGTCATTGGTCCAGGTACACTGAACCTGACCGTGATACTGCCGGTGGACGCTGATCCCGCATTTCGCGCGGTGGATACCGCGCAAATCACCGTGCTCGGTCAACTGGCGGAAAGTTTGCAACAATTGGTGCCAGAGGTGCAGGTGGCCGGTTCAGGCGACCTCGTTCTGGGCGATCGCAAGTTTTCTGGGAGCGCCCAGCGCCGGCTGAAACACTGGTTTCTGATCCATGCAAGCATTCTCTACAATTTCCCACTGGACCAGATCAGCCGCTATACGGCCCTTCCCAAACGCCAACCGGAATACCGTAAGTCCAGAGACCATAATACGTTCGTAATCAATCTCCCGCTTTCCAGACCGGAACTCCTGGGCTGTATTCAAAAGGCCTGGCTTGGCAGCCAGCCACCCCAACCACCTGTGGAGATACCACTGGCAGGGGCCACACGAATCCGGCTGGAAAAGCTGGGTACACCTGAATGGGTGTATCGGTTCTGAAAACTTTTCGCGTTCTAATAAGTAGAAACCTCCGCAAACCGGGTCGTCTTGAACCAAGTTGACGCGTATACTAGAGATTAACTCCACCAACTCCGCCTGGGGTGAAATTGCGGGTTGGGTTAAATTCAAGGCGTGAGTTCGTAACGCTGTCGTTGCGGACCGCTGGATTCCATTCACTGGCGCCAGGGTATCCCTCCACCCTCTGCGTTTCAAGGATCGTGACATGAGCCGCTCGTCGGTGGCCAATCGCGGAAATCTTGAGCTGATTGACGAGTACTACCAGCGCTGGCGGAACGACCCCAACTCGGTTGGGGAGAGCTGGCGTCATTTCTTTGAAGGCTACGAGGTTGGGACTGACCGAACCGGGGCCACGCCATCTACTGGCGAAGCAACCCGCGGTTCCGGCTTGGATGATGCCCAGGCGGGTGTTACCCGCTTGCTGGACACATACCGGTCGATTGGTCACTACCTTGCCACCCTGGATCCGCTCCAGTTGAACCCGCCCAGAGAGACCCAGGAAGGTCTGGAGCTTCAAGACTTTGGCCTGAGCAATGACCTGCTCGATACCGAGTTTGCCTGCGATATCTCAGGAATGGCGCGTGCCACGCTCAGAGAGATCGTCGCCCGGCTCCGGCAGGTTTACTGCCGCACCATCGGTTTTGAGTACATGCATAACTCGGACCGAAAGATCCGGGCCTGGCTTCAGGATCGGATTGAAGCCCAGCAGGGGCGCCCAACTCTGAGCCTCCAGAAAAAGCGCAGGGTTCTACTCAAGCTCTATTCGACCACGCTCTTTGAGTCGTTCCTCCACAACCACTATGTGGGGCAGAAGCGATTCTCGCTTGAAGGGGGCGAGATGCTGATCCCGCTCCTCGACACTTTGATCGAGTCAAGCGGCGAATCATCGGTACGAGATATTGTTCTGGGTATGCCGCACCGCGGTCGTTTGAATGTGCTGGCCAACATCCTCAACAAGCCTTACGGTATGATCTTCGGCGAGTTTGAAGGCAACCGGCCTAAAACCGTTCAGGGTGATGGCGACGTCAAGTACCATCTTGGCTTTTCGTCTGAGCACGTTTGCCAGAACGGGCAGACCATTCACCTCTCACTCACGCCGAATCCCAGCCACCTTGAGGCCGTGAATCCGGTTGTCGAGGGGCGGGTTCGTGCCAAGCAGAGGCGGCTTGGGGACACCGATCGCAAACAGGTGATCCCAATCCTGATCCACGGCGATGCCGCGTTTGCCGGCCAGGGCCTGGTTGCAGAGACCTTGAACCTGTCGCAATTAACCGGTTACCGGACCGGCGGTACGGTTCATATTGTGGTGAACAACCAGATTGGTTTCACAACGGCCCCGAGCGACAGCCGTTCGTCTCGCTACTGCACCGACGTGGCGAAGATGATCGATGCGCCGATCTTCCATGTGAATGGAGAGGATCCGGAAGCCGTTGTTTTTGCCGCCGAACTCGCCATGGAGTACCGCCAGACGTTCGGACGCGACGTTGTGATTGACATGGTTTGCTACCGCAAACATGGACACAACGAAGGGGATGAACCGGCCTTCACCCAGCCGGTGATGTACGCCACCATTCGTGAACGTTCTAGCGTGACCGAACTCTACAGCCAGTCTCTGATCAAGTCTGGAGACCTTTCGCCTCAAGAGGCGGAAACCATCTCCGAGACCTTCCAGGACAAGCTGAAGGCGGTTTTCACCGAAGTCCATGAGAGTCGCAAAGATCCTCTTCCTGCGCCTCCCATGTTCCAGGGTAACTGGAAAGGGTTCCAGCTCAACTACTCGTTTGACCCGGTAGCCACTGGGGTTGAGTTCTCAACCCTGACCAAGATCACCGATGCGCTTGCCACCATCCCTGCTGGGTTCGATCGGAACCCCAAGCTCGACCGGATCTTCAGTGGCCGCTTGAAGACCATGGAAAGCCGCGGAGCCGTGGATTGGGGCTTTGCGGAACTGCTGGCCTTCGGATCTCTGCTGGTGGAAGGAACTCCCGTCCGGCTCAGTGGCCAGGATAGCCGCCGGGGTACCTTTAGCCAGCGGCATTCGGTGCTGGTGGACTTCTCCAATAATGAGAAGTACACGCCGCTCAATAACATTGTGCCTGGCCAGGCGCAGTACTGCGTGTACGATAGCCTGCTCTCCGAGGCGGCCGTGCTTGGCTTTGATTACGGCTATTCGCTGGACGAGCCGAACATGCTGATTATCTGGGAAGCTCAGTTTGGAGACTTCTCCAACGGTGCCCAGGTCATTATCGACCAGTTCCTGTCGTCGGCCGAAAGCAAGTGGGGCCGATCCAGTGGCCTGGTGATGATGCTGCCACACGGCTACGAGGGCCAGGGGCCTGAACACTCAAGCGCCCGCCTGGAACGGTACCTTCAGTTGTGCGCAGAGGACAATATTCAGGTGGCGTATCCCACCACGCCGGCCCAGCACTTCCACATGCTCAGGCGCCAGGTCCGACGCAACTTCCGCAAGCCGCTGGTGGTCATGACCCCCAAGAGCTTGCTGCGTCATAAAGACGCGGTGTCACCGGTAGACGATCTGGTTCAGGGGCGCTTCCAGGAGGTGCTGATCGACAAGATCGCCGATCCTCGTCTGGTCAAGCGCGTGGTGCTTTGCTCCGGCAAGGTTTACTACGACCTGGCGAAGAAGCGAGAAGAGGCCGGCAAGACCAACGAAATTGCCCTGGTCCGGATCGAACAGCTTTACCCCTGGCCACAAGATGCCCTGGCGGCTCTGGTTGCACGGTTCCCATCCCACGACATTGAGTGGGTCTGGGCCCAGGAAGAATCTCAAAACATGGGGGCCTGGTCGTTTGTGGCCCCTCGCCTTCGGGCCCTGGTCCGAGACGATGTGATGTATGTGGGCCGGGGCGCAAGCGCGAGCCCGGCCACCGGTTCTCACGCCGCTCACGAACGTGAGCAGCATGAACTGGTTGAGGCAGCCATCGACGCGGCTGTCCCTCACCTGGTTTAATTTGTTCAGTTGTTTCAAAACCGGGATAGGCTCCAGGCCGTTGCCGGGCCTGTCTTTGGTCCTGAAACTGTGTCTCATGGTTGTTGTCCGCGAGGGATCGTTCGCGATCCCTCGAAAACGAACACATCACGCGGCCTGCGCCTCCCCGCCAGTCGTGATTTCTTTTCCTTTTTGTGAATAAGCAGGGTCTTCGATGGCCACCGTTCCGATCCGAGTTCCGGGTGTCGGCGAATCGATCTCTGAGGGCATTTTGGCCCGATGGCTGAAGGCCGATGGCGCAGCCGTGAAGGCAGGCGAGCCTTTATTCGAACTGGAAACCGATAAGGCGAGCAACGTGGTTCCCGCTCCGGCAGACGGAGTGCTCCGGATTTCCGTAGCCGAAGGGGCCACCGTTGAAATTGGCGCGACCGTGGGCGAAGTCGACGCCGGCGCAGTTCCTTCGGCCGGTGCCGCCGCACCCGCTCCCAAGGCAGCCACGGCAGTAGCTCCCTCTGCAGACGCGGCCAAGGCTGTGGCGCCAGCCGCCCGGCGAGTTGCCGAAGAGGCTGGGGTCGATCTTTCAAACGTGCCTGGCTCTGGTCGTGGTGGCCTGGTTACCAAAGAAGATGTCGTCAAATTCACCGAAGGCGGCGCAAAGCCCGCAGGCTCGGCCCCTGCCGCCACGGCGGCACCCGTTGCAACCGGGGCCCGTCGAATTACCCGCCAGCGTATGACCGGCATCCGCCAGAAGATTGCGGCCAAGCTGGTGGAAGCTCAGCAAACTGCTGCGATTCTGACCACGTTCAACGAAGTGGACATGACACGGGTCATGGATCTTCGGGCCCGCTACAAGGAAGCGTTCCAGAAGAAGTATGGCGTGGGGCTTGGCTTCATGTCGTTCTTTGCCAAGGCTTCAATTGAAGCGTTGAAGGCGTTCCCCGCCGTCAATGGACGGATTGAAGGAAATGAAATCGTTCTCAATCACTTCTATGATATCGGCGTGGCCGTGAGCACCGAGCGAGGCCTGATGGTCCCCGTGCTCAGGGACGTAGATCAGCTCAGTTATGCCGGTATCGAGAAGGGTATTGGCGAGTTTGCCAAGAAGGCGCGTGAGAACGCAATTTCGGTGGATGATCTTCAGGGTGGAACGTTCACCATTACCAATGGTGGCGTGTTCGGCTCACTTCTTTCGACCCCGATTTTGAACCCTCCTCAGAGCGCGATTCTGGGGATGCACACCATCCAGAAACGCCCCGTGGCGATCGACGACCAGGTGGTCATTCGACCGATGATGTACCTGGCACTTTCCTACGATCACCGGATCATCGACGGTCGAGAAGCTGTCAGCTTCTTGGTTCGCATCAAGGACTGCCTCGAGAACCCCGAGCGAATTTTGCTCGACATCTAATCTGATGCGTTGGTTCACGAGCCTGTTCCATCGAACTGCGAACGAGAAGGAGCCTGACGTGGCGACTCAATATGACGTGATTGTGATTGGTTCTGGTCCTGGTGGGTACGTGGCCGCCATTCGAGCGGCCCAACTTGGGTTCAAGGTGGCCTGCATTGAAAAGCGGGCCACCCTGGGCGGCACCTGCCTGAACGTAGGCTGCATTCCAAGTAAAGCGCTCCTGGATTCCAGCGAACTCTATCACCTGGCTCAGGCCAGGTTCGGGCATCACGGAATCAAGGCTGAGAAGCTCAGTATTGATGTTCCAGCCATGATTGCCCGCAAAGATAAGGTGGTCAAAGACCTGACCGATGGCGTTTCCTTCTTGTTCAAGAAGAACAAGATTGAGTGGGTCAAGGGGGCGGCACGGTTCACATCACCCACCTCGTTGGCGGTCAAGGGTGCTGACGGACAGGAAACGATCCTGGAAGCGCCCAAGATTGTGATCGCCACCGGGAGTGAGCCGATTGAATTGCCATTCCTGAAATTCAGTCAGAACGTGGTCAGTTCCACCGAGGCCCTCTGCTTCACCAAGGTGCCAGAGCACCTGGTGGTGGTTGGCGGCGGATATATCGGCCTGGAACTCAGCTCGGTCTGGCGCAGGCTGGGGGCCAAGGTTTCGGTGGTGGAGTTCCTGCCCCGCATCGTGCCGATGGTCGATGGTGAGATTGGTGCCGCCCTGCAGAAAATCCTCCAGAAGCAGGGACTTGAGTTCCACCTGGAAACCAAGGTTACTGGTGCAACCCCGGTCAAAGACAAGCTCTCCGTCAAGGCAGAGACCAAAGACGGCAAGCCCCTGGAATTCCTGGCCGACAAGGTTCTGGTGAGCGTTGGTCGGCGTGCGAATGTGGACGGGCTGGGCCTGGCCGAAATTGGGGTCGAGCACGACGCCAGGACCGGCAAGGTCAAGACCGACCCTCACTTCCGCACCAACGTCCCCTCGGTTTACGCCATCGGCGATGTGATCAGCGGTCCGATGCTGGCCCACAAGGCCGAGGAAGAGGGCGTTGCCGTGGCCGAGATCCTGGCTGGCAAGCCAGGGCACGTCAATTACGACACCATCCCCAGCGTCATCTACACCTGGCCAGAAATGTCCAGCGTGGGCCTGAACGAAGAACAGCTCAAGGAAAAGGGAACCGCCTACAAGGTGGGCAAGTTCCCGTTCCTGGCCAACGGCCGCGCCAAGGCAATGGATGAGAGCGAAGGCTTTGTGAAGGTTATTGCCGACGCCAAGACCGACCGCGTGCTAGGCGTTCACATCCTTGGACCGCGTGCTTCCGACATGATCGCTGAAGCCGTGACGACCATGGAGTTCGGCGGAAGCGCTGAAGATATCGCCCGGATCTGCCACTCGCATCCCACACTCAGTGAAGCGCTCAAGGAAGCGGCCATGGCCGTGGACAAACGGGCCATCCATAGTTGAAAACCGCAGGGCTGTAAGCCCGATCCGGTCACTCGCTCATTTGCTGGGCAACCACATTCGCCCTTTCCGCTCTCCTCTACCTCTTTTGGTAGGGGTGAACCGGAGAGGGCGAAACGCATTCAAAGCGTAACGCAAACCCAATACGCGATTGGCCCATTTATACGGATTCCAGCCGGAATATGGTTTAGCGTTGCATTGCCCGTGGCCTGGCCAACCGGTTGAACGGAAATACGAGCCCGAATCGCCAGCGAGTGGATTTCTTATGGAATGACGGGCTCGTGACGAATTTTAGCCTCGTTTGACGCAGCGCCCTTCTTGGGGAACAGCAAGAGATCCATTCGCTCGCGCTTCGGGCTTGTATCAGAACCAGAATCCCTTGCTCACGCGCTTTGAAGTTGCGCTTCTTGGGAGCCAGAAACCGTCTCAGCAACTGAGGTGGGCTCCCTACTCACTGCCCTGCTCGTAAGCAATTGAGATTTTTTGCGAAAATATAAACCGTTAGGGAAGTCACTCATACAAGCGGCACTTGGCTGTTTTCCGGGCTGAAGGCCCGGTTCCACACGCCCCGTAGGGGCGGATCTGGCAAAGTCGCTCGCCTCTCCGAGGCGAGTTCTTATTCCCACAAGCAAAGGCCGTTGTGAATCCGATTCACGGCTCGCAAGAGCCGAGCGACTTTATGAGGAGTTCGCAGTCCTAGGCTGACAGAACCGTCATTATAGAACGGAAG
>CAIYJE010000174.1 GCA_903926465.1 uncultured Planctomycetales bacterium
ATGAGCGTCTTCCGGACTCTGAAACAGAGGGGCCATAACCCAGTATCCGCCGTGACGAATGCTGTTCGCGAGTACCTCAAGACCGGCCAACTCCCGCCGCTTCCAGGATCAAGCACTGCATTCGGCTGAATGGTTACGGAATTATCAATGTTCCGTCCGTACGAAACTCCCGCATCATCTCGGCCACCCGTGCCCTATACGGTTTGCGAGCAACAGCGTTACCACATTCTAAGAAAATGAGCGAAGTTGTCGTGAAAGTGCGAGACATCATTTGTGTTGTGCTCAACGCCTTCACCGCACTCTTGTGCCACTGGTCTGATGGCTCCAGGAGAGCCAGGATTCCAACGGTATCCAGAAAGATGGGAGTCATGGTTGATGCTCGCTATGTCGAGCAGAGAGGCCAGGGTCTGAGGTGTCAACCGGCTGACAAAGTAGTTCACGGATGCGCTGCTGGTGTGGCGAAAGCGGCCCCTCGTCCTTCATAGGTTTTGGCTCAAAAGTCACCTTGCTTCCTTCGGGCAAGTCGACCGGAGCGGTCGAAAAACTCCATTTTCAAAGACTGCATGTATCGTTTTCATCGGTCGTTCTTTCAAAAAAGGTGGGTGGTCAAACACTTTCGCCGCTCAAGTTGAATTGTATGGAGGAGGCGCATACTTCCGAAATCTTTTGAGGTGCAGGTCTCTTCCGGAGAAGCCTCTGGAAAAGCCAGAGCAAGCAGGACGCCTACACCACAAAAAGCTAATCTTTAGACTTTAAGGCTTGGCTGGTGGCGCGGCTTTCACGCAGTCGGCGAAGGCATTCATGAGGGTGGCCGCAGCGTTGGGTCCCACGCTGTTGATCTCGCCATACTGCGCCTTGGGGCGGCCATAGGCAAACGGCGGTTTTTCGTCCCACTGGCGTCTTGGAATGATGTACCCAACCTCGTCGGCGGCGAGGCCGAAGAGCAGCCATTTCGGGCCTGGCAAGATCTTCACCACCGGGGTTTCCAGAGCGGCATCGGGAAAATCGGCCCCTGCGTCGGCTGGTTCCTGGAACTGCCCATACACCAGTTCCGGGTACAGTTCACCCGGAATGGCAGCCACGTGAAGTTGCCCCAGGCGCAGGTAGGAGACTTCCGATTCGATCGCGATCTCTCCCTTGGTAGAGCGGGATGGTAGTTTTTCACCCGTCTTGTAGGGGTCGCCGGTCCAGGCGAAGCCGTCTCGGTCCATCACTCCCCCTGCCCTCATCAGCTTGAAAACCGGGTTTTCCAGCTTGAGCGCTACCGGTCGGGTTGAGACCACAAACGGGGTCAGCTCGATTGGCTCCAGCGTGCCGAGCGCCTTCACGGCTAGGTTGGCCACATCCTTGCCGTAGGCATCGGCATATTCGAAGTTGCCATCAGCAACCACCCGGCCGTCTGGAAGTTTCCAGGTGCCGGGGTTGGACATCAGGCCGCCGATTGCGCCACTGAAATAGGCCACCGGACAGTGATACGTTTGTTCCAGTTGCTGAACCGTGGCATGCAGAAAATCGGCCGTGATCATAGTATTCTTGGAGCCCAGGCTCTCGGGGTGGCAGTTCCACTGGACCAGAATTCCTAAGGGTGGCGTGGTTGCTTGATTCTGGCCCGGCGAGCTGAAACGCAGAATCCGCATGATCCCGTCCTTGGCGACCGGTTTGCGGCTATCGTCAACAATCTCGGTGCCATCGGCCGTGCCATACTCCACGCGAGCGGGCTTGAGACTAGTCTCGGCCTGTCGAACCGCCTCCACCACGCGTTGCACCACCAGAGCAATGTATTCGGGATCGACCCCGGTCATGGTGGGCGCAGGGCCCCAGAGGCCAATGACATCGGGCCCTTCATGGTTATGAGTGCTTGAAACCATGACATGTTGAAAGTCTGGCAATTTGGCGCGAATGTCCTGAACGGTGGGGCGCTGGAGCCCGACCAGGTCTACGGCCACCATTGCGATCTTACGATCACCGTCTTCCAGCACCACCGCTCGCGTCCACAGCGGGTCATGTACGCCGGTGGCCTTGCGGCCGTGTCCGTAGCCGGCAATCCAGACGGCCTTCTTCTGTACGTCGGGCGTGATATCGGCCTTACCGAAACCGACGGCGAGGTCAGCCCAGGCTAACCCCTCGGCGCAGAAACCGGTCAGAAATAGAGCTAGAAACAGCGTGCGCTTCATGCGGGTTCATCCTTCTACGACAATGGGATCAGTGAAAAATCAAGAATCTCAGTGATTTCCAGAGGATCTAGAATGTCCTGAAAGACTTTGTGGTCATCACGAACGGGTTCTCAACAGGTCAGGGCATTGCAGGAACGGTCACAGGGTTGAGGGGGCGTTCCAAGGTGCCCGTGAAGCCAGATTGCCCGACGATGGTTGAGCCGGGCACATAGGCTGCGAATGGTCGCGAGTTGTCGTTTGGGCGATCGGTGCTTCGCCCCCGGCCGTTCTGGGAAACCGGCTGAAGATCAGGGGCTCTCTTTACTGGAGCCGTGGCTGCCAGTTGGGCGCGTAGTTTCCAAAGTTTCAAGGGGTCGATCTGATCGTAAAGCAGTCGGACGGCTGCGTCTGTGTCTGGGCCACTTTTTTCGTGTCGGGCGTCGAGGGCAAGTGATTGCCTGACCTGTGCTGCGAATGGATGGTGAGTGGCTGGATTCCGGATGGGGGACAGCCTGTTTAGATATTCCACGTCTTGCTGGCCGCGGCGGAACGCTTTGAGCCGCACCGAGGGGACCGGTGGTTCGGTCTCGTTCTGGCCCGGATAGAACAAGGCGAGTTCGTCGGCCTTGGTCCATGAGTCGATCGTGCCGATCGTCTGCCAGGGCAAGACGCCGTTCAGTCCTCGGCTCCAGGCGTCGAGGCACCAGGCCACGGCCTGCAGGTTCGATGATCCAATGGGATTGGCCGCGCCATATTCGATCAGCACTTGATCACGTGTGCTCTGTTGCTGCTGAAGTTTGCCATATTGACGGAACGCTTCGCCGCTGATCACCAGGTAATCGGACAGATCTGCAAGTGTATCACGCTGCCATTGAGGGCGAGAGAGATCGACCCGGTACGATAGCTTTGGGCCGCTTGAGTCGAATGCCAAGGAGTTCCAGCCCTCATGCATGGCCAGGCCAAACCAGCGGAGCGCCCAGAAATCCTGGAAGTTGGCGGGCTCGTCCAGCAGCCAGGGGGAACTGCCCCGGCTCCAGCCGTTCTTCTTGAAGTCATTCTTGCCGTTCAAGAACCCCTGAAAGATGGTGCTCTGCCACTTCTTCTCCTTGAGGTGCTGGGCGAACTGGCGGCTGACCTCGACCAGAGCTGCGCGATATTCGGAGGTGAACGCCAGGTCGGCCCAGTAGTTGCCGTTGTAGTTCCCCTCGATGGGCGTGGGCCAGTTCTCGTGCATGGGCAGGTAGAACCCGTCGATCGGTATCCCCTTGCGCGGGAGATCGGCGAAGGCTGAGCCATCAAAGAGCGGACCGAACCGGCGGTCCCAGGCGGTCCAGTCCAGCATCTTCCCGTCCCACCTCGGAGCGGCACCCTCGGAGACCACGCCGTTCTGGTGGTAAGGCACACGGTTGATGAACGTGCGGTGCTTGTGGGCCAGCCGGTAATAGTCGCGTTCGTTGGCGGGCAAATCGTAACAGTTCATCTCGGGCAAGAATGTCAGGCGATCCCCAAGTGCAAAGTCCCAGACCGTGAGCGTGACGATTAACTCGGTGGATGCACCATTGGCTTCGAGCTTCAGCGTGCCCTCATGCTTGCCTGGTGGTGTATTGTGTGGCACGTAAAGCTCAACGTGCAGGCTGCGCTGGGTGCGGCCGGGTACATCGGGCCAGGAGCGTGTATGGCCTTGGGGCACAATGGGATCGCCAACCCAGGCTCCGTTGGCGGTGGGCACTTCAAGATATTTGCCAATTTCGACCTGGATTCCAACCGAACGTTTGTCTGCAAAGGTGAGGCTGGCTCGCGTGTGATTGAGTGCGGGATCGCTGCCGGAGATCACTGCTTGAAGTGCCACGAACTCGTTTCGCGCTGCCTGGATTTGGACCCTCCGGTTTCGCGCCTGCCAGAGGTGGTTGGCCTGGTTGTAGAACTTCGGCCTGGGTCCGGTTCCGGCTTGGCCCAGGGCGGTGAACGTATCCAGTTCATCCACCACGAATACCTGGCCGCTGTCACCAAGCTTCACCGGCCGTGGAGCTGCCGTCTCCTGGAACGGTTCGACTGGCGATGAAGGTAACTGCGCCTGTTCGATTTCCCGTTCGCGTGGGATTTTGACGTCAATCTTGGTCCATGGTCCGGTGTTCGCTGCCCCATCCACGCCGGCGACTTCCACCTGAACCTGAGTACCTGGTTCGAACCCGGCCTCCGCCAGCGAACCTTCCACGACATCGCCGGGCCTGGCACTTTTGGGTGTATTCCAGGTTGGTAGTTCCTGGCCGTTGGCCTTCACCCGGAAGCCAAGAACCTGGGCTTGGCCAGGCCCGGTGTCGCTTGGTGCCCAGAAATTGTAGCCGCCGGTTTCCGTGTTCCCCAGCTTGATTGATTGGGGCGGGTCACGATCCTCGGGCCCGAGCTCGATGGTGAAGTAAGGGGCCTTGTCTTTACCGGCCTCGCGGCTGTACAGAAACCGGTTCGGGAACAGCCGATGCTGGTACTGGGTGCCGTCATAGGTCCATTCGCTGCCCGTATCGTCAAAAACCAGGAAGCCATGACTGAGCCCGGCGACCCGTGCAGCGACAACCATGGGATCGACCGGAATTGATTGCCAGCCGTCGGCGTCTGGCTCCGAGGCATCTGCCATTTTCCAACGCGAGGTTCCGAACCCCAGCACCACGCTCGTGATGTCGCTGCCGGGCGTGGACCAAGGAACATCCGGGTTCTTGCGGAATCGAAACGAGGCCCCAGCTGCGCCCGGGGCATACGAGGGCGAGGTCCCCTCCTCCCACTCAGCCGAGACTGTACTCACCGTCACCCGTCTCAAGCGTTCCTTGTCGGCCAGCCGTACGTGGAGCGTGGCCTTGGTGATGACCCGCCCTCGCAAAGGGGCCGGGTCAAGATCGACGAGCGTCATCTCCTGGATCGACTTCAGTTTAAGGCGACTGGATCCACCCAGGTTGGCCGTGGCCTCTTCGCCGACCGTTGACACCCAGGTATCACGGCTGACGGGAATCCGGACCTCTTCGGCTCGAATGGAAAGTGGGCAAAAGATCACTATTGCCGTGATGAGCAGACCCAGGGATCTCATGGCGGTTGTCCGGTTCGGCTGGGGAGGGACAGGTTGGGTTGCTTGATCTTACCGCAGAAATCTAGCCAGAGAACCCTTTCCGGGCAGGCTTAGACTCCCTGGATCAGGCCGTTTCGGCAACATCGACCGGCGAACCGGGCGGTTTCGCTTGTCGCTCCCCTAAATTTGGACGATAATCTGATCATCTACCGCAAGTTTGGCGAAACTGCCCCGCCGACCACCGCCTGCCCGCCTCGGGAGCCTCAACCCATGCTGACCCTTCATGGCCCCGCGTATCGCAACCCCTGCGATGGTTTTTCTCGGCGCGACTTTTTGAAAGTTGGGGCCCTGACCTACGGCGGCCTCAGCTTGCCCCAGATTCTGGCGGCCGATGCCCAGGCGGCTCCAGGGCAGGCCAAGCGGCACAAATCGGTGATCATGGTGTTCCTGGCCGGCGGCCCACCGCACCAGGATATGGTGGACCTCAAGCCCGATGCACCGGCTGAGATTCGCGGCGAATACAAGCCAATCTCGACCAACGTGCCGGGGCTCGACTTCTGTGAGCACATGCCCTTGCTGGCTCAACGGGCCGATAAGCTGGCCGTGATCCGGTCGCTGGTCGGTTGCAAAGACGAGCATTCGGCCTTCCAGATGCTGACCGGATTTCCGGATACGCCGTTCAAGCGCGCGGGCCGCCCTGCCCTGGGTTCCATCGTGTCCTACCTGCAAGGGCCCGTGGATCCGGCGATTCCCCCCTTCGTGGGGCTGTCGCCACGAACAAGCGAGGTGCGTTGGGGCGATCCCGGGATGGCGGGATACCTGGGGCTGGCACACGGTCCGTTCACGCCCAACCGAGGTGAGACGGTCGACCCGACAAAGACCGGTATCGAGGTCTCGCGCTACCAGGACCGTCAGAGCCTGCTAGGAAAGCTGGACGAACTCAAGCGCCGCCTGGACCGGGACGAGGCCCTGGCCGGTATGGACGGGTTCGACCGTGCGGCCTTCGAGATTTTGACGTCGAGTCGGCTGGTCGATGCGCTTGATGTGACCAAGGAAGATCCCCGGTTGCGGGCAAGGTATGGTATTGGCGACATGAAGGCCGAAGCCGACGGACCGCCAACCTGCATGGATCACTTCCTGATGGCCAGGCGGCTGGTGGAGGTCGGTGCCCGGTGCGTGACGATCTCGTTTGGCCGGTGGGATACGCATGGCAATAATTTCAAGGACAATGCGATCCGCATTCCCAAGCTGGATATGGCCCTTTCAGCGTTGATTGATGATCTATACGCCCGAGGGCTGGAAAACGACGTGACGGTGGTGGTGTGGGGTGAGTTCGGCCGTACGCCCAAAATCAATAAAGACGCAGGCCGCGATCATTGGGCACGGGTGAACTTTGCGATGCTGGCGGGTGGGGGCTTGAGGACGGGCCAGGTAATTGGTTCCACCGATAAAGATGCCGCCTATGCCAAAGATCGTCCCGTGCATGTACAGGAAGTCTTCTCGACGATCTATGATCGCCTGGGAATTGGTTCCGAGGCGATGGTTCCCGACAAGACCGGCCGCCCGATGTGGCTGCTCGACCGCTATGAGCCGATCCGGGAACTGATTTAAGGTTCGCGGGGGACCGTGTCAACGGTTGGCCGATAACACGCTACTGCAAACCAATATCCCGTGTCCTTCTGATAAAGCGTGCGTGCCCTAACCATTCCATGGTTTCTGGATACGTTAAAACGGCATGAGTTTCTGCTGCTTGTGAAACTCATACCGTTTGGAAATCGCCTCTGGATCAAACCTGGAACCAGAGGCTCACTGTCGAGGAAGGATCCAGGATATCGATCCTTCCCTTCAATGCTGCCTTCGGGCCAGATTCGGCTACGAATTGGGCTTTTACTACTCACTCGTTCCAGAGTTATCGTCCTCCACTTCAGGAAGCACGATATCTACAGGATAGTCTGTCTTCCCGCTCTCAACTCTGAATGTCAAACCGGAATTGGGATTCATCAAGTCCGGTGGCAAAGACTCGTAGCTTTCGGTTTCTCCAGACACCATGACTTTGTAATCGCCAAACGGTAGCGCCAAACTAAACGTACCGTCACCTGCGATTGGTGATTCCACGGTAAACATATCGTTGTTTGCGTCTTCGACCTGAATCTTTCCTTTGATCAAGGGCTCGTGTTGAAAGTGGACCTTACCTTTGATGGTCGATGGTGTTGTCGTCTGCGCAGGTCCGGTGGAACGGCTACATCCCAAGTTTGCAAACGTGAAGCAACCCAGATAAAAAGCGATCATTCTCAATCGCATGGTAATAACATGATTCATAGATATGTCCTTGGTGCCACTCGCGTGATGGCTGTTGAATACAGACCCGAAGGGCCACGGCCTCTCAGTGTCAGGGGGCTCTAATGGAATTGACCGGTCAAGCATGGCTTGCCCGGTCATCAGTTTCAAGCAAAATTAACGAGGGAGATATCCCGACCATCCCCCTGTGAGATTCATTAATAGTCGCTATCGTTAATGGTTTCACCACCGGCGATCGAACCCAGGGCGCGCCAGAGGGTAGGATCGACCTGGTTCAAGACGTAGCGAACGGTACCATCGGCAAAAAGAACGTTGACGCCAGTTGAGTGCTTGCTGCTGGCACTGATAGCGGCATACGTCAGGCCGAAGTCATTTTCATCGACGTTGTCCCAGTCCATTTCCTGGGTTTGGCCGAAGTTGCCGCGATTTGCAGCAAGGCTTATTGCCATGACGCCATGGTTTGGTGGCATCGCGGTGTTGTAACCTGAATAGTACACACCACCGTTCAGGCCCCGCGTGTGGCCAATTGGTCCACCCAGCTTGTCAGCTCCGGTTGCAGGAGTTGAGCACTTGGCTCGGGTGATCTGTTCCTCCAACGCTTTTCTGGAAGCGATACCGGGCAGTGGCACATTATCAGAGGCCCACGTGGTACCGGTTGGCAGAATTCCCGCGGACGAAGAGGGGACCGAGCCAGCCAGGGTAGAAGCCTGGCAGCTACGCATCTGAGCGTGGCCAACTGTACCTTCTGCGGCCATCATAGTATTGCTCAGACCGTCGGAAACGTCTCGGATTTTACGAGACTGGTTCGGGCCGAACAGCCCTTCGTTCTTGGGACCATGTGAGAAGGTGGTCCAGTTGATCGAGAATACGTACCAGTTTCCTTCACAAACACCGTAGCTGGTGGTGGGAGTGTAGGTTGGAATACCGCCGGTCAGGGTCGAAGCTGGACCGGTTCCGCCCAGTGTGACGGGATCGTCGTAGGTCAGGCCGGTATCACTGGGGCAGTGAAGCATGTTGAAAGAGTAGGTATTCACGGTCGCATTTTCGTTGGCGCTGTAACCCTTCTGGGAGGTGAAGTTGATGCTGTTGTAGAGCGTACCCTTCTCCATATAGGGGAAGGACCGGGCAAATGCGCTCCAGGACGACGTGTAGGCAAATTTCCCGACGCCTGGCTGAATTTTCATATTCGGCGTCTGGAAGGTTGGTGTAAGAATGGTCTGGCAGGGGTATGCACCCAGTGCAGACTCATAGTTGGCAAAGGCCAAGCCGATTTGCTTGAGGTTGTTAGCGCACTGAGTGCGGCGAGCGGCCTCGCGGGCTGACTGCACGGCTGGTAGCAGCAACGCAACCAGAACGCCAATGATCGAAATGACCACGAGCAATTCGATCAGCGTAAAGCCGCGACGGAGCGAACGTGAACAAGACTTCGACATCATCTAAAACCTTTCAAAAAATGTCCCTGATTGGTAATCCAACGGAACCGAAGTTGCCGGGGTCAGGGCAGAGACCGAAAACGAAATGGATTGAGAACGAAGTACCGGGCAATTCTGACGTTTCCAGCAGGCACGCTGGTTCAACGAGCCGCAGCCGGGTATCGGATCGTCAGTTGCTGATATCGGCTGGGCGTTGTCGTTTTCTTGGCATCGTTGTCGTAGACCACGATGGCGGAAACCTGATCGGCGGTTGTCGCAGGCAAAAGGGCAATTCCCTCTGCCTTCTGCTTGTCTTCAAATGTCCAGATTAATTCTGGGGTTAGAGGGCCGGTTCCTGCCGATTGTGCCAGGGTTTGGTCGGCGATGAACCAGAGTCGGTTCCCATGAAAGACGTTGGCCTTGTCTTCACTGGCTGTCAAAACCAGGTAACCCGGTCGAGGCCCAGTGTTGATACGTTCAAGGGAGGTGAGTTGCTGGTTTTCGAGTCCATCTACGGATTTACCAGCCGAAAAGGCCAAAGCTCTGTGCAGGTCCAGTGTGGCGCCTGGTTCTGGAGTTTGTGTAATATCCACTTCAAAAACCCGTACCAGGTCGTCAGGTTCGCGAAGGCCAATTGCCAGGTAACGCGCTGTCGCATTGCCAGCACCATCCTGTACTTCACGAATGGCGAGTCCTTCCACTTTCCGAAGCCCTACACGGTCGGCTGGTAGTTGCTCTGCCTCCAAGTTTTCCAGAAGGCTTTTGGCAATGTGCCAGCGACGTACGCTACCGGGCTTGATCGCCCAGGGTTGCTCCTGGCTGCAATCTCCCATGAGTTCGAATCGCAGCAGAAAATCTCGCTGAGCGCGTTCGCTATCCTCTTTTCCCGAATGGGAACCAACCACGTAATAATGGCCGTCGCTATCCTGAGCGAGTCCTTCCCATTTCGGTCCGAGCTGGAGCCCTGCAGGAAAGTCTGAACTTGCCAAACGTGAACCCACGGCTCGACCGGTACTTCGGTCGAAAACACGTAGTTCCGAAGCCTTATCATGAACAATCAGTACGAGATTGCCATTGCCAATTGGCTCAACGGCCGATGCTTCCAGTTCCGAATCAACGCTTCCGTCGTGCTGAATGAACGCAGTTGATGGTCCGGTGGGAATCACCTCCCAACCAGACTGGGCCAAGACACTCAGGCTGGTGCCAGCAAAGCAACCGGCTGCCCAGATTAACTGACGAATCTTCATGCAAATGTCCCTGCCTGCGGGCAAATTCATCAACAGTTCAACCTCATTCACGAAGATTCTAATCGATCGTGTTTTTTCTTGTGTGAGGCTCTGCATAAATAAACGTGTGTTTTGTGTGAATTTCGACTGGGTAGTCTTTTATCAAATGCGAACAATCATTCATAACTAAAATCAGAGAATGCTAAATTCTAGGCGAGATGAGGTTGTCTTAACGGTTTTTTATACTGTTACGTCACGAAAAATTCATAATTCCGAGGTGGAACGTGACCCGGATCTCCAAACTGTTTCTGGTCGGATGCTGTGGTGCGTTGTACGGAGCTACTGCCATGCTGGACGATTATCACGAACACCAGATTCTGAAGATGCGCAACCGTCCCCAGGACATTACTCAGGATCATCGGGCGCTGCTTTTGTCAGTGCTCTATCGCGGTTGAAGATTAGTTTGCACGTGTAGGTCAGCCCCACCTCCCGGCTGTCTCTTGGGGTTGCTTGTGTGTGCAGCCCATTCGGAAACCGTTATCAACGATAGTCAGAGACGTTCATTTCCGGTTGAAACCAGTCACGGGAACCGCCAGGAAACCACGACGAGAATTGTAGATCTTGTTTGTGTCTAATAACGTCGTAAACATGGATATCAACAAGCGTTTTTGTAAGTGCCTGTCTCGGTTGGCGCACTCATGGCCCGTGGCTCGTCTGATCTCATCAGACGAGAGTTACACACCTGGATTGCGTGTTGTCGGGATCGGATATAAGCCCTCGGCTTTGTTCTGGTTACACCAGCGCAGCGGAGGCCGGTTGGCTAGACCATATCGCTACAGGCAAGTGCAGACGTGGACTGGCTCGCGCCTCTCGTGAGTCCAGTTCCCTCGCACTCGATTCACATTATCCGGAATTGGCCGGCTGGACACGGTCTAGCAATGCCGTGGGTGCGCTAGAGGCCAGTCATTGATTTCCTGATCGACAGGTCGCCGATCCGAACGTACGCCAGACGAACTCTAGGGAGATGCTGGTTGCCATTGTCCGTCCATCTCACCACCAGCGTTCAGGGCCGCGACAATTGTTCTGCAATCCCGGTACCCCGATCCTTGGACAGGCGGTTGTGGGGTAAATCCCTGGTGTTGGCTCAATGGCTCTGAAGGGACGTACGACAGTTTTGTGATTCAAGATTCGATCAACGCAGGCAGACCCGTTTGGATAGGAGGCCGCTGTTCGTCGTTGTTGGCTGCCAACCTGGGGGCTGGCAAACAGACACTGCGTAATTGCCTAATAAGGCAATGCGTACAAGGTTGGCAGCAAAACTCTTGTCAATTGACCAATAAAAAACCCTGCATCACCAGTCAATGAAGACCAGAGATTCAGGGTTAATCGTATCAATCGAGCTCTAGTCTCAGAGTCCCTTGCCGCCAGCGTGCTTGCGCTTGCGAGGATTCCGAACGCCGTTGAGCTTGGCCCGACGTCCCTTGGTAATCGGGGAGCTGTCGGCCTTCTTGCGCCATTTGAAGCTTTTACGATGCCGGGTCTTGGCCTTCATGAGAGACGCTCGTTCGCAGGTTCAAAAATTTGGGAGCCAGCCCAGACTTGCGTAGAAGTCTCAGACTTTGGCGAAGATCGAAATTATGCCTGACTGGTCCAGAGATTTCAAGCCGAACTCGTCGTGCAATTCAGCAACACCCCAAACGGGGTGAAATTTCAGAACTCAGCCTTGGGACTTGCGTCCGTATTTTTCGTGTGCGGTTGCAAACGTACCAGAAACCACGGCCGCCATCAAAGAGAGTTCCAGTGCCAGGGCTGAAGCCGCAATGATCTCGGCCAGCTTTCGAGCCGCGTGTGGCCCCTCTTGGCAGCCGAGCAGGGTCAGATTTCGCTGCTGGGCGGGTAAACGCGTGCCGCCTCCCACCGTGCCTACCGTGAGGGACGGGAGGGTCATCCGTAGGGTCAGCCCCTCCTCCTCCCACAACGTTGCCTGGGTAAAGGCCACGGCATTTTCGGCCACACAGGCGGCATCTTGTCCGGTAGCCAGATAAATGGCCGTAAGGGCGTTGGCCACATGCAGGTTATTTCCCAGGATGCCAATGGCCTGCGCGGTTGTGACCGCCAGTTGCTGGAAATCGAGCACGGACTGGGCGGTCAGGCCCAGGAATTCCAGTACATCTCGGGAAAGCTGCGCTTCCACCGAGACGGCGTGGCCGCGTCCCGCTGAAAGGGTGCGCCGGGAGGGTTTTTTGTCGCTATTGAAGCCAGATTCCAGATAGTACGGATACCCGGTCTCTTTCTGGATCACCTGGCAGGCGGCCTCGGTGGCCAGGGTGACCATGTTTTGGCCAGCCGCATTTCCCGTGTCGTAGACGAAGTCTAGCACCATCCAGTTCTGAAGGGGAACGGTGTCAATTCTGAGTAACCGTCCGTACCGGGTGGTTGATTCGGCAGCCGCCCGAAGCATACCCAGGTGGGCGTTGACCCACTCCAGAAATGGCCCCGTTTCGGAAATGCTGGGAAGCACAAATGCGGGCGACCTGGAAAGTTCCTGCTTCAGGTGAACGGTTCGACAGCCTCCGCTCATGGCCAAGGCCAGCAAGCCACGGGTCATGGAAAGCGTCAGCGTTCCTTCCAGAGTTGCCAGCGGCACGGCGAATTCACCCTGCGCATAGGTGCCCTGAACCACCAAAGGGGACGCGATCGACATAGGTAGCGGCACAAAACCGACATGGTTTTCAATGATTCCCGGCAGTTCCGCCGTCTCGGGGAGAGGCGTTCCGGTCAGGTCAACACCGGTGTTCTTCTCAACCCAACGGATCCGTCGATCTCGGTCTTTAGCCTGGGTTCCGCCCGGTGGTTTGCCGGGAATGCTTCGCACGCTCGGTAATTCACTGTCAAGAACGGTTACCGCGGCGGGCTGCAGAGGCGATGTTACCGGCCTACCTTCATGCGATGGGTCGGCCAGGGTTTCTTGAGGTTTGAGATCCATGGTTTTGATCGTTTCCAGCAGCCGAGACGAGACTCAAGCCCGGTTGAGCTTAAAAATCTTGGAGAAGACGCGATTTTCCGAAGCGGCCTGCCCAGAGGCCAGGCCCGAATGCGTTTAATGCAAGGCTTGAGTGTATCGGAACTCAGGCAAAAAAGGAGCCAACCAAAAAAGAAGCCCGGTGGGGTCCAGAAGAGGAATCCACCGGGCATGATCAGGACTAATCAGGGAGAATCTGGGCCGACCACAGCTTCTGCCGTGGGTCAGGCGAGGTGTTCATCCACCTTGGGCAGCAGGGCGGTGAAGTTTAGCCCATTCGGGCAGGCCTTCTGAGCGGCCGCCAAGTCAGCCCCCTGCCAGCGCTTTTCGCTGGCGGTCAGTTCGGCGTAAAAACGCCGAGCTTCGCCCCGGTAGCCATGGTGTTGGAAATAGGTGAGGTATCGGGTGAGATCGCCCAATCGAGCGTCGGTTCCCGCAGCCTTGGAGCAACGGCCGTCACAGTCGGCGCACAAGGTTGGGCCGGCGGCCAAGGCCGCATCTCGTAGTTGGTGGATATCGGCTTCCTTGAGCGGCCCGGTGTAGCGTAGTGCCGCATCGGAGTTTTCCCGGATGTGGTCGGTGTTACGCATGGAAACGCAGGCCGTGGAAATTCGCTCGTCAGACCAGATTGCGTGGAGCAACCCCTGGAATGGTGTGAGGTTGCGTTCTTTGAGCATGGGAACCCGCTTCACCACCTCTTCAAGGATAGCTGCCCCTTGACCGTTTCCGGGGTTGAACTGGCCGGCCACCTGCTTCATCGAGATCAGGCCAATTTGCTTGGCATGGCAGGCGTCGAGGGCTTTGTTCAGGGGAGACTCTTTATCGAGCCAAGGGGTGTACTGCAGCATGATGGCGTCAACGTACCCGCCTTCCGCTGCGGCCTGAAGGAAT
Organism: uncultured Planctomycetales bacterium; assembly: GCA_903926465.1. GTDB lineage: Bacteria > Planctomycetota > Planctomycetia > Isosphaerales > Isosphaeraceae > CAIYJE01. Next base: position 14,058 of record CAIYJE010000174.1, read on the forward strand.
TCCGCACGTCGCTCGTGGTGGGACGAGAAGCCGAAGAACTTGATTTTGCCCTGGGTCTTGAGCTTTTCAACGGCCTTGGCCCATTCCTTGTCCTTGGGTACGTCCACGCCATGCTGGGGGCTCTGATCACCCAGAGCATGAATGAAGAACAGGTCGAGATAGTCGGTCCCGAGTGCCTTCAGACGCTCGTCAACCACCTTCTCAAGGTCTTTTGGTTCATTGGGGTGGTCTTTGGTGACCAGGAAGATTTGCTTGCGAACTTCGGGGGCAACTTCAAACCAACGCTTGATGCCGGGCTCAGAGCCGTACGATTTGGCCGCGTCGTAGTATCGGATTCCGCTGGCATACGCAAACCGGAGCAAGCGATCGAGACCGGTACTCTGCCAGGTTCCAAGGTTCAAAATTGAGACATCGACGCCGGTTTTCCCCAGCTTGCGCTTGGGCAAAATCGGTTCAGCGGCGGGGTCGTCAGCGGCATTCGCCCTGGCTGATCCAGTTGCGACAATCGTGGAGCTTGCGGCAAGGCCGGCGGCGGCCGTGTTCAGGAATGTGCGGCGATTCGGAGAATCGAGTGAATCGCCCGTCAAGCCTTGGTCCATCGATTTCATCTCCCCGGCGCGGGATTGGCGAGGGTCAAGCACAACACCCTTGGTCGGCTTTGACTGATTCGCACGTTACTCTCTTCACAGATTAAGGCTGCGCTTCCCCGGTGTCGAGGGACAAGCCTTTCTGAGGAGCCCTGGAACGGGTCTGGCTTGAGGTCAGAGCCGCGTGGCCGCGGGAGCACCGACTCCCGAGGGGATCTGGGCGTACCTGACAAACAGTTCGACCGTTCTCTCGGATGGATTGACCTGGCTGGGAACCCGTTCTGACCGCTCCCTGCCGCGAGGCAACTGTCCAGGTTCACCCTGGTACGTCGGCTTCAACCGATGACCACGGAATCAGCAGCCTGAAACACGAGGCTGTAGTCCTGAGGCTCCGTATCCAGGTTGCAGTCCTCGGTCTCAGCTTCTTCAAGCGTCTGACGAACGAGTTCCTCACGCATGACCTGGACTTCTCGCGGGGCTTCAATTCCAAGCCGAACCGTGTTCCGATCGACCTTGACGATCGTGACCACGATGTTGCCGTCGATCACGATCTTTTCGTTCAGCTTCCGGCTGAGTACCAACATGAGGACCTCCTTGCGATTGCGACCCGATTGGGTGGATGGCTTCCGTTGTTCGACACCTCAAATTCGGGGCGATGCCGTTTTTGTGACACCACCTGTCCTCCGAGTCTGTCGCTGAGATTCTATTGCAGTCCATATGCCGACCGGGTGAAAGAGGTCCCCAAAATAATAGTAACATGATGTGGAATAAGCGGTTAAAATTTCTCAAGTTTGGCATTGACTCTGCCGAAGACAGCCTCGGTCTTGAAAAAATGACTTTCAAAATTCATGCACGCAAGCATTAGTTAGTAGGAACTCCAATCTATCGATGGACGGGGATTGGCAAGTTTGGCGGTCGCGGGTACGATCCGGAACGCGCATGAAGGCAGCGGCAACTCTGGCCAGGGCCGCGAGAACTGGTGGTGATCTGGGGTGACATTATGAGGGTGGGTCTTGGACACGATCTGCATCGACTTGAGCCAGGCCGTCTGCTGATTCTGGGCGGGGTCCGGATTGAGTATGACCGTGGCCTGATGGGCCACTCGGACGCCGACGTGGTGCTTCATGCGGTGGCCGATGCTCTGCTGGGGGCTGCTGCTCTGGGCGATATTGGTGAGCACTTTCCCGATACCGACCCTCGCCACAAAGATCTGGATAGTGGTCGCCTGCTCTCGGAGGTCATGGACCTGATTTCCAGAGGGGGGTGGCAGGTCATGAACTGTGACCTGACAATTCATGCGCAGGCCCCCAAACTTGTTCCCTACAAGGAACGCATTCGTCAGAACGTTGCTCGCCTGTTGCTGATCGAACCCGGCGACATGAACGTCAAGGCAAAGACGGGTGAACTGGTGGGTCCGGTCGGCCGTGGCGAGGCGATTGCCTGCGATGCGGTTGTTCTGATTGAGCGAGCCACGCTCTGAGCACGTTGTTTCTATTGTTCAATCCGCCTCCCCTGCACCGGGACCAGTCATGCCGATTCGCCTGTATAACACGCTGACCCAGACCAAGGAGGATTTGCAGACGGTGGTCCCCGGCCGGGTTGGGATGTACGTCTGTGGACCCACGGTCTATTCCTTCAGCCACATTGGTCACATGGTCGGTCCTGTGATTTTTGACACCATCAAGCGTTATCTCGTCTACAGCGGGTACGAGGTGACGTGGGTGGTGAACATCACCGACGTGGACGACAAGCTGATCCAGCGCGTGCAGGCCGAGGGGGCCACCCCAGCCGACATGGCCGCACGAGTGAAGGCGCTGGCGGAGACGGTAACGGCCGATTATCTCGACTGTCTGAAGGCGCTCGGGGTTGATGGCATTGACCAGATGCCCAGAGCCACCGAACACATTCCGGGCATCCTGGAGATTACCCAGGGGCTCATCGAAAAAGGAAACGCCTACGCATCAGGCGGCGACGTTTACTTCGACGTCACGACCGACGCCGATTACGGCAAGCTCAGCCATCGCGATTTCGAGGAACTTGAAGCCGGCGCGCGGGTCGATCCTGGCGACAAGAAGCGCAATCCTGGTGACTTTGCGCTTTGGAAAGGCTCCAAGCCGGGTGAACCGGCCTGGGACAGCCCCTGGGGGCCTGGCCGGCCTGGCTGGCATATCGAGTGCTCGGCCATGAGTATGAAGCTTCTGGGCCCACACTTTGATATCCATGGCGGCGGCTTGGATCTGGTGTTCCCCCACCATGAAAACGAGGTTGCCCAGTCCGAATGTTATTCCGGGAAGCCGTTCGCAACCTACTGGTTGCACAATGGCTTGTTGACCAAGGGGGGGAAAAAGATCAGCAAGTCCGACCCCGAGACCATCGTCGAGATGCGGGATCTGCTGGCACGTCATCAGCCAGACACCATTCGGGCCTTGCTGCTCTCAAGCCATTATCGGCGGCCGATCGACTACTCAAACGATCGACTGGACGAGCTAGACCGTGCCCTGCGCGGGTTTCGTACCTTCTTTGACCGCTTCGAGCGGATCACCGGCCAGTCTTTCTACAGTTTGAACGCGTCTTCCCAGAAGACGGCCGGAGCCGAGTTTCCGGATGAGGTCAGCGACCTGCGTCGCCAGTTTCTGGACGCGATGGACGATGACTTCAATACCGGCGGGGCGCTGGGTGTTTTGTTTGACCTGCTGCGGGTTTTGAACCGTTATGCAGACCTGCAGCAACTGGATAAGCCGCCTGTGGATGCTGCCGTGCAAGCTCGATTCGTGGCCGGCGTGGTCACGCTCAGAGAGCTCGCGGGCCTGCTCGGTCTTTTCCGTGAACCCTCCAAGTCGGCGGAAGCCGACTCGGGCGATCGTCTTACGGGCCCACTGCTTGATTTGCTGGTGAGCCTTCGGACCTCCCTTCGCAAGAGCAAGAACTTTGCGCTTTCCGACGAGATCCGCGATCGCCTGACCGAACTGGGTGTGATTCTCGAAGATGGCGCGGGGGGGACCCGCTGGAAAATTACAGACCGCTGACCGCCCCTGGTCGTCCAGGATGGAGTGACCATTGGCGAGCATGAAGCCACAGACGAGTTCGTTGCCAGTTCCGGCGCCGCGTTCCGGGCCTGATCGGGTTCTGGGTATCGATCCCGGCTTGAACGTAACCGGCTACGCGGTACTTGAACGCGAGCCCGGGCTGGCCGGAGCGGCTCGGGTTCTTGAGGCTGGGATCATTCGAACCCAGCGCGCCTCCGAAGATATGGGGACCCGCCTGGGAATCATTCACCAGGGAGTGCTGGAGGTTCTCGAGCTATTTCAGCCGTCTGCCATGGCGCTTGAGCAAGTTCACACCCACCTCAAGCGGCCTCGTACGGCCGTACTCATGGCTCACGCCCGTGGTGTGATCTTGCTGGCGGGTCAGCTTCGGGGCGTGCCGGTTCATGGCTATGCGGCGGCCCGCATCAAGAAGACCCTCACCGGCAGTGGTCGCGCACCCAAAGATCAGATGCAGCGTGCCATCCAGACCGAGCTCAAACTGCCCTGCTTGCCGGAACCGCATGACGTTGCCGATGCCTGCGCCGTGGCACTCTGCCATTTGCTGACGGCCCGGATGCGAACGATGCTCGGGGATCTTTGAATTGCTGTGAATCTTGATGCCCGTTGTAATTAAAATTAAATATGATCACTCGTTTGTGTCAATGGAATTCCTAAGGCATCGCCGGCCGGTAAGAGCTTGAGTTGCACATCGTGTAAAAGGTTGCCATTCGATCTGGGCGGTTATCGCTTCAGGTGCGTGTCGGCGTGGATTGTCGGAATGTTGGTGAGTTCATGGGGTAAGAATGGAGCCAGTGGTTCCTGCGGTGCAAACGCCAAAGCGTCTGATCTGGCTTTCGTGTTGTGGTTTACGCGCAAGCCGTGCACATGATGAACTGAAGATTCTTGCCTGGCCGCCGTTGTTGCTGTAAGGCCATTGCCATCGGTGCTCAACTGTTTGGGTTTCAGAACGTCGGGGTCAGAAATGGTCGAGCGTTACTGTCTGATTGACACGCAATCTAATCCTGAGACCCGATAGGCTGGTTTGTGTAGAAGTATGCACAGAGTCTGGCCTAGATTCATCAATTTCATGCATTCTTCATAATACTTCATAATTCTTCACCATATCATCACGTGAAACTATGGGTATGGGTGTTGCTCAAATGTCGATTCGTGCTTAAACTAGAGCCATCGTTTCCGGAAACTCCGAAGCTGAAGTGAGGCAACGGATTGAGTCTACTCGTGGCTGCTCGGACGCCATCACGAGTTCCTACCTATCGTCTGGCGAGTCGATTCGTTAGGCGATCAAACCAATGCGCGTTGTTGAAACACCATGCGGAAGATTCTGGGTATTTCTTACGAGTGTCTGGAGTTCGCGCGAGCCACCGATCAGATGACGATTTGGCAGGATGGGCTGTACCTCTTGTGCCGTAAACTTCCAGGCCATACCGACCCCGTGGTCACGATCGTCAAGTTGGGTTTGATCCGCCGATTGCCGGGAATCGTGAGCGAGGCTTGCCGACATCGTGCGTTTGTGGGCCGAGATTACCATGACGATCTGATTGCACCCATGCTGGTGCAATCTCGTCTTGAGGATTATCTACATTCCTTGCGTGAGCTAGCAACGCTCGATTCCGCGAGCTTGGGTCCGGTTGTCCGATGCCAGAAGTATCTGGCGGATGAGATCGAGAGAGCCACAGGACTTGAGGCACGGGCGCTTGCGGCACGCTATCTCCACTTTCACCTTCCAAGACTGGCACCCGCTTACGATCGTGCTCTCACCAAGGTTCTGGGCAAAGTCTGTGTCAGGCGTATTCACAGAAGTGATATTCCGGATGGCGGAGACCCGGCATACTCACAGTTTTGCGCACAGATTCTTTTGCTCCAAGAGGAAATCGAAGAAAACTTTGAGTTCCGGTTGACTCTTCGCCAGATTGAGCGACTCCTCCAGTTTCTTTCTCAGCGAGGTGTCGCTACCGAATCTTAGCAGATTCAGTACGGACCTCTTTTGTAGCCAGTGTCCGTGTTGGTGCATCATTCGTTTGTGCGTATGAGTGCTAACTTGGCCAGGAAAGACCGAGATCTGGGGGGTTGTTGCTCGTGAACGTGCTCGTTGTGGTCTATCCGGAGTCTTGTAGGTGAAATCCCAATCAGTCCGGAATTCTGGTTCTCTGTTTACAGAATCTGGACTCTATCTATTGGCCGCGCTCTTCGTTGGAATCGTGTTGGTATTGTCGCTGCGGCTCTGGGAGTCTGATCTACAAGTACCGATTCATTACACGGTAGGGGGAGATTCGGACTTTTTCCTGGCACTTTTCAAGAATACCCTGGAGACCGGTTGGTATACGAATGCCCCACGGTTGGGTGCACCGGGCGTGATGGACCTTCATGACTTTCCAGACCTGATGACGAGTACTTTCGTTCTGGCTTCGGTGCTCGGACAATTAACGGACAACTTGGGTTATGTCTTCAACGGGTTCTATGGACTCACATTTCTGTTGGCAACCTGGACCTCGCTTTTCGTGATGCGAAGGGTGGGGGTCACTGGTCCGGTTTCGGTCGCCATGAGCCTGATCTTTGCCTTTAGTCCCTACCACTTTTATCGGGGGATGAATCATCCCCATTATTCCGCGTATTTTCCCGTGCCACTGGTTCTCTTGATCTGCCTTTGGATCATCGAGGGAAAAACGCTTTTTGTCGGACCAGCCACTGTTTGGCTTCCGCGCTGGCAATGGAGTTGGTCCAGGGGGCTCTCCGCCGTTCTCGCAATCGTTTTGATATCCATTGCTGGTCCGTATTACGCAATTTTTGGAGTCGTACTTTTACTTGCCTCGGGACTCATCGCGGTCGTGCGTTGTCCCGCTCGCTGGGAACGTGGAATCGAGGCATCGAGCTTGGTTTTGCTGGTTGCTGCGCTTTACGCCGTCCAGATGGTGCCGTACTGGACTTATCGGATCAAGAATGGCGTGAATCCGCAGGCGGTTCAGCGTGATAGCTCCGATTATTATTCCTTTGCTCTGAGCCTGAATAACCTGTTAATGCCATCTGCCTGGCACCCAATTCAGGCCGTGCGTCCGCTTAGTCTGGGGTATGAGCCAGTTCCAGATCTGTCCTCAAATGCTGCATTTCATGACCAGAACGAGGCCGTGGGCTCGAATCCACTGGGATTGGTGGGTAGCTGTGGATTACTGGCGTTGGTGCTCACTGGGGTGGCGGCGCCTGTGATCTGGACCCAAAGCCTTCCGCATCTGGCGAATCTGGCAAGTCTGTCGCTGGCAGCGCTGGTGTTCTCACTGACGGGTGGCTTCAGTGAAATCATTGCCCTGCATATCACCCCCCTGCTCCGAAGCTATAACAGGATGGCGGTGTTTCTGAGCTTCATGGCGCTACTGGCGATGGCAATTCTGATCAATGCAGGCTTCAAAGCCTGGGCGACCAGTGTTCGCCGCCGCTATGCTCTGATTGGTCTGGTCGCGGTAGGCACATCTCTGGCGCTTTGGGAGCAGATTCCCGCGGCGATTGTGCCGGCCTATGCGCGTGACCGCCTCATTTATCAGTCTGACCATGACTTTGTTCAAAAGATAGAAGCAAACGTAAAGTCTGGATCCCTGATCTTTCAATTGCCCATCGTTGAGTTTCCCGAGAGTCAGTCCTCGGAAATCTCTCAATACGATCAGATGCGTGGGTTTTACCATTCCAAGCAGCTGCGTTGGAGCTTTGGTGCCATCAAAGGGCGACGGTCGTCGGTCTGGCAGAAATCGGTCGCTACGCGTCCTGTTTCAGACTTCCTGGATGCAATTCGAAAAGCAGGATTCGCTGGGGTCTATGTGAATCGGCTGGGCTACGCGGATCAAGGCCTGAGAATCTTGGGTGAACTTGAGTCGAATCTGGGGTCTCCACAATTTGTAAGTCGGCAAGGTGATTTGCTGTTCTTTCCTCTGGGAACTCCTGCTGCTACGTCTCCAACAGGACGGTGATGATGCTTGGAGCTGAAGCCCACACTTGATGTGCCTGCGCAGATTGATCTTGATCCACCTGTTTACCAAGAGTTAAGCGATGAGTCTGAACCCCGTTGAGAAATCGTGGTATCTTCGCCCAAGGTTTCATGGGTTTCATGTGACGCAGTTGATCACGCTGATCATCCTGATTGGGTTGCCGTTTGTGCCTGCGTTGATGAATGGATTTGTAAACTGGGACGATGATTCCAACTTTCTGAACAATCAAGACTTCCGCGGTCTGTCTTGGCCTCACATTCGCTGGGCGTGGACCACGTTTCTTCTCGATGTTTATCAACCGCTGGCGTGGATGTTGCTTGAACTGGAATACACGTTCTGTGGGCTTGGCCCGTGGGGTTATCACGCCCTCAGTCTCATCTTGCACGTGGCCGTCTGCCTGATGGTTTTGGTTTTCATTCTTGAACTGCTGGAACGCGTGAGGGGCCAAGAGAACCCGGTCGGTACTCGATATGCTACCATGGCTTCGGTGTTGCTGTTCGCCGTTCATCCCTTGCGGGTTGAGGTGGTGGCGTGGGTTTCTTGCCAGCCATATTTACCGTGTGTGTTGTTTTACGTAATTGCGTTGTGGGCTTACCTGCGAGCCCATCCGAAACCTGCCGAAATTCAACCTGCCTGGCTTTGTATTGCCTGGGTGGCTGCTGCTGCGGCCGTGCTGTTCAAGGCGGTGGCGCTTTCGCTTCCCTTGGTGCTGATGATTCTGGACCTGTATCCCTTGCGTCGAATGGGAGGGCCGGTTGGTCATTGGTTTGGTCCGATAGCTCGCAGAGCGTGGCTGGAAAAGTTGCCGTTCTTTGCCTTGGCCGGCGGATTCGCGCTGCTAGCGGTTCTGGGTCGTGGGGCTACTGCGGAAGCGGTTCCAACCGAACTTAACCAGGTCTCAACCCGGCTAGTGAAAGCGGCTTATGGGATTTCATTTTATGTCTCCGAGTCTGTCTACCCTGTACGTCCAAGCGTATACCACCCACCGCCAACGAATCTGAAGGTCACAGAGTACCCCTATTTCGTGGCTACCCTGGCTGTTGGGGTGATAACAATGGCGGTACTATTACTGGGGCGAAGGGCTCCGGGATTGGCAGCGGTCTGGGCGGCCTATATTGCAACTCTCTTACCCCACCTGGGTTTGGCCGTCAACGATACCAAGCTGGTTGCCGAACGCTATTCCTATATCTCCACTCTGCCCTGGGTCGTTTTGTTGGCCTATTGTTTGAGTCTGCCTTCGGTCTGGAAGTATCGTCATCGACTGATCATTCCCCTGGCGTTGGTGACTGCAATCTTTTCGGTCCAGACCTGGAAACAGTGTCATGTGTGGGGAAGTAGTGAGGGGTTGTATCGTCAGGCGCTTGCCAATACCGATCCCAATGATCCGTTTTTACTGAATAATCTGGGAGCCGAGTTGCTGGACAAAGGGGCAACCGAGGAAGCCGAATCCTGTTTTCGACGTGCCCTAGCCCTGAAACCCGATGACTTTGGATCTCTGAATAATCTGGGTTTGATTCTACTGCAGCGAGATCAGCCGGGTGCTGCGGCCACTTGTTTTGCAAAGTCCATCGAGGTTGAGCCGATTTTTGCAGATGCGCACAAGAATCTGGGGGTTGCGCTGGAGCGGCAAGGTCTGCTGGATCAAGCCGAGGCCAGGTATCTAGATGCCGTCAAGATTGATCCAACGTTCTCGGTAGCCCTGGCAGCCTTGGCGGCTTTGGAGACGCGTCAAGGGCGAATCCTTGATGCGACGGCTCACTACTCAAGGGCCGTGGCGTCCGACCCTGACCAGCCTGATTGGCTGGCGGCGCTGGGTACCATGCTTGCCCGCCAAGGGCAATTCGAGCGTGCGATTGTGAGCCTCCGATCAGCGGTGCGGCTCCGACCCGGATATCTGGATGCACGGGCGAACCTTGGCATGGCGCTCATGAATCAGGGAGATGCCAGGGGTGCCGAGCAAGAGTTTCAGCGTGTATTGCGCACGCGTTCCGACCACCCGGTGGCACTCAGGGGTCTGGCAACCATCCGGCAACGAAAGTCAGGGACTGGCTTCCAAGGTCAATGATCTCTGTGCGGGGCTGTATGCACGCGTGCCTATTACCGTGATTATGTTGCCTGCTTTTTTTGGAGATCAGCCCAAAGCACTCGAAAGTGGATTGATTGGTTTCCGCTATAGCACAAAGCGTCTTATACGCTGGATTTGTCTCCGATAGGTTATTCGGTAAGAAGCCCACTCGCTTGCGTTCCGACCTTATATCTCCGCTCAACGGCTTGGCCCAGTCGTCTACCACGCATTGGTGAACCGCCCTGCAAATCGATCCGGCCGACTTCACCTGGACTTATTTCTTCAGGGCGAAAGTTTTCCACGCGTTCGAACCATCTCTGGGTTTCTTTCGTAATTGGCGCCAGAGGTCGAAACAGGGTTCCAAGTCTGGCCCAGATCGAGCAATCTGGTGCCGGATGTGAAGCGTTTGGATTCATTTAGTGAGGTAAGCTCTGGGTTCTAGAGGTGCAGTAAGAAGGAGATCGAGCGTTTTTGATGAGAAGATTGTATGAAGGCGTCAAAGCGAACTAGCAAGGTATCTGTAAAAAAGCGAGAGATAATCGGGTGAGTTGGATGCTGGAACATAAATAATGTGGTGTAATTCGTCAGGCTCGCGCAGTCTTGATTGTACCTACAGGGGTAGCAGACACGGGCTTGGGTTGGGCTAAAACCTTGAAGAATGTGTGAAATTATGCAGTGTAAAAGAGCAAAGTATTATTCACGCCAAGCTCATCAAGGCTTCACACATTTTCGAGTTCTCCCGGGTACTATTAGCGTGTCGGGAAAAAGTCGCGAGTTATCCAACGGGAGGCGTTGGTGAACTGTTCCTGCGACTACATACTTGCTCGACGCGGAACATCTCAGGAGTTGTGATTCATGGTCCCGATTGCTTCAGCCAAGGCTCGTCGCGGTTTTACGCTGATCGAGCTACTGGTGGTCATTTCCATCATTGGCGTCCTCGTTGCCCTCTTGCTTCCCGCTGTTCAGGCCGCTCGTGAGGCCGCTCGTCGTACCCAGTGCGCGAACAACCTCAAGCAGATTGGTCTTGCACTCGCCAGCTACGAAAGTTCGAACAAGTCTCTTCCTCCTGGTGGTGAATCAACCACCTACCGTGTCACCACCCTGAACGGCCGAGGTGGTTACATTGAGTCGGGAAATTTGATTGTTCCCGCCGCCACCGCATTCATCGACGGTGGTTGGAGCACCAACGCCCGTTTGATGGCTTATCTTGAGAAGGGCAATCTGTACAATCAGATGAACTTCCAGCTTGATTACAACAATGCGACCGGTGCCAATTTCACCGCCAGCAGCGCTGTGGTCAACGTGTTCATCTGCCCCGCCGCCGCTCGGCTTGGTAACGGTGGTCAAGACGGTATTGATCCTAATGATACGTTCTCAGTTGCCAGTGGTCATGGGTACGGTTTTAATGACTACGCCGCTACGGTTTACACCGACATCGGTGTTGACACCAATGGTGGCTATGGCACCAAGGCTACTCCTTACCGGAACAAGACGACCCGCGCTGATGGTCTGCTTGCTAAGGGATCTACTCGTATTGCTCAGGTGACTGACGGTCTGAGTAATACGATTGCTTTCGGTGAAGACGCTGGTCGTGACGCTCGGTTTATCAGCCCTTACACCGAAGGCTATATTGACAACGACTTCACCGCAGTGACCCGTCCCGTCTCTGGTCCTGCTGCTCGCCGCCGTTACTGGCGCTGGGCCGAGCCTGATACCGCCTTTGGCGTGTCTGGCCAGCCAAATAACAAGTACGGTGTCGACCATGAGGCGACCGAATGGGGTGCAACCACGGTTTCTGCCGGCAACAACTCTGGTGTTAACGATGAACTGGCTTCCTCGCACGGTATCGGAGCTCACGTTCTGATGGGCGACGGCACGGTTCGTATGATCAAGAACGAAATCAGCGTCGGTGTGCTTCGAGCACTGGTGACCCGTGCTGGCCAGGAAACGATCAACGATTCTGACTTCGACTGATCACCTTAGTTTCCCACCGTACTTGGCATTTGTCCTAAATGCTTGATAAAGTTCATTGACTCGCTGAATGAAGTCTTCCGTTCAAAAGCTAACAACCCATTCTGGCAACTTTCGTTGCCAGAATGGGTTGGTCTAGTATATGAGATTGAATTAGAAAGACAGGAGTTGGGTGTTCGAAGATTGTAGTTCATAGCCAATCATGATCGGGTTGAGCGTGCAGTATGGATTCCCCAACTGTTGCTTCAGGTTGTTTGTATTTGCAAGCTATTCGTGTTCATGGTCTTCTGCTAGCTGTTTTAAAGATGCTTAACGTCAATGACCAATACTCTCCCATGTATTTTGAACAATAATGGGATGCATACCTAAACATGAAAAAAGAATGCATTTGCGAGAGTTAATTGGAACCGTTAAAGTACATGCCGTCCAATCGAATCTCACCTGCTGAGTCGCAACGAGTTCTGATACCTGGCCGTTTGTCCTTGGTCTTCCAACGGTGTTCCGAGGAGTTGGGTTGTTTATGTGTTGCCAATCTACAGCCGGTGTTCGGCGTAAACTCATTCTCGCAACGGTCGCGGCCGCGCTTGGCGTGTTTCCTGGAATTCTACTGACGGGTTCCCACCCTGTTCTGGCTCAGCAGGCAGTAACAGAACCGCCTGGTCTCTTTCATCGATTTGATCGTACGTATCTGTATTTTGCCAAAATTACCCACGTTATTGATGAGCCGGGCCATAACATGCCCCCCGGTTCAATTCAGGTGTACGTGTTTGGTAATATGGAACCGGTGATGCTCTACGGCGAAGAGGCCGATGCGTTTCGGAAAGCACTTACGCCGATTACCAAGGATTTGACGCCTCGGAATCCGACCGCATCTCCCAAGCCTGATTCGACCAATTCGGCGGCGGGTAAGCCCAGACGAAGAATTATCGCCGGCCAAGGAAGTCCTTCCGTTGTTCCCTCGGTGCCCAGACCAGCCGCTGGCGGGGCCGAGAATGCCAAGCCTGAACCACCCAAAACCGCATTCGACGAAGGATAATCCAGATTTGACGAAAAGAGATTGAGTCTTCTCGAACTCATACTCTTGTCCTCTGATCCGGTTCCAATCGTTTCGTTCATGATAAATTGGAGTAATCTGGCCAGCGGTCGGATTGCTCTTCATCTTTACCCTCAAGTTCGGGAGTTTTCGCTGATATGACTACGCACCGATCTTCGGCTTCAAAATCACGAATTCTGTCTGCCGCTTCATTCTCAACGGTGTTGGCAGTTGCAGGAATTTGCCTCTCTGGTTTGCCAAGTGCGGCTGCACGACAAGCTCCCTCCGATGCGCCACCACTGTTCTACAAGTTCGACAAGTACTATGTGAATCTCGAAAAAGTGACTCACGTGATTGACGAGCCCGGCTTTAATATGCCCCCCGGTTCGATTCAGGTTTACTTCGAAGGCAACCAGAATTGGATTGCGCTATTTGGTGAAGAGGCCGATGCTTTCCGGAAGGCCATTGCACAGGTCACCACGGACCTGACACCCAAAAAGAAGGCTACCCCTACAGCCGAAAAGGGGGATCAGGCTAAAGGTGCGCCCGTCGGCGCCAAGAAGCGAACCATCACCTCGGGTGGGGCTGCGCCCGCTGCGTCTGGCGCTGCTGCGCCCAAGCCTGCCGCAGTTCCCGCTAATAATGATCCAGGATTATGAAGTCCAAGCGTCTTTCTCGGCTGAGAGTTGGAGTTGTCAGGGTTGGTTCCAAATTCGATTCCTAGAAGGAATTTCGATCTGTCGCCCCAATTCTCGGCATTCCTCTTGTGCTCGCTTCTTGTGGGGGTTCGCTCGTATGGGCCCTTTGCCGTCTCACCCTTGAGTGTTGACCGTAGGGCGTTTCTGGGTACTTGGCCTCGCGCTTAGACATGGGTTTGTTGAGATCAGACTTTTTTTTCGGACTGTCTTCAAAGGGTACTGATCGATGAGTGAATTACAAGAACACGCGAATACCCAGTCGGGGCCAAGTCCCGTTCCTCAAGAAGCAACATCAGGTCCGGAACTTTCCAAGCCTCATACAGACGGGGTTCCCAATCCGGTTTTGAAGTCGAAATCGAAACCGCTCAAAATATTTGGTGGTTCGCCAGAGCCAGCCAAGGAAATGCCCAGTGCTGGTGCGCTTCCCTTGGATTCAGGTGTCTCCACCGGGGGATCTTCTGAGCTGGGGGTGTCTGGGCCAATTGTTCCAGCAGGAACTGGGTCAGACGCTCCTGATCTTGCACCTGAAGTCTCCGAGGAGGGCCAACTGGAAGTGCCCGTGGCCCCTTGGTTGACTGGTGTCAGTGAAAGCTTTGCCTCTCTAACCCAGAAGCTCATGTTCTGGAATCGAGACAGGGATGACGATGAGGCTGATTCGGAATCGTACAACACGTTCGGCCAACCGTTTCGAGCCATCTGTACGAATCCCAACTGCAAGTGCAGAGTCAGAACTACCCCTGACCAATCTGGGAAGATCATTCAATGCCCTGCCTGTAGTAATCGTTTCTATGTACCAACGATCTCCATTGAGTGCCCGAACCACAAATGTGGCTCCCCTGGTATTGTGACCGTTGATCGGATGAGAACTCAGCTCAAATGTGATGAGTGTGGTACGGCTTTCTTTTTTGACCAGGGTGGCCGTGGACTTGTTCTTGGTAAATATACGGGTAAATACGTCGATCCTTTGAAAATTGCAACGCCTCCAAAGTCTAAGCCGGACCTACCCGATAAAATCTCAAAGTGGTGGTCCAAGCTGGATCCCAGGGTTCGTAACGGTGGCAAAGTCGGCATTTATGCTGTGATTGGAGCGGTTGCTCTGTTCGGGATCTGGAACCGGTTTCTGACGCCAGGTCCGGAGTTGCCACCAACCCTCGATGGTCGGGTCAATTACGTGGCCAAGGCACTCATGAATAGCGAGTTCGAAAAGATTGGCTATCTGATGGATAGCAAGGCGACTAAAAAAGAGCTCGATCAATGGTTGGAGAAGGTGCGTCCGAAGGATTGGCCCGTAAAACTCAAAGACTGGAAGATTACCTCGGCCAGCGGACAACGAAACACGAAGGTTGCGAGCTTTCGTGTCACATTCACCGGACCCTCAGCCGCTCCGCTGGTAAATCAGCCTCCGCCTCCACAGGTTGCGGAGGAAGGCGTGGAATTTATCGAAGAAGTTGTCGCCGACGATGTGGACGTTGAAGAAGAGTTGGCTGAAGAATCGGTGGATCCAGAGAATCTCTCGGATGAGACTGTGCCTGGTTCAGACCAAGCTCAGCCGACCTCTCCCAAATCGAACGAAGCGCCCACGCATGCCGTCAGCATCAATTTCGTCAATCGTGGTGAGGAACTTGGTGGCTGGTGGCTGGATATGGCAACCAATCTGCGTTCCGTAGGGCTTGGTGATCCAGAGTAGCGACAAGTTTTCGCCGTTTTCATTCTTTCGCGGTTTTCAGGTGAGTTGTTTTTTATTTTAGTAGTTCTGACGGACTCTGTTTTCTAGGAGTGATCAGCCGACCGTTCCTCAAGACGGTGTTTGCTCTTTCAAGGCTTGAAGATTGTGTTTTCTGACTCGGTTTTTACGAAGATCGACTCGCCTATTGCCCTTGGACAGGCTGTGCGCCAGACTAAATGAGGTGAGGGGGCTAGGTCATCGGGCATCCGGCCCGCAGTGAGCCCTCCTGGCATTGATCGCAGCGAAAACCCTTGGAAAAATGAGATGAAAACCAATCCAGTCAAACATGCTTTGAAGCAGGGGAAACCACAGATCGGCACCTGGCTTTCGCTTGGGAGCCCGATTGCTGCTCGGTTCCTTTCTCGTTCCGGTCTGCCCTGGCTCACGGTTGACATGGAGCATTCGCATGTGGACCTGAATACCGCCGCCTTGATGTTTGGTGCCATTGCTGACGCCGGCTGTGTACCGCTGGCGCGGGTGGCGACAGGCCGCCATGACCTGATCAAGCAGGTGCTGGATTGCGGAGCGATGGGGATTGTGGCACCCATGGTCATGACACCCGAGGAGGCTCGGGCTGTGGTTGCGGCCGCCAAGTACCCACCCAAAGGTACGCGATCGGTGGGCGGTAGCCTGCATGCCTTGAATTTTGAGGCACCGGCCGATACCTATTTTCGCAAAGCCGATGACGAGATTCTGGTCGTGATCCAGACCGAGCACATTCTTGCCGTTGATATTGCCGACGCTATCTATAGCGTTCCGGGTATCGACGCGGTGTTTGTAGGTCCCAATGACCTGGCTGCTACCATGCGCAGTTCAGACGGAACTCCACCCGATGCAGCCACGTTCGAGGCCACTCTAGCCAGGATCAACGAGGCCTGTCACCGCAACAACGTACCTTCAGGGCTGCACGTTCAGACCGCCGAGCAGGCGCTTCAGCGTGCCAAAGAGGGCTGGCAGTTCATTGCGGTGGCGAGCGAACTGAAATTCATGCTGGATGGCGTGGCAGCGCTGGCTGCTGCCGTTCATCCTGAACTGGCCAAGGCCGATCTGGCCCGTTATTGATTCTGTCCTGGGTACGCTGGGCCTGCTTCAGGTGGGGCCAAGTGAGTGCATTTGTACGGAATTGCGTGGAGCTTTTCTCCGAGGCATCAAAGCCATCTGTCCGGGGCCGAGGTCACCTAAGTTGTCAACTTGCTTGGCTCGGCTCTTGAACTACGTTCAGTAAGGATGCATGTCGTGATCGTTCGGTTGGTGTGTCTTCTGTGCCCTATTGTTCTTGGTCTCATTTGTTTTGGCCCCGTATTGCTTAAGGGTCAGCAGTTTGGCTTTCGTGATTCGGCAGATTTCTATTACCCACTCTACTTGCGTGTTCAACAGGAATGGCAAGCGGGCCGGCTTCCACTCTGGGAACCTGAGGAAAATGGAGGAATGCCACTGCTTGGTAATCCCACGGCGGCCGTTCTCTATCCGGGCAAGTTCGTATTTGCCGTCTTGGATTATGCCTGGGCTGCACGGATCTACGTGATCGCACACGTTGCCTTGGCGCATGTGGCCATGCTGCTACTTTTGCGGGGATGGGGTCTCAGTCTGCTTGCTGCATCCTTGGGGGCCATGGCATATGCATTTGGTGGACCAGTTTTGTATCAGTACTCCAACGTGATCTTTCTCGTGGGCGCGGCCTGGATGCCATTGGGTTTTCTCGCCGCGGACCGATGGATTCGACATGGTACAGCTCCTTCACTGGCTGCTCTGGCGGCCGTTTTAGCCATGCAGACGCTCGGTGGCGATCCGGAAGCCGCCTACATCACGGTGATTTCGACATTCCTATATTCCGTCTGTTTCTCAATGACGGAATCACGATTCGGATCGTTGCAGAGATGGCTGGTCGGCCTGGGTCCGGTGCTGGGGTTGTATCTTGTCGTTCTCGCCTGGTCGGTAATAACACCAGTTTCTGCGATGAATTCCGTGAGACCTTATCAATTGGACCTTGCGGCCATTCTGAAAGTATTCTGGTTGCTCACGGCTCTCTACGTGATGCTTCGTTACTGGAAGCGTCGAGGTTGGGGGCTGGAAGCGCGTCTACTCGGTCTTAGCGGTGCTGCGTTCCTTGGACTCCTCATTTCAGCCATTCAAGTTTTACCTGCTCTTGAGTTTATCTCGCTGAGTTTGCGGGCTTCTACTGGCCCTGGGATTGGCACGATCTACCAGTTCAGCACTCATCCTGCTCGTCTTGCTGAAATTCTCTGGCCAGGTTTTTTTGGCGGCCATTCTGGCGGAAAGAATCACTTATGGTTAATGGCCCTGCCTCCAGACCGAGATCATAATGTATGGGTTGAATCCTTGTACCTTGGTGGCCTCACCCTGCTCTTGGCGCTTTCCGGAATGATCAGGTGCTGCAAGGGGCCAGCCTGGCATCTGTGGTTAACTTTACTCACCATCCTCGGGTTTCTACTTGCGATGGGCCGGTACGGGAGTCCAGGATTCTGGCTCCAAGCTTTGAGTGACTCGACCACGCATCCCCGTACCAGTCATTTGTTAGAAACCAGCCCATGGAAGGTGGATGGTTTTGCCAGCCCATACTGGTTTCTGAAAACGGTTCTGCCCGGCTTTGATGCGTTTCGTTATCCTGGAAAATTCCTGGTACTAGCCTCACTAGGATTCTGCGCTTTGGCCGCCATTGGTGCCGATGATCTTCTCCGTCATCGTGGCAAACAGGCGTTTCTCTGGCTTTCGAGCTTGGGATGTACCCTCAGTCTCGTGTTGTGTGGGCTCGTTTGTTCATCATGGGGCGATAAGCTCCTGACATCTTTTCTGGGCGGGCAACCGGAATGGACCACCAGTATCTTTGGGCCGCTTGATACTTCGGCCGCTCGTATCTCTTTGCGGTATGCCTTGCTTCAGGGTGCACTCTCGTGCCTCACAGCCTTTGGCGTCGGCTTGCTCGTGTCCAAACAACCGAAACTCTCTGGCCTGATTTTGCTTGTGGTGGGTGTATTCGAACTCGGTTTCTGGAATCACTCGTTGATCTACACCGTACCGCAGTCTTTGTTTAGCGATAAGCCACACGCATGGAAGGTGATTGAACAAGCGGAACTCCGCGAACCTGCATCGGGTCCGTTTCGAGTTCATCGGATCCCCAACTGGGCTCCCGCAGCTTGGGTGAATGCTGGGTCGCCTGTGCGGCATCAAGAGATCATCGACTGGGAATGGAATAGCGTCCGGCCGAAATATGGCATTAACTTCGGGTTAACCTACACCTATGTCGTTGGGACTACGGAATGGATAGATATGGTGCCGTTTTTTGATGCGTTTCCCATCAGTCTGAGTGATGAAACACTCCGTG
This sequence comes from uncultured Planctomycetales bacterium, assembly GCA_903926465.1. Lineage (GTDB taxonomy): Bacteria > Planctomycetota > Planctomycetia > Isosphaerales > Isosphaeraceae > CAIYJE01. The sequence goes on from CAIYJE010000174.1 coordinate 32,499, forward strand.
GCTTCGGCCTGAAATCTGGACAAAAGATTAATTACTTCACTCGGCGTGGCTTTGACCTCTGGAACACTCGATATTTCATCTTGCCTGCCAGGCTGGCCGTTGGCAGTCCGATTCGTGGGATCTTGTCATTTCTCCCAGAGACCACGGAGATAGATCCCCCAGCTGGGGCATTGGAGGGTCCTGATGGAGAAGCGAATCGCAAGCGATTGCTGATTGACGAGGATGTGCAGATTTTGCGTAATGATGCGGCATTTCCTCGCGCCTGGATTGTACACCGGGCCCGTTTCAATGAACCGATCACCGACATGAGCCTTGATGCACGTCGGCCGCTCATGAAAGAAATTCTCTATCAAGATGATGAACTCTGGCACATCGATGGTCGGTCCGTTTACGATCCACGCGCTCTTGCCTGGTTGGAAGTTGACTCCAAGGAACGCCAGTCCTTCATGAAGAGGTTATCTGGAGCCCTTCCTGACCCAGAGGAGTCCGTCACGATTGATCGGATGGAGCCTCAGCGAGTCGAGATGACGGCCCAACTCAAGTCCGCAGGCCTGGTCGTACTTGCCGACATTTATTACCCAGGCTGGCGGTTGACGATTGATGGTATTCCCGCCCCAATTCATCGTGTGAATCGAGCGATGCGGGGGGCATTTGTTGGCGCTGGGTCACACCGCCTGGTGTATGAGTATGAACCGAACTCGGTACGGGTCGGGGCGATCCTGACTTTAGTCGGAATAGGGCTCACAGGGCTTCTGATGTTCGCGTTACCATTCCGGTTCACGGACAGACTCAAAGCCGTTCGTTGGATCCTACCCAACAGAGCCCAGCCGTTTTAGTGCGACTCTGTGAAGTTCTCAGAAAGAGCCTGTAAGCAAGCGATTCCTGGATTCTGAGCACGGAAAAGCCCTGATTGTCAGGGCACACCAGAGAAGCCCACGGTGTCGCAATCAGGGCGGGTTTAGCGCATGCTCACCGAACGCTCGATCACTTTCCCCCTAGTGCTTTCACGCGTTGGGCCGCCGTTTTGGCCTGCTCACTCTCGCTGAACTCTTTCACAATCCGCTGGTAGTAGATGACTGCCGCCGACTTGTTTCCGGTCTTCTCAAACTCCTGGGCACGTTTCAACAGTTCCGCGGCCTTGTCGGTCACCGGTTTGGAACCGGTCGGTGCTGGCTTATCGGGTTTGGTCTCGACGGTTGCATCTGGCTTGGTCGATTCTTCGGCGGCAGGTTCCAGCGCTGGGTCGGGAGTGGATTCCGCCTTCTTTGCCAGCTTGGCCAGGTATTTCTCGGGCTCGGCCAGGAACTCATCGCGGCAACCGGTACAGCAAACCGGATAGCTTTTGCCCTGGAACGCCACGGCAATGGTGCCCTCTCCTCCCGTGATAATGCACTTGGGTTTGCCCGCTGATCCCTTGGACGCGCCCAGGGACGGATCGTTGCGACTCATCCGGATCTCAACCGCACGGCTATACTTGGCGCCTGATTTCCGCTCATCCCAGAAGGTATACCCTTCCTTGTTGCTCAGCAAACGCACCACCAGTCGTCGGCTGGGGCCATCGCCGGGCGGTGCGTCGGGGATCAGCGTCAGAGTTGGGGTCTGGGCCGACTCATCCAGCGTTCCTATCCAGCGCACCGGGGCATCCTCTGCGTCGGTCCCCTCCAGAACGTAGCCCTCTCCCTCGGCCCGAAGCTGGCCGGTGGCCAGCAGCTTGTTCCCGGTGAACTGCAACTTCAAGGCGACAGGTTGCCCTTTCTCAAACTTCCAGCCAAACACGTGGGTTTCCTGCCAGCCCTTGAGCTTGTTGCCCGTGGGAATCCCTACCCCTTTCCAGGTGCCCACCATGTGCTCGAATGGTTTGAGCGCCGCCGGGGCGGCAATTGCCGTATCTTGCCGAACCGCAGCCAGACCAACCATGCCGCGGGAACTCAGGATCATTCCCAGGATAAGCACAACCTGATGCAGCAAGCGGGTACTCAACCAAGCCAGAGATCGTCGCATTGATCTTCCCTTGTTATGACGGATGGTTCACGGTTGTCGCATTCAAGACCCGTTCAGCGCTGAGTGTGGGGAACAACATATCGGTTGGCCTCAGGGAGTGTCCGCTGGCTCGTCGGCTTTGGGCTCAACCGGAACCAGGGTATCAATGTAGCCAATCATCATCTCTTCCCAGGTCTGATCGCCCCAGCGCACCGCCTGTTTGGTCTGTTCGTCGGTCAGGGCCCGGTTGGCCGCCGAGTTATCAAAATGGGCCACACACTCAATGGTGGTTCCTTGGGGAAGCAGCTTGGGTTCCGTCAGCCAGTAGTAATTCTGCCAGGCAAAGTCATACCGAGGAACAGAGAGCAGGATCTCGGAATGTCCTGCTGACTTGTCAGGGAGATGGGCGGTGTAGATGAAGTCTTTACCGCGCAGATGCATGTGGGGCAGGAAGCCAATCACGCGAGACTCCGAAGGCAAGGTCACACTGGACCGGACCTCGTGATTGCTGGCCCCGGCGGGGATCTCAAACCCTTGGTTCAGAATGGGAATGGTGACTGCCCGAAACTTGGGACGTTCCTTGGCAAAGACAAAGCCCACGCGTGAGCGGTCGATCCGGATTTTACCCGTCGGGGTGTAATGCACCTCGATGATCAATTCCGAACCGGCCGGAATCTTCTTGGCCACGCCTGGAGGAAGTACCGTTTGGATATCGCCAGGGGCATAAGCCGCCAGGTGCTCCATATCCCCATGCTGGCCCGTGCCTGATCCCTTGGGAGGGATCATATACACAATAATATGGTGAACCACAGCGCGGTCCGTTGGCTGCGGCTCAATGGCCTGGGCCCACTTGTCTTCGGTGAATCCGGTCTTCACCCGGAACCGCTGGTAGGGAAGTGTTCCTTCGGGCTTCACGGTGTAGTCGGCTGGGATTTCCAGGATCAGATCGGGGGTGCCAATCGACCATCCTTCGGGCCAAACCCTGGCGGGGGGTTCTAGGCTTTGATCACCCCGAGGGGTCCCCTGATCGACCCAAGCTAGAAGGGCGGCTCGTTCCTGGGCCGTGAGATGTCGATCGTTCGCAAACTGGCCATGACGAGGGTCGGCATGCCAGGGCGGCATGCGCCTTTCTTCCACAACCTGGGCGATCCCGGCGGCCCAGCGGCGGGCATCGTCGTACGACAGCAGAGAAAACCCCGCAACCTGCCCAGGGCGATGGCAACCCTGGCATTTTTGCTGCAACAGTGGCGCAATCTGCCGTGCGTAATCAACCGGACCGATGGTCGATGGGTCGATGTCGGGTTCCACAGCCTTGTATGCTTCCAGGATCTCCGGGTGTGCCGGCTGAATGCGAGGTCGTGGTGTCCCGCTCTTGAGATCGCGTTCGATCGGGCATCCTGCAACACTGCTGGCCGTGGTATCTACCGGTTTCCCGGCCAAGAGGGCGTCCAGAGCTTCAGCCAGGAAGGCATGGACCGGGCGTTCCCTGCGCACTCCGTAGTGATACTGGTCGTCAACCGCGCCTCGATAGCGAATCAAGCCGTCGGCATCCAGCAGCACAGCTTCGCAGGTGAACCGGGCCTGGACGGCCTCGGCCAGGGTGGCGCCTGGGTCCAGGAGCACAGGAAAGTTGAGCTGGTACTCACGAGCATGTTGGGCCACTCCCTCTGCCGTTTCCGAGGCGTTGGCGTTAATGGCCAGCAGTTGGACCCCCTGCCCTTGATAGCGTTTCTGCAATTCCACCAGCCGAGGCATCAGTAGATTGCCAATCGGGCAGTCTGTGCCGGTGAAAACCAGGACCACGGCCCTGGAATTCTTGAAATCGGTCAGGGCCACCGGTTTGCCCGTGGTGGCATCGGTTCGAGAAAAAGGCGCAATCTTGGTGCCCACCAGTCGATCGAGGGGCGGGTCCTGGCGGGTCTCCTGTGCGCTGGCCGAGAAAGGTTCCAGCCAGGCGCAGGCAAGCAGCCCCCAGAAAACCACGGTCAGGAGCGTCTGGAACCGGTTTGTTTGAGCTTTGAACGAAGGCATGAGGAGTCCCTGACAAACGGGGTGCGAAACGGGCCAGGCCCAACCAGTACTCTCTATGGGCAGTCGGTCCATTCTCAACGATCTTCGAGTGTACCTATGTAAAGCCACGGTTACCCATCCCTGGGTTTCAAGAAAATTCGGAGACATTCATCCTACAAGGCTTCGCCAGCCATCCGGTGCGGCTGGATCGGGTTCCGGTGAACCTGTTAAATGCGGCGCGGATAATTCAGGATTTCGACGTTCTGATGAGGCTGGGGCCCTGCGTTGGGCTGGCCAACAGCGGGCAGGATGGTTAAGATCCAATGATCAAGAGGTAGCCTTCGCCTGGCGGGCGTTAAGGCTGTCCCGTGCTGGAATGAGATTAGCGGTTCCTCCATGCGTCGTGTGACAGTGATCCTACCTGACTTTGGGATCGGTCCAGATGCGGTGATCGTCGTCAGCCATTGGTATTACCGGCGTGGCGAAGAGGTCTGGGAGGGGGATCGACTGGTTGAAATTCTGGTCGGTGCGGCAACTTTCGACGTTCCCGCCCCGGAGACAGGACGCCTCACCCAAATTTGTTTCGAAGAAGACGACCGCGTACGACCGGGTCAGGTTCTTGGGATCCTGATGGTCGACGAGGGTTCGGCTGCACCCCCTGGTGCCTGAACGTGGTCATGAATCCGCTGCTGGAGTTCTCTGCTGGAGTGATCCCCTACCGCGTTGAGGCGGACGGTTCGCTGTCTTTTTTGATTTTGCATTCTGCGACCGTGAGAAACCCCCGAGCCCGCTGGGAATTTCCCAAGGGCGGCATGGAGCCTGGGGAAACCCCAAGACAGACGGCGGCGCGAGAGTTCTTGGAAGAAACTAGCCTGACGGAGTGGGGCTTCCGTGAAGGGTTTGAACGGAACCTGTCTTACACCTACCTGCGACGCGGCCGAAAAGTCTTGAAGTCGGTGATGTATTACGTGGTTGAGGTTTACGACTGCTCCAATCTCGCCCGGTCGTTCGAACATACCGAAGACCCTTACGGACACTGGTGTCGCTGGGGCTCGTTCTCAGAAACCATGTCTCTGCTGTACCATGCGAAGATCCGCCAGCTCTTCGCCGAGGCCGATATCTGGATCCGAGATCAGATTTTGCCGGTCACCACCACATTGACCCCCACCCCCCGTTAAACAAACAGCTTCTCTGATGGCGACCGGTTCGCCCTGCCTCGGGTGGAAGACGCACATATGCATAGCCAGGTTAGCTCCGGGGTTCACAAGGTTTCGCCTGATCGTGGTCTGTTCCTCTCGCTTGATGGCCCAGATGGTGGCGGTAAGTCCTCGCAGGTTGCCCGGCTCGCGGAATGGATTCAAGCGCAGGGATTCACGGTCACGCTTTGCCGTGATCCTGGCGGTACTGCGCTTGGTGATCGGATCCGAGCCTTGCTGCTGGCTCAGAACGACACGGTTTCGATTTCCCTTGAAGCCGAGATGTTGCTTTACATGGCCAGTCGGGCCCAGCTGGTTGTCGAGCAGATCAGGCCGGCGCTCCAGGCAGGTCATGTGGTGGTTTGTGATCGGTATCTGCTGGCGAATGTGGTTTATCAGGGACATGCGGGCGGGCTAGCGGTGGACGATCTTTGGAACGTGGGGCGGATTGCTACGGGTGGCTTGATGCCACACCTTACGCTGGTACTGGATGTCCCCCCAGAAGTGGCAGCCAGGCGGATTGGGGTCCCGCGAGACCGCCTGGAGGCACGCGGGGAGGAATACCACCGTCGCGTTCGGTCGGGCTTTCTGCGAGCATTGAAAACTTACCCGGCACCATTTCGACTGATCGATGCCAACGTCGAGCCTGACCTGGTTGCCGCCAAAATTCAAAATGAGGTGGCGCATGCCCTGGGGATCCGTTCGCGGGCATGACCGTCTGGTGGCAGAGTTGCGTCGCACGCTCACCTTGGGCCGGCTTCCGCATGCCTTTTTATTTGTGGGTCCAGAAGGTGTTGGTAAACATCTGTTCGCCCTCACGCTGGCTCAGGCACTGCTTTGTGAGCGGGCAGAACCGAATGAACTCAACCCGTGTGGAGTCTGCCCGGCTTGTCTTCAGGTCCAGGCAAAATCTCACCCCGACCTGCTTTTGGCCGCCAGGCCCGCAGAGAAGCATGAATTGCCGATCCAGGTCATCCGCGACCTGTGTGGTGAGCTAGCTCTACGCCCAATGCGTGGTGGGCATCGAGTTGCGATTGTGGATGATGCGGATCACCTGAGCGAGGAAGCGTCAAACGCCTTCCTCAAAACCCTGGAGGAACCGCCCCCAGGTTCTGTGTTGATCCTGCTTGGAAGTACCCCCGAGGCCCAGCTTGATACGGTGGTTTCTCGGTGCCGGGTGCTCAGATTTGATCCACTTTCTGAGTCGGATGTGGTGCAAATCTTGATGGAGCAGGCCGTGGCGGACGATCCCGAACACGCCAAGCGGGTGGCCAGCCATGGCGAGGGGAGTGTCAAGCGTGCGATCGCCTTGGCAAACCCAGAGCTGGATTCGTTCCGCAGAAGCTTACTGGACGAACTGGCAAACCCGCGACCCTTTGATGCGCCGGCCATGGCTTCGCGGATAGAAACCTTTGTGAAGGAAGCGGGCAAAGAGAGTGTGTTGCACCGCGAGCGAGCGAGCGTACTGGCCAATGAACTGGCGCGGTTTTTCCGCAATGTGCTCTGGGAAACTGCCGGCCTAACTGCCCCATCCCCTGACCCTGGAGATCGGCAGGCAGCCGCCTTACTGGCGCAGAGGCTTGAGCCTGAAGATGTCTTCCTGCTCGCCGATCGGTGCCTGGAGGCCGACTATCACATCAAGCGCAAACTCTACATGCCGCTCATTTTGACAGCCTTGGTGGTCGATCTTGCGAGTCTGATCCATCCTCCCCGATCCTCGGGCCAGAGCCGGGACCAGGGTTAAGCTACGTACGCAGTCGCTGGTGGCCAGGCAAGTTCAGAGGCGTTGGTGAAAGTTCACCAACTTCAATCGAGTGCTGGCGGAGTTTCGATAGGGCTGTCTGCTGGATTCGCTGGTGGCGGGCTGAGCGGAGGCTCGGCGGGAAGGTTGGGCTTGGGCTCAGCCGGCATCTCTGGCAACTCCAGATTTGCCTCGGCAGGAATGGCGGGAGGGCTGACCTTTTCCTGAGCGGGGGTCAGTGTAGTACGTCCCTCAGGCGGAGTAGGAGCAGCATCCGACCCTGTGAAAGGTCCAGGTGAGGCCGTGGCTGGAGCGCTGACCATGGGGGCGGGAGCCGCAACCATGGGTACGTGCATCTGAGTGGCGGCCGTGGTTGAATCTACGGCGGCAAGTTCGGAACCGGCCCAGGGGGTATAAGAGCCCTGTGCGTATCGGCTGGAACTGCTCCGCGGAAAGTCGTCGCACGTGTCGCAATGGGCACAGCCAACGGCAAGCAATGCTGCGGCTGCCGGAGTTGCCAGCCACCACTTTGACCGTGACATCAATGTATCCTTTCCGGAAAGGGCGAGCACGCCAGAACAGCGCGGGGCCGACTTTGCCCACCCACGTTCGGCTTCGTATGTCTTCCATCGGCGGTTCGACCGGGATTCATTCAACGGTTTCTGAATTTGGTCAGGCGATTGGTTTGGGTTGTTCGGGTGAGTGAAAATGGGAAATCTGGAGCGGTTGGCTTGGGCGGGTATGAGGCTGAGCCTCGAAGGACCGATTCAGGCGGCGAGCCAGGTGGTGGGGGTTGAGTCCAACTTGGGCAAGCGTGCTGGATGGCGGGATGCCAGGTTCTCGTCTTATGCCGGTGGTGAATGCCTGTGTCTTGTGGGTCACCATGCTGAGCTGGATCGTGTGGTGTAGAGCCGCAGAATGTTTCCTGAATTCAACCCAATCGAATCGTTCTTCTTGGATGTGTTTGAATCCAGGTTCCGGATCTGTTTGCCTGGGATTCCAGCAGTTTTTGCGTTCGGGCTCGCTCATTCTCCTCTGGGAGTACGGGTGCGGCCCAAGGCTCAAGCTCTGGTACGTGGGGTGCTTTGTCCCTCATTTAGCCTCGCAGAGTTGACGCGGCTTCATATACGACCTAGCTTTCAAAAGATTCATGGCCCAACCGTGGCCTGACCCCGGACGCTGCTTCCGGTGGAAACGAAATACGCGTGGTCGTTCATGTAAGTGAATGACGATAAGAGCTTTCGCACCCTAAGTCGAGCCTGCTCATGAGTTCTCGTGTACATGGTCGTTCTGCACATGGACAGACCGGGCTTCAGTGGTATCTCCGGGAGATCAATCAGACCCCCCTGCTCACTCAGGTTGAAGAGCGTGAGCTGGCAGAGCGGGTGGCGCTGGGTGACCCCGTGGCGAGAGATCTGATGGTTCGCGCCAATCTTCGACTTGTGGTCAATATTGCCCGTAACTATACGGATAAGCGTTTGAACCTGGAGGACCTGATTGAAGAAGGTAATCTTGGTTTGATGCGTGCGGTTGAGGGGTTTGATCCGGGGATGTCGGTCCGGTTTAGCACGTATGCCAGTTACTGGATCAAGCAATCGATCCGGCGGGCCGTGATGAATCAAGGGAAAGCGATCCGACTACCCGCGTACATGGTCACACTTCTGAGTAAATGGCGTCGCGCTTCCGTGGTGCTCGCCGATCGACTTGGCCGGCAGCCTACGAGCGAAGAAATTGGTCGGGCTCTCAAGCTTTCGGTCAAGAAGGTTGGAATTGTGGTCAAGGCGTTGAAGGTCAACAATCTCTCGCTCCAGCTTGAAAGTGGCGGAGAGGATGGAATTGTGCTGGATGAGATTCTGACCGACGACCGATCGCTGACCCCCGATGAAACGATTATCCAGGCCGACGAACTGGCCCGTGTTTTTGAACGCATGGTACACCTTGACCCCCGTGAGCGTGAGGTGATCCGGTTGCGCTATGGCATTGGGGTAGAGAATGCACTGACCTTGCGTGAGATTGGCGAACGGTTGAATCTCACGCGTGAGCGGGTGCGCCAGCTTGAACGGGTGGCTCGCCGCAAGCTTACCGATCCGGAGTTCATGGACTGAGAGCAGAGCCTTTCAAACGACGGAATCTCCTGGATCCTCCTCGCCCACGCAGTGAGGATCTCTTTTCGGCTAGCAATAAGATCACCTTGGCTGATTTCTCGCAGGTAGTAGCGGTTGCTTGGTTCGAACTGGTTTGATGCGAGGATGTCGAGTGTAAGTTGGTGGAGCGATGTGACCTTATCTATCGGTTTGCATCCTCCGCGATCACCAGCTGATCGAAGCCGTTATCAAAAGCTTATGAAGAGCTCTACGGCCGCCCAGGGTCAACCGCTATCCGAGGGCGATTGATCCTGGGTTTGGAAAATGCCCGCCTGATATCCAATCACCCTGGGTTCCTGGAACGGTTCTGATGGTTGATGGGCGGAGTGGGATGCAGCCCAATGCACTGCTTTCGCCGTTTGGTAAAGCCATCGCCGTGCTGGTCGAGCGTATCGCCTGGGGAGCTCCTGTCCCCCTCCCCCCTATGTAAAGCGGCCAGCTCAGGTAACCAAGGCAGGGTCGCTGTCGTTCACGGTTGGTCAGACTGCGTGAGAACTTCGCCTCAACCCATGATCCTGAGCGTGCATCGACGCTTCGGCCATGATGCCGGGTGGTGGCTGAGTCAAAGGGTTCGTATCAGATTGGTAGGCACCGGCCTGTTCGCTTTTGTTCCAGACTCTGCTGGATGTCTCGTTATGGAAACTCATCTATGTAGCAATTGATCAGCATCAGTTGGAGGGGGTCTGAGCATGTTCCATTGTGACTGTGGCGGCTTGTTTTTCAGGTTGACTGGTAACTAGCGTCAGATGCAGGCCTTGGACAGTCCTCGGCTTGACGATCGAGGCACCGCCCGTAGACGACGTCATGTTTAGTCGTCACGTCTGTTTTTTCGTCACTTCGCCGCGAAAGGATCTGTTTTATGCGTATTCAACCACGTCATCGCAACCGTTGTCGCACCCTGTCCATGGATGTTCTGGAAGGTCGACAGCTGCTTGCAGGCAACGTGACTGCGGCACTCTGGCCATTGGGTTCCGCCAACTTGCAGATCAATCTCAGTACCACTCTGAATCAGTCGATCACGATTTCCCAGCCATCTGCGGGGATTATCCGTGTCGCCGGTGATCGAATTGCATCGCCCCCTGATGTGACGCTTGTCAACTCGGTCGGCTACACCGACTTTGCCGCCAGTTCCGTTTCCTCCATCACCGTCAGTACGTATGCTGGGGTTTCTGCTACCGGCAACCAGACCGTGAACCTCAACACTCTCAAGATCTCTGGTAAGCTTGATATTACGCTTGGGTCTGGTGTGGATACCGTTAACTCAAGCGATGTTCAAACCGGACAGCTCAATATCACGGGCGCCTTGGCCGGCGTCAAAGCCAACACGTTCACCCTGAGAAATACGATGACTGGTGCCTCAACCATCAAGGGTGGTTCTGGTATCGACAAGATCTCACTGCTTGGCGGTACGTTTGGAACCACATCCATTTCTACCGCCGGAAACGCCAGCGACTTTGTAACCGTCGGTGCTTCCACGGCCTTGCCTACCAGTCCAGCCAAGCCAATCACACTGGCCCAGTTGGCCATCACCGAAGGTAACGGAAATAACACGATCAACGTGACTTCGCCGTCGATCACCAATACCGCGAATATCACGGTTGGCAACGGCACCAACAAAATTACGATGGACAATTCCGCTTTCGGTTCATCGGTCATTGTGGCCGGTTCTGGCAGCAACGCCATTGACGTTAGCAATAACTCCGTCAAGAAGGTCGGTGGTCTCAGCGTGACTTCGGGCCTTGGCGCTACCAGCCGCCAGGCTGTGAACGTCTCCGGGAACTCAATCCCACTGGGCCCGCTGACACTGAACCTTGGTAACCAGGTGTCGATGTTATCGCCAACGGCTTCAACGCTCGATGCCGTCAGTAACACGGTAGGCAAGTTACTCAAGGTTACGGTGGGCGACAACTTCGGCACCCTCAATCTCAAGGGGAATCTGGCACTGGCGGGTGAGTTGATCAATGCGGGTAACAGCACGACTGGAGCCATCGCAGATACGGTCACGGGCGTCCAGAACCTGACTGTGGGTCTGAACAGTAACCTGACGGTCTCCAAGACCGTTTCTGGTGACCAAGCCATTATGGCTGGCAACGCCAGCCTGGTGTCGGTCAGCAGCACCGTCTCCGGATATCAGGAGATCACCGTTGGTGACAACTCCACGCTGTCCGTGAGTAGCGCAGTCGGCGGAGGCCAGGTACTATCAGGTGCCAACTCTGTGAATGTTGCTGTTACGGGTTCCGTTGGTTCTGATTCTACACTCCCAAATAGAGACCAGACGATCAACTTGGGGAATCTCAGCACACTGAATGATGCGGTTGCAAGTTTCGGTGGTGACGTGTCGGTAACCGCCGGAGATCAGGCGACCGTGATTCTGGGTGACCCTACCTTGGTTGCTGGAATTCTGGCTCCTAAGAGTGATATCGTAATCAGCGTTGGTAGCTTTGCGGTTGAAGTTGCGGTTGAGAACACGACCTGCAATACCCTGGCGATCATGGGCGGTGATGGTAGCGCTGACCCAAGTGCCCCCACGTTCTATCTGTTGACCGGGGATGTGATTACCGGCGAAGACGCCTCCGGGAATGGCTTGGACCTTCGCTTTGGCGATGGGAACAACCTCGTCCAGCTTGGTACTTATGTTGATCCTCTTAACGCCGTGACCCCTCAGGATTCCATGATTATTGATAACGGGATCAATATCCTGGCTGGCGCCGCTGGTGTTGCCAATGTTTATGTCGCCAACACGAGTGCGGGTTATGGCACCATTGATGGCGGTTCCTCACTCGGTGATTATTACGATCTTGGTGGCAATACGGTGAACTGGGTCGTCCAGAAGTTTCATCGTGAATTTTATATCTGATTCGGCGTGCCAGTTGCTCGCTGGCCTGGCGAACTGACGTTGTACCTAAGACCCTGTCCCTTCTGGGACAGGGTCTTTTATTTTGTCGTCACACAGATTGTGTTACGCATTGTTTAACACTACCGATCATAAGAAACGGTGGCGAAATGAACCTTCACTCGCGATCAGCCAAAGCTTTCATTGAACCATACTGAATTCTGGTCCATTCACCGCTCGTGAGTGCAGGTAGATGTTGTGATGTTGTCAACGCATTCCAGATCGGCCCGGTCCCCCTCATCTGGCCGTTCCGGCTACCTGCTCCCGCAGTGCGGGAGAAGCCAGGACAGGCCAGCCCAGGGCTTCTCTGGTACGTGTTGTGGTATAAGATCTGGCAAATACTCGCGTGTTCAATCTACCAATGTCGAACCGGAGGTCTTAACTGCTTCTCCCGCGTGCGGGAGACGGTGGCCGAAGGCCGGATGAGGGCGTTTTCTCCGAGAAACCGTTGTGACAAGAAGTCAAACGAACGATCATCCGAGCCCTTCTTCATTTCGCCATCGTTTCTAAGTTGATGGTTGCACGAATCTTCGAGTTCTGTTCTTTGTGCTTCGCTCGGTCTCAAGACTCGACTTGAGCAGTAGAGTGACTTTGAATGAATCTCCGATGGGTCCAGGGCAAAGCCGGTATGTCTCGATGGCCAAAGGCCAGATTCAAGACGATCTCTGGGTCCAATCGTATCTGTCGCGGGCGTCCTACCTACTTTTCATCTTCCAATTCAGGCCAGCGGCCCTCACCAAAACGAGACACTGTCCGCGAACGTATCGCTACGGGGCTTCAGGCCTACGCCCAGACACTTCTGGATGAACGTGCGAGTAACGCCTCAGTAGTGAATTGGAAACTTATAGTGGTTCACGTTCGGGTTGCACACACAAACAACCCCAGGAAACAGCCGGGCGTGGCTATCCCACAGGTGCAACCCAATCCTTAACCGCTGTACGTGTTACTTGCAACGCTCCATAAGCCATAACGAGTTAATGTATAACCAAAGGATAAGCGCAGACGCCTTGAAACTGCCGGAGCCAGTCTGTTTGTGGAGTTGGCTTTCCCTTCCCCATGGTCGATGACACTAGGCGTGATCGAGGGCTTGGCCAAAGTGTGGAGTGGCGGAAGGCCTATCGACCTCGGAATACCCGAAAACCGCGAGCTTCCAGACGTGCACTTGTCAACATTTCCGCGTGATGCATGATCAGGATCGGAGTGACGACCTTATCTGAGACGAAGCCTTAGCTGGGCGTATGAGATCCGTTGGACTGACGAAGTGATCACGGTGGGATCCGATGTAGTCGCCATCACAAACTGAGCCACACGGGGTATGCGGTTCTGGCTGGCACTGGTGGTTCGCATCGAAGGTGTGAGGAACTGAGATGCTCGGACGCGAATCCGATAGGATTGATTGAAAGTGAGATCTTTTTGCGGAGTGAGCACCACTAGGCCCGTGTCTGGGTGATATTGTGCGGAGTCCAGCGTCAGGAGTGTTCCTCTCGTACTGTGGTTGTTGCCCAGCTTGTTGGTTGCGACCTCGACGAGCCTGTAATTGCTCAGGCGCTCGGCTCTCGCTGGGTTTCGTTGCTTTCCGATATCAAGAGAAATCGTCTTCAATAATGCGCCAGGTACCGGTGCTATCACCGTGCCAGACCCGATTGAGAGTGGTGCAACATTGACGATCATCGTCTGAGTTGTGCTCATGGCCGGATTTCCACTATCGGTTACCCGCACCTGAATCGTCACAGTTCCGGCTGTTTGAGGAGTGAAGGTGAGCTGGCCGGTGCTGGGATTGATGGTTGCGCCGGTTGGTGCCCCTGGGTCCAGGCTGTAATGGAGCGTTTGGCCAGGATCGGGATCGGTGGCATTCAGGTTGACCGTG
>CAIYJE010000175.1 GCA_903926465.1 uncultured Planctomycetales bacterium
GCGAGCAGACTTTGTTTTGGCCATGGCACGGATTCCTTGCGGTCGCGATAGTTTCTACCCTTGCTGTCCTCCAGGAAGCGGCAGAAATCACACCGGCACAATCATGCCAGATTACCTAGAATCGCGCAATCGCCCTGGGGGGATACCGAGCGCCCGGCGGCCTTTTTTTTACAGGGCCATGCGTGTTCAACGCGTGCGAATTTCCAGAGCCAGCGCGGCCCGGTTGCATTGCCTGCGCGTAACGCGTCTTTCAGAGCCCGGAACGAGAGTGACGGGGCAATCTGAAGAGTGTGGGCGTGGCCAGGGATACTCGCTTAATTGCATGCGTGCAGTGCAGCATGGCCGGGCCGTATCGGCCACCTTCTCCCGCACAGCGGGAGAAGCGGTTCATCAACGCTGACAGAATGGAACCACCGGTCTTACAAGCGGAATAGAAGAATGGACGGTATGGACGGCATGGACGAGAACGAAGCCGTCAGTCCACCACCCCCGGATTGCGTACTCCCTGGCCCTGGCGTTTGAGCAACGAATCACCCAGGTCGGCGCGGGCGCGTTCGGCGGCCTCCAGCAAAGCCTTCACAAGCGCAGGATTTTTGCCCGCCACGTCGGTCGTTTCTCCCAGGTCGGTCACCAGGTCATAAAGTTCGGGCTGGGCAATTGGCACTTTCTCATAGGCGGCCGGGTTGCCCTCTTTGCCGCCCGGCTTGCCGCCCAGCGTGCGGTAAGAATGCGGAAGTTGTAACTTCCAGCGGCCGTTACCCGTGCAAATGGCGTGCAGCTCATTGGTTTCATAATAAAAGGTGTAGAAGTCATGCGGATTCTTGGCCGCATTCGGTTCCGCGCCCACCAGAATTGGCCCAACATCCAGGCCGTCGATCGGGTGGTCCGGCAGCTTCGCATTAATCAGGTTCGCAAAGGTGGGAAACAGGTCAATAGTCATCAGCATCGTATCGCAGGTTGAGCCCTCGGTAATCTTGCCAGGCCAGCGCATGATGCAAGGCACCCGCACGCCCCCTTCCCAGCAGCTCCCCTTCCCCTCGCGCAACGGACCGGCCGAGCCTGCGTGATCGCCATAGCTCAGCCAAGGGCCATTGTCGGTCGTAAACACCACCAGCGTATTCTCAGCCAGGCCGCTGGAATCAATTGCCTTCAAGACCTCGCCAACCGACCAGTCAATTTCTTCAATCACCTGCCCGTAGCGGGTGCTGCCGTGCGCGAGGTTGTTGTAGTCGTCGTTCCCAAACAAGGGGACGTGCGGCATGGAATGGGCGAGGTAGAAGAAGAACGGGCGTTCCTTGTTGCGCTCAATGAATGAAACCGCACGCTCGGTGTACTGGCGGGTGAGCAGTTTCTGGTCATTGGCCGTGACGTCGGGGTTAATGATGGCCTCCCCCTCAATGAGCGGCAACGGCGGGTAGGCCGGCCGACCGTTGGCGCCGGGCTTGGCCTCTGGGTGGTGTGGCCACATATCGTTGGAGTACGGCAGGCCCAGGTATTCATCAAACCCGTGCCGCGTGGGCAAGAATTGGGGGTGATGGCCCAGGTGCCACTTGCCGGCCATGCCGGTGGCATAGTCCTTTTGCTTGAAGAGTTCGGCCAGCGTGGTTTCTGAGCTGCTGATTCCATTCTTGGCCGAGGTGCCCAAGGCGCCATGGATACCCAGCCGGTTGGGATAACAGCCCGTAAGCAGCGCCGCGCGGCTGGCCGAACAGACCGGCTGCGCTACATGGAAATTGGTGAACTTGCGCCCCTCGCGCGCCAGCCGGTCCAGGTTTGGCGTTTGGAACCCCTGCGCGCCATAGCAACCCAGATCGCCATAGCCTTGATCGTCGGTGAAGATGATCACCACATTCGGCAGCCGCTCGGCGGCGAGGGCCGGGCCAGATGCCCAGCCCGCCAGCCAGAGCGCCAGTATTGGCAGCCAAGCGACCCTGGAAACCTGGTTTCGCCAGCAGTTGGCTGGATGGAGATTCTGCAAACTCATGACGGGTTCCTGAAGGTCAGGGTGTTCCGGGTGCGGCTGCGGGTGCGGCAGGACCGCTTTTGCAAAACGCCAAGAGCGAGGGCGGGTTGGCCCGGTTGAGGAACTGATACCAGAGTACCAGGCCCAGCGACGGATCCAGGTTCCTGGCCCAGTTCACCACGGCGGCGGCTTCATCGTGACCACCCTGGTGACCAGTATACAGGACCACCGTTAACATGCCCCCAGGTTGGAGCCGCGTCACGGTTTGATCCAGGGCGGCCAGGGTGCTCTGGGCGCGTGTGATGGTGGCGTGGTCTCCGCCAGGCCGGTAGCCCAGGTTGAACATGGCGCCGGCCAGCCGGTCGCCCGGCCAGTGGGTGTCTAGCCAGCCCCCCAGATGTTCGTGGCTGGCTTGCACCAGTTGCACCCGTTCCTGAACGCCGGCGTCTGTTAGCCGCGTGCGGGTTTGGTGGATCGCCTCGTGTTGAATATCGAACCCTACCACCTTGCCGGTGGTCCCCACGCATTCGGCCAGAAACCGCGTGTCGTGGCCGTTGCCGGCGGTGCCATCGAGCGCACGGGTTCCTGGCCCCACGGCCGAGCGGATCAGCCGCTGCGTCATCTCTTGGATCGGTTCCAAACGCAAGGAAACGGCTCCGTTTTCAGTTTTCTGGATTCCATGATATCGGCCGGCGGTGCCCACGGTGGTGGCGAGCCGAGTTGCCGGCCGATACCGATGCTTGTATGCGATCAGGCCGACGCAGATCATCAAGGAACCGAGCACCAGTGTGCCGGCCACCGAGATTGTAAGGGAAACGCGGGCCCCGGTCAGGCTCAGGCTGGTCACCGTCAGCGTGGGAGGACCGCAGGTCGCCCGATGTGGAGCTGCCAGTACCCGTAACCGAGAGCCCCGTGACAGTGAAGGCCGTGAGCAACTGCCGCTCTTCCAGTCCCTCCATTGCCAGCATTTGCTGTCGCCTGCCAGCAAACCACGGCATCCATTGGATCGAGATCCGGCACGGCGCCGAATCGAACCTTGTATGTCGCGGGCTCCCGCAGCGGCCCATTTCCCCACGCACTACGCCAGATTCAAGCGGAGGGCACGTCTTAACGGAAAATTAGCGTTGTTCGTGCTTGAATTTTGAGGGGGGGTACAATACAAAAGCCCGTAAGCATTCAGCCGAATTCAGTAACCCCTTGCATTTTGCCTTTCGTGGCATTCAACTCTTTGCATGGCACCACTGGGTACGGACACCCATGATCTGACTTCTCTGCTGGACATTCTTGGTCCGCAGATGACCGCTGAGC
>CAIYJE010000176.1 GCA_903926465.1 uncultured Planctomycetales bacterium
CTGGTAAGGTCATAGCGGGGCCGTGAACACCAGGTTGATCGGCTTGGCGCTCTCCTCCCGTACCGAGCCGGGAGCGCAAGCGACCGACCAGCTTCCGGGTCCAAAATGGGGACAGGCACCTCGAAGCCGTCGCCAGCCAGTCCCCATTTTGTGCACGCGCTCACAATCTCGGCCCGGTCGCCCTCATCCGGCCTTCGGCCACCTTCTCCCGCAACGCGGGAGAAGGGGTTTGACGAGCCTGAACCGAGCGACCCATTTGCAACGCCGCCAGGGGGCCAGGAAGACCGGGTTCATCGCATGCGCGTATGGCCTCTTTCAGAGCCCGGAACGTCAGTGACGGGGCAATCTGGTAAGGTCATAGCGGGGCCGTGAACACCAGGCGGTTCAGACCACGTGTAGTCGGCACGTGTGATTCTGCCACCGCCAGCTCGGCCCGGTCGCCCTCATCCGGCCTACGGCCACCTTCTCCCGCAACGCGGGAGAAGGGGTTTGGCGCAATTGCTACGTACTTGTCCGGCTCACCGGGAGGTTCGCCCTCCAGGGTGGAGAAAGTGTGTGTTGTTACATGTGTGGTCGGCGCTCATAAACTCGGCCCGGCCGCCCTCATCCGGCCTGCGGCCACCTTCTCTCGCAGCGCGGGAGAAGCCAGTAAGGATCGAGCCACTGGTTCATCTGGCTCGCCGATCGGTTTGGTTGAGGGTATGCTGGTAGCCCCACTTGGAATTTCGTAGCGGATAGGCGCGGGTTGGATGGCTAGCTGTCCGACGTACCGAGCCTGAGCAAGGACCACGTTGTCATGAGCAAGATCGTTCAGGAAGTGCTGGCGGCCAACCAGGAATACGCTGCCAATTTTGGAGACAAGGGGGCCCTGCCGCTGCCCCCCGGTCGGAAGTTCGCCATTCTCACCTGCATGGACGCGCGAATGGATCCCGCCAAGTTTGCCGGCCTGAGCGAGGGCGATGCCCACGTCACGCGCAATGCCGGCGGCCGAGCCACCGATGACGCAATCCGTTCGCTGGTCATCTCTTACAAGCTGCTGGGCACCCAAGAGTGGTTTGTCATCCATCACACCGACTGCGGAATGCAGTACTTTCAAGACGCGGAGATGGGCGAACTGCTTGCTACCAGCACCAAAACCGCCACCCATGACGGTACCCGGTGGTGCGATCATGCCGATGGCTCCGGCTCGCACGAAGGCCGCTACATCAAGTGGCACAGCATTTCCAATGCCCAGGCCGCGCTCCAGGCCGACGTGGAACGCATTCGCAACCACCCCCTGGTCCCCCGCCATATTCCGATCCACGGCTACACGTATGACGTCAAGACCGGCAAGCTGATTCCGCTGGCCCACGCCTGAGCAGCGTGGCTAGCCGTACCATTCGCGTTGGCGACGCGAAACCGGTTCACGATTCGGTTGCACCTGAAATCGCCAAGCAACAGCCAAGGGCGGCTGTCTGACATCTGCAACCCAATCGTGAACCGCGCTTGACTGGTGACTTGGATGTGAAGCCATGTCGGTTTGCGGCGGCGGCTATTTTACCCGGGCATCTGAAAGCCGGTGAGTGCGTACAAGATCAGGGCCAAGCCGCCGCCCAGCACCGTCATACCCAGCAGGGCCAACGCCAGGGCCAACATCCATTCCAGGCAAATCATGACCTTGCGTGCGAACGGCGTTTGGTGGTCGGCCAGGATCGTGGACCGTTTCTGCGTGTCGTTAATCTTTTGCAGGAGCAGATTCTGGTCATCGGCAGCCGCTTTCGCCGGTTTCTGCGTCACCTCAGGGGTGGGCCTGTTTATGAAGACCGGTTCCCGTGGGTCGGTGTTTGGTGCCTCAGTTGCGGCCGTTGGCTGTGCTGGAGTGTTCTCCTGGACCGTGGGCGCAGGTTCCTGAGCATTTTGGAAAAGATCTGCACTCGAAATCAGCGTGCCTGGCGGCAGCTCCTGCGGGTTCTGTCGCGCGTTCACACGCGTGTAAGACTGGCAGGCCGGGCATCGCCGCTTCTTACCCAGCGATTGCACTTTACTCTTGAGCAAAGTGCCACATTGGTCGCAATCGTACTCAATTGCCTCGGTCTCGGCGGTCGCCATCGTCCTGTCTCCCAGGAGCTGCGCACTTCCAGCCGGCGCAGGGGGGGGTATCTGCTGTCTTGCCGCCCGGCTAGAGCCAGAATGGTGGTAGGAGGATGCTGGGAGGCTGTGAATCAAGCCTAAAACACGTTTCGTGGATGAGCCTGAGGGTTTCTCGGGCGTTTTCTTGGTTGATTCTGATAAAGTCCAGAAAACTAGCCGTTCTCTGAGCAACGAAGCCTGTTTGATTTTGGAAGCATTCTGCGAACGTCCAGAGCCAAGCGTCTTTCTGCGCCTTGCCGGGGATGCAAACTCTTTTATTGATGAGCCTTACAATCTTTCCGCCGAATTCCGTCATAACCCTTGGCTCGGTTGGTCGAGAGCCCTCAAGGGGCATTTCAAGACAGCCCAGGGCGCAACCCTCGTTGTCTACATAAGTTCTATTGCCGCCGGGGGGCCAGGAAGACCGGGTTAATCGCATGCGCGTATGGCCTCTTTCAGAGCCCGGAACGTCAGTGACGGGGCAATCTGGTAAGGTCATAACGGGGACCGTGAACACCGGGTTGATCGGCTTGGCGCTCTCCCCTAATACCGAGCCGGGAGCGCAAGCGACTGACCAGCTTCCGGGTCCAAAATGGGGACAGGCACCTCGAAGCCGTCGCCAGCCAGTCCCCATTTTGTGCACGCGCTCACAATCTCGGCCCGGCCGCCCTCATTCGGCCTTCGGCCACCTTCTCCCGCGTGCGGGAGAAGCCAGCTCATCACAAATTACACGGTAAATTGTGAATCAGGGTCAGGAACTTTGAGCGTGTCCAGTTCGCGTTCGGCGTTGCTGGCGTCTTGGGGACGACCCAGAGACTCGGCCGCCTTCTTCAGTTCAATCAGGCAGCGCGCCAGCGATCGACGATGGCGCGGGTTCTCTGTCTCGGTGGCAAGCACCATGCGTTTACAGGCCGCCGCCTTTCCAAGCGCTTCATACGCCTTGGTCAGCTCCTGAGCTTCAAGCTGGATGCCGCCCATGGATTTCAGTGTGTCGCCTTGCGCGTTCACAAGATCCATCGAGTCTGGGAACCGATCTGCCAGCTTGTTCTGGATCGTCAACGCTTCCTCCAGGTGCGTCATGGCCTCATCTGGCTTGCCCGCAAGGTTCAGCGCGTACCCCAGGTGATACAGGCCCCGTCCCAGATTGAATGGATAATCAAACGAGCTGGGATTCTGAGCGATCAGCGGCTTCCACTGCGCAATCGCTTGTTCAAACCACGCGATGGCTTCCTTGGGGTTTCTCATGGCCACCAAGAGAATGCCCATGGCGTCTTGCGTACCTGCCAGCCCGTCACAATACTCGGCACACTTCGGTTCTTCCTTCAACTGGCCATTCCAAATATCAAGCGCGGTCTCATATGTGCGTTGCCCCTGGTCAAACAGGGCAGAGTCTCTGTAAAAATTGCCAAGGTCAAGCAGAGTCGCACCAAGCTGGACAATCACACTTGGATTCGCCCGATCGCTTTTCGACAGTTTGGTTTGAATATCAATGGCAATCTGGTAAGCCACCAAAGCCTCACGCGCCTGGCCGGCATCTGCGTACCATTTGCCCAGATGGCTGTGGATCAGGGCAAACACCCTGCGTGCCTCGTGATCACCCTGAGAAGAATCTAGCACCGCCTGCACATGCCCCAGCGCCGGCATGTACTGCTGCATGGCTTCGGCCGGTCTGCCGGCCGTTTTAAGGCTTTCACCCAGCATGGTCAAAGATTCTGCCAGCGCAACCTGATATGCAGGCTGATCTGGGTCTGCCTTCACCAGGTTGGTTTCGTGAGCGATGGCTGCCCGAAATGCCTCCATGGCCTCTTCTGGCTGGCCCAGGTCGTTATGCAACTCGCCCATGGTCGTGAGCAGATTTGCCAGCAGATAAATTTCCTTGGGCCCAGAAGGATTGGCGTCTACCCTCTTTTTGAAAATCGGTAGCACGCTCTGGTACGTTTCCATTGCGGCGTCTGGCTGATTGTTGGCCTCCAGCAGGCCGGCAAGCCCCAGATTGAATTCGCCCAGGGCGTGTTGATACGCCGGAATACCGGGCTGGTTTTGCACCAGTTGCTGAAAGATGGCGATGGCCGACCGGCATTCCGCCAGCGCCTCGCCCCGGTTGCCTTGCTGGTCTAGCAGCATGCACAAGTTGAAATGAATGGAGCCAAGCAAGGCGCGCGTGGCATGGCGCTCGGGCCGAAGCTTCAGCACCTTCTGAGTGGTTGCCAAAGCTTCTCGCAGGCTGGTCATGGCCTGCGTCTGATTGCCGAGCGCTAATGACAGGCTACCGACCTCAAACTGGGCGATGGACAGCTTGGGCAGTACGGCCGGCCCGGAATCGGCTTCAGACACATACTCCAAGCTCACCTGGTTAAAATACCCCAGCAACTCACCAAGCAGGTTCTTTTGGAACGGGTTCAGATCTGTCTTGCGATCAAGCGCTGGCTGGTCGATCACCCTTTGGTGGAGCCGAGCAAGCATCTCCAAGCCGCGTGCCTCACGAAGTTCCACCTGCAGATACCGTTTGGACAGTTTGTCCTGTCCAGCCATTCTACCCACGCCGTTCGCCACGTACGCCACCAGGCCCATCAAGAGCAGCGTCCAGATCGAAAACCTGGGACGTTTTTTGCGTTTGCTTTTCTTGAGTTCCAGCTCCGCCTGCTCGGCTCGCCTGGTCGCCTCATTGGTCAGGGCTGCTAGCCGGTTTGCCGCCGCCCAAATTGGGGCCTGGGTGCCGTCTGGATACTCGGCCTGAACCGCTTCAGGTTCCAGCGGTTGGTTGGCTCGGGCTCGGTTCAACAGCAAATCGATTAGCAAGCCCAGTCCCATGCCGGTCGGTGCCGGTTGGCCGCTGGGCTGGCGAGAATCAAGAGGGTCACTCAATGGAAAACCTTCCGTCAGGCGGCGGCTTTGAATAGGCCGGTATGCCCTTGAATCATGGAACAAGCGCCACATTTCAAGCATTGTCGTTCCCCCAAATCTACAAGGGACGACATGCCCACGCACGTCACATTTATGATTTTAACGGAGGTGTTCGCCTGGGGATACTCCTGGCTTCGGCGAAATTATCGTTCCGGAACTCATAGGCGGAATTCAAGCGACCGGATTCTCTAGGTTCTGGGTTTGTGCTCTTGCTCTGTGAGCAGGGCTCTTTGTGGCAAGCTGGGGCGTGGCTTGGGTGCGCAGGCGTGTTTAGTTTTTTTGGTAGAGTGGAGTTCGGTTTGATGTTGAGTTGTTTTTAGCGGCCCTGGCGTGGGATAGTGGGGAGCCTGATCTTGCTGGCAAATTTGGGCTTCAAAATAGGCCAGACTGGCTGGTCTGGGGATGTTGCCGGGTTTGGCCCTGGGAAAATGGACGTGACATCGACTGAGGACGCCGCCTGCCGATGAATGCAATTTCCGTGACTTTGATGACGTTCTTCTGCTGTGTGATTGGGTATGCGCTGGGTGGCCTGCTGGAACGCGCGTTGCCGGAGAGCGAGCTGAGTGATCGTTCACGTGATGTGCTCAAAGATGCCACCGGGATGATTGCCACCCTGGCGGCCTTGGTGCTGGGCCTGCTGGTAACCAGCGCCAAGGCCACGTTTGACAAGAGCGCCGACCGCGTGAGCGAGAGTGGTGCCAAGGTGATCGAGATCGATCGGATGCTTCGCCATTTCGGCCCTGAAGGCCAGAGTGCGCGTGAGCATATTCGCCGGTACACGCTGCTTTTGGTGGATCGCCTGGAACGAGGTCAGCGCCACCCTGGTGGCCAAGAAGTGCCAGAGACCGAACGTGCGGTTTTGGTGGATGACATCATGGCCCGCCCGATTCGTGCGCTTGAGGCCAAGAGCGATGAGCTGAAAGAGCTCAAGGCCGATGTGCTGGAGGCCGTGAAGAGTTTGGCCAGTTCTCGCTGGCAGATGATTGAAGAATCTTACAACCCGCTGCCCAAGCCGTTTCTGATCTTGATGTTCTTCTGGCTGGGGGTGTTGTTCCTGGGGTTTGGCATTGTGGCGCCGGTGAAGCCAACCGTAGTGGTGGCCATGATGTTGTGCGCACTATCGGTGGCGGGCGCGGTGTATTTGATCATGGAGATGAACCGGCCGCTTAGCGGCGCTTTGCGGATTCCGTCGATGCCGCTGCGGCTGGCCCTGGATATCATGGATAATCCCACCTGACCAAGAGCCCGTTGGATTTGCCGTTGTGAACGGTGTGTGAAGGGCTTTTGACCGTAGTTCCGCCTTTCCTTGAAGGATCTGCCGACCGATGGACAGCATTACCGCGACATTTTTCACGTTTGCCAGTTGCGTGGTGGGCTACGGGGCCGGTCAGTGGGTGAGCCGCTTTCTGCCTCAGCACCATTACCAGCACAGTGATGCCCGCGACGTCTTGAAAAGCGCCACCGGCATGATTGCCACCCTGGTGGCCCTGGTGCTGGGCCTGCTGGTGACCAGTTCCAAAAGCACCTTCGACCGTACCACCGACGCCATGAATGAAAGTGGTGCCAAGATCATTCAGATTGACCGCCTGCTCAAGAAGTTTGGCCCAGAGGCGTTGGCGGCCAAGAATGCCTTGAAAATTTTGACCACCGATGTGATCACCCAGATGGACGAAGGCAAGCTCTCGATGGGCGAGCGGTTGGAAGCCAATGACAGGCATCCCGAAGGCCCCCTGGAAGACCGGTTCACAAAGCCGATTCAGAATTTAGTGCCGACCAACGGTGAACAGGAAAAAATCCAGCGCAGGGCGTCGGAACTGATGACCAGTCTGATCGAGTCTCGATGGAGCATGATCGAGCGGGCCACCAACAAGCTGCCCAACCCGTTTCTGGTGCTGCTCTTCTTCTGGCTGGCCGTGCTGTTTGCAGGGTTCGGAATCCTGGCACCGCGCAACAATCCCACCATTCTCACGGCGTTCCTGATTTGCGGCTTCTCTATGGCTGGAGCCATTTACCTGATTGTGGAAATGAACGAACCGCTCGACGGCACCATGCGCGTTTCGACCTCTCCACTCAAGATCGCCCTGAAAGTGATGAGCCACTAACGCGATCCCTGGTTGCGTGGCGCGTTGAGATTGTGTTCGTGGCCGCGCTAACACCGTTCCGATGGCCCCGTCACTGACGTTCCGGGCTCTGAAAGAGGCCGAGCGCGCATGCGATGAACCTGGTGTTCCTGGCCGCCTGGCGCAAAATGGGGACTGGCTGGCGACGGCTTCGAGGTGCCTGTCCCCATTTTGGACCCTAGGGGAGAGCGCGCATGCGATCAACCCGGTGTTCACGGTCCCCGTTATGACCTTACCAGATGGCCCCGTCACTGACGTTCCGGGCTCTGAAAGAGGCCGAGCGCGCATGCGGTGAACCTGGTGTTCGTGGCCGCCCGGCGGCGTTGCAAAAGGGTCGCTCGGTTCAGGCTCGCCAAACCCCTTCTCCCGCGTTGCGGGAGAAGGGGGCCGCAGGCCGGATGAGGGCGACCGGGCCGAGATTGTGAGCGCGTGCACAAAATGGGGACTGGCTGGCGACGGCTTCGAGGTGCCTGTCCCCATTTTGGACCCCATCACGCAGGGGCAGACGCAGCGCTGCCTCGGCCAGCCGGTTGGAACGTGATCCTCGTGCTTGCTCACGTCACGGTTCCAACCTGTCTGCCAGGCCAATTCCACGCTGCCCATCGATTCCCCAGATGATTCAGAGGTTTGGAAGTCTCCCCCAGAGCACAACGTCTGGCACCAGATCGCTCGCACGAGTAAGCGGCAACTGGCCTGATGACCGTCTGATCACTCCACGCCAAAAATGAGAATCGGCAACCGCTCTACAATGGAATACAGGTCATCAGACCCAATCCTGATACCGGGGGCAAAATTCTGGCGTAGAATCTTCCAGAAATTGCCCCGGTGTGCCATTGATGGCTACTGCTATTGCGCAAATGGCAATTCGGCGGCTGTAAGAGCCGGCACCCAATCGGGCTGAGCCTTGGCACTTAATCCACTGACTCCCAAGGGGGCTCTCGGGAGTGCCTGACCGTTCGCTGTGGGCGTTCGGATCTGCTCAGAGGTCCATGTACTGGAGGGCAATTTGGAGTGGGGCGGGTGAGACGCGCAAGGTGCCGTCGAGCGGTTCGTTCATCTCTCGGATCAGGTACACGGCGCCGGCCATGGACAGAGCGCAAATGGCGAAGGCCGCCACGAACGTGATATCGCGTGGGGCGAGGATCCCGAACCCTGTGAACAGCACGGCCAGCCAGAAGTACAGCAGCACCAGGAATGGCACGGGGAGCGGGCTACTGGCCCGCTCAATCATTTGCCAGCGGTTGTCAGACAGGGCGGCAATCAGGCCAATGGCCTGGGCGCGGAGTTCCTTTTGCTCTTCGTTGTGGGCCGCCAAAGCGCGGATCGGGTGGTACATCATCTCGTCGATGGTGATCGGCCGAACGTGGGGGTCGTTCAGCGTGGGTCGCTTGACGCCGGCCCTGATCCGTTCAATGGCCACCACCACAAACTGTCGCAGTTCCTTGCGCGCTGGGTCGGCTTCGGGCCCAAACTTACGCAAGACGCGGTCAAGTTCAATCACCTTGGCACCGCCCTCGCTGATGGCGTCGGAACTTTTATCGAAGGTCCCCTTGGCCGAGCTGACCAGCAGCCCCAAGACCAGGGCCACCAGGGTGGCAATCATTCCGGTGGCCGCCATCAAAACGTCTCGCGGGTGGTCATGCTCCATATACCCGCGCGGCAGCCGCCGGTTCATGCGCTGGCCAAACCAGTAGCCGGCCATGCTGCACAGACAGGTAAGAAAAGTGGTGAGGATGGAACCCATGATCCACTGGCCCGCTTGTCCCACGCCGAATCTCCTTGACGACTGGTGTTGAGCTCAAGCTTGATTATCTGAAAAATCGCCAAAAATCGAAAAGGCCGAGTGGCTAATGGATACCCGCGGGAACAGGCCGGTTGGCCCGGTTCACGCCCATGAGGGTGGCGGTTTTTGAAGGACCACGGCAGACGCCCTGATTGCTGTACCACCATTCACCTACGGCCTGAGCCGGGGATTGCCGTTCTGTGAGCTGGGTCAGGGATTACGGTCGGTTGAAGGCAAGCTGCGTAAAATTCACGCGTGGGAACTTTGGGTGGTGGTACGAGTTACTGTATTCGTACAAGTGTCAGGCTTGGATGTTTTTGTGAGTCTGGGTGGCTTTGGTAGATTGAGGTGGGCTTGATATTGTAAATTTTGAAAATATGAGCACTTTCTTGTGATGACCGGGGTATCTCCGTTGCTTGACGAGCGGCTGGGCCGGCCTCTATGCTTGGCGTGTTGAGCGCGATGTACTTGCCTCAACAGGTTTCGTTTCGTGTCTAAAATGGGGACAGGCACCTCGAAGCCGTCGCCAGCCAGTCCCCATTTTGTCCCGTGTGCGGGAGAAGCGGTTCTTGCGCCTGAACCGAGCGGCCCTCTTGCATTGCCGCCCGGGGGCCAGGAACGCCCGGTTAATCGCCCTGGCGGATTGGCTCTTTCAGAGCCCGGAACGTCAGTGACGGGGCAATCTGGTAAGGTCATAACGGGGCCGTGAACACCGGGTTGATCGGCTTGGCGCTCTCCCCTAATACCGAGCCGGGAGCGCAAGTGACTGACCAGCTTCCGGTCCAAAATGGGGACAGGCACCTCGAAGCCGTCGCCAGCCAGTCCCCATTTTGTCCCGTGGTGCGGGAGAAGCGGTTTGCAACGCCTGAACCGAGCGACCCTCTTGCATCGCCGCCCAGGGGCCAGGAACGCCCGGTTGATTGCATAGGCGGATGGGGCTCTTACAGAACCCGAAACGTCAGTGACGGGGCAATCTGGTAAGGTCATAACGGGGCCGTGAACACCGGGTTGATCGGCTTGGCGCTCTCCCCTAATACCGAGCCGGGAGCGCAAGCGACTGACCAGCTTCCGGTCCAAAATGGGGACAGGCACCTCGAAGCCGTCGCCAGCCAGTCCCCATTTTGCGCACGCGCTCACAATCTCGGCCCGGTCACCCTCATCCGATGATGCCGGCCACCTGCTCCCGCGTGCGGGAGAAGCGGTTCAGGCCACGCGTGGTTAAGTGTATGAGCCTGGCACCGACGGCGACACGGGCCTGTGGCCTTCCAGGCAAACCGTGAACCTCGCCAGTCGCCCCATCCAGGCGTCTCGCCCAGGCCCGCCCCTTTGGGATTCGACCAGGGTGTGTACGCAAGAACACTTGCCGCCATGGTCTCGCATTGGATGTGCAGGTCTGCTAAGATGCTGGGTGGCGAAGTGTTGAGCGAATGTCGAACAATTTTCGGTGGCGGGATCGCCCGAGCGCGGGGTGGCCGGGGTTGGCCCTGTGCTCGGCGGGTTGAAGTTGGCCGATTCCGCAAGCATTCAAGATCAAATGCCTGGAGGCTGGCACCGTGCGCACCAATACGCGACGGCGGGGGAATGGGCTGTTCCTGGGACTGGGGCTAGGGCTAGGGCTGGCGATCTTTCAGGCGGGCCCGGCCGTTTCCGTGGCCCAGCAAGCGGCAGACGCCCCGGCCGGCCTGGCCGACCACTTTGAGAAAGCCAAGCCGCTGATCAGGGCGTACTGCTTTGAGTGCCATAGCACCGAGGTGGGTGAAGGCTCGGTCGATCTCGAACAATTCACGGCCCTCGATGACCTGCGGCCGGCCTCCAAAACCTGGCTCAAGGTGGTAGAGGTGCTGGATACCGGCGAGATGCCGCCCGAAGACGCCAAGCAAATGACGGCCGCCGAGAAGGCCGAGCTGAAGGCCTTCATTACCCGGTACCTCAAGAACGAGGCCCAGGCCAACGCCGGAGACCCCGGCCCGGTGGTGCTCCGCCGCCTGACCAACGCCCAGTACACCTACACGCTGCGAGACCTGACCGGCATCCCCACGCTCGACCCCGCGCGTGAGTTTCCCACCGATAGTGCGGCCGGCGAAGGGTTTACCAACACCGGCGCGGCCATGGTGATGAGCCCCTCGCTGCTCACCAAATATTTTGATGCCGCCAAGCAGGTTACCGAACACGTGGCGCTGCTGCCAGACGGCGTGCGGTTCATGCAGGGAACCTCTGCGCGTGACTTCAGCGACGAGACGATGGAGAAGATCCGCAAGCTCTACGGCCGCTACACCGAGTCTTCTGAAGGGAACCAGGTGAACCTGCAGGGAATCATCTTCAACACCAACGGCGGCGGCCGCCTGCCGGTGGAGAAGTATGTAGATTACCTGCTCCAGGTGCGAGAACTCCGCCGCGCTAACCGGAAATACTTCAGCCCAATTGGCCTCAGTTCCAAGTATGCCGACGTGCTTTGGAAGGCGCTCGAAGAGAAGCCAGAGACCAGCGGTCCGCTGATGAGCAGCGTGCGAGAGCTGTGGAACGCTGCCGAGCCTGGCAAAACAAGCCCGCTGCAGGCCCGGATTGCCCCCTGGCAAAACGCCCTTTGGCGATATACCAGCGTGGGCCAGATTGGCAAAGTGGGCGGCCCCAAGGCTTGGATGGAACCGGTGAGCCCGCTGGCCGAGCGCGTGGAGATTCGCCAGGAATTCAAAGAGGCCAAGCCCGATGAGAATGGCCTGGTGCACCTGTACCTGACGGTGGGAGACGCCGGCGTGAGCCTGCCCGCCGATGAAACACGCTGGGGCGATGTCGCCATTCTGGAGAACCCCCGGCTGGTGACCCCCGGCCGGCCCGACCTGCCATTGCGAGACGTGCAGAAGCTGGTGCAGCACCTGACGGTGACCCGCAAAGAGGCCCTTTCGCACGCGGGTGAACTGCTGAACGCGGCCGCCACCACGCCGCCCACCGATCCCGCGGCCGTGGCCGCCCAGCTCAAGCTTGCGCCTGAGCTGGTGGGGGCTTGGTACGGCTACTTGGGGGTGGGCACCGGTCCGCCAGAGATTCCGCAAGAGGCGTACTTCAAGAACAAAACGCTGAAGGGGAGCGGGTACGACTTCATCAACGGGTTTGACTCGCCAGAGCTGCCGTCGATTGTGGCCAACTCGTCCGATCAACATGTTCGCATTCCTGGGAACATGAAGCCCAAGAGCGTGGCCGTGCATCCCACGCCCACCCAGCAGGTGGTTATTGGCTGGCGGAGCCCGATGACCGGCCCGGTGGCCATTTCGGGGGTGGCCCAGCACGCCCATCCAGAATGCGGCAACGGTGTGACGTGGGTGCTGGAACTGCGCAAGGGGGCCACCCGCCAGCGTCTGGCGGCCGGAGTGGCGGCCGGTGGCGCGCCCGTGAAAATCGGCCCGTTTAACGGTCAGGCTGTGAACAAGGGCGACCTGCTTACGCTGGCCATTGGCCCGCGAGACGGCAACCACTCGTGCGACCTTACGGCCGTAGATATGACGATTACCGGCGGCGACAAGACCTGGGACCTGGCGGCCGACGTTTCGCCCGACATCCTGGCCGGCAACCCTCATCATGACAGCCACGGCAACACCGGCGTGTGGCACTTCTACAAAGAAGCAGACAACGGCCAGACCACAGACACGGTCATTCCCACCGGCAGCCTGCTGGCCAAGTGGCGCGATGCCGCCAGCCCAGACGACAAGAAGGCCCTGGCCCAGCAAATCCAAGCCTTGCTTACCGGCCCCGCGCCGGCGGCCGACACCCCCGACGGTGCCCTGCACCGCCAGATTTCCAGCCTGCGCGGCCCGCTGCTGGGCCGGATCACCAGCGCGCCTGCCGGCGATACCAAGCCTGCTCCTGGCTCTTCGCTGGTGGGGATTGATGCGGACCACTTTGGCAAGCGCGGAGATGGCAGCCCGATCGACCCCACGAGCCTGGTGGTGATTGGTGCCAACAGTGAGTTTGAGATTGCCCTGCCTGCCGAGCTGGCGGCCGGGTCTACGTTTGTTTCTGGGGCGCGGGTGGTTCAGCCTGCGGCCGCCGCCCAGTTCTTGAGCGGGCTGGCGCCGATCAAGCTCACGCCTGGCCCCATGGCCGGCACGCCGGTGGTGGCCCTGCCCGCCAGCCCCACCTGGACCAACCTGGAGTCAGATTTCAACAGCTTCCGCCAGGTGTTTCCGCCCACGCTTTGTTACACCCGCATTGTGCCGGTGGACGAGGTGGTTACGCTCACTCTGCATTATCGGGAAGATCATCTGTTCAAGTCGCTGATGCTGGAAGATACCGAGGCGGCCGAGCTGGACAAGCTGTGGGACGAGCTGAAGGTGGTGAGCCAGGACCCGTTGGCCCTGGCCGACGCCTTCCAGCAGCTTCTGGAGTATGCCACGCAAGACGCCGACCCCTCGGTGTTTGAGCCTTTGAAGAAGCCGATTGCCGACAACGCGATGGCGTTTCGGCAGGCCCTGATTGACGCCGAGCCGGTCCAGCTCAATTCGGCCGTGGCGTTTGCCGGCCAGGCGTATCGCCGGCCCTTGGCGTTGCACGAGGAGGCCGGCCTGCGCGATCTGTACAAGGCGCTCCGGGCCGAAGACGTGCCGCACGAAGACGCCATCCGCCTGATCATGGCCCGGGTCTTGGTCTCGCCCGAGTTTCTGTACCGGGTGGAGAAGCCAGGCGTGGGGCCGGGCCCAGGCAGCATCAACGCGTACGAGCTGGCCAGCCGGCTGAGCTACTTCCTGTGGTCGAGCGCGCCCGACGCCGAGCTGTTGAAGCATGCCGCCAGCGGCGATTTGAAAGAGCCGGCCGTGATGATGAAGCAGGTGAAGCGGCTGCTGGACGACCCGCGTTCGCGCCGGTTTGCCGAGGAGTTCGCCTGCCAGTGGCTCCAGGTGTATGACTTTGCGGCCCACGATGAGAAGTCGCCCACGCACTTCCCCACCTTTGCTGCGCTTCGGCCGGCGATGTATGAAGAGACCATCCGGCTGTTCCAGGCGCTGTTCCGGCAGAATCGCTCGGTGCTTGACCTGCTGGATTCTGACTACACCTTCTTGAACGACGAGCTGGCCAAGCATTACGGCATTGACGGGGTAGAGGGTGCCAACTGGCGGATGGTGACCGGGGTGCGCAAGCATGGCCGCGGCGGCATTTTGGGGCTGGCCACCACGCTGAGCAAGCAGGCGGGTGCGTCTCGCACCAGCCCGATCTTGCGTGGCAACTGGATCTCGGAAGTGGTGCTGGGCGAGAAGCTGCCCCGCCCGCCCAAAAACGTGCCACAACTGCCGGAAGATGAGGCGGCCACCGAGGGCCTGACGGTGCGTCAGTTGGTGGAGAAGCACTCTTCCGACAGCCGGTGCGCGAGCTGCCATGTGAAGGTGGATCCGTTTGGGTTTGCGATGGAAGGGTATGACGCCATTGGCCGGTTCCGGGCCCGAGACCTGGCCGACCGGCCGATTGACACGGCCAGCAAGCTACCGGACGGGACCCAGGTGGGCGGTGCCGACGATTTGAAGACCTACCTGCTTACG
Source organism: uncultured Planctomycetales bacterium (assembly GCA_903926465.1). Taxonomy (GTDB): domain Bacteria; phylum Planctomycetota; class Planctomycetia; order Isosphaerales; family Isosphaeraceae; genus CAIYJE01. Next base: position 14,442 of record CAIYJE010000176.1, read on the forward strand.
GTGAAACGCGACGTGTTTGTGCGTCAGTTCTGCCGCAAGCTGCTGGGGTACGCACTGGGCCGATCGGTCCAGCTTTCGGATGATCCGCTGCTGGACCAGATGCAGCAGGCGCTTGAGAAGCATGACTTCCAGGTGCAGGCCGCGCTCGAGGTCATTCTGACCAGCAAGCAGTTCTTGCAGATCCGGGGTGCAGAGCCGTCCGTGGCTGCCAAAGACTAGCTGACAAGTCAGCCGGGTTCATACCGTCCATGTTGTCCATGATTCTGCCTTGAAACCGCACCTTTTTTTCAGAGTGAAGGCCATGAAGATGCACAGCCGTCGAACGTTCTTGCGGGGTGTGGGCGTAACCATGGCGTTGCCCTGGCTGGAATCTTTGCCCGCCTGGGGCGACGATGCGCCTGCGGCGGCCTCGAACCAGCCCCCGGTGCGGCTGGCGGTGCTGTTCAGCGGCAACGGCTTCCACAGCCGCGAGTGGTGGGCCAAGGGGGAAGGCAAGAACATGGAGCTGGGCCAGGTGCTGGCCCCCTTGATGCCGCACCGTGAGAAGCTGCTGTTCATTCGCGGCCTGTACAATGCCGAGGCCTTGAAGGGGAACATCCATAGCAGCCAGACCGGCAACCTGCTGTCTGGTGCCCCGTTGGCGTCTGGCGGAGAGATCAAGTCTGGCACCAGCTTTGACCAGCTCATGGCGCAGCACACGGGCCATTTGACCAAGGTTCCCAGCCTGGTGCTGGGCTGCGAGAAGTCGAACCCATCGGTACATAAAAACTACTCGATGCTTTATAGCTCGCACATCTCGTGGACGTCGCCCACCACGCCCACCCCTTTGGAGCTGTACCCGGCCCTGGCGTTTGACCGGCTGTTCAAAGACGAGGTCCAGAAGGGGGACAAGAGCGTGCTAGACGCCGTGCTGGCCGACGCCACCGACGTTCGCCGCGGCATCAGCTTTTCCGATCAGCGCAAGCTGGACGAGTACCTGGACAGCGTGCGCGAGGTGGAGCGGCGGCTGGAGCAAGCCGGGCAGCGGGGCGAGTTTCAGGGCTGGCGGCCCAGCTTGGACAAGCCGAACATCAATCGGCCGGCCGATGGGATTCCGCAAGACATTGCCGAGCACATGCGGCTGATGGCCGACATCATGGTGCTGGGCTTCCAGACCGACACCACCCGGGTGTGCACGCTCAAACTCAATAATGATCATAGTTCGCTGCGGTTCCCCAACCTGGGGGTGGATTACATGATCCACCACCTGCTTTCGCACTCAGACAGTGCCGACTGGCTGAAGGTGAACCGGTTCTTCCTGGAGCAACTGGCGTACATTGCCACCAAGCTGGACGCGATTCAGGAAGGGGAACGGACTGCGCTCGATAACTCGATGATTCTGTACTGTTCCAGCATGCTCACGGGCAACCATGAGGCCAACCAGTTGCCGGTCATTACCATTGGCGGCGGGGGCGGCAAGCTCAAGGGGGGCCGGGCCCTGGATTACATGGACAAGCCGAATCGCAAGATGTGCAGCCTGTTCCTGAGCCTGTTGCACAAGGCCGATATCCACCTGGATCGCTTTGGTGACAGCACCGAACCGCTGGCCGAGGTGTAAGTACGCAGCGAACCAGACGCTTCCGGCAAAGTCGCTCGACTCTCGGAGTCGACTTCTGACTCCTGAAAGCCTCGGCCACGGTGAGCGCCGTTTACGGCTCGCAAGAGCTGTGCGACGTTATTCGGAGTGTGTGCCATCTTGGCCCGGTCGCCCTCATTTGAAGATGCTAGCCCTCCTTCTCCCGCGGTGCGGGAGAAGGGGTTGATAAACGCTGACAGAATGGAACCACCGATCTTACGAGCGGAACAGAAGAATGGACGGTATGGACGGAATGGACGAGAACGAAGCCGTGCTGGCCACCTTTTCCCGCGGTGCAGGACAAGCGGTTTGGCGCGGTTGCCGTGTGGTTCGCCCATCCGGGGTGGAGAAAGTGTATATGCTTGCACGCGTGGTGGGCGTGCGTTTTACCGGCTAATCTTCAACCCGGTGAGTGAGATCAGGGCCATGGCCAGGAAGCTGTACACCACCGCCAGGCCGAAGATGGCCGCCGAGATTGCAATGGCCCATTCCAGGCTAATCACCAGCTTGCGCAGGAACGGAATGGGGCTGTTTGGCAGGATCAATGGCCGTTCTTCCTGGCTGGCCAGGCGGGGCTGGTTGATTGGGGGGCTGACCGGCATCGGGACCGGGGTTTGCACCTGAGCCGGTTCTAGGTTATGGCCGGCAATCCCTGGGTGCAGTTCCTGGCCCCCCTGCTCGACTTGCACAATGGTATAGGCCTGGCAGGCGGGACATCGTCGCTTCTTGCCCAAAGATTCGCACTTGCTCTTGAGCAGGGTGCCACACTCTTGGCAGGCGTAGGTAATCACTGGCACTTCGGCCGTGGCCATGGTCCTGTCTCCCAGGATGAGTCAATACGCTTCCCGGGCCGGCGCACAGGGTGCGCGGTTTCCAGAAAAGCCGGAATGTGCAGGCGGGTTCAGGGGTGTGATCGGCACCCAAACCTAACACACGTTTTTCGCACGCGGGCGAACCCGTTGGCCGGTCTTGGTATGGTTTGGTAACACAAAAGTCTGAAAAAAAGGGCTTTGGTGCTCAGAAAATATAGGCCCGGGTTTTCTGAAACTTTTTTAGCGTGCCGCCAGAATTGATACAATCGTGGCGTTGTGCGGTTGCCTGGCCAAGCGTTTGAGCGGAAATACAAGCCCAAAACGGTAGCAAGTGGATTTCTGATGGAAAAGACCGGCTCCTGACGAACTCAGCCTGGTTTGCCGCAGTGCCCTTCTTGGGGAATAGCAAGAGATGAACTCGGTGGTGCGTCGGGCGAATATTCCCGGCGTTTTGCCTACTTGATCGCCAAATACACAGCATCAAAGCTGGCGCATCGGGTGGGCACGCACATACCAGAGCCCAATATCGAAAGGTCCAGGGAAATCCACAGGTGGCAACGCCAGTCCTGGACATGGGGGCCTGTTCTTATGCGCCCCGCATGTCGCAGTTCGATCAGGCGGCCGGATGAATCACCTCGGCCGGTCCGGCCAAGCGCGTCAGAAGTGCCCGATCTTGCTCAGACAGCCAGGGGCCGGCCGACTCCAGGAACGTCCGGGTGAGCTCGATCATGAGGGCGCCAGTGTTCGTCTCTCCGGTTTGCAGCAGGCTGCAAAACCGATCGGCCAGCAGGGCCGCCGTGGCCGCCGGAATTCCAGCGGCTGGTTCGGTGCTGGTGGCAGGCGCTGCCACGCTGCCTGGCCGCTTCGTACCCCCGTTTTGTGAGGCCTGGTCCGTTCGCATGACCTCCGTTGATCCCAACTGGGTTGCAATTTCGCCCATCGTTACCCGCAAGGCCATACCAGTCATTGCCGTTACCTCAAACAAAGCCAGCCAGGCACATTTACCCATTGGTTTAATAAGACGAACGTTAAAATAGATCGTCTGCATGGGCTATTCAACTGAATCTGGCTTCGCGTTTGGGAATTACCCTGGTGGCTGCCTGAGCCTGGGGCCAGGCGTGGTCTCCAGGCAACCTTTGGCCGGCCGGATGGTGAAAATAGGTGGCTTTTGAGGGATTGGCGGCAATGTTTGGTGAGCCGGCGTGGGCTGGCGGGGCGCAGGGACCGGCCTGGGGCGTGGTTGGAGATTGCGCCGTGGGTTTTGGGGTGCGGGCGTTTCGAGGGGTTGACGTGTGCGGGTGGGCGGGATTGCGTTGGGTGGGGTGAACCTTTAGCATTACGGGGACGTAGAATGGCAGATGTGTGCGCCCGCTCTACGTGCAGTTGGGCTGTACACGATCTGGCTTTGAAGGACATCTCATGAACCGGAAGATCCTGGCGGCCTTGTTTGTGGTGTCAATTTTGGCTAATTGCGAGGCCCAGGCCGCTCAACGGCGTGGGGGCGGCGGATCGTCGGGGCGGTCGTACTCCAGCGGCGGCAGCCGGTCGTCGGGCAGCAAGTCGTACTCATCGGGCGGAAGCTCGCGGTCGACCACGGCCACAGCGCCCCGGCCTTCCAGTTCCACGGGCAGCAAGTCGTACTCGTCTGGCGGCAGTGCCAGCACCAGTTCCGGCACGTACAACCAGAACAAGGCGGCCGGATCGTCGGGTCAGTCGTACGCATCTGGCAACAAGTACACGCCCACCACCAAGCCCACGGCCAGCACCGGGACCGGCTTCAACAGCGGCATGAGCAACCAGGCTCGGCGGGTGGAAAGCCAGAAGCAGTACACGGCGGCCACGGCCCCCAAAAGCAGTTACACCACGCCAGGTCCTGGCGGTGTGAACCGGCCGATTCAGGCCAATTCGCCCCAGGTTCAAACGGTGCGCCGGTATGTGACGCACGAACGGTACGTGACGTACGATAACCGGGCGTCTGGTTTTTACGGCGGCTACTACGGCCGACCTTCGTACTTTCATGACTCGTTCTCGCCGTTCCTGATGGGCTGGATGTTCTCAAGCGCGCTCAGTTCGCATGACCGGGCGACCTGGATGTACAACCACCAGAATGACATGGACCAGGCGCGTTACCAGGAAATGCTTCGCAAAGACGCCCAGTTGCAGGCGGAGATTGACCAGCTCAAGGCCCAAAATGCCCCGCGCGACCCTTCGTATGTGCCGCCGCAGATGAAGGATAACCCGGACCTGATGTTCAACAAAGAGTTCGTGGACGCAGCCTACAACCCGGTAGAGGTGGCCAATCCGCGAACTTCGCAGGGCTGGCTGTATTCGCTGTTCGTCTCGGCCCTGGTGCTGGGCGCGCTCGGGTTTGTGGGGTACTTGCTGTTCTTCAAAGAGTTTGGGCCGGCGGCCACGGCAGGATACCAGCGATGAAGCTTTACGAGATTCTGCTGAAAAAAGCCGGGTTCGGCAAGAAGCCGGGCGCGATGAGTGAGTATGACAAGATCTACAACCCCATTGGTTGCATGATTGGGTCGGTGCTCAAGGTCAACTTCCTGGACTACCTTCGGTACCGGTTTGTGGTCACCGAGATCTGGGATTACACGGTTCCGCTCAACGGGTCCGAGTACAAGATGGTGGACTATGTGCTGGAAGCGCGGGCGGCGGGCGAAGACCCGTTCACCTGTCGTTTGCGGCTGGTGCCCGATGAAGACAGTGCCAGCAGTGTCAGCCATCGCGCGATGTTGATGACGCTGTACGATGACCTGGCATACAACGAAGATCTGCACGCGGTGGTGCGCGACGACACGCTACAGTTCGTTGTGGACAGTGATGACGAAGAGAACCCCGAGCATTCGGAATTCTGGCGCGTGAATGACGTACGGATGTCGTTTGAGGCGCGGGTGCGAATTCTGGTCGATCAGAACAGTGACGGCAAGCTGGAAGAGAGCGAGGTCTCTACGGCCACGATCGAGTTCTGGGATTACTTCCGGAACACCGAGGTGGACGGCGAGCCGGCCGACGAGTTCCTGTTCGTGGAGATGAACAAGAAGGACGGCTGGTTCACCATTTGGCGCGGCCTGGAAGTGGAAGCCTTTCAGGTGGACGTGGTTGAGGCCTGATCCCCCAGCGCTTGCCCGTTTGTCTTGTCTTGTCTTGTCTGTCCGGGGGGTTCGCTTGCGGAAGTTACTCTTACGCCAGCGGGTGCGAACCTGGATGCTGCTAATTGCGGCGTTCGCGATCTTTTTATGGTCGGGTATGCTGGGCGTGCGGTTTTTGCAGGCGTACCTGCTGGCGACCAAGGGAGCCCGCGAGGCCCAACTCTGGCGCGAAATTGCTGCGCGTCGGCCCGGGACTGATCCTGCGATGGAAGCCTTTCAAATTCGGTGTGCGGCCTGGTGCGATGAACTGGCAGAGATTTACGGCCAGGCGATGTGGAGGCCCTGGGTTCCGCTTCCCACGCCGCCGCCCGCGCCTGGGTCGGAACAGATGCGCCTTCTGCACCCAGACGGCTGAGCGCGAGCAGGTGTGGACGGTACGGCCGGATGATGAGGGCCGGGCCGAACTTGCTTTTCTTGCGCTTGCAAAATCAGACTCGCCGATATGCGTGGTCTTGACCGATTCTCCCGCGTGCGGGAGAAGGTGGCCGGCACGGCCGGATGCGGGGGACCGGGCCGGGATCGCGATTTTTGAAGCAGTTACGCTTTTTGGGAATGGTTCTTCATACCGAGCCGGGAGCGCAAGCGACCGACCCTCTCGAATCAGACGCTTCCGGACCTTGAACACCAGGTTCATGGCCGGCGCGGACGTGGAGTCTTCTCAGCCCAGGAATACTTGAGCCAGGGCGGTGAACCTGGTGTTCGTGGCATCCGGAAATCACCGGAAGCTGTTCGGTCGCTTGCGCTTCCGGCTCGGTATGGCAAAATGGGGACTGGCTCCGACGGCTTCGAGGTGCCTGTCCCCATTTTGGACATTACCAGATTGCCCCGTCACTGACGTTTCGGGCTCTGTAAGAGCCAATCCGCCGGGGCGACCAACCTGGTGTTCCTGTCCCCATTTTGGACATTACCAGATTGCCCCGTCACTGACGTTCCGGGATCTGTAAGAGCCAATCCGCCGGGGCGACCAACCTGGTGTTCCTGGCCCCCTGGCGGCCGGATAAGGGCGACCGGGCCGATTCTTGTGCGCGTGGTCCGGATGACATGCGGTTCACAATGGGATTGCCCATCAAAACAAACCTAAGAGGCAATTTCAAAACCTGGGACAGGCACCTCGCGGACTCGGAGCCAGTCCCGGTTTTGAAACGGCTTCTAAGAGACAGCCGAGGGCGGCTGTCCTACAGAGGCAACCCAATCGTGAACCGCAATCAGCATGCTTTGCGGTCGGCTTGTGCTACTGGTTGTCTTTGCCACCAGAGTCGGCGCCGTCATCCCTCTGGGTTGACCCCCTGCCCCCCCCAAAAAACGCAAATAGGCGAAGGCCCAAGCCGCGCGGCTCAGGACTTCGCCTAAAGATAAGCCGCTTGTCGGCCTTGGCTTCAAGGATGCGCCACGCACGCCAGGCACGTGGCCAGCGAAACCCGCCGGCCGTTGTGTTTGCCGCCCTTGCACTCGACCGTGCTGCACCCGCAGCGGTCGCGATGCGGGCAGGCGAACACGCGGCCCAGGGCGTCGGCCTCGGGGTCGAGAGCGGGTGCCGCGGCGGCGGCTCTGGGCGTTTCCAGGGCCGAGCCGCTGAGCCGCGCCACATGGTCTCGATAAGCCAGATTCACGCGCGCCAGTTCGCACAATCGGGCGCAGTTGGTGGCCATGGCCACGCAGGGCTGGTCTGGTGGTGCCGGGCAGCCTTCGCACCGCATGGTCCAAGAGTTGATGGGCGGAATGGACGGGAATGGACCCAGATCAGAACGGTTGTCGGCTGCGGTTTTCTCTGTGCTTTGGTCCATGCCGTCCATTCCGTCCATTTCTGGAAAGCCAAGGGCCTACTCCGTGACAGTCAAATAACCGTCGGCGGGCCAGACGAACGAGGATGCTGAGGGGCCCTGGCATGTGCTTTGTTCCATGCCGTCCATTCCGTCCATTTCTGGAAAGCCAAGGGCCTACTCCGTGACAGTCAAATAACCGCCGCCGGGCCAGACGAACGAGGATGCTGAGGAACCCTGGCATGTGCTTTGTTCCATTCCGTCCATTTCGTCCATTTCTGGAAAGCCAAGGGCCTACTCCGTGACAGTCAAATAACCGCCGCCGGGCCAGACGAACGAGGATGC
>CAIYJE010000177.1 GCA_903926465.1 uncultured Planctomycetales bacterium
CTCCTTGACCTCTTTTCTTGGGATTCGCACATAAGATTTTCCTGATTCCAGAGGGCCGCAGTCATGACGTTCACTGCACTCGCACCGGTTCAGTTCCCGCACGATCCCAGCACCAAAAAGCCAGCCGCCTCGATTCACGGCCCACCAAGGGCCTGAGCCCCGCGTCCTGGGCCCTACTCCCTCCTTGACCTCTTTTCTTGGGATTCGCACATAAGATTTTCCTGATTCCAGAGGGCCGCAGTCATGACGTTCACTGCACTCGCACCGGTTCAGTTCCCGCACGATCCCAGCACCAAAAAGCCAGCCGCCTCCATTCATGGCCCACCAGGGGTGTGGCGTGCCTGAACACTTGCATAATCATTGACATGTTCAACACTCTTGAAGATAAAAGCGTCCGCGCTTCCTTGCCGATCAGAATTCCTCGCAGGCCTGTGGGGTCTTACTATCTCAGCCTACAGACCTGGCTACGACCTGTTGAAGTCTTCATATTATCGACCCCGGGGCCTGGTCAGTCTTTCGATGAAAAATCGGTCGTTGGCGTTTATACCTGAGTCGATTTACCCCACCGATTTCCCGTTGATCACGGCTCTGGTCAGAGTTCTATGGCTCATTCTGGACCAGTTTGTGGCCGGCTTCATCAAGCACAACCCTTGTTGCCTTCAACGACCCCAAGCTGCCGACGCTTGAGAAATTTTGAGGAATTTTGCGGATTTTCCATGTGTCACCGATCGAGATTTCTCATACGATCAAGTCTCGCAAGTTCCGGTTCTCACAAGCCGATCGTTCCTGCTGTCTGAGGTTTTGCCATGCGTAAGGATAAACGCTGGGTTCGAAACCCTGTGCTCACCGGGTTCGCATTGCTGGGCGCAATCGGTTCGATGCAGTGGGCCTGGCGTGTGAGCCAGGAAGACGCCGAGGTCAGGCCCCGCGCCGAACAGCTAAAATCTCCGATCGCCGACGAGCGTGTGGCCGCCCTCTCAGAAATTGCATTGCTGGTAGGTGTGGAACCGGGACACCACGCCGCGGCCTTTCCGCTGGTACTGGAGGCGGCCACCGACCATGATTCTTCGGTTCGGGCCCAGGCGCTGGTCTCTTTGGGCGATCTTGCCGGCTCGATCCAGAATGATGCGGCACGGTCGGATGATCGCCGCGTGGCTCGCAATACGATTCTCAACCATTTCCGAGATTTTGACCCCAAGGTGCGTGAAGCCGCAGTAGCCTCAGTGGTACGAATTGGACCGATTCCGGACGAAGCCTTGTTCGTCCTGACCCGGTTCGCTGCCGACCCCAGGCATGCCTCAATGCGTCAGGTGGCGGTGGAACGGCTGAGCCAGATGGAACGTCGGCTACCTGAAGCGCTGACGGCCATTCTTCAGGCCATTTCGGATCCCGACCCGATGGTCCGGGTGGCGGCCGTGCGTGCCCTTGCGCCGTGGTCGGGTGCAGACTCCAGAGCCGCTCGTTCGGTGATTGGCCGCCTGGTGGATGAGCATTCCAATGTGCGTCAAGCTGCCGCCCAGTTGCTGATGAACAAGGCGCTGGTACCGCCAGTCGAAGTGACTGCGGACCTGGTGGCCCTGTTTGAGCTACAGGATCACTGGCCCGGTACGGTGGCGGTTTTAACCCTGTCTCGCATGGGGGAACACGCCTCACGGGCGGCGGCTCCTGTGCTGCTCTCCAGCCTGCGTCGAGGCCTGAAAGCAAATGTGGGGCTGACCGATTTTAGCAACCATCTGCGGAGCCTGCAGAATCTGGAAACGGCCGGCCCCACGGCCCTGCAAGCCCGGGCCATTCTTCGTGACTGTGTGCTGAACCACGCCGAGCCGGGCTCTCGCCAGTTTGCCGCTGCCTGCCTGGCCCGCTATGGTCGGTTTGCCGTTGATAGCCTGCCCGCCCTCACGGAAGCGCTTCGGGACCCAGATCCCGAAGTGCGTGCCGCCGCCCAGCGTGCCATTGAAACGATTGAGGCCGACCGCGCAAAAGCCAAACTCCGCTCCCTGAGTTAATGGCCGTGCCCGCAGTTCAACCATGACCGGAGACCCCGGCCAGATTCCTGTGAGCCCGACGCGCGAGCTTTGAAGTTTCGCTTTTGGGATCAGAGCCCGCAAAATTGCAGCCGACGCTCCTGAAAATGATTTCGCGATGCGTTGCAAAGGGCCTGGCCAAGCCTTTGAGCGGAAAGACAAGCCCGACGCGTGAGCGAGTGGATTTCTTATCGAATGACCGGCTCCTGACGCATTCAGCCTCGTTTGCCGCCACGCCCTTCTTGGGCAAACCCCAAGAGATCGACTCGCTGGCACTCTTTGAAGTTGCGCTTTTTGGGACCAGAGGCCGCAAAAAAGCTACGAACAGGGTACTCCTGTTAGTCCGATGCGTGAGCGAGGGATTCTTCATGAATGTCTGTTGATCAGGGGTTACGGCCGGAACTAAGAAAGCCCCCAAGAGATCCACTCGCTCACGCTTCGGGCTCGTATCCGGTGAAGAATCCCTCGCTCACGCGGCGGGCTAATATCGCAGGCTTCTTGCCCAGCAAAACCCCAAGAAGCGTAACTTCAACGCTCACGCGTCGGGCGAGCAGCCATGTGGCGTCCAGGGGGCTTCGTCCAGGGTCTTTACGCCCATCCGGAATTGCGGTTGGCCGGTGCCTGATGTTCGGGTGAATCGAAAGCCACGCTTTCAGGCCACACGCGTCGAGGAAGCCTGTCGCCGGGCAAAATTAGCGGGCCTGGACGGGAATCGGACTTGGCGGCACCTTCGGGGTTGGGTAAGGATAATTGAGATTTTTGGGCATTCGCCTCGTGGGCATGCGTGGGGCGGGCCAGATTTTGGGACGAATCTGGTGACGGATCCAGAAATTCAAGCCGAGGGGAGAACCTTCCATGCGTGTGCATCGCAATTGGGGACTGGCAGTGGCGTTTGTTGGGTTTCTGGCCCTGGCGGGTTGTGGCGGTGAGCCGCCGCTGGACGTGAATCAAGGCCAGGGCGGCTCGGCCGCCAAGCTGGACGGCGGCACCATCCAGCAGGCCGCGGAATACAAGGCCGAGGGGCTTAGCACCGGTTATTCGGGAGGTGGCAATGGCGGATCCGAACCCACGAAGTGAACGGGTGTTGAGGATTGGACCCAGCGTCTTCCTGTTCCTGCTGGCGCTGGCCGGCCTGGGCTACGGTTATGGGCGGTTTAGCCACCTGTTTGCGGACAAGCCGCCGGTCACCACCAGCCTGGGCCCGACGATCAGCCAGGTGGAAAAGCTGGGCCAGCTCACCGTCATGCGGGTATCGGTGTCTGACGTGCTCAAGATGACCGGCTTCAACTACAAAGGGGCATTCCTGATCAAGGGAGATGCGCTCATTGCCGTCGATATGCGCAAGCTACAGATTCTCGAACGAGACGAAGCGCAGAAGCTGGTCACCATTGCGTTGCCAGACCCCGAAGTCATCCAACCGCGGGTTGACCACAGCAAAACCATGACCTACGACGTCAAGGGAGACTGGCTGAGCATGCTCCCCGGCTGGGGGAACGAGAGCAAGCTCCGCGATGCGGCCATGCTTGAGGCCCAGAAACTGGTCGAACACGCGGTGAAGCAGCCCGAATACATCCAGCAGGCCAAAGATAACGCCGTGGTCATGCTTCAGAACATGCTCGGCTTCACCGGCTGGTACGTCACCATCAAATGGCAGGGGGAAGACGCCAAGGAGAAAGCCGCGGCCACGGCCAACACCACGGCCACGGTCTCGGCCGGTAGCTCCCCAATCCCCTCAGCCGCCCCAGGCGCAACCTCCGCCACGCTCCAGCCGGCCGGTTCACGCTAAGCAGCTATCCGCCCGCAATCGGACCAAGCTCCGACTACCCGAGGACCAGCCTGGAACGATCACCAGGTTGGTCCTTTTTTTGGGAAACAGATCGCAGAATTCGGTGACCGCCGGCCGTGGCATAAAACCACCAGCCCCCAACGCCTGGCTGAAACCCCAGGAACAGGCTCAGCACCCAAAGCACGGCTCAGGCACGGGTTGCCATCAACGCGCGGAAGAACTGTTCATACTGGCCGGCCAGAACTTCCCAAGACCAGCCTTGCAGCACCCGCTGGCGGGCGGCGGCTCCCAGGGTGGCCCTGCATTCTGGCTCCAGGGCCTGCTCAATGGTGGCGGCGGTCTGGCTGAGGTTGGCCGTATCACTGTAAAGGGCCGCATTACCCAGGGTCCACCGGGTCACGGCCGAGTCATGCACCACCAGGGGTAGCCCGGAACTGGCGGCCTCTAGATACACCAGGGCCGAGGGCTCGGTGGGGCACATGTGAAAAAACAGGTCGGCGCGGCGGAAGAGGTTGGGCATGCGATGCCGCAAGACCGATCCCAGCAGGCGGTGCCGACCGGCCAGGTGCCGGGCCGCGGTATCGGCCACAGCCTGCCGCTCTGAGCCCTCGCCGGCCACCACTACAAAGACACCAGGCACTTGCCCCAGAATCTCCATGGCGGCAGGCACTTGCTTGTTCGGTTCCTGGGCGCTGGCAATCAAAACCACCGGCTGGCCGGGGGCAGGGCGGGGGCCATCACCGGCATCAACCTCGGGAATGAACCGAGCCGTTCCGGGCTCGGCTGGCAGGAACCGGGCCGGGTCCACACCGTTGGGAATCAGGACCGACCGGTGCGCCTGCCGGTTCCGCTCAAAGTACTCGGGATTGGTGCAAACCAGGCCATCGGTGCGGAAGTAGCGGAACTCCCGGGAACGGGAGTAGCAGGGCCAGTCGCCGTTCTGGGTCACGTACACCAGCTTGGCCCCAGCCCGCGTTTTCCGGCTCCCCTGGCGAAGGTACCAGTTTACCCAGGGGTAGGTGCAGTGCACCGCAATATCATGGGCGGCAGGGTCATAAAGCCGGCTGTGGCGGAGCTGCCTGACGAACGAGAATTCCTCGTAATACGCTTCGGTCCGGAACGCCGGCAGGTGGGGCCAGCGTTCAAACGACTCACGAGGCCGAATTTTAAGCACATGGTTCACAGACTCGGCAGGTGCCCCCTCGGTCCCCGAGCCGAACAGCGAGAGCGTAACGCCAGGCCGGTTCACCCACACCCTGGCCAGTTCCAGGAAGGCGGCCTCCGCCCCCCGCCGCACCCGGCCCAGCCCGCTCAGCAGCATGGCAATGCGGAGTGGCTGGCCCTGATCCAGGCCGGGTACCCAAGGCGCAGGCTCCCAGGCGGCAGGCATGGGGCGGGCAAGAGGCTGGGGCTCAGTCTCGGTCGGCATCGGTCTCACTCGCGCGGGCGTGATCCGCCAGGCTGCGTTGGGGGAATTGGCACATCGGGCATTCGATGCACCCAAGAAACCCGCGCCAGGGCGCCCGTCACTCAAGGGGCTGGGCGCGTTTTCAAGCTTGAGGCTCCATGATCGAGATCGGCGGTTGGCAGTGTCAAGCAAACGATGCAGGGTGGCAACATCCCTACCCCTGACGCGTCGCTGGAACCAACATCACCCGCCCGCACCCGGCTCAGGTCCGGTCGGGGAACGTCTCTTCCCACAGCCGGCCCAGGGACGCGTCGGCACCAGGCGTGAATCCCTGCCCATTCAGGGGTACCGACGAAAATTCGCCAAAGGTGCAACCCTTGGCCGTCAGATAGAGATCGACCCGGACGAAGCTGCCATACGCCGACCCCAGCGTGCGGGCAATCCCCAGCATCTCGTCCAGTTTTGCCGGCCGCGGTCGATGGAGCGAGCCAACCCGCAGTGCATTGAAGAGATCCTCCTGGCCATGCTGATCTTTGAACACGGTCCAGTCGGGATGGTAGGCCGTTTTCAGGCCGGCTTGTCCCGTGCGCAAGACCTGATGGATCAAACCCACCCGGTCGCCAAACACGTAAAAGCAGTATTCCACGCCCCGCTCATAGGCCCCAGCTTGGTTGGTCAGAAACTCCTCGGCCAGAATTGGGAACCGCGTGATCGGTCCATGTTTTTCCAGGAGCCGGCCGATCAGCTCCGAGCGCGGGATGGTCTGAAGCGTGAGCAGTTCAAGGTCGCCCGCCATCACAAACGTCTCTAGCCCACCGGATCCCCAGGCGGGACGGATCACGACATGCTCGGGCAGATCAGCCATCGGTAACGCCGACACCCGCCGCCCACTCCAGTACAGCTCAGGCACAGGCACTCCGTGCATGGCCGCAAACTCACGTGAATTCCACTTGTTGTTCAGGCAGCGTTGCCACTGGTCACAACAACGCCAGCGGTCTAGCGGCAAACTGCGGTCCCGAAGCCGGGTTCGGTCCAGCCAGCGGTGGATCGGCCGCCGCCAGTTCGCCCGGTTCCGCCAGCCACCCGGCACCCCCCACCAGACCGATTTCCGGATTTGCAGCCGTTCACTGAAGGTAAGCATCGACCTGCTCCAAATCCTGGCCCTGATTCTCCAACTCGCTCAGGGCTCAAGCCGGCGTTTCAGGGCCTGAATCGGTGCCCCCGCATCTGCAAACCGATACCGCAACCGGATGCTGGCGGAATATGCCTCGGCCGCCAAACCCCAGAACGGCAGGGCATCGAGACCGGCTGGCCCTTCTGCCGCCGCATAACCGGCCAGAAACTCAGCCCGGGCCACCCCCTCCAGGTTCCAACGATGGACTGCCCGGCCCAGATCTTGCTCGCAAGACCCAATCCGCAGCGTCTCGTTATCCACACACACCGGCCCGCGGATCGGATGCCATACCAGATTCTCACCACAAAAATCCAGATGCACAATGCCGGGTTGGATTCGCCGAGGTGCCAGAGCCACAGCCCGGTCCGCCAACTCGATGGCCTCGGTCCGAGTGAACCGGCCGGCAGCCTCCAACTCCCCAAGATGAGACCGGACCTGGCCCAGCTCTTGCTCAACAGACAGACCGATCGCTTCATCGGCGGGAATGGCAACCTGATGCAACTGCGCCAAGATCACGCCACACTGCCTGGCGACCGCCGGCTCGGGCGGCTGCCCCCCCAAAGACTCTCCCTCAACCCACTCTTCCAGGAAGAACTCGCGAAACCGCAAGAGCAGCCCGGCCCAGGCGGGATTCGGCCCCAGGGCCTTCAAGAGCCGTTCGACCTGTTCCGCCCGCGCCACACTTTGCAGCCGCCGAACCTTGACCACCCGCCCATCGGCCAGCGTCACCCGGTAAGTGTTCTTGAGCGCGTGAGACGGCCGCGCGGTGATCTCCGAAATCTGGACCACCGCAACGCCAAATTTCGCCAGCAACTCCCAAACTTCGCTGGGTACCCGCACGCAAACCTCCGCCGAAATCCGGGGCTGATGCCCAGACAGCATGGATCACCTTGGTATTCTGGTTCTACAGCCCAGAACTCTCCAGCCATCGCCCGGTTGCCAGGCGTGGCCGCCTGAAGCCCATCATCACACCACCGCCCGCATGAACTCTACCTGGTTTTCCTACGACGGTTTCTCGATCGAAGTCGCTTCCGACCAGACCAGCGACCTGAGCTGGCTCGCCGAGTTTCTTGGTCCCAGCTTTGAGCAGCGCACCGGCTGCGACCCGCGGAACATCCACCAACGGGTCCTGCTTTCGGAAGACCGCCCTGGTTTTGAACGCTTGCAGCGGCTGGCCCACCCATCCACCACCCATTGCGTGGGCTTTGTGCTGGACAGCGGGCCACTGGAACTGAACACGTTCCACGACCAAGGCGCCACCGTGGCCGTGGACGAGGCGTTTGACGTTTTCTACCTGCGGCAGCCGTCGGGCACGCTTCAGATTATGGATGCCCACCAGGCATCGCCTCGGCACGCGCGGGTGGCGCTCATGCGGGTGGTCCGCGAATATGCCATGCATCACAGCCTGCGGCAGGGGCGAATCTTCCTCCACGCCTCGGCCGTGGCCCGCAATGGCCGGGCCGTGCTGTTCACCGGCCCCAAGCAGGCCGGCAAAACCAGCCTGGTTTGCGCCAGTCTGTACAACCGCCCCGCCTGTGGCCTGCTGGCCAATGACCGCGTACTGGTGGCACATGAAGCCAGCGGCTGGCAGTGCCGTGGCATGCCCAGCATCGTCTCGGTACGGCCTGGAAGCTTTACGGTACTCCCCTGGCTGCACGCGCGGGTTCAGCAGTTCGCCTGCGGACACACCCGTTTCGCCAGCGACGTCGGACCGGCCAGGCTCTTGAACGATGGCCGCTATGGCCTGAGCCCGGCCCAGTTCTGCCAACTGCTCAACACTCAACCGGTGGCCACGGCCATGGCCTCGGCCATTGCCTTCCCCCGGCTCGACCCCACCATTTCCGGCGCCCGGGCGCACCGCCTGAACACCGCCAACGCGGCCGAGCGGCTTACCGCCTGCCTGTTTGCTGCCTCGGGGCTGGGCACCCGGTCGGAACTTTTCGACCTCCCAGAATCAGGCCGGTTCCCCACGCCACTTGAACTTCAGAACCAGGCCCGGCAATTTGCGGCCGAAATCCCTTGTTTTGAGGTCAGGCTCGGGCCCCATGCCTACCAACCCGAACACATAGACCCCTTGCTGGACCAACTGCTAGGTTAACCCATGCCGGCACTACACGGCCGAAGTTCCTGCATGAGATCATCCATCATCCGTACGTAAGGGCGGCTCCAGTCCAGCGCCGCCGGCAACGGGCGCTGGTACAAGACCGAATATTCCCGGTACTTCCGCAACAGCCTGCCGCGACCGATCGGTTTGCAGCGGTCGGCGTACCGCATTCCGAGCGAAGTCCGTGAGGCCAGCGTACGGTTCATCAGGCTCAGGTGGCCCGGCAGCCGCCCGACCTGCGACGGATGGTCCCAGAACCAGCGGCTGGCACGGATGTGATGATCATAGATCGTGTCCATGGCTTGAGATTTGGCCACGGCATAATTATTGGTGCTGCAAATCCATTTGGGCGGCGTTGGCAGCACCCGCCGCTGCCACAGCCTGATCCGGTGCCCAAGGTTGAGCGGCACCTCCAGAAATGACGCCGGCCAGTGATAGCCCACGGTGCTGCACTCATCGGTATGCGCTTGCTCCAGCACCTCCCCGGCCTCAGGCGCAAACCAATCGTCATCGTCGGCCGGCAACACCAGCGCTCCGGCTGGAATTTCATTCCAGGGCAGACAGGTCACATTCCGCAGCGTTTCCGCGTTTTGCCTGGCAATCTCACGCACCCGGTGCCTGAACAGGTGATACGGCTGACCAAACGTGGCGTTCCACTCCCGCACCGTGGGTGCAAACCCCGCCGGCAACTGGGCCCAGAAGGCGTCCTCGTCTGACCAGTCCAGCGTCTGCCGGATGCAAAGATAAACCATGGGTGTACCGCAGCCCGTTGAGGGGTAAGCCACCAGTTTTCGAGTGATCAAACCCGGGTTTTCAAACCTTTCGCCGGAACCGAGGATGGCTGACCGCCGTTCGGAACGGCAGCGAGACCAGCCACCAGCAGGCATAATAAGGCCGCGTCACCGGCAACCGCTGCGCCGCCCACCGCTTACCCCGTGAACCGCCGCCAGATCGTTCTAGAACGAACAGGGCCTCATCCCGCGAAGGGGTTACACCCAGGGCCTGCTTGAGTGCCGGAAATTCGGCCTCCAGGCCCAGTGAACCCAGCAACAAACCGAGCACGCCCCGGCAGATAAACTCCGACCGTTCCAGCCGCCGCCGGGCAAAGAAGCCGGCCCAGTCCAGATCCGGTAACCGCTGGAGCAGGGCCCAGATGTCCACCAACGATTGCAGCCGTAAGTAGCCGCGCTGGATGTCGGCGAAAACCGAGACCAGGACGAACGCCAGCTCATCTTCCAGGCTCAAAACTTGCACTTCCAGCTTGTGCAGATCAAGCCGCTCGGCCCTGGCAAACAGGCCCGCGCTGTCAATCCGCAACCCTGGCAGCCGAGACAGGCACCAGTGCAGGTCCAGCTTGATCTCGCCCTTGGCATAGTCCAGGGCATGGGTGAAGCGGGCAGAAAGCCGCTCACTCAGAAAAACCGACGATTTGAGGTGGAATCCCCGGCTCTCCAGTAACCGGCACGTGCGGTGGCGGTCCACCTCACGAACCAGCAGATCCAGATCCCAGAAACCGCGCCGGGAAACCCCGCCAAACAGCCGCTGGGCCATTTCCAGCCCCTTGATCACCACCAGGGGAATGCCCTCGGCCTGAAACGCCTTGGCCAGCTCATCCAGCCCGCTCAGACAACGCTCGGCCAGCACCGCTTGCCGCTCGGCCGTCTTGGAAATTCGCGCCCGCAGCTCGGCCGGCAAGACGGGCCCCAGTGGAGAACCCTCCAGCCTGAAATTCAGGAACGGGCCCATCCGGTGGCGGGCCACCAGAATGTCCAGGGCCTGCGAACTCAGCCCGCCGCCGGCAAGCTGGCCGGCCAACGCCGCATCCTCGCCACGCAGCAGGCCACCCACCGCCAGGCAAAGCTCAGCGGGGGCACAGCCAAGATCAGACCAAGGGTGGGGCGGGCGAACCACGGGCGTCATGAAGGCTCCTGTTTGGGAATCTGCCTCAAGATACGGTTCATCGCTTCCCAGACTCCACACGTGTGTGGCCAATCTTCACGCAAACGCACGTCTTTATGAGGGCTTTGCACCTCAAAGCCCCGACGCGTTGCCATGAGACAACAGCCTGACGTCGCATATTACATTAAGTTTTGATAAAACGGCCCATCATCAACAATTCATACACTCTCAAAACACGCAGCCGTTGTTGTCTGCATGTGGCCTGCACCAAACCTATGGCCGGCAAGGGGGTGGGATCTTGCGTTTCTTGGTTCTCAGAACGGGTCGCAAATGCCAGATCTCATGGAAATTTCGGCGAGATTATGAAATTTCGTACACCGGTGCCACCCGCTTGATCTTCATCGTGGGCGATCCCATTGCCCAGGTTAAATCCCCCCAGGGGGTCACACCCGTGCTTCGCAATCGCGGGGCCGACGTTCTGGTGGTGCCGGCCCAGGTGCCGGCGAATGCGCTGGCCGATTTCGTGGCCACCGCCCGGCAGATGGGGAACGTCGATGGCATCATCGTCACCCTCCCCCACAAGTTCGCGGCGCTGGCCTTGTGTGATGCCGTCTCACCACGTGCCGCCGCCATTGGCGCGGTCAACCTGATGCGGCTCACTCCGTCGGGCGGCTGGTACGGCGACATGCAAGACGGCCTGGGCCATGTGGCGGCCCTGCGTCAACATGGCTGCGAGCCGGCCGGCCAACGGGCACTCGTCATTGGCGCGGGGGGCGCGGGCACGGCCATCGCATTTGCTCTAGCCGAGGCCGGCGTATGTGCCCTGGCCATCCATGATACCTGCACCGACCGCCGCGATAACCTGATTCGCAAGCTCAAGGCACACTGTCCCGTGGTGCCGGAACTCGGATCCAGTGACCCCACCGGCTTTGACCTGGTGGTCAACGCCACCCCCATGGGCATGCAGCCCGATGATCCGCTGCCCATCAGCGTCCAGCGCCTGGCTGCCACCACTTTCATCAGTGACGTGGTTACCATGCCGGCCGTGCCACCGCTCATTGCCGCCGCCCGCAAACGCGGCTGCCCCACCATGACCGGTACCGGCATGTTTCAAGCCATGCGCAACTGCATTGTAGACTTCTACCTGAATCTCTGACCGCACGCACACCACCGCCACGCCCGTCCATGGTTCCTGAGCAGCTCCTCATGCCCGAATCTACCCTCCAAACCCAACCCCAGCCCCAGAGCCCCGAACAGGCCGCCGCCGAACTCAATCGCCTGATCAACGGCTACCAATCCACCCAACTCATTTACGTGGCGGCCGTGCTGGGCTTGGCCGACCACCTGGCCCAGGGACCACAAACCAGTGAAACCCTGGCCACCCTGGTTGAGGCCAACCCCACCGCGCTTTACCGCCTGCTCCGCGCCCTGGCGGCCCTGGGCGTACTGCATGAACATGAGCAGCCGCCTCAGACCTTCTCACTCACCCCCATGGGAGATTGCCTGCGCTCCAACGCCCAGCCCTCGATCCGCCCCTGGGCCACCTTCGTGGCCCAACCTCACCGCTGGCAAACCTGGGGACATCTGCTTCAAAGCGTGAAAACCGGCGAGAACGCCTTTCAGGCCGTGCTGGGCATGGATAGCTGGACTTACCGCCAGCAAAACCCCGAGCAAGGGGCCATCTTCAACGCCGCCATGACCGTGAACGCGCAACGGATCAATGCCGCCATTGTGTCGGCATATGATTTCAGCCGCTACCACCGCATTTGCGATATCGGCGGCGGCCAGGGCGCGCTGCTGGCCGCCATTCTGGCCGCCAGCACGCAGACGCAGGGCACGCTGTTTGATCTGCCCCACGTGGTCAACTCCGCAGGCCCGGTGCTGGACGCCGCCGGTGTCGCCGGTCGCTGCCAGACCATGGGCGGAAGCATGTTCGACAGCGTGCCGCCAGCCTGTAACCTGTACCTGCTCAAGTTCATCTTGCATGACTGGAACGACCATGACTGCCTGCGCATCTTGCAAGCCTGCCGGCGCTCCATGCCGGAGAACGCCACCCTGCTGGTGATTGAGTATCTGATTGGCCCGCCCAACCAGGGGCTGGCCACCAAGCTGTCTGACCTCAACATGCTGCTGGGCCCCGGCGGCCAGGAACGGACCCAGGCCGAGTTCGCCACCTTGTTTCAAAACGCCGGGTTTCTTCTCAAGCAGGTGCTTCCCACCAGTGCCCCCGTGAACCTGCTTGTCCTGGAACCGGCCCTGACATGCCCATGACGCCCGTTGTCGTCGTTTGTATGCCCGAACGCGGCCACCTTCAGCGGTTGTTGCCCATGATCGCCGGCATTGCCGGCCGTGGCCGGATCGTGTACGTACTGACCGACCCCCGCTATCAACCCCAGGTGGCGCAGGCCGGCGGCCGCCTGATCGACCTGTTCCAGCACCATCCGCTCCATGACGTCGACGCCAGCTCCATTCCCGTGCCCAGCCGGTACGTGACGTTTGCCGCCACCTCTGTGGATTCGCTCACACCACGGGTCGCGGCCCTGAAACCAGGCCTGATCCTCTACGACACCTTTGCCGTGGTGGCTCCGCTGATCGCTCGCCGGCTCGACCTGCCTTATCTCAACGTCTGCGCCTGCCACGCCGCCGTGCCCGCGCAGCAAATTGCCGAACTGCGACAAGACCCCAGAGTGGCCACCTCGGCCGCCTGCCACGCGGCCGTGCAACGCCTGCAAGATTGTGAAGCGATGCCAAATGCCCACCCCTTCTCCTACATCGATAACCCAAGCCCGTTCCTGAATATTTACGGCGAACCGCCCCAGTTTCTGGACCCCGCCAGCCGTGCCGCGTTTGAACCGCTGGCCTTCTTCGGGTCGCTGGCACCAGAACTTCAAACCGGTTCGGCCGCCAGGAGCCCGTTCCGGCCCGGTACACGGGCCCGCACCATTTACGTTTCATTTGGCACCGTGATCTGGCGCTACTACCAGGCCACGGCCTTGGCCGCGTTTGAGGTCTTGGCCAACGCCGTCGCCGGGCTCGAAAATGTGGAAGCGGTGTTCGGCCTTGGCGGCCATGCCGTAGACCCGGCCCTCTGCGCACCACTTCAACGCCCCAACGTGCGCATTGCCTCGTACCTGGACCAGTGGTCCACCCTGCAAACCACCAACCTGTTTGTGACCCATCACGGCCTGAACTCGACCCATGAAGCCATTTACCACCGCGTTCCGATGATCTCCTACCCGTTCTTCAGTGATCAGCCGGCGCTGGCCGAACGCTGCCGGCAACTGGGCCTGGCCGTGCCGCTGACCACGGCCCCCAGGGCCCCGATCTCACTTGAAGCGGTGCGCAACGCCCTCCAGACCTTGACCGCCGACCCCACAGGCTTTGCCAACCGACTGGAACAGGCACGCGGCTGGGAACTGGAGACCATTGCCGGCCGACCGGCCGTCATTGACCAGATCTGCGCGTTTGCACGCTAAACCCGGGCCACACGTTGTTCCTGAGCAGTATCGAGGGACGGTTGCTGCCGTCTTGTCTTGCCGGCCGATCCCGTTAATGATCAAGACAACCAGAATTCTGATGGCCGGCCGATGCCCGAGATCCCGTCTCCCGCAAAGACCCACTCGTGAAACGAACAGGATTGAGCCGACGCCCGGTCGGCGGCCTGGCTGGTACCGGGGCCTTGGCCAGCCGCGAGCGCCTGAACTGGGACGCTGTGGCCGAACGGTTCAGAGATAGCGAGACCATCCATCCCAATCCAGGGCCGGCCAGGCCCACCAAAAGGACCTGCCACCATGACGCGACCCGCTCCCGGCGAACGGAACCCCAGCCGTCCGTCCGACCTCTCCAGACGCGAAGCCATTCAGGCCGGCGTGGGAGGATTGCTGGCCTCTACCGTGCCGGTGACCGCCAATAGCCTGCACGCCGAGTCCACAACGCCGCCCGAAAATCCGCCCGCGGCCAACGTCGAATGGCGAAACCAGCAAGCCGGCATGGCCTACAGACGGCTGGGCCGGACCGGCCTGATGGTGTCGGAAGTGGTCAGCGGCGGCGACCCGATTAACCTGGACAACTACAAGCACCTGGACCGGGCCCTGGAACGTGGCCTGAACTACCTGGACATGGCCCCCATGTACGGCGACGGTGCCTGCGAACAAGCGATTGGCAAACTCCTGGCGGGTTCCTCCAATAAGCGTGACAAGGTCTTTCTGACCACCAAGATGAGCGGCTTCACCGGCCAGCGTGAAGGGATGTATCGCGACATCTTCAACGGCCTGCCCCCCACCAAGCAAGACGCGATCATGGCCAGGGCCCAAGCCCTCCGCAACAGCCGGGGCGTGGATGCCCCCGGCTACTACATGACTTACTACCCTGGCCAGCAAGAAGGGTTCGAACCCGCCTACCTGCGGGTGGCCATGCGCGAGGAATACGGTGCCCAGGTTGAAGGCAGCCCCAGCTTCCAGGGCTTCATCCAGAAAACGCTTGAGGGCAGCCTCAAGCGGGTGGGCACCGACCACTTCGACATCATCATGTGCCCCCACGGCGCCAACGCCCCCGAAGATCTGGACGCCCCCGAAATTATCGAGGCGTTCAACGACCTGAAACGCCAGGGAAAGGTCCGCTTCCTGGGCGTGACCTCCCACAATGATCCGGCCGGTATCCTGCGCGCGGCCGTTGCCGCCGGCCATTACGACCTGGTCATGTGCGCCTACAACGTGATCAACGGCGGCTACGTTGATGAAGCCATTCGCCAGGCCGCCGCCAGCGAGGTGGGGATCATTGCCATGAAAGTGGCCATGGCCGTGGCCACCCACCACACGCCGCTCCAGCCCACCCCCCAGTGGCGCATTGACAAGGTGAACAAGATTGTGCCCGGAGACTGGAAGGCTCCCCAAAAAGCATACCTCTGGTCACTCCAGAACCCCAGAATTACCGCCGTGATCTCTAACCTCTGGAACGAGACGTTCATCGACGAGAACCTGAGCCTGGCCGGCATCAAGGTCGAACTTCAGCCGGCCTGAGAAATCCCATTTCCCAACCCGGCCGGGGGGTTCCCGCGCCTCCAGCTTGCGTTCCGGGCCAGCTTTCAAGGGCCCAGCCAACCAGCACGCCGTTCCAGACGCAACCCCGACGACCTACACTGATAGCATCCAAGCGAAGCAAACCATCCCGAGGCCCCGCGAAACGTACACCAAGCCAACCCTGGGTCCGTGCCACCCGGGGCTCACACAGCTCCCAACGAGGCAATCTTACCCATGGCAACCGACGAAGAGTTGAAGGCCGCACTCAAGGCGTTCAAGAAGCGGTTCAAGCTGGCCAAGCTCGATGATGAATCCCGTCTCGGGCATGCGGGAAGCCGTAAGTCCGGCCTCACCGGCATCATGCCGCCCAGCGGCCACCCACCAGGGATCTGGGAAGAGCTAGTCAAGAAAGGCAAACTCAAACGCGAGATGTCCGACACCTATTCGGTCATGCCCGGCGTGTGAGTGGCTTGCCAGTCCCAAGACTCGACACGACGTGTTGAGGAACGGCGTGGCTTCTTGCCGCCACTGTTGCTCCAAAGAAAACGCCCATATCTGGCCTTCGGCCAGATGTGGGCGTTTAGGCCAATCTGCAATGCGTTGGCATAAGCACAAATTCACGATGGACTTACGCCTCACCGTTGGTTTCAGCTGAGGCAATCAGGCACGCACCGCACCCTGCAGGCTCACAGGTCATCATTGCCCAGAATGTCATCGTCTTCGCTGTCGTCAGACTCGGAGCCGGCTTCTGGGTCCAAGGCCGACAGTTCGGCCGCGTGATCGGCGCAGTGGTCCAGGAACTTGGGCAGATACCGCTGGATAAACAACGAGACGGCAATCTGCGTATCCGGGTTATTCATCCCCCAGATACTGACCCGGGCTTCGTCCAGTTCCGGATCCATCTGGATGCAGAACCGATCATCCACGGCCATGCAAAGCGGCAGATCGTCTAACCACTGCTTGGCCAGCAAGTTCACCCCCGGCCCACCCAGGGAAATGCTGGGCAATACCTGCAGCGCTTCTTCATGCAGCCAGCGCACATCGGCCACCACCGACACCCGAAACGGCACCCCCGGGCGGGCCCGTAAGGCATCCTCAATTTGCTGCTTGAGGTAATACGCCAGCGGCCGGTCGGCCTCCTCGGCGCGCAGGGTGGTTCCGGTCACGAGCAGGATCAAGCCGGCCCGTTGCTTCTCGGCCATGCCGGGCTCCTACTCAGAAAAATCGAAACGGGGATAAACTTCGGCATTCAATTGCAAACAAGACTTTCACCATGGGCAAAAGCGGACGCGGCCAAGAATCAATCGCACCCAAGAAACCGCGGTCCGGATTCGCAACGAGTGACTTGCCAGGAACATGCTACGGCAACACCCACTCCGAGGCAATTCAAACGCAGGCCACACCGCCTGGAAAGCCACCCCGCACCAACCCTGGAAAGGCACGAAACTCAGGGATTTTCAGAGACCCGCCAGGCCACAATCCGCCGTAAAACCGACTCGGCGGCCGAGAGCACATCTTGGGACTCGGCCTCAAATTGCTGAGAGACCGACGCATGACCAGGCACCGGCACCGCGCACCGGAACCGCACCGTTTGGCCGGGCTCGCCCTCAATCCAGAACCGGCTCACTCCCTGCGCCTTGAGCTTGCGGGCCAGATCGGCCCAGGTGCTGGCCGACGCACCAGTTGCAGCAGCCGCCACCGCAACCGCAGGGCCAGAAACCGGCATGGGGGTGGGGGGCAAGCCAGGATCAGGCCGACCCGAAGCACCAGTTCCCACAGCCGCAGACGACCGCCGCAGCAGTTCATCGCGGGTCAGGTCGGTGGTGGGGGCCGGAGGCTCGGAAATGGCCGTGGCAGCAGATCCACGCGACGTTGTGGACGGCGGCTCCAGCGGTGGCGGCTGCACGCCCCAGGGATCAACGGGGGCCGACTTCGGCTTGGCCGGATGCTGAACCGTGCCGGCAACCGGCAGCGGCGCCTGTCCGGCATGGTCTAAGCCCGCCACCAGCGGTTGAATGGGTTTGGAGGCAGAGGCAGACTCCGCACCACCACTGGCCGGCTTGCCCAGATCGAAACTGGGAAGTTCCGAGGCCGGCTCGGCCGGCAGCGGGTTCAGCTTGGGGGGGGTCAGGCCAACCATGTCACGCACCCAGGCCAACCCGGGCCCATTCACCACCGCGCCACCCGCAAACGAGGCACCGACCAGCGTCAAAACAAGAAGGGCTTTCTGCACCCTAACGGCCTCCCTGCCGATGGTTACCACATGAGCGGCCTGGAGAAAGAAAATCCAGACCGCGACGGGTTTGACCCCAAGCTCAAGCCCCGGCCAGCGAACTGACCCTGGAGCCGTTGAGATGCGCCCCGGGCCACCGCGGCCGGATTTCACCCGAGCCCGGCGGTTTCGGCAAGGTCAAGTTCACCAACCGAACGCCCCAGGCCGGCCCGAGTCATCCGTTGCCCGGTCAACAGGTTACGGTAATCACCGGCCATCCAATCACTCTCCCTTTCCTCGTTGCCGCAGGGCTGGTAGTGTGGGGAAGATCATGCTCGACCTGATCTGGGCTATCCTGACATTCCCGTTTCGCGCCATCGGCTGGGTGGTGGGGCTGTGCGGCCGTATGGTCGGCCTGGCCATTGGGTTTGCCCTGATGGTCTTGGGGGTGGCCGTGTGCGCCAACGGCTGGCTGCCCGTGGGCATCCCCCTGTTCGCCATCGGCCTGCTGCTCACCCTCAGAGCCCTGGGCTAAACCGGCCAACCTCCCCCCCACTCGGCACGTGACTTGCCTTCAGCCGTGTGGCAGAAACGACCACGCAAACCGGCCTTTCCCAGACCTCATTTTTGGCCCGCCTCCCGCACGCGAGGACAGACTGCCCGACATGGACGGCTTCATTTGCCGTCCGGTGGCGGTGCGTGCTTGAACGTCATCAGGCCGGCTTTCCCCTTGCTGGTAAACTCGGTGGGCCGTTGCGCCCCTGGACCGGTGGGAAAGCAGAGCTTGAGGTTTCCGTCCTTGATCTCATAAATTCCCTCGACCTTCTGGCCCGTGGGCTTGCCCCCTTCTTCAGCCAGGAGATCGATTCCCTTGGGGCTGGCGTCTGGATAGACCACCACCTGCGCCCTGGCCACCAGCTTATCCCCTTCATAGACCGCCAGCTTGGGCCCCTCAAACACATACCGCCCCTTGGCCACGAAATCGAGCGGGGCCGACTGGCCGCCAATCTCAAACCCCGTCCCCAGCCACGACCCCTGCAGCGCCTGCATTTCGGCCTTGGTAGCCGCCGTTGCGTCGTCTTGAAACCCCACCGCCACCAGCACCAACCCCTGGATCAACAACGCCAGCATTGCGTTTCCTCCCGCATCAGAAAGCCAACCTCCACCGCCCATAGCGCCCGGAGTATCCAGATTTCAAGAATGAGATCGAGGGCAGTTTGGCAACCGGGCCAGTTCTGAGGCCCTATCGCGGATTCATAGCCCGCCGCCTATTAACTGAGCAGATCGTGATCAAGCTGGTCCACCACCGCTTGGACCTTGGCCAGGGCTTGTGTGCGAGTGAGCGCTCGGGTCCTTTGAAGGAACCGGACCGCGTCTTCCCGCGCTCCTGCTCTGACCAGACTGTGGAACTGCATTTCCCACTCAGAATCAACCCCGGGCTGCGCTGGTGGCATCCAGTCCACATGCACTCGTTTGTCGTCCACCAGGCCGCAGACCAAGACCCGCCGTTGATCCGAAGGGGACATCTGTTGCTTGTATTGAAGCATTGCCTCCACATTTTCCACGGGGCGACAAGACGGCTATTGAACTTTTTGTGGCCGGGGTGCAGGGCTGGGAAGCCGTACTGCGGAGGCAATTAAGTGACGGTAAGTCACATTCTGCTTGAGACTTATGCGGCAAGTGCTGGCTGCTAAATGGCGGGATTCCTGACTGCTTGATGCTTTGGGAATGTGCACCAAACCTTGACAAAGCCCAATATGTCCATTATTCTAGAAATATGGACAATACGAAAGCAGTAGATGCGTTTGCGGCACTTTCGCAGGAGACGAGACTTTCAGCTCTGCGAGTGCTGGTGGAGCATGGCCACACTGGATTGCCTGCGGGCGATTTGGCTGATCGGCTGGCCGTGCCACACAACACGCTTTCGTTTCATCTATCGCATTTGGAGCGTGCCGGGCTAGTCGCTTCCCGACGTAATGGCCGCCAGGTGATCTATCTCGCCAATATTGACGCGTTGCAAAGCCTAGCCAAGTTCTTGCTCGCAAATTGCTGCATCCGCGAGAGTGCGGAATCGCCTGACTGCCAACCCACGTCTGAAGGAGCCTGTCCATGAAGTGTCTGCATATCGCCTTGGCCGACCGTTTAATCGGTCGCGGTTGCGTAACGAAGGTGGGGAGGGGCTGCTGATGAAAACGGTACGGATTCTCTGCACGGGCAACTCCTGTCGTAGCGTCATGGCCGAGGGTCTCGTGAACCATTGGGGAAGCGGGCGATTCAAAGCGTTCAGCGCTGGGAGTTTTCCTACGGGGCAGGTCAATCCGATGAGTCTGCAAACCCTTGCTCGTCATGGGCTGCCAACAGAGGGTTATCGCAGCAAGTCCTGGGATGAGTTTGTCGATCAGCAAATCAACATTGTGATTACCGTATGTGATGCCGCTGCTGGGGAATCCTGTCCGCTTTTTCCGGGTGGTCCGGTCAAGGCTCATTGGGGTGTGCCCGATCCCGCCCATGCCGTAGGCACTGCCGAAGAAGTCGCGGCGGTATTCGATCGCGTCTATAGCCAACTTGAACGGCGGGTCAAAGCGCTTGTCGCCCTGCCGGTCGAGACGATGCCGCAGAGTGAGCTGGCGGCGGCATTGGCTTCCATCGGAAAAGACCAACTGTGAACAATGACACAAAGGAGACCGAAATGACCAAGATTCAAGTTTACGATCCTGCCCTCTGTTGCAGCACCGGCATCTGTGGCGTGGATGTTGACCAGGAAAAAGTTACTTTTGCCGCCAATGTAGATTGGCTGAAGAGCCAGGGGGGCCAGATTGAACGTTTTAACCTTGCCCAGCAACCGATGTCTTTTGCAGAAAACCCTGTCGTCAAAAGTTTTCTGGCAAGGTCAGGCGCGGAGGCACTGCCGTTGATTTTGGTTGATGGCGAAGTGGCCTTGGCTGGCCGTTATCCGCATCGCAATGAATTGGCAAAGTGGGCGAAGATAAGCCTGCCTTCGACGGAAGCCAACCAAGGCGGCGGTTGTTGCAGTGGCAAGCGTAGCTGCTAAATCTATCTCGAAAAGGAATCAGACGTGATGAAGTTTCTCGACCAACTCCCGAACTTTCTCTTCTTTACTGGGAAGGGTGGAGTTGGCAAAACTTCACTGGCATGTGCCACCGCCGTTAAACTTGCTGATGCAGGGAAACGTGTGCTTCTCGTCAGCACTGATCCTGCCTCCAATGTTGGGCAAGTGTTTGGAGTGGCCATCGGCAACAAGATCACGCCATTCGAGTCAGTACCGAGGCTGTCAGGACTTGAAATAGATCCACAAGCTGCCGCACAAATTTACCGCGATAAGATTGTCGGCCCAGTTCGCGGAGTCCTTCCAGATAACGTGGTAAAGGGCATCGAAGAGCAACTGTCGGGTGCTTGCACTACTGAGATCGCTGCTTTCGATGAATTCACCGCGTTGCTGACCGATGCGGCAATACACCAAGACTACGATCACGTAATCTTCGACACAGCGCCGACGGGGCACACCATTCGCCTATTGCAACTGCCTGGAGCGTGGAGCGGTTTTCTGGATGAAGGCAAGGGTGATGCGTCCTGCCTCGGCCCGCTTGCCGGTTTGGAAAAACAACGAGAACAGTATAAATCTGCGGTGGATGCCTTGTCCGATCCTAATCGCACACGATTGATACTTGTTACCCGTGCCCAAGCCTCGTCTCTTCGCGAAGCCAATCGCACCCACGATGAATTGTCCGCAATTGGTTTCAAACGGCAATATCTGGTCGTGAACGGGGTTCTCGCCGAAGCAGATACGAAAGAAGATCCGTTGGCATTAGCCGTATGGAAACGGGAACAGGCCGCGCTGGCCGCTATGCCGGATGCGCTACGAACTCTGCCGATCGATCATGTCTCGCTTAAGTCATTCAATCTTGTCGGGCTGCCAGCGCTCCGCCATCTTCTGGTCGAGGGTGAAGTTGTGTCTCAAGAAGCCATTGTCACCTTGCCAAAGTTGCAAGCTCCCGATCTCGCCACTCTGGTTGATAGCCTCGTGGGCGAAGGGCACGGCTTGATCATGTTGATGGGCAAAGGCGGTGTCGGCAAAACAACGATTGCCGCCGCTGTGGCGGTCGAGTTGGCCAGCCGGGGATATCCGGTCCACCTTACCACTTCCGATCCCGCCGCACATCTCGCCGAAACGCTCGAAGGCTCCCTTGATCACCTGACAGTGAGCCGAATTGAGCCTCATGTCGAAACCGAACGATACCGCCAGCATGTCATGGAAACCAAAGGCAAGGACCTGGATGCACAGGGCAAAGCACTATTGGAGGAAGATTTACGCTCGCCCTGCACCGAAGAAATAGCAGTATTCCAAGCGTTCTCGCGGATCATCCGTGAGGCAGGAAAGAAGTTCGTTGTGATGGATACCGCACCAACGGGCCATACCCTGTTATTGCTTGATGCAACTGGTGCTTATCACCGCGAGACGGCACGGCAACTGGGCGCAAGCGGCATGCATTTCACGACGCCAATGATGCAGTTGCAGGATGCTAACCAAACCAAAGTCCTGATCGTTACCCTTGCTGAAAACACACCGGTGCTTGAGGCTGCCGGACTGCAAAGCGACCTTCGCCGCGCTAACATTGAACCTTGGGCGTGGATCATTAACAACAGCTTGGCAATGGCAAATCCAACTTCGGCTCTGATGCGCCAACGCGCGACAAATGAACTTGCCCAGATTGAAGCGATAACGTCTCTTCATGCCAAGCGTTGGGCTGTCGTTCCGTTGCAGGCAGAAGAACCCATCGGCGTCGAACGGCTAAAGAAACTCGCACGGCATTCAGTCGGTTGAGACACACTGGCTGCATGTGGGGGCAGTAATCACGCCGGTTAGCCCCATATTGCGGTGACGTTGCAGTGACATTGCCTTCACGTAGTAGTCGAGATCGGTGGATTTGAACTCATCCCAAAAGTGCGGGTTCGCGGCTTCCAGCTCCTTGAAGGATCTGGCAGGAAACTCGCGTGCGGGCTTCAGACCCACCGATTCGTTCCAGGCAATGTGCGCGTACAGCAGCGCCACGCTCATGGCTTGGACCGTGGGTGGTGACTTCCGGTCTTTGAACGCAAGCTCGGCCATTTCCTTTAGCAGGTCCGACATTTTGCGAAGCTGCGTTGGCATAGGGACCTTCTCCAGAAGGGACCGCGGACAGCAACCCGTGCTAGCCTTGCGTGGCTCATTTTTCCAAACATCGGTTGGGGGAGACCGGGGTTCTGTCTGGGCCGAGCGTGCGGGTGGAACGAAATAGAGTGGCCGAGGAACCGGCCAATTTTCAACCAGGCTCAGACAAAGTTACGGGCCTGGGCATCGTGCTGCTATCTGGAAAAATCGTGCGATCGTACCAGGCGTGCAGTTCGGACGTATCGCCGTTACTGGACATGGGCACAATCAACCGCACGCGGCAGTCTGGATGTTCACGCATCCACTGCGTGAGGCACTGAGACAGGAACGGCCCCAGTTCGCCAGTGGGCTCTCCGCTGACCAGAAAGAACCGAACCCACCCGCCCATATCTTGGCTGACAATTTGAAATCGAGGCTGACTCATGGCCGTGAATCCTTTCTGGATCCCAGAAATCTGCGGCAGCAGAACACGCCGATCATACCAGGTGAACCACTGACAATCTCTCACCCGGCAAAACCAAGCTCAGCCCAGCCGGCAATGGCAAAACCCGGGGCTTGCCTCCGCAGGTGACAGGCTTTGATCGTCTTGCCGCTTCCACACAGGCAGCGATCATTCCGACCCACGGGGCGGGGCCGCGACCACGGACTGAGGAGCGGGCAGGGGAGGCATAACCGCCGGCTTGGCGAGCCGTCTTTGCGTTCTCGCTCACGCGGCCGGCGAATTGGGGCCTTCGTTGTCATACGCTAGTCATCATCTCCCTTGTTGAGGATGAAGGTGGCGTTGGAGTTTGAGAAATCCAGTTTGACATCCTCCGAACTCAGAATAGCCACCGGAACCAGCCATTCAACGAGCCCAAATTCCGTGGTATACATTGAGTAAAAGACGTACTTCCCGCCCTTGAGCTTGAGCTCATATTTGCCATCAATATCGGTTTTGACACTGTCAACAAACCCTTTCTTGGCGATATCAATAAACTCTCGGTCTTCAAGAATCTCCTCGCGTTGCTTGTCAGATGACCAGGTTTCGGGGAACTTACGGCTCTTGACATAGGCGTCTGTCAGGTCCGTTCCATCGGACAACTCGGCAGCGAGAACGATGATTGACAACCCGCGCTGGATCTCTGAGTTTCCCAACTTTTTGATCAGGAACGCGCCACCAGAAACCTTTGCCTCGAACCTGGCAAGCCGGTTCCGTTCATCCTTCTTTTCCCGGACAACCTTCAACAATTCCTCTTGTTCTTGTTTCTCTTGTTCCCGTTCTTGTTGTTGTGCTTCAGACTGCAATTTCTCCTTGAGCGCTAGAACCTCACGTTGGCGGGCCTCTTTATCTTCTTGCTCCAGTTCCGCTTTGAGATTGTTCTCAAGTTGTTGCTTCTTCGATTGAGCCTCCTGGATGGCAGATCGGAACACGGGGTCAGCCCGATATTCCTGAGCCTTTTTCAGAAACGTGTCATAAGCTGTCAGAGCTTCGCGTGGGTTCAGTTCAAATTGAGAATCCCCTTGGGCTTTGATCGCACGGACTTCGGCTTTTCGAGCTTTAGACCTTGAGTCTGAGATCACATATCCCATGAAGCCCAGAAGCACGAATCCACAGAATGCGATCGCGCCCAGAATGACGGGTTCAAGGTACCAAGGCTTGGCCTCGCCCACGGGTTCGGCCAGAAATACCGTGCGACACGACGGGCAACCGACCTTGGTGGGCAGTTTACTGGCCGCCACCTCGCAATCATTCCCACAATTCGGGCATTCGACATCCACAATTTCGTCATTGTTCATGTGAGTTTCCCTTCAGAATCCTGCTTTCAGGTTTTCTGGTGTTCAAGCAAGCAATTCAGCCAAAATGTGCATGAATCAGCCAGGCTGGTCCGCGAGGGCTTCCCTGCCCGACAAGCCCAAATCATGTGCGCGGAACACTTGGGCCTTGTGTGTTTACTCCTCATGGCCCGAAGCCTGAGCAAGGGTTCTCAACACCTGACGAAGAACGGGAACAGACCCCGGCCGAGGTCTACCCTGAACACCTGTCACGCTTGGGGGGTGAGCCTTACCGGGCTAGGCTGGAAGCACCAACCGGCCCCGGTGGGTGACCACATTGGTGAGAGGCCTTTCTTTTGAGATGCGCCTGACGCCCAAAAACGAACAAGAAAATGCGCAAACCGGCCCCAACGGGGCCGCTTTTTCATCGCAACGCCATCCAGATCAAGGACTTAAAATTTTTGAACTTTTCCGCCTTCAACACCCCTGGCGGAAGCCACTGCATGCGTGCATCAAGGCTCGTAAAACATAAACGGGCGTTTAGTCATGCAGAGGGCAGGCATGGATAGGCCTTTGGGAAAACTGGGAGATTCTGGGGACGAAATCCGCGTGTGGTTTTGTTTTGCACTGGGTACCAGCGCCATCTTGCTAAGCCTGGGCATATCCGCAGGCGTTCAGCCAGTAGCGCTCTGTGTGTTGAAAACAGTCTCCGTTGTCGGCCTGGAAGTTCGGCTTTTCCTCCAGGTACAAATCCCAGAGCCGGGCCTGGTAGGCGGGATGAACTTCCACGGCGGAGAGCAGTACCCAGCTCCCGCATGGGAACAGAGAGTACAAGGCTTGGTCCAGGGTTTTGAATGGGCCGCGTTTCCAGTGGTGCCAGATTTCCTTATCTTTCTCATCACGATCGATGCTGCAACCCGCTTCGTAGATCTCCCACTGGCCGGCGGCGTTCTTCTCTCGGTGAAAGTCTGAGCCGCCCCCCTCGCAGACGAGTCTCAAAACCACTTCTTTGTCGGGCATGGAGGGCCTCCAGACAGGATCAGGCCGATACGCTTGCCCCTACCTTACCCAGGGGGGTAGGACAACTACGGTCCTACCCTCTTGAAATCTTGGAAAATTTTTCAGGCATGAAGTACCCGTGCAAACGCGGGCCGGACAGGCCGGAACCTTCGACCTGCGGGCCAGCAGCAATCGATTGAAATTCAAGGCCGTTCAGCAGAATAGGCATAAGTCCACTTTGACGTTGAACCCGCGTGCTGGCGGTGGTGGGAATGGGGGCTTTGGGGGCCAAAGCCCGCAAAATATCAGCCGACGGGGTATTCCTGTTAGCCCGACGCGTGAGCGAGGGATTCTTCGAGAATGTCTGTTGATCAAAGGTTGCGGCCCAAGCAAAGAGAAGCCCCAAGAGATCCACTCGCGAGAACGCTTCGGGCTCGTATCAGATAAGAATCCCTCGCTCACGCGTCGGGCTAATAGGGAAGCCGTTACCTTGGCCGAGCGCCCCCCAAAACCCCGACCCAGAATCCCTCGCTCACGCGGCGGGCTAATAGGGAAGCCGTTACCTTGGCCGAGCGTGCCTTAACCACGGCCCGGAATCCTTCGCTCACGCGTCGGGCTAATAGGGAGACCGTTACGTTGGCCAACCGCGTCGGGCTCTGATTTCCGGCCCCTTGCCCAGCAAAACCCCAGGAAACGCAACTTCAAAACGCACGCCTGGGGCTTGGATTTCCGCTGAACCGCCTGGCTCTGTGGTGTGTCTCGCCACGGTGCACCGCAACAGACCCTTGTTTTACGGCGCCGGTCTGGGCATTGTCAGGGAGATGGAATTGCCCTGGCTTTGGGGCAGCCCACACCTTTGTTAAGAAGCCGTTTCAGAACCGGGACTGGCTCCACGTCTGCGAAGTGCCTATCCCAGGTTTGAAAATCGCCTCCAGAACATTCCTCGGGAGCTGGTCCTGACATGTCACCACGACTGATGATTTACGGGCTGCGGGTCCTGGCTGTTCTGGGTGCGTTGGGCCTATCGGCCGTAGACGCGCGGGCTGAGCAACCCTTGAAGGTTGGGCTATTCGCGGTAGATGCCTCGCCGCCGATAGGCAGCCCGTTGGCGTATGATCCCAACAAGGAAGTGGCCGTCCCGCTGAGCTGTCGGGGGCTGGTGCTGGTGGGCCATGGTCGGCCCATTGTGCTGTGCGCGGTGGATTGGATTGGGATTGGCAATGATGGGCAGGTGGCATTTCGCCAGGCCTTGGCCAAGGCGGCCGGTACCAGCGTCGACCGGGTGAACGTGCACACGCTGCACCAGCATGATGCGCCTCATTGTGATTTTTCGGCCAACCGGCTGCTGGCCGATTATGGCATCAATCATGAATTATTTGATAATCGGTTTGTCCGTGTGGTCATCGAGCGCACGGCCAAGGCGGTGCAAACCGCGGTCAAAGAGGCCCGGCCGGTGACTCATTTTGGTGTGGGCCAGGCCGAGGTGGAGAAGGTGGCCTCGAACCGACGGATTCTGGGGCCTGATGGCAAGGTTCAGCACGTCCGGTACACGGCGTGTGCCGATCCAGAGATCCGGGACAAGCCGGTGGGCACCATAGACCCGCAGCTCAAGCTGATCAGCCTGTGGGATGGCGAGACGCCGATTGTGGCGATGACCTATTACGCCACGCACCCGCAAAGTTATTACCGCACCGGCCAGGCGAACCCGGACTTTCCGGGGATTGCGCGAGAGGATCGCCAGAAAGCCACGGGAATTCCGCACATTCACTTTGATGGTGCGGGCGGCAATATTGGTGCGGGCAAGTGGAATGATGGAGCGCACGAGAATCGTCAGATCCTGGCCGATCGGGTGGCCGACGGCATGAAGCGGGCCTGGGAGGCGACCCAGAAGAGTCCAATCACGGCCGCCGACCTGGGCTGGAAGTCGGTCCCGGTGGCGCTGCCGGTGGGCCTGCACCTGGACGAGGCCAAGCTGCTGGCCGAGCTAGAGAACCCGGCGGCCACCACTCAGCAGCGGGGCCGGGCGGCCAATGACCTGGTGTGGCTCAGGCGTTGCAAGGCGGGCGACACGATTGACATCTCTTGCCTGCGGCTGGGTCAGGCGCGGGTGCTGCACCTGCCTGGTGAGTTGTTCGTGGAGTATCAGCTGGCTGCCCAGGCCATGCGCCCCGACCTGTTCGTGGCCATGGCGGCCTATGGTGATTACGGACCCGGCTACATTGGCACCACGGTTTCGTACGCTGAGGGTGGGTATGAAACCGGACCCACCGCCTCGCTGGTAGACCCCTCGGTGGAGCCGCTGCTCATGGGTGTCATCAAGCAGTTACTGGATGAGTGAACGTCAATCAGACAGACGCCTCTTTCAGCTGGCTTCTGGTCGGAACAGAGCCCAGAACGTCAGTGACGGGGCAGGCTTTGCTGGCTAGATTTAAACTGTGTTCAGATAGTTTTCCTGGTCGGAACAGAGCCCAGAACGTGAGTGACGGGGCAACTTTCTGGACGGATCCCAATTGCGTCGGGTCTGTCTTTCTGATCGGATTGAATCTGCGATCGGGCAGTTTTGCTGTCTCTGGTTATTCTCTATCAGAGGGAGGCATGTTCCAGTCACCGCTGGCTTATTTCTTAACTTTCTCGACATACGGCACTTGGTTACACGGTCGAGAACCTGGTTCGGTCGATAAGTCGCACAACATTTTCGACACGCCCACTCTTCCGACAAACTCACGACGTGAACAAGTCATTCGATCCCAGATGCGTCAACCTGAGTACGTGCTTGATGAACCACGTCGACAATGTGTGCGGCTTGCGATTCAAGAGGTCGCTCATTATCGCGACTGGGCACTCCACGCTGCTCAGGTGCGAACCAATCATGCGCATATTGTGATCACCACACCCAGTCTGAAGCCGGTACCCGTCCTGATGGTTCTCAAAGCGTGGTCGAGTCGGCAACTCCGGCTGACGTTCAAGGAAGAGCCGAAGCGAGTTCGATGGACGCATGATGGCAGTACAGAATACCTTTGGGATGAAGCAGCACGGGCAAGAGCCTGCAAGTATGTGGTTTATGAACAAGGCGAACCGATGGCCGTGTTTCCAACCGAACCCAATCCGGACCGAATACAGCCCGGAACGTGAACGTCGGGGCAATCTGGCTGCCTGACTGTTCAGACCTGCGAGATTGGGATCAGTCCAGAAGGATGCCCCGGCAATGAGACGCTGTTGAAACCAGAAAGATTACCCCAACGCAATTGGGATCAGACCAGCAAACGACGGCCCCGTCACTCACGTTCCGGGCTCTGTTCAGACCAGACGCCAGACAAAAGGCATACCACAAAGACTGCCCCGTCACTCACGTTCCGGGCTCTGTTCAGAGCTCAGAATTTAGCAATTCATACGCCTGTTCCCGCATGGCGGGTGGGAAGTCATGCGGGCCGTCGGGATGCTCCAGGCGCAGGTGGTTTTCCTGGCCAAACAGCCGAAACACAGGCCGGGCCGCCTGCACAATTCTGTCCACGCTGGCGGCCTGGAAGTTACTGTCCTTGAGCGGCGCCACAATCAGCACGAACCGGGGCGCCAGGGCTCCAATCAGTTCTTGAAAGTCGAACGGGATCTCGGCCAGGCGGCCTCGATAGTCGGCCAGCCTGGGCATGTACCGGGTTTGGGTCCAGCCCTTCTCGGGTTGCCAAACGGCCTCGTTGCCCTGGTAATAGTCTAGAAACGAGTCCAGCCCGCAACTGGAGACCACCACCTTGAGCCGGTCATCAAACACGGCGGTGAACACGGCGTTATGGCCGCCCAGCGAGTGGCCGATCACGCCGTAGTTCCCATGCTTGACATAAGGAAGTGAGTCAAGCAGGTCCAGTCCGCGCAGGTTGTCCCACACCGCCTTCAGGGTGCCGCTTTGCCAGCCCAAAACCTTGATGTCTGGCTGATAGGCGGCCAGCAGGGGGTAGCTGGGCGCCAGCACCACAAAACCGCGCTCCACCAGTTCGTTGGCGTAGGCCGGGTAGGGGGTTCCGCCCAGTCCCACCAGCACGCCATGCCCCACCACGTCATCGGTGGGGTGCAGGGCCAGCACCGCCTTGGCCGGCGTATGGCCTGGTTCCAGTACCGCCTTGGGGACCAGCAGGTAGGCCGGCACCCGGCCGCCAGGCTCAGACTCATAAGAGATCAACCGGCGGAGGTAGGTACCGCAATCGATCTCGGACACAATCTTCAGGTCCAGGTCGCAACGCTTCTCTGGGCCGGGCAAGGGCCCCATCACCTGGTTCATCCCCTGAACAATCTCAGCGCGGCGGTGCTGCCAGTCGGCCATGGTGTGAACCGGCTGCGGTACATGGCCTGGCCCGTGGAAAAGCAGCAAGTTTTCACGCGGCAACCGCTCTTGCGCCTGGGTGGGCCCGGCCTGGAACCAGGCCAACAAAAACGCCAGTTCCACAAGGCAGGCGTGGCGGGCGAACCTGGCAATCATAAGTCGGACCCTTGGGGGATGGCCTGAGAAACCTGGTCTGGGTTCGCCAAACTGGAAACTGGCCGCGCGAAGCCGATTGGGCCAGTCTTCCTTTTGGAGTTTACCCAGGCGTGAACCAATGCTGTAGACTGTGAGTCTTGGAATCGGTGAAGCACGGAAGCGCGGCGGCATGGATTCTTGAGGAGCCGCGGTGATCACATGGTAGGGAGCGATCCGGGGATGAGAGCCAAGAGCTGCGGGCGGTTGCGGAACGGGCGTTGGCTACTGATCGGCCTGGTAAGTGGCAGCCTGGCGCTGGCGGGCGTGCCGGGCGATGATGACGACCTGGCCAGGGAGCTGCCCCGGATTCCGTCGATGTCCACGGACCAGGCCTTGAAGTCGTTCCAGATTCAGCCGGGGTTCCGGCTGAGCCTGGCGGCCGCCGAACCGCTTGTGACCGATCCCGTGAGCGCCTGCTATGACGCCGATGGCCGGCTGTACGTGGTGGAGATGCGCGGGTATCCCTACCCAGAGAATTCGCCCACGGGCAACGTGCGGCGGCTGGAAGACACCAACGGCGACGGCACGTTTGACAAGAGCACGGTCTTTGCAGACGGTCTCTCTTGGCCCACCGGAGTGCTGGCGTCGGATGGCGGCGTGTTTATCACGGTGGCGCCGGATATTATTTACGCCAAAGATACCAATGGCGACGGCGTGGCCGACCTCCAGCGCGTGATGTTCAGCGGCTTTGGTACCCAGAATGTCCAAGGGTTGGTCAACGGCCTGATCTGGGGCCCCGACGGCTGGATTTACGGCACCTCCAGCAGCAACGGCGGCGAGATCCAGAACCGAACCCACCCCGATCAGAAGCTGGTCTCGGTCCGGGGCCAGGACTTCCGGTTCCGCCCTGACGGCTCGGCGTTTGAGGCGATTGCCGGCGGCGGCCAGTTCGGCCACGCGTTTGATGACTGGGGCCACCGCTTCACCTGCAATAACAGCAACCACATCCGCCAGATTGTGCTTGAGCCGGGCGACCTGGCCAGTAACCCAGCGCTCACGGTGCCTTCGGTCATCCAAGACATTGCCGTGGAGGGGCCGGCCGCCCCCGTGTTCCGGATCAGTGCGCCTGAGCCTTGGCGGGTGGTGCGGACCCGCCAGCGAGTGGCCGACCCCGAGATGCTGGCCAAGCTGGCCCCCACCGAGCGGTTCGCCGCCGGCTTCTTCACTTCGGCCACCGGCGTCACCATTTATCGAGGCACCGCGTATCCAGCCGAATACCAGGGGAACGCGTTCATTGGCGATGTAGGGGCCAACCTGGTACACCGCAAGCTTCTGGCAGCCCGGGGGGCCGAGTTTCAGGCCACCCGCGCCGATCAGAACGTGGAGTTTCTGGCGTCGCCCGATAACTGGTTCCGGCCGGTCAATTTTGTGAACACCCCCAGCGGCACCTTGCTGATCCTGGATATGTATCGAGAGACGATCGAGCACCCGTTCTCGATCCCCGAACCGATCAAGAAGCACCTCGACCTGACCAGCGGGCGTGACAAGGGGCGGCTGTACGAGCTTCTGCCCGAGAGCTTCCAACGCCGGCCTGCGCCTCACCTGAGCCAGGCCACCAGCGCCGAGCTGGCGAGCCTGCTAGACGATCCTGACGCCTGGTGGCGAGAAACGGCTCAGCGATTACTGCTGGAACGGCGAGATCCGGCGGCGATTGCGCTGGTACGGAACCAGGTGACGCAGGCCAAGCGGCCGCAGGGGCGGGTGCATGCACTCTGGACGCTGGCGGCCCTGGGTGCGCTGAGTGATGCGGATCTGCTGGCCACGGTGCGAGATTCCAATCCTCATGTCAGGCAGCAAGTGGCGGCCCTGTTCCGAACGCTGAAGGCACCCGGCCGAGCGTTGGAAGATCGCGTGGCAGGCCTGGCCACCGACCCAGACGCCGGCGTGCGGTTCCAGGTGGCGCTGGCGCTGGGATCGATGGCGGTAACGCCCGATCGGCCGCTGCGGGAACAGCTCGCCATTCTGGAACGGGATGCGACCGACCCCTGGACCCGCCTGGCTGTGTATGCGAGTGCGGCCGGTACTCAAGCGACCAGCTTGCTCAAAGCGGTGCTGGGCCTGACGCCGCCCTCGGCCGAGGGCCGGGGAATGGCTCAGAGCCTGGCCGAGTTAATTGGCGCCGGGGGCAGCGTGTCTGACGTGGAACTGGCCCTGGGCTGGGCGTCCGATACCGCCGTAGATTCCAGATCCAGGCACGCATTGATCCGTGGTCTGGGGCGTGGCTTACAGCGGGCCGGCAAATCGCTGCGGGCCCTGGTGTCTCAATCTCCGCGTCCAGAGCTGACAACGGCGTTTGCAGAGGCTGCGCAGCAGGCGAGCGACAACTCACTTGAGCTTTCGGCCCGAGTGGATGCGATTCAGATTGTGGGGCTGGGGCCGCTGGAAACCACCATGGCCACGCTGCCCGAGCTGCTGGACGCACGCCAGCCCACCGAGCTGCAAATGGCCGCGCTTCGGGCTCTGGGTGAGCAGGCCGACCCGCGTGTGGGCCCGGCGGTGATTGAGCGTTGGAAGGCGATCAGCCCGGGGACCCAGCGTGAGGCGGTGGAAGTTTTGCTGGCTCGGCCTGAACGGCTCAACGC
This sequence comes from uncultured Planctomycetales bacterium, assembly GCA_903926465.1. Classification (GTDB taxonomy): domain Bacteria; phylum Planctomycetota; class Planctomycetia; order Isosphaerales; family Isosphaeraceae; genus CAIYJE01. The sequence continues at coordinate 32,636 of CAIYJE010000177.1, forward strand.
CCTGCTAGACGCGGTAGAGGCCAAGCAGGTGCCCGCTGGCGCCCTTGAGCCCACCCGCCGCAAAGGGCTGCTGGAACATGCCAATGCACAGATCCAGGCGCGTGCGGCCAAGTTGTTTGGCGGCGAGCTTCAGAGTGATCGGGCGGCGGTGATTGCCAGCTTCAAGCCGGCCCTGGCGCTGGAGGGGCAACCGGCGAGTGGGCGCGGGTTGTTCCAGAAAGCGTGCGCTCCGTGCCACAAGGCTGAGGGGCAGGGGGAAGCGATTGGCCCTGACCTGGCGACAGTGGTTGGTCGCACGGCCGAGGATCTGATTGTGCATATCATTGACCCCAATCGCGAGGTATTGCCACAGTACCTGGATTACAGCGTGGCCACCACCGATGGCCGGATCTTCACGGGCCTGATTGCCAGCGAAACTCCGGGCGCTGTCACCCTGAAGCGGGCCGGCAACGTGACCGACGTGATTGCCAGGCCGCAGATTGAGGCCATTGCGTCGACTGGCCGGTCACTCATGCCCGAAGGTTTGGAGAAAGCACTCTCACATCAGGATCTGGCCGACTTGATTGGGTTCTTGAAGAGTATTCAGCCGGCGGCCCCGGCCACGAAGTAAAAAGAGAAACCTTTCAGCCGAATTGCAGGAAGGCCGTTCGCCGGTCCATCAGGTCCATTCAAGGCACCAGCACGGTGCCGGTTTGCATGGACGGCAGGGACGCAATGGACCCATCTTTATGAATTCCTCAGCCGAACAGGGCCCGGATCGGCTCGCCGTCGGGCATCAGGTCAAAGGGCCGGCCCAGGCGGTCGATCATCTTGAGGTCTTCAATCCCCATGGCGTGATACAGGGTGCGCGCAATATCCTCGGGGCCCACGGGCAGGTCGGCCGGATAGGCGGCAATATGGTCGGAACTGCCGTAGGTTTGCCCCCCCTGGATGCCGCCGCCAGCCAAAAGGACCGACATGCACTTGGTCCAGTGATCTCGGCCCGCGCCCGACTTGCCGCCCGAGCGCACGTCGCCAATGCGGGGGTTCCGGCCCATCTCGCTGTTCACCATCAGCAGGGTGCTTTCCAGCATGCCCCGGTCGTTCAGATCTTCGATCAGGGTGGAGAAACCCTGATCGAATTCCGGCAACAGGTGGTCCTTCAGGCAGTTGAAGTTATTGCCGTGGGTATCCCAGCCGCCACCACTTTTACACAGGCTGTCGAGCTTGGGATCTTCCATCCAGAACACCGAGACAAACGGCACCCCCGCCTCCACCAGCCGCCTCGCCAAAAGCAGGCTGGTCCCGTTGACGGTGGCCCCGTACCGGCTACGCAGGGCTTCGGGTTCCTGGCTCAGATCAAAGGCATTGCGGGCCCTCGGCGAGCCCAAGAGCGAGAAGGCCTGGTCTTGCAAGAGCGAGTAGCCGGTTGATCTGGCCGTGCGATCGAACTGGCGCACGGCCCCTTCAATCATGCCCAGCAGCGACCGGCGCGAGGTCATCCGTTCCACCGTAACCGGTCCCTGCAGCGCCAGCGCCGGGGCAGCGAACTCCAGCGGCTTATCACGCTGGCCCAGCACATAGGCGGGGTCATACTGCACGCCCAGGCGGGCGGCAAACTGGCCAGGGCGGGTGTACTGGGGCGCTCCTGGCTTTTGCGGCAGGGTGATCGGCTGCGGCAGGTACGGGTGCGGCGGCCGCTTGGCGGCAACCACACTGCCCAGAAACGGCCAGTCTTCAACCTCGGGCTTCCGATCGTTGAGCAGGGCCTTGAAGCTGGGGTCTGGGGCGTGCCCGGTCAGGTTGTAATAATAGCCGGCGTGGTGGTCGCCGGTCCCTTGATCCGCGTGGCCCAGGGACCGGACAATCGCCAGGTGGTGGGCCTGTTTGGCCAGCCTGGGCAGATGCTCGCAAAGCTGGATGGCCGGTGCCGAGGTGGCAATCGGTTGAAACTCGCCCCGGAAATCGGCAGGCGCCTTGGGCTTCATGTCCCAGGTGTCAATATGAGACGCGCCCCCGCTAAGCCAGATCAAAATGGTAGACCGGGCCGGTTGGGTTTGGCTGGCCAGGGAACGCACGGGCGAAGCCGAGGCCAGATGTCCACAAACGCCCAGGCTGCCGGCCACTAAAAACGCGCGACGGTCAAGCGGGAACCCCGGGTGTGCGTGAACCCTGCTCATGAACTCCGCCTTTCCATGCAAAAATCGCCTACCTGACGGCCGGACGGGTAAGATGGAGACTGGAGCGTGAGCGAAGCGCAAGACGGATCACACACTCTTTTCAAGTCTGTCCAGCCTGCCATGGTTTCTCGTTTCATGCAACCGATCGACCTCGACCAGAACGCTACCAGCCCGCTCGACCCGGCCGTATTGGAGGCGATGCGGCCCCACTGGCTGGCTGGCGGCAACCCAGAAAGCCGGCACGGGGCTGGGCGGGCAGCCAGGCGGGCCTGGGACCAGGCCAAACGCACGGTGGCCGAAATTCTGGGGGCTAAGCCCGATGAGGTGATTTTCACCTCGGGCGGTACCGAAGCCAATAACCTGGCCGTGCGCGGGCTGGCCATGGCCACTGGCGGCCCCGGGCACCTGGTCTGCAGCCCGTTTGAGCATCCGGCCGTGGCCGAACTGGTGGAGCGGCTGCCTGGGTGGGTGGCGACCAAGGCCCAGGCCCAGGCCGATGGCACGGTTGGGCTGGAAAGCCTGCTGGCGGCGTGCACCAGTGCCACCCAACTTGCCACGCTGATGCTGGCCAACAATGAAACGGGCGCCCTTCAGCCGGTGGCCGAGCTGGCGGCCACCCTGGGAGACCGGGGAATTTTGGTTCATACCGACGCGGTTCAAGCCGTGGGGCGGGTGCCGATCTCGTTCCATGAACTGGGAGTAGCAACCCTGGCGGCCAGTGCGCATAAGTTCCATGGCCCCCAGGGGATCGGCCTGTTGCTGGTGCGGAAAGGGACCCGGCTGGAACCGTTGCTGTTGGGCGGTGGCCAGCAGCGTGGCTTGCGCCCTGGCACGCCACCGGTGGCCCTGGCGGTAGGGCTGGCGGCGGCCCTGGAGCGGTGGCGGGCTGATCAGCCGGCCCGGGTCGAGCGGATGGTGGCCTTGCGCAACCGGCTCGAGGCGGGCATCCGGGCCGGGGTGGGACCTGGCCAGGCCGTGATCCGCCACGGCCCGGCCAGCGAGTCCCAGCGGTTACCGCAAACCTTGATGCTGGGGTTTCCGGGACTGGACGCCAATGCGCTGCTGATCCAGCTCGACCTGGCGGGGGTGTACGCCTCGCTGGGCTCGGCCTGCGCCAGCGGCAGCACCCAGGGCTCGGCCACCTTGCTGGCCATGGGCGTGGCCGAAAGCCTGGCCAGAGCCTCGATCCGGTTCAGCCTGGGGGCGTTTACCACCGAGCCAGAGATTGACCAGGCCATTGAGCGAGTGGTCCAGGTGGTGCGCTCCACGGGCAACCTGGACGATGAACTCGGTTGAGGGGCCGAAGGGGGTTGGGACCTCGCGTTTCAGTTTCCGCTAGGCGGGAACATCTCGTCGGCCGGTTCCAGATAGGTGGGTGGCGCATCGCAGTTCCGCTGAAGCCATTCCTCGCGATGAGCCTGGATAATGGCAATGGCCTCGTCGGAATGTTCCACGCAAATCGGCACCTTCATGTCCTCGGTGGTGGCCATGGGGAAGTCACCATCCACCATGTTATTTCTGGCCCATTCAATGAGCGAGGGCCACATTGAGCCCACCAGGATCAAGGGGACGTTCTTGAGGTGGCCGACCTGAAGCAATTGCCAGACCATGCTCAGCTCCAGCAGCGTGCCAATGCCACCAGGCGTGACAATGAAGGCATCAGACGAGAGCACGAAGTGGTGCAGGCGGGTGAAGAACGTGCGGTGGGTGAAGGCCATCTGGACGAACGAGTTGGCCCCCTGTTCGAACGGGAGATCGACCCGGATCCCGATCGAGCGGTTATGTTCTGGTGCGCCGGCCGCCATGGCCCCTTCGTTGGCGGCCTGCATCAGGCCAGGGCCGCCGCCGGTAATAATGTCGCACCCCATGCCGGCCAAGGCCTGGGCAATCTTGCGGGTCTTTTCATAGGTCAGGGTGCCCGGTTCGCAACGGGCCGAGCCAAAAATCGTCACCCGGTAGTGGCAGGTGTGCGTGGGCTTGAGCCGGGTCAGGTTATTCACAATCTCCCAGAGCCCCAGGACCGAGTTTTGCAGGATCATCTGGGCGTCACGCTCATCGGACAGGGGAACCGCGCCCATCTTGCTGGTATACAGATCGGTGGGATTGCTAGCCATTCGGTACTCGGCAGTGCGTAGTGAAGAAAGAGACCATCGGCCAGACCAGGGACAAGCGAATGAAGCTCTTGACCTGCAGCCATAGGAATTATCAGGCTTTGCCGCGATTCCTGCTAGCCTTGCTGAAGAATCCCTGGAAACCCCAGGGGCCCACGGCATGGCCTTACCCACCAGATCGGGTATGCTCGATCCTGGGGGGGGTCTGGAGCGGCAAACGACCAATTCGCAAACCACGCCCACGGTGCCGGAACCAGAATCCGGCCAAACCCAAAGGGCGCAGAAGCGGGGAACAAGCGATCATGCGAAAACGTGGCTGGTTGGTGATCTTACCCATGCTGGTACCGGCGGCCGAGAGCCGGCTCATGGCACAGACGCAGGTACAGATTCAGGGACAGGGACAGGTTCGCGTTCAGGCTCTCAGCCAGCCATCGGCACGGCAGGTGCCGGCTCAGGCAACGGCCGCCGGGGCCGCCCAGCCGGATGCCGAACTGAAGCAACTGATTGGCCAATATGACCTGGCGTTCAATGCGGCCGACGCCGCAGCCGTGACCGCCCTGTTCACGCCCGATGCCCGGGTTTATGACCCTGAAGGCGTGCTGCTGGAGGGTGCCGACGCCATCCGTCAGCGCTTCAGCCAGGTGTTCAGCGCCGAGCCGGGGCTCAAGGTCAAATCGACCGTGGACGAACTGCGGTTAATCACGCCCGATGTGGCGGTGGAAACCGGCACCACCACCATCACCACCAAAGAGGGGGCCTCACGCACCAACCGGTACCACGCCCTGCATGTGAAGCGGAACCAGCACTGGCAGACGGCCGAGGCCCGTGAGTTCTCGGCCCCTGAGCTGCCGGCCAACGCCGACAACCGCCTGGCCGAGCTGGAATGGCTGCTGGGCGACTGGATCGACGAGGGACCGGCCGGCGTGGTGCGTTACAAGGGGGCCTGGGACGATGCCAACCGGCGGCGGTTCCTGGTGCGTCCGTTCACGGTCACGGTGCAGGGGAAACCGGTGCTCACCGGCACCCACCGGATTGGCTTTGATCCCACCCTGGGCCAGATCAGGGGCTGGGTGTTTGACTCCAACGGTGGATTTTCCGAAGAGTTCTGGTTCCCAACCGGGCCCGATCAATGGGTGATCAAATCTTCGGGCGTGGATGCGCAGGGAGAACGGGTGACGGCCACCCACGTCCTGACCCACGCCAGCAGCCACAATGCACGGCTGGCCGTGCTCGATCATTCGGTGGCCGACCAGGCGTTGCCGGCCGGTGAGCAACACCAGATCACCCGGCCGCCCGTGGAACCCGCCAAGTAAGCAAGCTGGGACCAAGCCCAAGCAAGCCGCAGCACAGGCCAGTACTGGCTGGCGCGGCTCAGACAGATCAATCGGCAACAGACTGACCAGGACAACCCAGAGATCGACGTGGAGTTTGGATCATGAACCGATGGATTCGTAAATACACGCTGGCGGTGCCGCTGGCATTTGTGGTAACGGCCGCGCCTTGCCTGGGCTTCCACGGTGGTGGCGGTGGCGGGTTTCGGGGCGGCGGCGGTGGCGGCGGCTTCCGGGGTGGATTCAGTGGCGGCGGCGGCGGCTTCCGGGGTGGTTACGGCGGCGGCGGCTATGGCGGTGGTGGGTTCCGGCCCGCCGGTGGTGGCTATGGGGGTGGTGGCTACCGGCCTGCCGGTGGGGGCGGCTACGGGGGTGGCTTTGCCGGCGGCGGAGGGTACCATCCCGGCTATGGCGGCATGGCCGGTGCGCGAGGCGTGGGCATGGGGGGAGCCGCGGCTGCGCCCCGGATTGACATGGGAAACCGTGCCAACATCGGCGCCGGCTCATTCGGCCAGCGGCCACCGGCCGGTGAGTTCGGGGGCGGCAATCGCGGCAACTTCAACAACCTTGGCAACCGGACCAACTTCAACAACGTCAATGTGAACGCCAACCGGTTTGGCGGTGTGAACAACGGCTGGGGTGGGGCCGGCTGGGGCAACCGCGGCTACTACGCCGGTTACCATAACGGCTGGGTGAACGGCTACTGGCACGGCAACAACTGGGGCGGCTGGGGCTGGGGCTCCGGCCTGGGCATGGGCCTGGGCTGGGGCCTGGCAAGCTGGGGCATGGGCTCTGCGCTTTACAACAGTTGGGGTTACTGGCCGTACACCAACCCGTACTCCACCATGGTAACGCCGGTGGTGGCCAACTACACCGTGCCGTATGACTACAGCCTGCCGATTAACACCGATACCACGCCCGCCCAGGATGCAGGCACCCAAACCACCACGCAGGCGGCCATGGGGGTATTTGACCAGGCGCGTGACGCGTTCAAGGCTCAGAATTTTGACCAGGCGCTCCAGCTTGTCGATCAGGCGATCAAGCAGGTGCCCAATGACCCGGCCCTGCACCAGTTCCGGGGCGTGACCCTGTTCGCTTTGCAGCGGTATACCGAGGCCGCCACGTCGCTGTATGCCGTGCTTTCGGTGGGCCCAGGCTGGGACTGGACCACCCTGATTGGCCTGTACGGCAACCCTGAAACGTTCACAACGCAACTCAGGGCGCTGGAAAACACGGCGAAGCAGGCCAGCGCGGGCCCGGCCGAGCACTTCATGCTGGCCTACCTGTACCTGACCGAGGGGTTCATTGACCCGGCGGTGGCCCAGTTCAAGAAGGTGGTGGCCGCCTCGCCTGGCGACACGCTTTCGGCCAAGTTGCTGGCCGAACTGGAGAGCCACCAGAAGGCGGCCACCCAGCCGGCAGACGCCACGGCAGTGGCCGGCACCGACGCCGCCACAACCTCGGTTGCGACACCCGCCGCTCCTGCGTTCCCGCTCACCGGCACCTGGACCGCCTCACCCGCCAGTAACCAGACGATTACGCTGGTGGTGAACGCCGACAACACCTTCACCTGGACCGTGAACCAGGGGGGGCAGACGCACGAGCTCAAGGGGCAATCGACCAGCGGTAACGGCCTCTTGACGCTGGCCCCAGCCACCGGCGAGCCACTGGCCGGCCGGGTGGCCTGGCAAGACGCCAGCCACTTCTCGTTCCAGGCGGGCGGTGGCGGCACAACCGACCCCGGCCTGGCGTTCCAGAAGAACTGAGCCGCACCGCCAGAACGAAGCTCCAACAAGGTCCAGGGCGTTTACCATTGGTGAACGCCCTGACGATCATGAGCCCAGCCAAATTGCAAGTCAGCCTGCGTGGCCTGCTGGTACTAACGGCGGCCTTTGCTTACTGGCTCTGGCTGTTGAGCCCACTCTGGCGTCTGCCGCTGGGGTTTGCCATCTTCACCGGAATTACCCTGGTAAGTGGTGTGGGTTCTCATCTGGTTTCTACGTCTGTCTTGCCGTGGCGGGGCACGGCGGTGGTGTGCTTGGTGCTGGGGCCTCTGTTGCTGCTGGGGCTGCCGCTGTACTGGCTGACGGGCGGGGCAACTGGATACACGATTCTATGGATGCCACTGAATTTCCTGAAACATCAGCAGGGAATCCACCTGGTCTCTGGAGTCTTGTTGCTGGCCAGCGTGATGGGGCTTACCGCCGCACATCTGGTGCGGCCTGGGTTACTCACGGCGATCATCTCGGCGCTGGGGGTTTCGCTCCGGTACGGAATTGCATTCCTGATGGCGGCCGATGCCGGATGAAGCCTTGGGATTTCAAGATCATCCTCCAGCGCCAGACCACGAGCCAACAGGCCGTGATCCGCACGGACCTCATTTGCCTGGCTATATGACTTCGGCTTATCTGAAAGTTGAAGGCTCTGGCGCCTGCGGAACTTTCTCGGCCAGTAAGGCCTCAATAGCCGGCCGGTCAGACTCAGGGATTTTGAGCACCATGTCCGTGAGTTTCCTACCGTACCGGAGCGCCAGATGGCCTTCCTTGTGCCAGGTGTAAGAATGCAACCTGGTCCAACCAAGTAGTTGAAAGAGGCTCCAGACGCCATTTTCATGAAACTGAATGCGACCCCACGCCTGGGGAAGGAAGAAGAGGATCATCAAGAACGGAAAATACAATTGCCGGGCATGAACGGGTGGAACAAGTGCCAACCCGGCAAGTATCAACAAAATCCCCATGCAAAGCAGGATCATGATTCGACCAGGGTTCGGCTGAGAGAATGAGCTGATCTTCGCGCCGCGGGTTTTCATCCCGCGCCAGTAGCTCCAGTAATTAAGAGGTCAAAAAGAGAAGAGGCCCAATGATCAATAGCCAATCGAAGAACCTGTCTTGGCGATCCGCCATCGAAATATCCTTCCAGTCGTCTTGACGAACACGAGCAATCATTAGCTTGGGTCAGCAGGATTCGCGGTTCGACGGAATCCCAGGCGAGAATGATGGGGGCGGCAGTTTGCGAAAGCCCCACATCTTGGATACAAACCACATTTACGTCAGGCATGCAACGTAGAAGACCTCGTAAGATCTCGCGGTCAAAGTTTTGGTCACAGAGTTGCCTGATCACTGAGCCGCGTCTTGGCCTTGGTACATGTCAGGATTAGCTCGCGAAGATTATCTGCTGGTCCCTGCGCCGCCTCGATCTTCTCACGAACCGCCAGAGCTTGCTCTTCGCGGTAAGGTTTTACGGCATTCGGCTGAATGAATACGAATCCTCTACGTTCGTGTGTGGCAAACCAGGCAGCGCAGGGTCTCCCTCATTTCGACGCTGGCTCCGCCAGCACCCACATCAGGGTTTGTTCCATCTCGGCCGGTTTGAAGCCAAACGGGCCGCGGCCGCTCTTGTACGCCACCTTGCCCGCACGGTCGATCACGTACAGGCGGCTGGGCATGCCGCTGTAGGTACCGCCCACACGGTCGTCCAGCGTATCGACCAGAAACGGCATGTCGAAATCCAGCTTCTGGCGGCACTGTTGCGCCGCGGCCGTGCGCTCTTCCATCGTCTTGGGCTGGGCCAACGTCACGCCGTAGCGGTCATTGAACCGCATATGCCAGCCGTCGGTGGGATGCGCTTCTCGCACGTAGACCATCACGAACTCGGCCTGGTCTTTGTAGCGGTGGTACAGCTTTTCAATGTTGCCGGCCTGGCTCCGGAACGGCCCGCAGGTGATATTGCCAAAGATGAGCACCACCGGCTTCTGGCCCATGTGAGCCGACAGACTGAACGAGCCGGTGGCACCACTCACCGGGTTCAGCGTGAAGTCAGGGGCCGCCTCACCCACGCCCGGGCCGGCCTTGAGCGCACCAATCTCTTGCTGGAACAGGCCACGCACCAGGGTGGCCTTGGTGGGGCCGCTGGGCCTGGCCGCAGGAGGAGGCGCATCAGCCGTGCTGGGTGCAGGCGGGGGTGGGGGCGGCGCATCGTTGGGCAAGAGGGCACGCAGGTCGTCTTGCGAGAGGTAGCCCAGGCCATCACGATCGGCCGCGGTGAAAACCGCCTCCAGTTCCTGGAACGTCACCTTGCCGTCACCGTTCCCATCGGCCAGGTAATAGAGTGACGCACCCGGGCTATCAGACAGGGCATTTTCCGGCCAGCTCAGGTCCAAAGCCGTGATCGCCTTATCACCATCGCGATCCAGCCGCTGAAAGAACGTGTCTGGGCCTGGAAACTCTGCGCGGCTGATCCGGCCGTCGCCGTCGTTGTCGAACTGGTTCTTGACGGTGTCCCAGGTGTACCGGCTCTGGGCCACCCCCTTCTTGAACCAGCCATCGGCCGGTCCCAGCCGGCTGCCTTGCAGGATATCGGCGAACATGTCGAGCCATTCCGGATGTTCGGGGTCGGCGGCAAGCTGCGCGGTGAGCCAGCGGCCGAATGCGGCCGAACCGTCGGCGTTCAGCCAGTCGATGGCCGCCTGGTCCATCACGGGGGGCTGGGCGGGCGGTTGAGCCACCGGTTCCTGGGCTTGGGTCCAGGCTTGGTCTGAACCGGCTGCAAACAGGGCAAGGGCCAGCCCCAGTTGGCGCCAAGGTGGAACAGCCGAAAGGGCAAGCCGGATGCGCATGACTTGGGTTCCGAGGTGGAAGGAGAAGATTGATACCTGATTGTGGATTCTGGAACGGCTAAGGGCCAAGGCGGAACTGGCCCTGGCCCGGATGGAGGTTGCGTACTGACGACCTTGGCTTAAAAGAACCGCTTTCAAAACCTGGGACAGGCACCTCTCGGAATCGGAGCCAGTCCCGGTTTTGCAAGCTCCTGATCACGGTTCCAGGGTCAGGCCGCTGGTCTCGGTGAGCCGGTCAAAGAAGGCGGCCTCGGCCACCTGGTGAATCACCTCGGCGGTGGCTTTATCGGAGAAGAACACCCGGAGAGATTCCACGTCGAAGTCGTCGATGCGGGCTGGCTCGGTGGTCAGCTTGCGTGCGAACGCGGCCACCACCCGGCTGGCCGGCACCTGCTTGGCGGGATCGGTTTGCTTGAGGAGCGTACGTTCCTGGGCCGAGAGTGGCTGAGACTGAGCGTCCAGGCTGGCAATCTGGGCCTCGCTCAATCCGGCCGCCTTGAGCCGCTGAATGGCGTGCCCCAGGGCATACCAGGCGCGATCATTGCGGGCCGCCACGTAGGCCACAATGGCCTTGAACTTCGGCTCAAGTTCGCCATTCTGCTGGGCGGCCTGGTACAAGGCCACGCGCTGGGGACCGGCCTTGGGGAAGGTGGCCAGCAAGCGCATCCACTGAGGCACCGGGCCGGTTGCCGGGGCAGATGCCCCCAGAATCTGGCGGGCCTGGGCTTCGTCTACCAGTGGCAGGCGTGGGGTACGGGTGCGGCTGGCGTTCAGGGCGGCGGTCACGGCCGCGCCGGTGTCCGGTTCAGGGCGCTGGGTGGGTGCGGCCACCTTGGCAGCGGCTTCCGCGGCCGGGGCAATCCGGCTGGGCAGGGTGCGGTACTTGTCTGAGGTGGCGGTCAGGTACTCGCGGTGCTCTTCCTGGGGAATCCGGAGGGCACCGGTCCAGCGGTTCATGGCGTTGAAATTGCCATCGACCAGCACAATCTCAAGAATCTGGGCATCGGTGTAGCCGGCCGCGCGAAGGTCGGCCAGATCGGCGTCGGTCACATTCTGGGGCGTGGCGGTCAGCTTGCGGGTGAACTCATAAGCGGCCCGATCTTTGGAGTTTGACTCGGACCAGTCGCTATCAAGCTGGGCAATCTCGTCATCGCTCATCCCCACGGCCGCCAGCTTGGCCTCTTGGTGGCCCATGCAGTAGGTGCAGTTATTGCCACGTGACACAATCCAGAACAAGCGGGTCTGGAACGGGTAGCCCAGTGACATCGCGGGGTCGGGATCACGCGACAGGCCGCCTGAGACCGAGCCGGTTGGCAGGTAATGTTTGCGCATCCGGCCGTTATTAACCACGCCGAACTTCCCCTTGGCCAGATCGACCGGCTGCTGCGCCAGCGCCTTCTCTTCGTCGGTCATGGGGGGCAGCGGCAGCCTGGGCACATTATGCTTGGAATTTTCTAGGGCCTGCTTGAGTTCGGCACGCGTGCCAGGCACCAGCGGAGCACCGTCACCGGCTTGGGTGAGGGCGGGCAGCATTAGCCCCAGGGCGGCGGCCATTGAAAGCGACATTGTTCGCATGAAATCAACACCTCAACGAATGGAAGACTGAGTATCAATCTAGGTCTTGGTTATGGAATCGCAATCTTCAGTCTTGGCGAACCACCGAGATCTGAGGTGAGCCGGTGACCTGGTAAGCCACCTTGCGGGCCACGGTCTTGCCCCGGGCGTCACGAACTTTGAGGACGACCGGCCAGAGTCGGCTGGGGCCGGCCACCACGGTGGTTGACTCTTCACCCAGTTGAAAATCTTCGAGCTTGGTGCCGGTGAGCCAGTCTTCATCGGCCACTTGCATGCCGGTGTTAGACGCCAGGTGTCCTGAGTAGGCCTCTCCATTTTTCCAGGCTTCCAGGGTGGCGGTGAGCGCCGTCCGGGCCTGCTCCGCAGACGCAGCGGCGGGCGCGGCCGAGGCGCCATTGCAGCCGGTCAGCATGACCAAACAGCAGGGCAGTAACAGGCAGGCCAGGCAGGCATAGGAAGAAGCGATTGGTTTCAGGCTCATCAGTGAATCTCCAGGATCTTGAGGGACGTGAAAGGGATGCAAGCAGTCCGGCGTGATGGCTTGTGATGAGCGATCACGCCGGGTGGCGTCCTCAATAATCGCTGGCGCTCACCACTTCTTGGCCGTTGCGGGTGCCAATGGCACGCCAGGTGGGCAGAGCGATGCTGGACTTCATGAACTTGACCGATCCGTCACCCATGCAGACGTTCACGCCGCCGGGGTGCATGCTGTTGGCCACGGTCATGATGCGGCTGGGTGGGAACATGCACGACCGGCTGTTGGGTGGGCCGGAGTGCCAGTAGCTGGAGGTGGAGTGGTAGCCGTACACCCAGGGGGCACCCACCGACGAGACGCGCTGGAAGCTGAGGTTGGTGTAGTCGAACGAGCGGCACTGGTTCACGGCTTCATCGGGGGTGGCGGGGTAGGTCTGGGGCCAGAAGGTGTCAGACTTTTCGGTGGCTACGGCGTTGGAGAAGTCGCCCAGCACGTGTTCGGAGAAGGCGGCCGTGTTGCTGAGGCCGTCGGTCACGCTGGCGATGGTGATCAGTTCATTGGCAAAGAACAGGCCGTTGGGGGCAATGGCCAGGGTCTTGTTCACGCCTGCGGTATCACTGGCGCCGTACCACATGGCCACGCTGGTCCCTTCGTTGGACCGGTAGTTGGTGCCGGCCCAGCCAGTGGGAATCTTGCCGGCCGCGCCCGAGTCTGTTGGGCAGAGGAACGAGGAGATGGAGGTGGCGGTGACCGTGCTGTTTGAGGGGTCGGTCCAGCCGTAGTTGAAGTTGATGGCGTTCTGGAGCACGTTCTGATCCATGTACGGCAGCATCCGCGCCAGGTAAGAGAACGAGGTGGCGGTGGCGGCCGTCCGACCCAGCGGCATTGAACCAACCGAATCGTGATAGCTATGAAGTGCCAGGCCAAGCTGCTTGAGGTTGTTGGTGCACTGGGCCCGGCGGGCGGCCTCGCGGGCCGACTGCACGGCCGGCAACAACAGCGAAACCAGGACACCGATGATCGAGATCACCACCAGCAACTCAATGAGGGTGAACCCGCGTGCTTGAGAACGTGAAGAGCGAATCATGTGAGCCTCCGAGCCGAAAGAAAACGGAAAGATGATCGAGAAGAAAGCAGGGACGATAGATTCCACGGCGCCAAAACGGAATGAAGGATAAGTCTGGCGGGTGGATTGCTGAGACTGGAAACCGGGCCCAGATCCAGAACCTGGGGCCGTACGCTGCCTGGTCCCCGCCACGCCCAAGACGTGACGTCTCGGGGCTGCGGCGGGAAGGAAACGAAAAGCCGGCGCGGACTCTGAGCGGCAGCCACTCACCCAGGGGGCGAGAGGTGTCAGCAGGTCACCGTGAGCTGGGGAAGCCACGATGGCCAACGGTCTGGATCTTCAAACCCTGGTCAGCCGAGGACGGTCATCCCCAGGCCCACGGTGGCGAGCGTGGAGAGAATCAGGGCCACGGTTGAAACCACAGCCAAGCGATCACCCAGCGTATCAATCCACAGCATTGGAACGTCCTCCAGAATCCGCACCAGCGGCTTGATTTGTGGCCGCTCGGTGCAAGGAATCGTTACGAAATACCCTGGCACTGGTGGTATGACGGTGGAGGCCCAACCTTCTTGAGCTGGTTTGTAATCTTTCGGATCTGCGGGTTGCCCGGGGTTCCAGCCTGAAGGCTGAACCCAGCAACCGGTTCTCGGAAAGAACTACGAACTCGGTGCGTCTTTTGTGACGCGCAAGGCGGGGCCACGCTGCCGAATTAGGCCAGGGGGAATCGCGGAGGCTGCAGCAGAGGATCGGTGGCGGGCGAGGGGTATGCAGAACTGTCACTCACCTGGAGCGCGTCTGAACCCAGTTGGGGCGTGGGCAAGGCCGATTCGAAGTGGGCCCACTGGTCAACGTCGACCACCAAGATGGCGGTGGGGACGGGCGGCAGGCTCGAATTCGAGCCACCCGAGCAGCTTGGCCCAGAACAGGGCTGAGGCGTGCTGGGATCGTGCCTGAGCGGAAGAGCAGCCGGGCTCGAATCTGGCAGGGCGCCAGTTTCCGTGAGCCAGGTGAACGAGGCCGAGGTTGAAGCCGACACCTGGTGCGAGCGGTGGTTACAGCCGGCCGACGACGAGGACGCACTGAGGCTCAGCAGCCCAAGGGCCGCCAGTACCGGACACAAGGCCCGGACCCACCAGTGGTTTCCAAGTTCGTCTTGCATCTGGCTGAACGCCCCCTGCGCACAACACTCGTTTCAACCGTGGTTCCAGGGAAAACCGGTGCGTGACCGGAACTCGAACCCTGAAAGGTTGCAACCGATTTGCCTCACTACAACTAATAGCAGCAAATCCCCCGCAGGCAAGCCTGTTCCCTGGAAAACCTGAAAAGAATTTTTCCGCTCCTTGGCCCCACCCTGGACCGGGGTGGCCCGCCTTGGGACGTGACTCGGGGGTGAGCCGTCAGGGCGAGGGCCCCTGACTCGCACCGAAACTGCCATTTTGGCACCAGCTAACCCGACTTCAAATTCTGCCATTTTGGCACCACGCTCCCAAATCATCGACCTGCTAACTTGGCAGCCACGCCCTAAATTTGGGGTCGTCTTTCCCAGAAAACCAGCCACTTCCTGGCGGATCCGGGGGTTGGCTTGGGGTTCTGGCACGAGCCTTGCTCTGGTTTCCATTCCAGACGCGAAGCCCGCCCGGACGGCCGGGGTGGGATCGAAGGGTGAGAACGTGTGGTTCTCACTGAAAGCGAGGTGTGGGGTGGGTGAAAGCAAGCTTGAATTCATCCAGATGAAAGGTGATTCACATGCCAGTTGTTGAACGTTGGGATCCGTTCCGTGACGCGGTGAGTCTGAGTGATGCCTTCAACACGCTGGTGCGTGAGAGCGTGGTCCGGCCCACCGCCGGCGCGGGTACCGCACCCGGGGTGGTCTCACTGCCTCTGGACGTGGTGGAGACCGAGAACGAGTATGTGGTGAAGGCTTCGCTGCCGGGCGTGCCGCCCGACGCCGTGCAGATCACGGTGCATAACGACACCGTGAATATCCGCGCGGAGACCAAGGCCGACGCCGAGAAGAAGGGGGAGACCTGGCATCTCCGTGAACGCCGCCAGGGGGTTTATCAGCGGGCATTCTCGCTGGCCACACCCATCAATGCCGATCTTGCCAAGGCCGAGTTCCAGCACGGCGTGCTCACCCTGACCTTGCCCAAGGCCGAGACCGCCAAGCCCCGCCAGATCAAGGTGACGGGCTAAACGGATTTCGGGATGGACGGGATGGACGGGATGGACGGGATGGACGGTTTATACCTGTCCATCCCGTCCATTTTCTTGATTCCCGCTTTGATTATGACAGCAAGAACGCCAGGTCGTCTTTGGTCAGGGTCTGGATGATCCGGTTGTCAGCGTTAAGGATGGCGTCGGCGAGGTCGCGCTTCTTTTGCTGGAGGTCGAGGATCTTCTGCTCCACCGTGTCACGGGCAATCAAGCGGTAGGCAAACACGGTGCGGGTCTGGCCAATTCGGTGCGACCGGTCGATGGCCTGCGCTTCCACGGCCGGGTTCCACCAGGGGTCGAGCAGGTAAACGTACTCGGCCGAGGTCAGGTTCAGGCCCAAGCCACCCGCCTTGAGGCTGATCAGGAACACCCGGCAATCGGGATCGGTCTGGAACCGATCGACCCGCTCCTGGCGGTCTCTGGTTTTGCCATCGAGGTATTCATACACAATCTTTTCTTCATCAAGCCGCTTGCGGACGATGGAGAGGAAGCTGGTGAACTGGCTGAAGATGAGCACCTTGTGCCCTTCGTCGACAATCTCGGAGATCTGGGGCAAGAGCATCTCAAGCTTGGTTGAGGGCTCGCCGGTTTTTTGCTTGTCGATCAGGCCGGGGTGGCAGGCCGCCTGGCGGAGCCGCAACAGGGCTTCCAGAACCTCGATCTTGCTGTTCTTGAGTTCGCTGTCGTCTTTGCGAAGCAGGGTGGTGCGGTAGTGGGACAGCAGGTCGTCGTACAGTTTGCGCTGGGGGGGTTCCATATCGCAGTACAGGGTCTGCTCGATCTTGTCGGGCAGGTCCTTGACCACTTGCTGCTTGGTGCGGCGGAGGATGAACGGGCGGAGGGCGCGGGCCAGGACCCCGCGGGCCTGTTCGTCTTGCCCGCTGTTGCTGGTGGCTGCGCGTTTGAACACCGTGGCCGTGCCCAGCATCCCCGGGTTCAAGAACTCAAAAATGCTCCAGAGTTCGCCCAGGTGGTTTTCAATGGGGGTACCGCTCATGGCCAGGCGGTGCCTGGATTGGAGCAACCGGGCCGCCTTGGCGCTCTGGCTATCGGAGTTCTTGATCGCCTGGGCCTCGTCGAGGATCGCCCAGTCGAATTCGATGTTGCACAGTTCGGCAATATCGGAGCGCAAGGTGCCGTAGGTGGTGACAATCAGGTCATACCGGCCGAAATCTTCACGGAGCGCATGGCGACCGGTGCCGGTGTAGTCCAGCACCCGCAGCCGGGGCGTGAACTTGGCGGCTTCCTGGATCCAGTTGAAAACCAGGGAGCGGGGGACCACGATCAGGCTGGGCCCCTTGAGCTGGCGTTTGAACCGCATTCGCTGGAGGAAGGCCAGCACTTGCACGGTTTTACCCAAACCCATGTCGTCGGCCAGAATGCCACCGAAGCCGAACTTGCGGAGGTATTCCAGCCATCCCAGCCCTTCCTGTTGATAGGGGCGCAGTTCCCCCTGGAAGCCGGGCGGGGGTTCGGTGGCGGTCACCCCTTCAAAGGCGTGCAGTTCCTGACGCACCTTGGCGAAGCCGGCATCCACCTTGCACTCAGGCTGGTTGGCCAGCAGCGAATCGAGCAGGCCGGCCTGGCTCTTGCTGAACCGGAGCGAGCCTTCGTCGGTGGCGGTACCCAGGTCGGCCAGCAGGCCGTACTGGCGGATCCAGTCTTGGGGCAGCATGCCGATCGAGCCGTCATTCAGGCTGATCATCATGTCGCCCCGGCGGGCCGCTTCGAGCAGTTCGGGCAGCGGAATTTCCTGGGAGCCGAACTGGACCCGGCCATCGAGTTCGAACCAGTCCATGTTGCTGGTGACGGCCAGCTTGAAGTCTGAGGCCGGTCGGTACAGGGTCCCTTCGGCTTCCACCCGCCAGCCGTCGCCCACCAGTTCGCGGGTGGCGGTAATGACCTTCTTGGGTGAGATTTCGAGCGTGCCGGGATCGAAGCGGTAATCGTCGATCGGTCGGAAGCTGAGTTCGGCCAAGCGTTCGAGGGCGCGGGCTTCGGCGCGCAGGTCGCGGCGAATCACCCGGCGGCGCCCCGATTGCACGGCCATGCGGACGGCCGGGAATGAGGCCACCCGGGCACCGTCGTAATCAAACTCAACCTCGGCGATGAGCAGGTCGGTGCCACGGGTCTGCATCGGTGCCCGCACCGTGAGGCAGGGGACCGGGGGCAGGTCCACTTCCTCCAGTTCCAGCCCTTCCACCAGCTCGGCCGCCGGTACGCGGGATTCGCCCAGGATGCGCCCGAGCATGGTGTCTTGCTGAGACTCGGGCAGCGACATTTCCTTCTCGTGCCTGAGCCTTGCCATCCACAGGAACACGCCGCCGTCATCAAACCGGGCCGCCCGGCCAATCCCCTGGATGACCAGGCCTGGAAAGAGCACCTGCGGTTCGGCCAGATCCATCCGATCTTCTTCGCGTCTGAGCGCACCTCGCCAGGTCCAGCGCCTGGCGGCGGGATCGGCCAGCTTGACGTCGATGATGAACCGCCAGGGGCGGGCGTCGTCCCACCGCAGCGGCGGTGGGTTGGCCTCATCGGCGGTCCGTCTGAGCCGGCAGCGTCCGGTCTTGCAGAGCTTTTCCACCAGTGACGCCTGAACCTCGGGGCGCAGCACGAACCGCTTGGGGTACGGCAGAATGCCCCCGGTGGTGCGGGGATCCACGCCGGGCGTGGCGCCTGGGCGTGGGGCCGGCGGCGCGGGCCGGGCGGAAGAGATGGGCGCAGACCTGGGGGCGTTGGAATCGTAATCGATCCGCCCTTCGTCGAGCTGGGCCAGCAAGATCCAGTCTTCCGGCTCGTACTGGTTGCCTTCCAGCGCGGCGCTGGGGAGTCGCCGCTTCTTGGGCTGAGGCTTCCCCTTGATCCGTTCCGTGGGCAAACGTCGGGGTGCGCGCCTGGCGAGGGTGACCACCACGCTGTTCTGGGCCAGAGTTTCGGCCGCATCAATCACGTAGAGTAATGTGGGGTAGGGGGCGGGAACCGGCTTGGGGCGGGGCTCAATCCGTTCGCCGCGTGGCTTGGGCTTGAGGCCGCGGGTCCGGTCCAGGCGATCACGATCTCGGTCGGCGCGACCGGGTCCGGCCGGGCGTCTGGGTCCGGCCGGGCCGGCCCCTGGCCCAGAACCGACCATGCCACCGCCGCCATAGCCGGGTCCATAGCCGCCGTAACCCGGGCCATAACCACCGTTGCCCGCGCCAGGGCCACGGGCATTGCCGTTGGCCGGCCCGGGACCGTAACCGGCGGCCGGTGTGGAATGATATCCCCCGGGCCCCTGCGCGGTAGGACCGGCGGGCGGCCTGGGCATGTAGGACTGGGGACCCAGCCCCGAGGGGGGCTGCTGGCCATAGGGGGTGCGTCGATCTCGAGGGGCAGCGCCGCTGGGCCCAGGCCGGGACGCACGTGGCGGTGGATAGCGGCCGGGCGGCTGGGGCTGAGGGCCGCGTGACGGACCGGCTGGCCCGCGTGGCCGCGTGGGATAAGCGGGCCGAGGAAGCTCGGAGGAATAATCCGGTCGGTCCAGGCTCGAGGGATCACCGGGTGACGGGGGCAAGCCGTTGCGGCCACCAATCAAGGGCCAGCGTGAATCCTGGGAAGGCAGAGGCCGGGGCTGGTCATAGCCGCCGAGCGGGTCGGAATTCCGATCGGGCCCCGGGCCGGACCGGATCGGGCCCGGGTCCTCATCATAGCCGCCCGGTTCTTCACCAGGCCGGTCGGAATTGGCGGCCAGGTAGGCGCGCACATCCGGCACGTACCGTAACGGCCGCACCGGCGCCGCATGCAGCAAGATTCGCGCATCGGCGGCCAAAATGGTCGCCCAGATATGCTTGCAAGGCTCACCGCTGGGGCCGAAATACAGGCAGGTGCACGAGCTGTACAGCCGGCCGTTGCGCACCCGCAACCGAACCTTGTACGTCTCTGTGCCCCGGACCTTGGCCACCACCACTTCTCCCGGCTTGGCCGAGGTAATGGAGACCTTCCCCTTGGAAAAATAGAGCTGGCCGCGGGCGCGGACCCCCTCTGTAAACTGGCGCGAGACCTTCTGGGCGATCCCCATTATGCCTTCTCACTGGACCGGGCAAGGCTACGGTCAGTCTTCAAGGACCAACACCGCTTCTCGCCGCTATTCGGAGCGATCAAAAGAATTAGCAACTGAAACTCATCTTGATATCAGCACAGATAGAAAATTGAATCTGAAAATGAACGCAAACTCGGCCGAAGATCGGTGGGTTACCCGTCTGGGCCAAACGCTTGGTCTGATCTACCTTGAGACTACCGGTTTCCTCACGCGGACATCTGCCTGGTTGAGTCGTGCCTGGAGATCTTCCTGAGCGCCCAACCCTGTGGTTTGGTGCGGTTTGGAGCACCTTGAGGTTCTGGTTCCGGCCGTCTCGATCATGTACGAGAAGCGCCAGAACAAGAGACGCATCCAGCTTCTGATCGGGGGTCCTGAAATATGCTTGAGAAACTCAGGTCACTAACGCCTGACCCACGCCTGGCCAGGCGGAATATCCGTGAATCAATATGAGAGAGCCAACAGAAACGGCTGGAGGCCAAGATTCCTTGAAAAAACATCGGAAATCTGGCAGAGCCAAACCGCACGAAAAAGAGCCATCGCGGGCATCTCCCGCCCGATACCGAACGCTTCTCAAGGGGATCTCAGATCCGAAGCCGTTCGCTTACACGGTCACATGAGTGCCTTGCGAGGCAGGCCTGTCAGAAGAACCAGGTGGCTTCCTGAACCGGGGCGGGGTGAACCTCCGGCCGATTCACTGACTATCACTATAACGGAGATTGCCCGGAAACGGAACCAGATTCTCACAAATCGACCCAGATTCCCCCCACACCGCGTCTGACTCTCATTGGAATCGGACTCAAGCCCAGGCAATTTTCCCAGGCCGGCAGCCCTGCGGACCAACACACTCAAGAGACACCGAATTCCTGGTCCCGCCTGGCGCCAACGCCGACCGGAGCTTGCCCATTGCGGGCCAGAAACCACCAACGGATGGCTGGGACGCTTCCTCAGCCAACGGCTCTTGGCAGCAGCCCAAAGCGATTCCCTTCCTGACGCGGTGGGTTGGTGGCCGGCAGGGCCGCGCGGCTTGCAGCGGCGCGGCCCTGCCGATTTGATCCACCAAGTTCACACATCAAGATTCTTGACTTCGAGGGCATGCTTCTCAATGAACTGGCGGCGCGGCTCAACGTCGTCTCCCATCAGGGTGGTGAACAGGTCGTTGGCGGCGGCCGCGTCATCAAGCCTGACCTGGAGCAGGGTGCGCCGGGTGGGGTCCATCGTCGTCTCCCAGAGTTGCTCGGCGTCCATTTCGCCCAGGCCTTTGAAGCGGGTGATCTTGAGCCCCTTCTCACCCAGCTTACGCACCGTGGGCACTAACTGGCGCAGGTCGGCCAGCGGGTGCACCTCTTCGCCGCGGTGCAGCAAGAACCGGGGCGGCGGCTCGTCGCCGGTCACTTCCGCGGGCAAGAGCATCTGGGCGCCCCAGCCAAACTCCTCGTGGAGCCTGGCAAACCACTTGTTGAGGGTGCGCACTTCATGGAACTCGGCCACCTGGCGAGGGGTATCGGGCCCGCTGGCCTGGTAATGCTGTTCCAGTTCCTCGGTGGAGTAGAGCCAATGCTCGCCCTGGGCATCATGCGCGTGGAACAGGGGCAACCGGCCTTCATCTCCCTGGGCCCGCTCCAGAAAACCACGCAGGGGCAGGTTCCGCTTCCCAAACGCACGCACGGCGGTTTCCAGGCCGGTCGCAACCTCGATCAGGCGCGACAAGCGGTCGCCCCGCACCCCGTCGCCGGCATCGCCCGGATACGGTTCCAGCCAGGCGTCGGCCAGCCCCGCTTCCATCAAGATCCCGTTCATCTCAGACTCGGCCTGCACGTACCGCCGCTCTTTGCGGGCGGTGATCATGTACAGCGGCGGTTGCGCCACGTACAGGTGGCCCAGGGCCACAAGCTGGGGCATCTGGCGGTAAAAGAAGGTCATCAACAGGGTGCGGATGTGCGAACCATCGACGTCGGCATCGCTCATCAAGACGATCTTGCCGTACCGCCGCTTGGAGGGGTCTTCTTCTTCCCCAATGCCGTTCCCCACGGCGGTGATGATGTTGCGGACCTCTTCGTTCCCCAGCACCTTGTCGAGCCGGGCCCGCTCGACGTTGAGGATTTTGCCGCGCAAGGGCAAAATAGCCTGGTACTGGCGATCGCGGCCTCCTTCGGCCGTGCCGCCGGCACTATCACCTTCGACCAGGAACAACTCGCTGCTGTCGCGGTTATTGGTGGTGCAGTCCATCAGCTTGCCGGGCAGACCACCGCCCGAGAGCACCCCCTTGCGGTTCCGCACCAGCTCGCGGGCCTTGCGGGCCGCCTCACGCGCCTCGGCCGCCAGCAGGGCCTTGGCAATCACCTTCTTGGCCGCCGCCGGGTTCTTCTCCAGGAATTCCCCCAAGGCGTCGTTGGTGATCTTGGCCACAATCCCCTCGACCTCGCTGTTGCCCAGCTTGGTCTTGGTCTGGCCCTCAAACTGCGGGTCGGGCACCCGCACGCTGATGATCGCCGTCAAGCCTTCTTTGAAGTCTTCGCCGGTGATCGCCAGGTCTTTCTTCCCTTGAGGCGTGTGGGCCTTGGCGTAGCTGTTCAGGGTGCGAGTGAGCGCAGTGCGGAAGCCGGTGAGGTGGGTGCCCCCCTCACGGGTGTTGATGTTGTTGCAGTAGCTGACCACGTTCTCACTGATCGAGTCATTGTATTGCAGGGCAATCTCGGCCTCGACGTTCCTCACGTCGTCACGCCCCTGGAGCACGGTGGCGGGATGGATGGCGTGCTGGGCCCGGTTCAGGTACTCGACAAACTCGGACAGCCCGGCCGACGAGAAGAACTCGTCATTCCGGGGCTCATCGCCACGCTCGTCGCAGAGGTGGATCCGCACCCCCTTGTTCAGGAACGAGAGTTCCCGGAGCCTGGTTTCCAGGATGTCATACTCAAAGGTGATATTGGGGAAGATCAAATTATCAGGGAAGAAGGTGATCTTGGTGCCCGTGGCGTCGGCCGAGCCGACCTGCCGGATATCCCCTTGGGCTTCGCCCGCCCGGTAATCTTGCCGCCAGAGCTTGCCGTCGCGCCGGACCTCGGCCTGAAGCCATTCCGAGAGGGCGTTGACCACCGTGATCCCCACCCCGTGCAACCCGCCGGAAACTTTGTAGGTGTCGTGATTGAACTTGCCGCCAGCGTGGGGCTTGGTCAGCACAATCTCGAGCGTGCTCTTATCGGGGTACTGGGAATGCGGGCCCACCGGAATGCCGCGGCCGTCGTCTTGCACCGACACCGAACCGTCGGCATGGATGGCGACGAAGATGGCCGTGCAGTGCTTGGCCATGGCCTCGTCAATCGAGTTATCCACAACCTCGTAAACCAGGTGGTGCAAGCCACGGAGCGTGGTATCGCCGATGTACATGCCTGGCCGCAAGCGGATAGCCTCGATCCCTTCGAGTACCCGGATATTGGCCTCCGTGTAATTGCCATTACCCTCGGGGGTTGGCTCGGTGATCACGTCAGTGCTAGTTGAATCCATCTGGGTTCCACCTCGGTCGGACGAACAAGGAATCAAAGGGACGGGCCGGATCAAAAGCGACAACAACGCTTGCCGGCCAGAACCTGTCTCAATTCAGGAGCAAATCCAAAGAAATCCAGGTTGGGGGCCAATCCCGTCCATTCTCCCCAACGAAATCTGTTGCGTCTGTCAGTCAGTGAAAAAGAGCCAGTCAGCGCCTGCCTGGCTTTTTTGAGCCTGGTAAGGGGCCTTGGGGGGGCCTGGCAGCGGGAGTTGGCGATGGCGGTTGAGATGTGGGGGGCTCATGGGCGGGCAAGGGGGCCTGGATCTTGCCAATCCGGAACCGCAGGTCCTGAAGCTTGACCCCGGGCAACTTGCTCCGCATCGCCTCTAGCAATTCCAGTTTCCGAAAGGCCGCCAGATCCTGGAGCAGGGTGGGGTGGGCTACGGTCACGGTCAGAACACCATGCCGCAGGCCGGCAAGCTGAGTCTGGGTGGCACCCACCGCACCAATGACCTCTTCCCAGGCCGTTTCCAGCTCGGTTGCAGCCCTGATCTGGCTGAGACCGCGAGCCGCAAACAACTCACCCAGCAAGTCTCCCAGTGCGCGCGGGCCCCGCCCCTGGTCTTGCCTGCCTCCCTGGTATCTGCTCATAGGCTTGGCTTCCTTACGAAACATCTTGACATTATATGGATTTACAGCCGATCCAGCAACCCGGAACATGGGCCCGGCCACCGCGGGGGTGCAAGTACACTAATGCGCCTCCCGCAGGCCTCCCAAATTCGTCAATAGCGGTATCTGATCGGTTTTGCTATTTTGCTTGGGCATCTAGGTAGTTTACGCCGGTCAAGGAAGACCCACCATGAAGCGACACGCCCC
>CAIYJE010000178.1 GCA_903926465.1 uncultured Planctomycetales bacterium
GTCCGTACCCAGTGGTGCCATGCAAAGAGTTGAATGCCACGAAAGGCAAAATGCAAGGGGTTACTGAATTCGGCTGAATGCTTACGAATTGTGCCCTTTTTTGATTTGGAAGCCATCTTTGAGAAACAACAGAATCGTTCTCAATCGCTGTTGGCCATCTACGACTTCCCGAATTGACTTTTTTGTTAGAACGTTGAGCTTCTGCCTTATGAACACCTTAGGAATCGGCTTGCCTCGGATAATCGTATCCATCAGATAAGATCTGGCACTGTCGGTCCAAACAGAGCGGCGTTGAAATCGCGGATTCAACTCGAGTTGGCTGTTCTTTTCCCACTCGAGAAAATCGTTGATGCTGTAGGTTCGAGAGTCAAAACTTTTCATTTTGGGTTTTCCCCGAAACAAAATGACTCATACCGTATGGCTTTATCCTCTTACTGGCTATCGAGAAACGTAACTACATGCCCCCTCAAACTCGCCACGAACCTTTGAAAAGTCAGATCGTTTGCAGGTTCCGTGATCCTGGTGGCTTTTTCGTTAGTGCTCAGTAGCAAGCAGGCGGCATCGTAAAGACGTTCATGAACCAGCCTGCGGCAAAGAATCTCTGCTCGTTTGGCGTAAGAGGCTGCCTGGAAGACAGGATCAACCGCAAAATGTGGCTCTTTGTTGGATACCGTTTGCAACACTTTTGGTTCATCACGCAGCAAAAACAGGTAGCCTAACATCGGCCGGGGGCCTTTGCCAAACCGCCCTTCTCGGTATGCTGTCCATACGTCGTTGGCGTTGCCCAAAGCTTCTTCTGTTCGGTTATTCAAGTTATTGCCAAAGGAACCGCCGATAGATTTAAATTCAATAGCCATCACCAGTTGTTGCTTGGAAACAACGAGCAGATCCCATTTCTTCGTCGAGCGAAAGTAACCCGGCAACTCTAACTTTTGTTTGGTGAATATATCAGATTCCTCGATTCCAAATTTGATCAGCAAATCCTTGACCAGAAGTTCGAGCGCTGCCATGTGCCCGCCAGCGGTCACGTCGCCACGGCTACCAGCATCGGTCTTTCCAGCTTTTGATTTCTTTTCCCTTTGCTGTTGTCGACCAGTCCAGATGTACTGGATGGCATCGCGGTAGCGGGCATCAAGATCAATCGGCAATTTCGATCTCCGTTGCTTTTACCTGATAGACTTCAAGGGCTACGCTTGTTGCAAGCTGGCGATCCCTCTTGCGGAATGCTGTCCTGAGCCGCTCCAAATGGGAAACGGTCAACTGATCGGGATTTGGCACGCGAATGCGTCGAAGATACTGGGCCTGAAAGCGGAGATAACCGCCCCTCATCTTTACCCCATAAGCTTCGATGAATAGTTGTCCGATGGAAGAAATAAGCAAGCCTCCAAGCACTTCCAGATCCCATCGCTCCGAGAGGAGATAATACAGATTGTGGTGTGGATAGGTTTTGCCTTCGTCAAGTACTGGATCGAAGACATTCTTTATATCTGGGATATATAATTTTTTCTTCTGCGAGAGATCGACATTCACCCGGTCGATCGTGCGAAACCAGCCCTCCGGATTTCGCTGTGCGGTATTCCTCTTCCTGATTTCTTCTTGGTGAACATCGAAATAGGCTTGCAGGCGGGGATATGCCTTTAGATTAATCAGGCCGCTCTGCTCCCAGGGATTGACGAGGAAATGACCAGACCATAGGAATTGACCGGTGATCGTGTCCTGAGCCATCGCCAGCGGTAGAAGACGGGAAGATTCGACGAGGATTTCATTCTTCGTGATATAGACCTTGTCGAGGCCAGTCGCCACGCCAATCCCAACTTTGGTTTCTGTCGTTTCCGATTCGAGTGGTTCGAACTGATCTTCCAGCCGACGAAGCAGCGCCAAACGACCCGGCGAACTGCAAGGCCAGGGATCGGAACCGCTGAACCAGCTCTCCACCACCGCCACCGTCAGCCCTTTTGGCAAGGCCTTTGACTCGCCCGCAACCGCGGCTTGGAGAGAGGCGGCCAGCGTGCCACCATCGGTCGAATCAACGCCCAGTCCGGCGCTCGCCACCAGGGCCTTGCCCTGCCGCTGCCGGCGGATAACGGTAACTGCCGGATACGCACTGACTTCATCGTCGAACGGATCGGCGTTATGCATCTCAACGACGGCTTCAACCCCGAAACCCGTCGTCACAAAAGATCGCAATTCTGCGCCATACTGATTGAGCATCCAGCGGTCGGCACAAATATAAGCACATACGCCAGAAGGCTTGAGTTTCCGCAGGGCGGCTTCAAAAAACGCAACATAAAGATCCGCCCGGCCTCGCATGGTTGAGTAGGAATCGCGGTAAATGCTGGCGGTTTCCGCAGGAATATCTTCCAAACGAACATAGGGCGGATTTCCGATGACGTAGTCCGCGCGGGGCAGGCGGGCGACGTCCAATAGGAAATCGCCCGTACGTACCCACGCCTCTGCCAGACTTTCAGCGATCTCGGCAACGATACCGACTCCGGACAAGGCACGAGTAACAGCTTCTCGGGCCGCCTCAGCACTCCGTTCGTTCAATTCGTAGGCGATGAGCGAAGCTTTGCAGTCAGTGAGCGGACGTTTTTGTCGAAGGCACGAAGCTACCAGCCGCATCACCATCGGGACCAGGAATGCACCCTCTCCAGCGGCCGGCTCGACGGCCAGGGCGTCTACCAGATTCGATTGTTCAGTATATTTGGCAAGATCAAGAACAAGCTCGACTACCCAAGGTTTGGTGTAAACAACGCCTTTAGGCTCCAGCAGCGGGACAGGCCCGGGGTAACTCAGCGGAAGCAACGGTTGAAACATCTATGTTTTCTACAATTGATGTTTTGAGCGAACACGTCTAACCCGGTTGGATGTCCAGTAACAGCCACTAAACCGGTGTACAGATAATTCTATCGCAAGCGAGATAGATTTACCATCCGCATTGAAAGCCACTAAACATTACGACAGCAAACAGGTTGGAAAGGCCGCGAAAGGACAGGTAAGTCGTCCTTGGTAAGAAGGTTGCTATTCATGAAATTTGCCGGGCCTACACCTAACGTAGCCCGATGTACTCATCACGCGGATACGCATAGTCCTGAGAGCAAGCATGAACGTGAGTGCATCCGGCTTGTCGGGCTCGCGTGGAAGCTCGCCCCACCAAGAACGGGGAAAGAAGCAGGGCCGGGGCCAAGCATTCGCTCAGCCCCGGCCCCTCGTATGCGTCAGCTCTTAACAAGAATTACACTCAGTGCTTGATGTGCTTCTTGTAGTCACCGACCTTGGGCAGATCCTTGTGGGTATCTGGCCCGAAGTAGCGGAGGCTTACAAACGGCTCGCTGCCAGTGTTCTTGAAGGTCACACCCTCGGCGGCCTTGGTGGCCGAAACGAACACCTCGTCTTCCGTGATCTCACCGAACCGGATGTAGTTCGGGCTATCCACGGATAGCTTGCCAATGTGGCCACTGCCCTGAACCACGATCAGGCCGTAAGCACCAGGGTCCTTGATGGTAACCTGATGGCCTGGCAGAACTGTCAGCTCGCAGGCGCTGAAGAGCTGCTTGCCGTTAACCGTGCCATACACGACCCACTTATCGACATAGCCTTCCTTGGCGCCGCCGGTGCGAACGATCGGCTCCAGGTAGTTGTTGTCCTTGAAGTAGGGGTCGACGTTCTTCTCCCAGTCAAGCTGGTCGATGATGTAGTCGAGGTCGTGGTGGTACTCCTTGGGCACATCCTTGACGAGCAGATCCCAGGGAACTCGACGCCCTTCCACCAGAGACTGGTACATGCCGAAGACGTCCGAGCCCCACTGAGGCTCATAGGTTACCAGTGACCCTGGTGCGTGCAGCACGCAAGGAGGGACCAGCCAGCCGGTACCGGGCTTCAGGCGAGCGGCCTTGGAAAGATCGAGGATGCCGTTATCCCCCTCATTCCAGCGCTCCAGGCAACGCTTGAGGTCGGCCTTGGTCGTTCCCGGCTCCAGGCCAAAGAACGTGTACGGGAAGTTGTTGCCGGTCCAGTTCAACTGAGGTGGGTAATAGTAACTCTCTGGCTTCCCCTCCTGACCCACCAAAGCCGCTTGCTCTTGGCTCTGGTGCATGTGGTGCGGAATTGGGCCGGCATTGTCAAAAAACTTGCTATAAACCGGCCATTTCTTGTACGACTTCCACATGGCTTCACCGATCAGCTCGGAGCCATGATCGTGAACCGCTTCCTTCAACGTAAACGCTTTCTTGCCGTCCACAACCACGTAGCTTAGCCCCTCGTCGGCTGGTGCCCCTTCGTTGGCTGCCACGGTGGTGGAACCGAACCAACGCTCGTCGATTCCACCCCGATGGGTGCCCAGCGCGTAAAGATCTTGCTTGGCCAGCTTGAGCCGACCACCGGGCATCAGGAACGATCGGGGCACCCAGGTGGGGGCCAACCGCAAGATCCCGTCATTGGCATCAAGCGCGGCTCTGGCCTGCTTTTCAACGCTCGTTTTCGACATGATCCGCGAACTCCATCCAGCAAAGAAGCGAGCTGCAATACCATCGCCAGGGTCTTGAGTTCACCCTCAAACCGGTGGCCCGCCCGCAGGTTCTGACTGATTGATTGATTCCGACCGGTCAGGAGCCGCACGACCGCTTGTGCTCCATCACCGATCAGGTTCAACTCTTGTTGTAAAGGGGACCCCGCTTTTACGCAAGCGATCAACGCGTAGGAACCGAAACGGCTTGCCCAGCTTGACCAGCCCCAGCAGTTGGCCAGTAACGGGCGTTCAGGCGGGCCGCATCGGCCTCGGTCACCTTGTACAGCAGGATCGAATAGCCAATCGACTCCGGCAACGGTGTGAGGTCGCGGAAATAGGCAAAGGCCTGTTCCCTGGAATTCCAGGTAGGAATGACCCAGGGAATCCCGGATTCCGGGGGAACCGAATCATATAATCGCCAGGGCAAGCCTCTGACCAGGGATGCACTCACGGCATAATACCCAGGCCTCAAAGGGTTTGCTTTCACCGGAGCCGGTTGACCGTTCGAAAGCCGGTCGAGTCGGCCTGGCAACGCCGGAGGCATGAACCAGTCAAAACCCTGCACGTCTGATGATCCAAAATATCGAAAGATATCCGGCGAGATCTGCCCAAAATAAGCCAGTCCGATCGGCTGAGACTCGGGATGAGCCCGGATCCAGCTCCTCAGGCCCCTGAGATCCTGTCCCCAGTCCAGGTTGGAGTCAATCAGGTGATCTGAACCATGGCTGGGGCCGCCCGCCGCGGCATTGAAGAATGCCAGATAATGGGGATGGATCGATACCACGGCCCCCACCACCATCAGCAGGGGAACGGCCAGAACGCCCCAGGCCCAGCGCCGACCTTCAGCCGCCAAGCGCTCGGCCCAGGGAACCAGACAACCACAGCCAATGTAGACGTACGGAAAAATAGGCAAGATATACCGGAGACCCAGGTTGATATCGGTCAGGAACGTCATCGAAAACATGACAACCGCGGGCACCATCGCAATGGTGAACGTGTTGAACCAGTCTCTTGACCGGCGCAGCGAGGCCAGGCCAACTCCCGAGGCAAGCACCACAATCATCCAGGTTCCCAGCGGCACCTTGTAGAGCAAGGTTTTCAGGTAATAAACCCGCCAACCGGTCCTGCGAAGCACACCATCCAGATAGACCGGATAGCCGGTCACCTCGTCTGAGTTCTTGGCCTTGGGGTCCAGCCAGGCCAGCGGAACTCCATCGGCCTCGATCTTCTGTTCGTCAAACCCCAGCAGATAATGCCGGGGCAGGGGGCTGGGAATTGCCCCCAGCCAGGTCCCGCGGAATCGGTTCACGCGGTGCCTCCATGACTCATCAATCAACGGATTGCCGCTCAGGTCGCCACTCTGAACCCGCGCGTCTACTCCCGGCTGGGTGAGCGTTTTGCTCGCGAAACTGAAACGTCCGAGCGGCGTGCCGACCCCCTCGAACCCGTAGCCCAGATCAATGACCAGGACACTGAGTGCGAAAGCGGCACCAACCTGAACCGCTCGCTTGAGAACGGCTCCAACCACCAGCCCATGCTCACGCCAACCCTTGAATTCATGAACCAGCCAGAGCAAGGGGATGATCCCGTAGAGCAGCAAGGCGCTGAACTTGGTGAGCTCGGCCAAGCCAAGAACCGCACCCGTCAGAATCACCCGCCACCATCTCGGGTTCTGCAGGTAGCTCCAGAAGGCGTACACCGTCAGGCAGCCGAAGACGGCGGCCCCGACGTCGGAGGTGATCAAACGCGTATGAGCCAGGATATTGGGACAGAGGCACCAGAGCGCCAGGCTCAACATCGCGCCTCTTCGACCGTGCAGCCGATGAGACCAGCGGAGCACCACGAGCCCACCCAAGACCGAAAACAGCGGCATGATGAGCCGCGGCAGAAGGAACACATCAAAATAATGTTGCGCGTTATAGAGCTGAAAATATTGTCCGAATGTGGCCTGCGACGGGTACTCGGAAAGCCAGGCCCGTTGCGACTCATAAATTGGAGTCGTCACATGCCTGCCCCGCTCGGTAAAGGCCGCGACCAGCTTCACAAGCGGAGGGTTGTGGCGATAAAGCTTGAAGGATCCGGTTTCCCAGTAGCTGATCCCCGCTGGCAGGTGGAGCACTTCATCCACCGTGGGGTTCTCACCGATCCCGCTGAGTGCCGCCAGAACGTAATGAAGAAGTAAAAGAATCAGCGCACCGAAGATCATGTAGATCACGCCATCGGGCATCGCATCCAGCATCGGCCTGGCTTGGGGAGCAGGGGGTTGCGCCTGGGGAATGGGTTCGGCCGGGTTAAGGCCGGCTTTGCGATTGTGTTTGCGACCCACGCTGTCACGCTCCCTCACCATCTCGACCAGACTTCAACGTGCAGAAGTAGTTATAGCCATTTGGCACAGGCGTTGCACGCCGCTGGCCTTGCTACAGCTCAACCTACCTGATGAACTTGAACCCTGTAGTCCTCAGAATTAAGCCTATCTGGGCCGCCGATCCGGGGTGAACGTGGTTCCAGGCATGTTCAGGCGTCTCACAAGCCTTCGTGCATACGGTCATGGTAGACGCCTGCGTTCAGCAGACATTCCGGTTCCTTGAGATTTGCTCAAATCACCATTCGATAGGCAACGAAGTCAGACAACGTGTAAACGTACTGGGAGCCCATTGCGGATCCCAGGTTTGTTCAAAAGCTCTTGGCCTCCTTCACAGGCGTTGAACGCGTGATTTCAGAGACTTCTGGCGTACGGGCTGTACTGCAGTTGCCAGACGCAGATTGGGTAGACGGGCAAAGAGCCGAGTCAACCCGAGCCCAGTCTGCTCTCGGGCGAGGGGTGCACCGAGACAGTAGTGGATTCCTGCGCCGAGGGCGAGGCGTGGGTTGGGCGATCGTTGAATGTCAAAACGATCCGGATCAGGGAAGACCCTCGGGTCACGATTGCCTGCGTCAACACCCAGATCCATGAACTCCAGGCTTGCACAGTTAGTACTCACAGGTACTGGTTGGTTCGATTTCGACCCGCGGTGGCACGCTCTCCCCGATTTTCACGCCCAGAGATTCAAACATCCAAAAGTGATCGCCATTCGGCTCCGGCCTCGCACGCGTTGGCTGGCCCCATGCGCAGGAAGACGGTGATCCCTCTGATCTCGTTTCCAAAGC
This sequence comes from uncultured Planctomycetales bacterium, assembly GCA_903926465.1. Classification (GTDB taxonomy): domain Bacteria; phylum Planctomycetota; class Planctomycetia; order Isosphaerales; family Isosphaeraceae; genus CAIYJE01. Next base: position 7,655 of record CAIYJE010000178.1, read on the forward strand.
GGGGTTATTCCGCTGGTTCTTGTTTTGAGGCTACCCCTGACAAAATCTATCAACTCTTCCCCAAGCGGAATCCAAAGATTGCCGATGTCATTCTTGAAACGACTCAGCTTGAAACCAGATTCGCACCTTGAGTTTCGATAGACCACCCATGAATCGCAAGTATGCACCGTTTATTCTGACCGTGCTGCTTGGATTTTTTTCGATCGGCTGCGCTGGCTCATTTCGCGCACCTGCGGTTTATCGAGCCACCAAGTTTGTACAGAACGCGACCAACCCAGAACCAGAGCGACTTCTCAGAGCCACTCTCCAAGCCGACAATATCCATGGCCTGGACCGGCTCAACCCGCACCTGATTGAGGATCTGGCAGCCAAATTTGATCAGTCGCCCACGCCCGAGCGAGCCCTGGCACTGGCCGAACTGTCATTGAAACAGGGAAAACGCGGCCTACCAGCCTTCCGCCACAGCGCCCTGATGGACCTCCGCAATGCGGCCGCCTACGCCAGTTTCGCCAGCTCACCCCCGCTGGTTGACCGAGCCGCCGCCATTCACAACGACGCCCTTGAAGAAATTATTCGGGCTATCCACAGCAGCCGAAAGTCCGAGCCTGGCGCCTGGCTGGAACATCTGGCCAAGTTGAATATCGAGGTCGATGGCGGCACACCCTTCCAAGCTCCCGAGCGGCTTGAGAGAGTTGATCTCGCTGCCAACTTTCAGATTCAATCGTTCCAGAACCGGTACAGGCAGAATGGCCTGGGTGTGCCGCTGATTACGCAGTGGATCAACGAAGAGGGTCGGGACCGCCCCGAATTCCCTGCCTTTCTCGGTAAGAAAATCATCAATAGCGTCACGGCCGTAGCAACCCCCACAGCACCCGCCATCGCCGGGGCCTGGCGAACCGCCCCCCTCAAAATCACGCTTATCAACACCCAGGACACGGCAGCCACAACCTGGGCAGGACAGCCCATGCGCCTGGCCTACGATCGCACGGCCGACATTGCGGATCTAGCTTCAGAAAACCGATTATTGACTGCCGTAGCGGCGGCGGGGGTCCTTCAATCGGCCCTCCCCGAAGCCGATCCTGGCATCTACACCAGAAAGCCATACCAGAAGGGCAAGATCCCGGTCATCCTGGTCCATGGCCTGAACTCTAGCCCGGCAACCTGGATGAAAGACCTCAACGAACTGGACAATGCTCCCGAACTCTCTCAGCGTTACCAGTTCTGGGCGTTCTTCTATCCCACCGGACAGCCTATCCCGGTGTCTGCCCACCGCCTGCGTGTAGCCATCCAGGAGACGCGTGACGCTTTCGACCCACTTCATGAAGATCCCGCGTTTGACCAGATGGTGCTCATCGGCCATAGCCTTGGTGGAATTCTCGCCAGAATCATGACCCTGGAAAGCGGCGAGGCCGTGTGGAATGCCGTGTTGGCCGTGCCATCTTCCGAATTACAGGCCTCGCCCCATACTCAAGAATACCTTCGTACGGCCCTGTTGTTTCACCCTGTGCCATGCGTAGCACGCACAATCTACATCGCCGCGCCACACCGTGGCAGCCCCGTGGCCGAGGGACCCGTTGGGCAGTTGACCACGCGCTTGTCTCGCCCAAGCCCAGAACTGACCGCCATTCGAGAGGAACTGACCGCCACCTACGGAGAGGGCGTTATCCTGGGGCAGACGTTCCGCTCTGGCTTCGTGATCCAGAACCTCAGGCAAGATAGCCTGTCACTTCAGGCCATCGCTAACCTTCCCTCAAATCCAAGCGTGCCGTATCACTCGATTATCCTGCAACGCCTTTGGCGCGATACTGATGGACTGGTCTCATACGAAAGTGCCCACCTCGATGGTGCACAGTCCGAAATCTTGGCCCGGTCTCGACACACCCGCCACGAGATTCCCGAGGTCATCCACGAGGTCAAACGGATCCTTGCCGAACACCTCCTGACTCTGAGGGACACGCCCCCAAGCCCCAATGGAGATGCTCAGTCGATCTCCGTTGGCCCTGCAATCCCGGCACCCGTCAGTAGCCCAGCCGAGTTCGATCCGCTGCCTCCGGCACTGCCATCGGTTTATTAAGTGGCAATTTCAAATCCTGGGACAGGCACCTCGCGGACTTGGCGCCAGTCCCGGTTTCTCGCGGTTCACGATTGGGTTGGATATGTAGCACAGCCGCCCCCGGCTGTCTCTTGGGTTGTTTTTATGTGCAATCTAATCGTGAACCGCAAGAGAGACGGCTTCTAAACCAGCAGGAAACCACGAACCACGGTCACGGCCTTCCCAGATAGCACGGTACGGGCTCCCTCATATCGAATATGTACAAGCCCACCACGTGGAGAGACCTGATATCCGGTGAGGTTTGTCTTGCCAAACCGTTCGTACCAGTACGGAGCCAGAACGCAGTGCGCAGAGCCTGTAACGGGATCTTCGTCCACACCCGCCGCCGGCGCAAAGAATCGAGATACGAAATCGATACCATTCCGTTGCAGTTCCTGCGATGCCTCCGCCGTGACGATCAGACCACGGAACGGCATCTGCCTGAGTCGGGCCAAGTTCGGACGCAACGCCCGGACGTCGGCTTCATTCTTCAGTTGGAGCAGAAAATCATACTGACTGCGAACTTCGTTCAGGACCACGAAATCCTCGCCAATCAACTCATGAACAGGAATACCCAAGGGCTCCGAACTGGATGGGAGACTGGGAAAATCGAGTTCGATCCGGCCGTCTCGCTGCGATGCTAAAAGAACCCCGCTCCGAGTTTCAAACTGAATAGGCACCGCACGGTCCAGCCCGCAACTACTCCAAAGCACATGCGCAGCCGCCAGCGTGGCATGACCGCACAGGTCAACCTCCGTGGTGGGCGTGAACCAACGGAGCCCAAACCTGCTGGGGTCATCCTCAACAGGCGTGAGAAAGGCGGTCTCAGACAGGTTCATCTCCTGTCCAACCCGCTGCATCCAGTGAGCGTCAACCTCACCCTCAACCATCACCACCGCCGCCGGATTCCCGGTGAAGGGGGCCTCGGTGAACGAATCAACCAGCCAGATCTTCATCGGGGAAACACTCGCCTGCGATCGTACGGGAACCAGTAAGCAGACACGGCTGGGGGGATGAGAGGATGTTGGGGGAGGATGCTTCCAGAGACCCGCCAGCCTGAAACCACGGCTAGATCATGCCGGCGGGCACAGAACAACGACCAAACGTGGGCTGGCCGATCACGCCTCGTCCAGTGCTGCCATTTGCTGGAAGCTGGATTTGAGATTGGTGTAAAGCGACCGGTAAATCGGATACGCCCGGTCATAATACCTGGCAACCTGTTCCTGCTTCGGAGTCCGGCTCACCACCTTGATGGTGGCGTCACAAGCTTCAGGGACCGAACTGAACCCACCGGTGCCAACCTGCGCCAGAATGCCAGCTCCGAAGGCTGGCCCTTCGTGAGCGTTGATCGTGCAGACCTCATGTCCGTAGATGTCCGCCTGCATTTGCCGCCAGAGGTTGCTTCTTGCCCCACCGCCAGAGACACGAATCTCCGTGAGTTCCACGCGCATCTCACGAATCAGTTCCAAACTGTCTCGCATCGCATACGTCGCCCCTTCCAGAACCGATCGCAACAGGTCGCTTCTGGTATGGCGCACCGTCAATCCAATCCAGCCACCCCTGGCGTCTGGGTCGAAGTGAGGCGTTCGTTCCCCGGTCAGGTAGGGCAGGAAAAACAGCCCCTCACAACCCGGTTTGGCCAGAGCCGCTTCCTCGCAAAGCAACTCGTAAGGGTCTACGCCCCGCGCTGGTGCGGCTGCAATTTCCAGATCACCCAGCTCATCGCGAACCCAGCGGAAGCTGCCGCCGGCAGAAAGAATAACCCCCATCACGTGCCAGGCCCCTGGCACCGCATGACAACCCCGCTGAAGGCGGCCAAGCGGATCAAAACCAGGCTCAGGGGTGTGGGCAAAGACCACTCCCGACGTTCCCATGGTGGCAGAAACTGCACCCGACCGAACAATGCCGTTACCCACGGCGCCTGCGGGCTGGTCTCCACCGCCACCCACGATCGGAGTTCCCCGGAGCAACCCGGTGGCCTCGGATCCAATATCGCTGACCGTCGATGAAACCTCCGGACTCTCGTAGCAAGCCGGCAACAGGGCCCGGTCAATATCGAGCCGGGAAAGCAGCTCACCACTCCAGCACCGGTTGGCAACGTCCAGCATCAAGGTGCCGGAAGCATCACTCACCTCGGTGGCATAAGTACCGCTAAGCCGGTAGCGGATATAATCTTTGGGGAGCAGTACCTGGCGGACATTGTCCCAGATCTGCGGTTCATGCTTACGCACCCACAGCAACTTGGGAGCGGTGAAGCCAGTCAGAGCCGGATTCCCTACCATGCGAACCAGGGCCTCTCGACCACCGGCTCGCTGCTCAATTTCTGCACATTCAACGCGGGTGCGCTGATCATTCCACAACAACGCCTTGCGCAAAACCTGGCCGTTCTCGTCCAGAAAAACCGAGCCGTGCATCTGGCCGCTCAGCCCAATCCCCGCAATGTCGGCCGGTTTCAGATGCCCCTTGGCCAGCACATCGCGGATGGTGGCAACCGTGGCACTCCACCACAGATCCGGATCCTGTTCAGACCAGCCAGGCTTGGGATAGTCGCACGGATACTCGGCCGAGGCCGAGGCCAGGATTCGCCCCGTCTCGTCCATCGCAATGGTCTTCGTACCCGACGTTCCGATATCAATCCCCAAAGTAATGCTCAAGGCCCAACCTCCCAGCGCTCCGCACACCGGAGCACCCGAGGCCCAACCCCAGGCGGCAAGCGGTGCGACTCGGCCTCAAATTCAGAGACCGGCACAGTGTTGAAAGTAAACATATCGAAGTGATGCGGAACCAGAAACCGCGGCTTCACCACCGCAGCCAGATCGACAGCCTCGCCAGCCGTCATATTTCCAGGCACCCCACGGCCAGGGTCCCGACCATTGATCGGTAAGAGCATGAGATCCAAAGGCTTGCGAAGCAAAGACTCCACCAACCCCTCATACACCACGCTATCGCCACTATGATACAAACAGATGCCGTCCACTTCGATGACGAATCCGAGATAGAGGTGCCGCCCCACCGAGTCACGGTCAATTCCTTCATGTGCCGAGGGAATCGCCTCGATGTGAAATCCTGCCCAGTCATAGGTCCATCCAGCGTCTAGCCCGAAGAGACGACGACCCGGCAAACCGAATTTTTCACCGTGATGGATCAATGATTCGGGAACCCCGATCTCAGCCAATGGATTGGCACCCAGCAGTGGAACCAGGCTCTCTGGGTCCATGTGATCGGAATGCTTATGGCTGCAAAGCACCAGGTCGATCCCGGACAGCTCGGCGGGCGCAATCGGGATCTCGGTCATCCGGATATGGGGACGGTCCGTGGCGGCATATTTCCGGGTCAGAGAGTCCGTCAGGTAGGGGTCAATCACCAGCGTCCCATACCGAGACTTGATCACAAAGCCACTTTGCCCCAGCCACCACACAACCACGGTCCCAGGCGCAGGCGTGGCGGAATGAATCTCAGAACAAAGGTGTTGGCCCTGGAGCGCAGGCTGGATCAGAGGAGAAGTCATGAGCTCTGGCCCCGCCCGTTACCATGTTTTGAACGCACCCGGTCTTGCATGCCCATCATTCTCCCAACCCCAGCTCTTTACGCACCGCTCGAACTCCCTGCACCATGGCTGCGGCCTTGGCCACCGCCACGTGTCTTGCCGTCTGAGAGAAGCCACAGTCCGGCGTGACCGAGACCCGTTCAGGTTCGATATGTCTTAGCACAAGACGGAGCCTTTCGGCGATCAGGGCAGGGGGCTCGACCCAGGTATTTTTCACATCGACCAGCCCCACCGCAACATCCATCGACGACGGCAACTCTCTGAGCAACTCCACTTCCGCCATCTCACGGCTGGCAAACTCAAGCGAAAGCTGCTGCACACACGCCTTGCCGATCTGTGGAAATAGGGGGCGATAACTCCTCCAACCCACGGCTCTGGCCCGATAATTCCCGAAGCAAAGATGCATGCCCACGTAGCTTTTAACCCCTTCGACGGTTCGGGAAACCACGTCCAGGAAGTAATCCGCATCGGCTGGATGACAGGCAAAGCTCGGCTCGTCAAGCTGGAGAAAATCAACGCCCGCCTGAGAAAGCGACCGTAATTCCGCGTTGACAATCGGGATCAGGGCCTCGGTCACCGAACGGCGGTCGGCATAGATCTCACCGCCCGAAATACAGCCTGCAAGCGTGAACGGGCCCGGCACCGGGACCTTGGCCGATGCACCGGTCACTTCCCGGAACCGCCGGTATTCCGACAATGTACCCAGCCCCTGGGGTGCGGCCAGCGGTTCCATTGCGCGATACTTGGCCCGCTGATCATGGGCCGGTGGACCCAGGAAACGGCCCTTGGGAATCGCTTCAAGACCGGTCAAATAGTCATAGAATCCCAGGTTAAAATCGACCCGCTGCATCTCGCCATCGGTGATCCGATCCAACCCGGCCCGAAGCTGGTCATCCACGGCCAGCCGAACGGCATCCCTGACCGCTTCCTCGCGATCGAAAGGCCCAACCTCGGCCGGCCTGGCCTGGCTCTCGTGAATGAATTTCTCATACCACCCGGGAAACGCCCAGCTACCAATGACAGAGGTCGGAATCCAAGGGTGGTTGCTGCTCATGTGAACTTTCTAGGAGCGGCAATTCAGGGCACTGCATGCAAGACAGAGACAGGCGACCTGTCCCAAAAACGCTGAGCCTGATTGCGTAGATCAACAGGGCCGGAATGACCGGCCTCATCTCTCGGTGGTTCGAACTCTCATTGTCCGTATCCCCGGAAAACTCGGCTAGAGAGCCGCACCGAAAAAAGGAGGCAGAGGTCGGTTAGTGACTTCCTGAGCACCCAGCAGGTTTGAGATCCACGCCCAGGCCTTCAGGTGAGAGCCATCGCGAGTTTTTTCGACGATGAGCCGAACTCATTTGCGCTTCATCAGCCAGTTCGCTTGAGAAAAATATGGAAACTCTATCGCCCAGTCAAAGCCAGCAACCGTTTACCCCAGACCTTGCGCTCATCCACGGAAAGTAGAAAAAACCAGGCTAGTATCAGCCCAATAAGCTCTAGCAGAACACCTTCAACCAGCAGGCCGACCCAGCCCGTGATCTGGTAAGTTGATCGGCGCCCGATGAAATAACAGACAATCCCCCAAAACGAACCCAATCCCACGGCTCGCAATGTTCCGTCAACAATTCCTTTCAAGGAAACCTGGTAATCCCGAATCAAGATCAGGGGATTGAACCAAGCATCAAAGGCCAAAAAACCCAGGGCTGTTGCCAGCGGAATCCCTGCGACACCAAGCCACTTGACCAGAGGATAAAGCAACGCCAGCTTGACCAGAGTGCCAAACGTGCTGATCCAAACTCGTTTTCGAGTTTGACCCAGTGAATCAATGACGGCGGTATAGAGACAAACTGCGTTAAAAATGCCGATCTGCAACATCACGCAGACCGTCAACGTATCTCCCCCGTATAAGTCTTCCCCAACCCACAAGCTAACAAAACGACGATTACAGGCAAGAACTGGACCGAGTACCAGAAGATTGATGCCAATGTTGAGCTTGGATACTTCTGCGAACCGAGCCGAAAACGCTTCGGGACCAACTCGGGCTCTCAGGTCAACCAATCCGGTCCACATCCCGTTCCCGTTCAAGGAACCAGCAACCGTACGACAAAGCTGAAACAAGCGTTGCGTGATAATTAGAGGCGTAACCGATGCCGCGTTCACCAATAGACCCGTTGCAATATTGTCCGATAAAACATTGATCTGGTTGCCGATGCTGGCAATAAAGATTGGCCACTGCAGTCCCCAAAGCCGTTGCGAGCCGTCGATGGGGGGAGACGGTTCCCAGAATGAGCGATTGAACCCGCCCACCTGGAAAACGCAGAGCCCAAAAAACGCCACCGCTCCGAGAGTGGTGGTCCAAAGCTGCCCTGTGAGCCCAAACCCAAAATAGGCAAATACGATACCCAATACCGTAATCACCAGAAACTGCACCATCAGTGCAAACTCTGCGAGATATCCGGTCTGTCTCGCTTCAAGGGCAAATCGAAATATCACCCAGGGAGTCAGGGCAATGCCCAGCAAAATGGCCGGAGATCCCCAGTAAAACTCGTTTCTTAATTCGGGGGTGAGCTTAAAAACGAACGGAAAAACGAGGATCATCACGAGACCAACTGGCAAAATCCAGACGAACTGACGATAAAGACACCGGATCCCATATTTCACGACCCCAGGCAGAGCCGATCGAGGCTGGGTTGTTGCCGTATGAATTAGCAAGATACCGATGGCCGACGATAGCCCAAACGTCAGCAGGTCGAGATATAAAAACCACTGCGTGGACATTCCCACCACGCCAAAGCGTTGCGACCCAAGCATCCGGAGCAAAATGGGGGTCGCCAGCATTCCAATCGTCAGCGTGATCGCCGATCGAACCCACCCCGAGAGAATGGTGGCGAGCAACCGAGAACTACGGCTCGAGGTCCTAGTTCCGGATTCGGGGATTGTCTCAGTAGGCTTTTGGTCAGGCGTGCCGTCTGATGTCGAATTCATATCACTCAAGGTTCTGTCTTGTGAATTGCATGCCGCCCATGACCTCGGCGATCGCTTGACGGGACAGCGGTATTCAACCAGTGCACCAACTCGTAGCACCAGGACTCAACCTGCCATTCAGGAGTTCAACGCCAACGGTTCCGGTTCAAGGCATCAACCTTCCGCTCAACCCGACAAGGGTCCATCTAGCAGCCTACCTGCGGTCTCACTCGGTTGCGTCCCTGGCATTGAGGAGTTTTGAGATCGACTCTATCGCAATCGGATGATACCCAGCGCGGGCTTTCTCGAAGATTTGCTTGGCCCGCTCAGTCCCCGCTGGCGTCTGCATCAGTGCTTTGTACAGAGGAACAATAAACTTCCTCCGCCCCACAGACCGCAGATAGGCTTCCAGTGGTTCCACCGACGGTGCGTATCCCGCTCGGATCGCCATCTGGAACCACTGACAGGCAACCTCGGCGTTCCCGGTCTTGGTGAAGCCATAGGCCCGATCGAGCTGCGCCAGTCGCTCAGAACTCAGATCCCTGGGCAGTGAGCGCAGGAACTGAAGCCATTCCAGAGTGGACCATTCCTGGGTTTCGTCGGCCAAGGGAAGGGGGGCTCCCGCCAACCAGTCTTGGGCGGTCTTGGTAATCATCTCGAACCGTGGACTTTCAAACCGAGGCACATTGGTCGGCAACCCAGGTTCGTGCAGCCAGGCTTGAAGGTTCAGAGGAACTTCCATTCCAGGGAAAAGCGTCATTTTCAGGTAGGCTTCAAACTCGGCGGTAGTGATACTGCGGAACGCAAAGTGGTCAAAGTAGCCGGCCAGGAACTGCCTGAGCTTTTCGCGGCCCACCTCGCGAGCAAGTGCCTCCAGGAAAAGGGCGCCCTTCTCGTAGGGGATTCGGGTCACGCCCTCGTCGGGGTCACGCCCCTTCAGGTTGATGTGAAGGATCTGGTCAGATGGAGGAAGCGAGGCCAGCCCGTCTTTCAGATCCCCCTCCCCGAGCACTTGCTCCATCTCGACCCGGTTCACACCGATAACGGCCTCGACGATGCGTCGTTCGAGATAGACGGTAAAACCCTCGTTGAGCCAGAAATCAGCCCAGGTGGCGTTCGTCACCAAATTACCGGACCAGGAGTGAGCCAGTTCGTGGGCAATAAGTGCCACCTGGGAACGATCGCCGGCAAGGACCGTCGGAGTGGCGAAGGTAAGAAGCGGGTTCTCCATGCCACCGTAGGGAAAGCTGGGCGGAAGCACCAGGATGTCATATCGTCCCCAGCGGTATGGCCCAAATGCCGCCTCAGCGGCCTGAATCATCTTCTCCGTATCCGCAAATTCCCAGGCCGCTTTATCGACCACGGACGGCTCAGCCCAGATGCCGGTCCGGTCGCCCATGGGCTTGAAAACCAGGTCACCCACGGCAAGTGCGATCAGGTAGGAAGGGATCGCCCGGGTCATCTCGAACTCAGCCGTCGGCTTACCAGCCACCGCCTGGGCCGAGGTTCGAGGCTCAGCCGCCATCACCACCCGGAACGGCCCCCCAGGCCCGGTCGGATCCGGCGTGGTGGACACGGAGGCGCGGTACGTGATCCGGACCGATGGAGTGTCTTGGCAGGGAATCCAGGAACGAGCATGAATGGCCTGAGACTGCGTGAACAGGAACGGGAGTTTCTTCCCGGCTGTTCCACCCGGCTCGACCCACTGAAGCGCAGAGGCCGTGGGGGACGTTTCATACCGAACCTGCACACGGGTCGCCTCGACGGGTAGCCAGACCGTCAGGGGTGCACCCAGGATCGCATCGGCTTTTCCAAGCTCGAAACGAACCTTTTGCCAGGGCTGCGTCCCTTGGGAAGTACGGACGTCAATAACGGTAAGCCCCTTGGTATCCAGTACCAACGAAGCGTCTACCGGACAGCCAGGCTGACGCTCCAGACTCCAGATGGCTTCACCCACCAGTACCTTACGGGCAAAATCCACGTCGAGGTCAAGATCCAGGTGCCCAACGCGGACCTGGCCTGGGTTACTGTAAGAATGGGGGTCGAGTTCCGCTCGACCACTCGGACCTGCGAGGGCGACACCGGAAACCAGGAACCCAAAAATGATCATGAAATCTGCAAACCAAGTTCTCGGCCACTCAGAAAACATCAAGGAATCCTGACTAAGAGGAAATAGAAGTCACCGAACTCCGTCTCAACAAGTCACGTGGAACCTGAATCGGACTGCACACAACCGACTTCCTGAAATCTATCAACGTTAACGCACAGTTTCACGCAACTCAAATCATCGCCTGCAAACAGAGCGTCTCATCGAAATTGGAAGTCTTTCATGAAAAAACCGGCGGGTCACTGAATGTCGGGTTGGGGTTCTGGTTCATCAGACTGATGATGCTGTCACTCCGTAGATTCAGCTTCAGGCCAAGCGCCTCCGCAGTTCGCAACGCAAGCCAAACCGGTTGCCATGGCAATGGAATCAGCAATCTACGGCCTAGCTGATTCTTCTGGATCAATGACCGCACAATCTCGTCCAGGCTTTGACGCTCGGGCCTTGCGGCCACCACAATCGCGGCTTCCACGCTAGGCGGCGGGGCCTCCACCAGTTGTGACACCCATTTCGACAGTACGCTGGCCTCGATCGGATTCAAGACCCGCTTGCCATAGCCCAGAACCGGGACGATAGGCAATTTTTTGACCAACTTGAGCATCACGCCGACGATTCCCCCAGGCTCGTCACCTTGAATCAGGCCGGGCCGTACCACCCAGAAACCGCGCTGAAGGGCCTCTTGTTCGGTCTCGCGTTTGATCTGCCCGTATAAACTTTTTGCGCCGTCGAACGCGGCGATCGTGGAGATAAAAATCCCCGTTCCACCGCCCGCAGCCAGAAAGGAATCGAAAAGGCGGATGGACCCATTGCGGTTCACACGTCGAATCGTATCGGAGGTCACCTGCTTGAAGTCCCAAGCGACATGAATTAACCCGTTCACGCCCAGATCCCGAAGCACACTTGGATCAAGCTGCTGAGATAGATCGAACATCACCTGCTTACGTGGAGCGTCGATTTTCGGACGCCGAACCAGCTCGACCACGGTGTGACCGCGAGCCTCAAGGGCATTCGCAATCAACGAACCCGCGTAACCCTGCGCCCCTGTAACCGCGACGGTGAGTCGGCTCATCAACGTACCACTCCGCTCATGGAACACGACATCATTTCGAGTGTGAGTCAATCTGGCTGGCCAGGGTCGCAATTCTATGCGCGTTGGCCATCACCGTATAGGTAATCGTTGTCGCTGGAATCGTTGGAAAAACTGAGGCATCGACAAGATGCACACGAGGCAAGGCGGTGAGTTGGCCCAGCGTATCCACCTGGAACTCACCGGGCGTCTCGGACATTGGGAACGATCCGCCAGTATGGAAACCCCGACCAGGAGGGGTAATATGAACCGCAGGTGCAGCCGCCATCAAACCGAGTGAGGACGAGTGCCGGAACAATTTCCAGGAGAGTCGCTTGACGATTGCCGCCGCACTCGAAGATGGCACTGTCTCAGCCACCATGCGCCCTGGCCGTCCTTCACCGTCCGACTCTAACCGGAGCGTGAGATGGCCTGACTCGTCCGAATGCAAGTAACAGAGCGCAACCAGAAGTCGCCCCAAAAACTGCCCGCGCAACCCTGGCACCTTGGCGGCCAACCCACCAGCAAGCTTGGAAAATGCTTCGTTAAACATATCGCTATAGCCATACAACTGAAGATGTATCCCATGACGACTCAACGAAGAGTCGTTGACTTCGAGAAACATCTGACAGAGTGAGTGCGAGCGCTCTTCACGCACACCTTTGGGATTACGAAACATCAGCAAAGGCAAGACATTATGCTGGCTATCAATCATCCGCACGGGCCGATCAAATCGCTTCAAGGATTCCAGAACAATTCTGGCCGTTCCGAGCACACCGGCACCCAGAAAACAGCGGGCGGCTTTGAGGTCACGCATTTGACCCGTCTGAAAATCTTCCACACGCACCAACACCTGGTCGTCTTGGTTACTAACGGCACGAACCACCTGCGACGGCAAATACGTGAACCGAGGATTCTGTTTCAACAGCTCAATAGTCTGCCTTGAGTTGTAGATAAGGTCATAAGGACACCCATGAAGACACAAACCACACTTCTGACAATCGCGAGACCTCATTGCAACCCGGGCATGGCCGAACGAAATCCCAGCTCGGCTCAATGCTTCACGACGCTTGCTCATATGAGTCAGAATATGACTCACTTGCCGACCAGGCAAGGATGGCTGCGGACTTTCATGATAAATGGGATGATTTGCCGATAGATCATCGACGCTTGCGATGATGGGCATGAACTTGCAAACACTGCGATAATGCGGGGCCAACTCCGCCTCTCGGATCGGCCATCCTGCCAAGTCCGTGTCATTGTAGGGCATGACCACAGCGCCCCACGTATTGCTTAACCCTCCCAGGGCGAACGATGGCTTGAGGGTTCCAGTCGGAATCTCCAGACCAAGCTTCTCACTTGCAGACCGATAGGGAAAGTCGGAACCAAATAGCCGCTTCAGAGACAATCCCTTGGCATCCGCATTCGCGCCTTCATAAAAAGGAGCGAGATCACGGCGATCCCATTGATCTGGAGTCTGTTGCGCGACCCGCTCGACTAATTCTTGACGCGCCGATTCCAGACCAAGGCCGACGTCAACCAACGTGACCGTCCGCCCACAATCAAGGAGAGCGGACGCGGCAGACACACCCGCTGGACCTGAGCCAACGACTAAATATTCACTCAATTATGAAATCCTCCGTCCAATTTTCAGTCACTCCAATCCCAGAGAATCCTAATCAACCCTGTTCAGACCGAAAACAATAATTTAAAATCTTACTCGCTACACACTGTTCCTGCACCTTGTTTTCGTACCACAAAAAGACGCCACTACTCGTGTACACCCTGTGATTGATTTGAGACGATGGCCCCTGCCTGATTTGATGAACCCCACCAAAGGCCCGTTTACAATTCTACAGGCAAGGTTTAACAACTCTCGACGATCATTCAGGGGCTGGCATCCAGGTCCTCTCTTGGGAATCTTTGATGAGTCTGATCGCGTATCGACGGGAAATTGATGGATTACGAGCGGTTGCGGTCGTACCTGTCATCCTGTTCCACTTACAAGTCAAGGCGTTATCAGGAGGATTCCTGGGAGTCGATGTTTTCTTTGTAATCTCCGGCTACCTCATTACCTCGATCATCCTGGCCGAGATGAGTGCTGACCGGTTCAGCTTTCGCGAATTCTGGGCACGGAGAGCCCGGCGAATTCTGCCAGCGCTTCTCGTTGTTATCGCAACTTCACTCCTGGCGTATTGGTGGTTTCTCTCCCGCACCGAATTACCGGGAGTTGGCCAGGAGGCGATGGCGGCACTGGGCTCGGTTTCGAATATCTACTATCTCACCACGTCCATCAGTTACTGGGGAAATGCTGCTGATTATTTGAACTTCCTCCATTGCTGGTCGCTTTCCGTGGAGGAACAATTTTATCTGGTATTTCCGCTCTTGGTCTGGCTCCATGTCCGGTATCGACCTCAAAACCTGATTGCCTTTCTTGTAACGCTCATGGTCCTGAGTTTTGCACTCGTCATTCTGACTACCAAAAAGTTTCCAGATGCCACCTTTTACCTGTTACCAACGCGTGCCTGGGAACTCGCGGCCGGCGCTCTGCTCGCTGCGTTGGAAAGAACGCCTGGACAATCTGGTGCGAGAGCAATCGGATTGCCCGCCACGTGGTCTGGACCGGCTGAATGGGCTGGCCGCTGGTGTGCCTTGCTGGGGATAGCCGGTTTATGCCTGATCGCGTTCAGTTACTGCGTCACCCTGAGAAGGTTCCCGAAATCCATCATTCCTGTTTACGGCACCTGCCTGGTGATCGGATTTGCACGGACTGGGCTTTCTCGGAATCTGCTCTCCCATCCAAGTTTACTCCATATCGGAAAACTCTCGTACTCGTTGTACCTCTGGCACTGGCCAGTCATGGTTTTTGCCCGCAAGCTTGACGTGGCAGTGAATTCCTGGATTCTGTTGATCCCCATTTATGTACTTTCCCTCGCAACATATCACGCTGTCGAGCAACCTGGCCGTAAGAAACACGGTACGCTGGCCGTGATCGGCGTCGCTTATCTCACTCTGCTGATCGTCTCTGGACTTTTTGCTTCTTCTGACGGCAAGTACGATACCTCAGAATTCAACCGTCCAGAATATGCCGGAATTTCCTACAACGTACTCCCTAGACCGCAAGTTCATGAAGCTTTGCAACGCATCACGGCCGGTTGTTCTGTACCCGATCGCTTGGCAAAGCCTGATGCCTATAAAGCAGGTGGGATCATTGTGGGAGAGGGAAACTCACCACCAGATGTTGTCGTGCTCGGAGACTCACACGGTTGCATGTGGTCCAAGGCGATCCACCATGTGACGGATGAACTGGGAGTCAAGGCATCGTTCTGGTCAATCGACGGCGTAGATCCGTTCAGTTCCAGCGCCACCCAGGCTGTACTTCCCAGCTTCATTGACCTCACCGCCAAGGAGTTTCGCGATTATTCTCAGGGGCGTCGCGAACTCATTAAACAATGGCATCCCAAACTGGTGATCGTGTGTGCCCGCTGGGCCAAGTATGACCACGAGCCTGAAAATGAGTTTTTACGTTTCCTCAGCCAAAATGCAGACGAGGTTCTGCTCATCGAGCAACCCCCAGAGCTCACGATCGGGAAACGTAGTGTCTTGCAGTACCTCTGTTATCAACAGATCAAGCCCGTGAGCGGTACACGCCAGTACTTGCCTCTCAATCAGACGATGACTCAGAAGGCATCTCAGCGATTTCGTGATCTGCTCCACGAGAACCCCAATTGCAAGGCCGTTCGTACGGCAGATCTCTACACTCACGGTGCAGAAGCTCTGTGCCTGGACAGCAAAGAGGTTGTCTACTTGGATGATGACCATCTCACGACTTTTGGATCCTTGCTATCGCTCCCACGCCTTGAGGAAACGATTGGCAAGGCCCTGAAAAATGTGCCCCAAGCATCAAGGACACCTGAAAACGGGGCATCATTCTCACCGGATCAGCAGCTTTAAGCCTGGATTTCCAATCACGACCGCGAAGGCTGT
Source organism: uncultured Planctomycetales bacterium (assembly GCA_903926465.1). Classification (GTDB taxonomy): domain Bacteria; phylum Planctomycetota; class Planctomycetia; order Isosphaerales; family Isosphaeraceae; genus CAIYJE01. The sequence continues at coordinate 23,409 of CAIYJE010000178.1, forward strand.
TACCATGAACCTCAATGGCGGTTCACGCTTCATTCATAATCGAATGTCTGATTGATGATGATCAACGCTTGTTAACACGTAATCAATACTCAACTCGGACCGCCACGTAATTTGCCCCTGCTGCCTGATCTGGAAAAAAGACTTCGAGCTCAGGTTCTTGCTCACCGGTTCCTTCCGCCGAACTGGCCTTGTGTCTGAGTTTGGCCAAATCCGTGTAGGGTCCGATGTACAGGAAGGAACCTTTGACTTGCGGCGTCAGCGAGTCAACACTCGCGATTGGCTTGGCCCGCGCAAGCAGATCGGGTCTGAGTGGATAGGCGGAATTGACAATACACAAGAGATAATCACGCAGCAGTGGATCATCCGAATGTGCCAGCATAACGGATTCCGCCAACCCACAAACGACGTAGACCGGTAGATCGGACGGTACTGTTGCATTAACCTGAGTCACAAGACTTCGGCAGTCTCGATATCCCACTTTTTCATTATCAACATTCCTGAGGAACGACATTGAAATCATCAGCATAACCATCGCCACAATTGCCGTCGTGATCTGCCTGGCTACTCCAAAACATAACGAAACAAGCAACAATGATGGGATCAGCATACTCGCTACCGAAGATGAGATCACGTACCGATCTAGCGTGATATTCACAAGTCCCAACTTGGCAAACAGATAGACCAAGACTGACGGAACAAAACCCCAGAGAGCAAGCCGGGTGGCGTTGTCGCGGAAGTTTCGGCCCTGCTCACCCGGATGCCGAAGTTCGTCAGAATGTTTCTCGAAAATAAAGCTCACCAGAAGAGCAAGAATCGGAAATGCAATGACATACAGACTCACATTGAATCGAGTGAGTGAGTCTGTGAAACTTGGAATTGTGAGGTGGACAGCCAGGGCACCCTTATTCGATAGCAGATAAGCAATCCGTGTCATCGCAGGAATGATCGAAACAGCAAAGGCAGCGCCAGCTATGACAAGCGCACCCAACTCTTTACGTGAGGGCAGTGGACCGCGAATCCAGCTAAGGACCAGAAGCAGTCCATCAACCAGAATAAACAACGCCGATGTATAATGAAGATAAAACAGCAAAGCGGCATTCATGAACAGCATCAGGGCCGCAAACAACGATCGCCGGCGATCATAGTGAATGAACAGCACAATATTCAGCAAGGCGAACAACTGAATCAGTGCGTAGGGTCGGGCTTCGATAGAGTAATGGGAAGCCGTGGGATCAAACGCCGCAATCGTCGCCGAGAGAATCGCCGCCGTGCGAGATCCCGAGAGGGAACGGGCAACAAAATAAACCCCAGGAACCAGGAGCACCCCTGCCGCAAATGATGGAAATCGTAAGCCGACTTCGTTGTAGCCCCAAACCCTGTCGGAAATCCAAACCAAGACATAGTAAAGAGGACTGAGGTTATTGAGTACAGATCTGGGAAAAATCTCGCTGAAGCCATCACGTACGACCCACGAGGTTCCCAGTTCATCGACCCATAAACTTCGGTGGATTCCAAACCATCTGATAACCGCAGCCACGACGGTTATCAAAAGAACGAAGACTGGTTCAAACCGTTGCAATCCTGTACGCGATGTTTCCTGGCCGCTGCGGGTGAAGACGTCAAAGATCATGGTATGCTCAATGCCCAGAACGATCAGAGTTTATTCACGTGGTAATTCGAACTTTACAAGCGGTACAGTTCGAGTATCGAATGGCACCAGGACTCCAGCTTTGAGCAGCCCGAAAAGAGCCTGAATCACAACTTCAGATCCAAGTACCATAGATCGTCAGACAGAAGTACGGGGCATAGCAATCTATCATCCCACCGCGTAGACCTAGTGTGACAACGAATCATCGACTCGCGTCAGCAACATGGCGAGGTCTGCCAACTCATCAGGTTGCGGGGGCCGAGCCGAACCACCCAAGGTTCGACCCGAGCAGGCCGATTCATGAGTGAATCGACGGTTCAATCCGACGAACCTGCAATCCCAAAATGGAAAGGAAAAAACTGACAACCACCACTTCAGTTCCAAGCGTCAACGCTGTAGCCGCAGGAATCACCAACCGCATCATCCGTGTGGGATCGAGTAGGCCGAACGACGTGGTATTCCAGGTCCAGTAAGCTGAAATTGTGCCACCAAGCCCAGCCAAGATCAGCGCAAACCCCACAATTAGACCGGTTTCTAGCGTGATATAACGAAATAAGCCCATAAACTTAGGATCTGGTGGCCTGAGCTTTTCATTGATACTGAACACCTTGGTCAATACGGCAAAAGCAATCCCCTGGAAGCCTACGAGTATCGCCATCGAACCATAAAGCATGGTATGAATGTCAAAAGCTACCGAGCCAATCTGGCGCGGCCCCGACCAGAGCCAGGCCAGCAGGAAACACCCAAACCCAAAGAGCGCGACCCCCGGATAGAAAAAGAGCCAGCGGGGGCTGTACAAGAGCATGAATACGAGATGCCGCCAGCCGTCACGCCACGGACGAAGATGGGGGGGACGAGAACGGCCATCGGGGCTGAGCGTGGTTGGAACCTCAGAGATCTTCAGATCAAGCAATGTCGACTTGATTACCATCTCCGAGGCGTATTCCATACCGGTGGTCCGGAGATCCATCAATCGATAGGCGTCTTTGGCATAACCCCGAAGCCCACAATGGAAATCGCCAGAAGGGCACTTAAAAAAGATCCGACCAATCGCCGTCAGGATCGGGTTGCCAATGTATCGGTTTTTCCAGGGCATGGCACCAGGCTTGACGCCACCAAGAAACCGGTTGCCCATGACAAGATCGTCACCCGCCCGAAGCCGCTCTAGGAACGGTTCCAGCCGGGTGAAGTCATAACTATCATCCGAATCACCAACAATAATGTACTTGCCGTGTGCCGCGAGCGAACCGTAATGGATGGCCGCGCCATAGCCTCGCACCGGCACGTCTACCACACGCGCACCATTGCGTCGGGCAATCTCCTGAGAACCATCGGTCGATCCGTTATCCGCAACAACAACTTCGCCATCGACTTGGCACCGCTCCAGCCAGGCCCGAGCCTTCTTTACACAGGTTTCCAGAGTCTCTGCTTCATTCAGACACGGCATCAAAATCGTCAATTCGCAGGCGGATTCGCTGTCTTTCACTGAACCTGCTGGTGCACTAGGTGTATCGACATTCATCATTGACGCCTGCTCAACATTGTGGTTGCTGGATCATATCAAAGAACGCTTAGATCAGAGTCTGTTGCGTCTGGCCAAAATCGTTGGTCCAACTTCAGAGGGTTGCCGCAAACGCGTCTACCCAATCTGTCCTCATACCTTCGGCATCACAAAAACAGCACATCTCGGTAGGAAAATGATCTCACCAAAACAGAAACAAGAAGCTCAGATCTCAAGTTATTGAAAACCGAGGAAACTTGGAGCGACCTTGTGTGCAACACTGGAAGAATTTGAGGGATGTTGATCCTAATGCTGCTAAATAGTGATACAACAGAATCAGGTTGAGCGTCAAGGGACCGTCGGAGACGAGCTGGCTCCTTGACCGTGATGTTCAGGAGTCTCTGAAACCAAGCCCTTGAACGTGTTTTTGAGAGCCGTGAATTGAACCACGAATTGGGCCATTGTCGAGTGTCCGAGTATCAGCCAGAGCCCGCGCAATTCTGCCTATGGTACGAAATCTGATCTTGGGCCGATCCTGTACCCGCTCAATTTGAGGACCTCCAAGCCATGCTAAACTTTTTCCAGCCTGGAACCCATCGGCCACCCTCAAGCTCCGCGTCCCCTCGTTCCCCAAACTCGAACGATACGCAAGGGGCCCACTCCGCGTTGACTTGAGTCTGAAAAGTTGCACTTGCCAGTTTTGCGCCAACACCTTGACCCTAAAAACTCGTAACGATGTTAGTGTCCCTTCGGTTTAATGAATCACCTCATCGAACCTAACCTGTTTGCCAGCAAAGGCTAGCAAAGACCGTTGCAGATGACGGCACATTTGTTATACAATTGTTGTTGAACAGTCTCCAGGGGATTTTGGTAGTTGGTACGGCTTGTTCCGAAGAAGCTGGGTCGCCCAGGCGGAGCGAATGCCTGCTCGATCTCAGCAACAGCAATACCAACAAAGACCAGCGGTGACACGATACCCTGAGTTGAGTGATTAACTAGAGTTGATGGGGCAACTGTGCCTGTGGCACGGTAAAACTTCATCGCGGAGGAGATTCGGTAATGGCCGATCGAAGCAGCGGACAAACGATGTTCAGCCGTCGTGGCTTCCTCACGGTTGGCACCTTTGGCTTTGGCCTCACCCTGGCCGACTTCCTCCGGATGCGGGCCCGCGCCGATCAGAAGCAATACGACGCAATTGCCGCCAAGGCTGACTCGGTCATTCACATCTTCCTACCCGGCGGCATGGCTCACCAGGAATCATTCGACCCCAAGCCGTACGCACCCATTGAATACCGGGGTGAGATGGGGACCATTCAGACCAAGATTCCGGGCGAAGTTTTCTCCGAAACGCTTCCTAAAACCGCCCAGATTGCCGACAAACTTTGCGTACTCCGCGCCATGACACACGGTGAGGCCGCCCACGAACGTGGCACTCACAACATGTTTACGGGGTACAAGCCCAGCCCCGCGCTGCTCTACCCCAGCATGGGAAGCGTGATTGCCCATGAGTACGGGCCCAAGAATAACCTTCCTCCCTACGTCTGCATTCCCAGCCAGCCTAACGTCTATGCTGGCACCGGTTACCTGAGTTCGGCTTTCTCGCCGTTTTCCTTGGGCGCTGATCCGGCCAGCAAAGGGTTCCGGGTCCAGGACCTCAACCTGCCAGGCGGCATTGATGATTCCCGGTTTGCCACCCGCCGCTCCGTGCTTGAGGCTGTGAACTCCCATTTCCGCTCCAAGGAATCGTCCGACAACCTGACCGCCATGGATACCTTCTATGATCGGGCCTACAGCCTGATCAGCTCTCAGAAGGCCCGTGAGGCGTTCAATATTGAAGCCGAAACGAACGAGGTTCGCGATTCCTACGGCCGCAACGAGGCCGGCCAGCGTATGCTCATGGCTCGCCGCCTGGTTGAAGCAGGTGTGCGGTTTGTGGTGCTTCAGTATGGCGGCTGGGACATGCACAACCAGATCACGGCCGGTATGAAGGGTCAGATGCCTGCGTTTGACCAGGCCTATTCCACCCTGATCTCCGACCTGTCCACCCGTGGTCTGCTCGACCGCACGCTGGTGGTGGTGTCGAGCGAGTTCGGCCGTACGCCCAAGATTAATGCCACCGCCGGCCGCGACCACTGGCCCAAGGTGTTCAGCGTGGTTCTTGCCGGCGGCGGTACCAAGCCTGGCTTCGTGCTTGGCGCAAGTAATTCCACAGCCAGTGAGCCGGATCGCGACGCCATTGGCCCTGAAGACCTGGCCACCACAATCTATCACCAGCTTGGGGTTGTGGCCGACAAGGAACTGATGGCGCCAGGTCCACGTCCAATCGAGATCGTCGACGGCGGTAAGGTCCGGACCGAAATTCTGAGCTAAACTGCAAAGCCAGCGGCGTTGCGTCCGGCGTCTGTCAGGCCCAGACGCAACCGCCGGTCATCCACTCAGTCCCCTCGCCATTGGCCTGGGGATTGCCAGTTGGATCCTGCCCACTGACCGCTCACAGCCGTGGCTACCCCAGGCACACGCCCTCTGCGGCACCCGCTGGCCACACTCGCCACGCCATCAGCCCTCCATTCATTCACTCCTTGCGATTGCTCTGGGCCAACACCATGCGAAGGATCTTCACACTCGGCGTTTGTGGTGTGTTTCTGAGCGTTGCCGCTCTCTGCCACGCTGCCACTCCATCACTGACGGCCGTCCGACCCGCCGGTGCACAACGGGGAACCGAAGTTGAGGTCATGCTCTCTGGCGCACGCCTGGGAGACGCACAACAGATCCTCTGGTATCAGCCTGGGATCGAAACCCTGAGTATCGAAAAGGTCGATGACAACAAGGTGAAGGCCAAGCTCAAGCTTGCTGCCAACTGCCCACTTGGGCTCCATGACCTTCGCCTTCGCACGGCCACCGGCATCAGCGAACTGCGCACCTTCAGCGTGGGGGCCTATCCTGAAACGCAGGAAATTGAGCCCAATAACGACTTTGCCGCCCCACAGGCAATCACGCTGGGCTCGGTGGTGAACGGTGTGGCTGAGAACGAAGATGTTGATTACTTCGTGGTTGAAGCCAAGCAGGGACAACGGATCACGGCCGAAGTGGAGGGGATCCGGCTTGGGATCACCCACTTCGATCCTTATGTGGCAATCTTGAATGCCAAGCGGTTTGAACTTTCGTCCAGCGATGACCTCTCCCTGGTTCGCCAAGATGGACTGGCCTCCATTGTGGCCCCTGAAGATGGTCGATACATCATTCAGGTTCGAGAATCGGCTTATGCTGGCAACGGCGGTTGCCTCTATCGCCTCCACGTGGGTGACTTTCCTCGACCCCGGGCCCTGGTGCCGGCCGGCGGCCAGCCAGGCCAGACCGTAGATGTGAAATGGATCGGTGACGTGGCCGGTGACCGCACCACCCCGGTGGCAATCCCCGGTGAGGCCGCTTTTTCCACCGGCCGATATCAGCAAGATCAACTCTTCGGACTTTATGCCGAGGATGATCACGGCATGGCCCCATACCCCACACCTTTCCGAATTTCACCGTTCGGGAACGTGATCGAAGTTGAGCCCAACGACAACCATGACCAGGCCACGCCATTCACGGCTCCGCTGGCTCTCAACGGGGTGATAGAGAAGCCTGGCGATGTTGATCACTTCGCGTTCTCCGCCAAGAAGGGCCAGGTGTTTGATATCAATGCCTGGGCCCGCCGGCTCCGGTCGCCGCTTGACCCGGTCTTGCACATTGCCAAGAAGGGCGGGGCCTACATCGCCGGCGCCGATGACAGCCAGGGGCCAGACTCGGTGCTCCGGTTCACAGCTCCGGACGATGGCGAGTATGTTGTCTACATCCACGATCACCTGAAAAAAGGAAGTCCCACTTCCTTCTATCGAATCGAGCTGACCCCCGTTGAAGCCAAGCTCACCACCAACTTCCTGAGCGAGCAGGCGGCCATTGGAACGCCCAACGTGACGGTCTCGGTCCCCAAGGGTAATCGTCAGGCTGCGCTGGTTTATGCGAGCCGCGTTGATTTTGGTGGCGATCTCAAAATTGCTCCAGAGTCTTTACCGCCTGGCATGAGCGTGGAGAGTGACATCATGCCCGGCAGTCAGCCGGTGGTTCCGGTGCTGTTCACGGCTGCTGCCGATGCTCCCGTGGGGGGGGTACTCACCCGGATGATGGGCACTCCGGTTGATGAGAAGATCAAGCTGGCTTCTCAGGATTTCACTCATCTGAGTGTGCTCGTCTTTGGCGCCAACAACGTCGATTTCTGGTCACGTACAGTCGATCGAGCGGCAGTGGCGGTGACCGAGGAATGCCCGTACACCATTGAGGTTGTGGAACCCAAGGTGCCTTTGGTCAATAGCGGGACCATGAACCTCAAGGTGGTTGCCAAGCGCAAAGAGGGGTTCAAAGCCCCCATCAACATCAGCTTCCCTTGGTTGCCACCGGGCGTGGGGGCATCGGGTAACGTGACCATCCCTGAAGGGAAGGACGAGATCGTTATGCCCATGAACGCCAACGGGGCAGAGGCCAGAGCCTGGAAACTGGTTGTTCATGGCGACTCAACGGTACCCACGGGCCCGATCCGGGTTTCGTCTCAGCTCTTCAACCTGCGAATCGACCAGCCCTATGTGGCGTTTGCCTACAACAACACGGCCTGTGACCAGGGCAAGGAAACCGATCTGGCGGTAAAGATCACCAAGGCCAAAGACTTTGAAGGCGAGGCCACGGTCACGCTGATCGGCCTGCCAAACAAGGCCACCAGCGACCCAAAGACGATCAGCAAAGACACCCAGGACTTGCTCTTTCATATCAAGACCGCAGCCGATACCCCGACCGGCAACCATGCCAACCTGTTCTGTCAGGTGGTGGTGACCCAGAATGGTGAACCGATTGTGCATAACCTGGGCACGGCGGCACTTCGCGTGGATGTTCCCATTGCCCCCAAGGCCGACGCACCCATGCCGGCCGCCGAGGCTGCCAAGCCAGAACCGGCGGCAGCCCCGGCCAAGCCGCTGTCTCGACTGGAACAACTCCGCAAAGATGCTGCGAACAAAGCCAAAGCGCCAGAGACTCCCAAGTGAGCCTGGCGAAATCGCTCGCATGCCGGAAACACCGGCAACCATATTCTTTCAAGGCGTGAGGCTTCGCCTCGCTGACTATCGACTTCTTGATCCCTGGTGAACCACTCATGAAACTGCCATTCTCGCTGGCCCTGAGCGTTGCCCTGGCGCTGGCCTTTCCTGCACCTGGCCAGCAACCTGGTGTGAACCCCGCCAGACTTGAGGTCTTTCCGCCTGATATTCAGCTCTCGGGCGTACGAGATCGGCAGCTCCTGGTGATCCAGGCCACCTACCCAGATGGCATCACGCGAGATGTCACGACCGAGGCCCAAATCAAGCTGGCGAACCCCGGCCTGGTGCGTCGCGAAGGGCCAACCTTCTGGGCAGCCGCCGATGGTGAGACCACACTGGCTGCCGAGTTCGGCGGCCAGACCGTGACGATTCCGGTCAAGGTCAGCCAGGCTGCGGTCACTGCGCCGCTCTCGTTCCGCCTGGATGTGATGCCGATTTTCATGCGTACCGGCTGTAACACCGGCAGTTGCCATGGCGCAGCCCGCGGCAAAGATGGGTTTCGCATCTCGCTGTTCGGCTTCGATCCCGATGGTGATTACAACCGCATTACCCGTGAGATGGTTGGCCGCCGTGTGAATCTGGCCGTGCCCGGAGAAAGTACGCTGATCGAAAAATCGCTGGGCTCGGTACCCCACACCGGTGGTAAGCGATTTGAGGCCGGCAGCGAATATCACCAGGTGATGCTGGAGTGGATCAACGCTGGTGCGGTGAATGATGATGCCAGCAAGTTGCCCAAGGTGGTCGGGGTTGAACTTTACCCCAAAACGATCGTGCTTGATGGCCCAGGTGCCACCCAGCAGATGACGGCCCGGGCCAAATACTCTGACGGCTCAGACCGCGATGTGACTAGCCTGGCGGTCTTCCTGACCAATAACGAGACCTCTGCAAAGATTTCAGAGGGCGGTCTGATCACCGGCGCGGAGCGAGGCGAAGCCTTTGTGATGGCCCGGTTTGAGACGTTTACCGTGGGGTCTCAGGTTCTGGTGCTCCCCAAGGGACTGCAGTTTCAGTACCCAGAAGAGTCTGAGGTCAACTATGTCGACGCGATGGTGGCAACCAAGCTCAAGAAATTGCGCATGGCTCCCTCTGGCGTTTGTAGTGATGAAGACTTCCTTCGCCGCATCTTCATTGACATTGTCGGGCTGGTCCCCACGGTCGATGAATACCAAAAATTCGTCAGCTCCACCGAGGCCGATAAGCGTTCCAAGCTGATCAACGAACTGCTGGAACGGAAAGAATTTGCCGAGATCTGGGTGAACAAGTGGGCGGAACTGCTACAGGTTCGCCAGATTCCGAACCAGATCAGCCAGAAGGGGATGTTCCTCTACTACAATTGGCTTGTGGACATGCTCCAGAAGAACACGCCAATGGACCAGTTCGTCCAGGAATTACTGGGGGCCAGCGGCGGTACCTTCTCGAACCCGGCCACCAACTTCTATCAGGTCACCAATGACCGTCTGCTGCTGACCGAGAACGTAGCTCAGGTTTTCATGGGGATGCGGATCCAGTGCGCCCAGTGTCACAACCATCCGTTTGATCGCTGGACCATGGACGACTACTACAGTTTCTCGGCGTTCTTTGCCCAGATCGGACGGAAGCAGGGTGAAGATTACCGAGAAACGATCGTCTTCAATGCCGGCGGTGGCGAAGCCAATCATCCGGTGGGCGGACGCGTGATGAAGCCCAAGTTCCTGGGCGGCGAGGAACCGGACACGGCTGGTAAAGATCGGCGGGCCACCGTGGCTGCCTGGGTTGGGTCAAAAGAGAATCCGTTCTTCGCGCGCAGCTTTGTCAACCGGGTCTGGGCCCACTTCTTCGGGCTGGGGATTGTGGAACCGGTGGATGACTTCCGGGTATCTAACCCGGCGTCCAACCCCGAGTTACTGGATGAGCTGGCCAAGCGATTCACCGACTCCAAGTATGACTTGAAGCAACTGGTGCGTGAGATCTGCAACTCACACACCTATCAGCGGTCCACTCAGCGCAATGAGACCAACCAGCTCGACGAGAAGAACTTCGCCCATGCCAACCTGCGCAGGATCAAGGCGGAGAACTTGCTGGACGTGATCAGCGAGGCCACTGACACCCGCGACAAGTTCCCTGGACTGCCGCTAGGTGCGCGGGCGGTCCAGATTGCAGACGGTGCGGTTTCGACCTACTTCCTGACCACCTTCGGCCGTGCCACCCGGGAAACGGTCTGCTCTTGCGAGGTGAAGATGGAGCCCACCCTGTCTCAGGCGCTCCACTTGCTCAACGGTGACACCGTCAACTCCAAGATCAACCAGGGCGGGGTCATCAAGAAGCTGCTCGCCGAGAAGAAGTTCCCGGAAGAGCGAATTGTCGAACTCTACGTTCGTACCCTGACTCGCATGCCAACCAAGGCCGAGGTTGATCAACTGGTCAACGTCTTGAACACGGCCCCCAATGCCGAACAGGGCCTGCTAGACATTTACTGGGCTCTGCTCAACAGTCGCGAGTTTCTGTTCAACCATTGATGGCCGGGGGCTGGCTGTCTCGGCTCGCCAAGCGGGCGGTCGTGAATCTGGCCATGTTCTGAACAATCGATCCTGCAATTGATATTCAACCCACGCGGTAAGAACGAGGACTTTCGTCATGTTGGCTCGCGTAATCGCATATTCATGCGTGATGATCGGCGGCGTGTTCGCCCCGGTCTCGCTGGCTCAGGAGGCAGCCAAGGCTCCCAACTACAAGGACGACGTTCTGCCGGTTTTCAATGCCCGCTGCAACTCTTGCCATAACCCGGACAAGAAGAAGGGCGGCCTGGTTCTTGATAATTATGCTGGCATGATGCAGGGGGGAAGTTCAGGCAAGGTGATTGAGCCAGGAGACGCCGACAATAGCCGGCTCTACCTGCTGACGGCCCATGAAGAAAAGCCGGAGATGCCGCCCAGCAGCCCCAAGATTGCGGACGAGGAACTCGCCGTGATCCGCAAGTGGATAGAGGGGGGCGCACTTGAGATGTCGGGCAGCACGACCATGGTGAAGGCCAAGCCCAAGGTCGAGTTCAAGCTTGACCCCTCCAGCATTGGCAAGCCGCAAGGCGAGCCGGCCATGCCCCAGTCTCTGCCCACCGAACCGGTAGTTATCAGCCCGCGCCCCAACGCCATCACCGCCCTGGCGCATAGTCCCTGGGCACCTCTGGCCGCGGTTGCCGGCCACAAGCAGGTTTTGCTGTACAACACCCAGAGCCAGCAACTGATTGGGGTTCTGCCCTTTGCCGAGGGAATCATTGAGGTTCTCAAGTTCACGCTGGACGGCGACCTGCTGCTGGCGGGCGGCGGCCGGGGTGGCCAATCGGGCCGCGTGGTGGTTTGGGACGTGAAGACCGGCGAGCGGCTCTTTGAAGTTGGCAAAGAGTACGACACCGTGCTGGCCGCCGATATCAGCCCAGACCGCAGCATGGTGGCGCTTGGTGGGCCAAGCAAAGTGCTGCGGGTTTATAACTCGTCCGATGGTGAACTGGTTTACGAGTGCAAGAAGCATACAGAATGGGTTACGGCCGTTGGCTTCAGCCCCGATGGCGTGCTGCTGGCTTCTGGTGATCGCAATGGCGGGCTGCTGGTCTGGGAGGCCCCGACCGGTCGGGAGTTCTATGACCTGCGCAACCATACGGCGATGATCTCCGATCTCTCGTGGCGGCTCGATTCCAACCTGCTGGCCTCGGGCTCGGAAGACGGTTCGATCCGGCTCTGGGAGATGGAGAAGGGGACCCAGGCCAAGACGTGGGCAGCCCACCCCGGCGGGCTGGAAAGCGTGAAGTTCGCCAAGGATGGTCGGCTGGTTTCGACCGGTCGTGACCGGCTTACCAAGGTGTGGGATCAAAACGGCGCGGAGAAGAAAAAACTCGAGCCGTTCCCAGATGTGGCCACTCGCGCGGTCTTCAACCAGGACGACACCATGGTCGTCTCTGGCGATTACTCGGGCGAGGTCCGAATTCACGAGGTGAACGAAGGCAAGCGTATTGGCGCACTTTCGGCCAACCCGCTACCGGTGGCAACCCGGCTTGAACAGCTTCCGGCGACCCTGGCCCAGGCCCGGACCGATGCCGAGAAGGCAGCCATGTCCATCGCCCCGCTCCAAGAGCAGGTCAAGGCGCAGCAAGCGGCCGTGGCCAAGGCCCAAGAGGGGGTGGAAGCCGCCAATAAGGTCGCTGCCGAAGCCCAGGCGGCAGTCACTGCCGCTGAGGCCTTGCTACCCCAGAAGGTGGCTGCCGAGCAAGAAGCCGCTAAACTGGCCACAACCGCGGAAGAGACGCGTGTCAAAACCGTTCAGGTTCGCGAGAAGGCCTTCCAGGAACTGAAGGCCAAGACCGAGGCCGCGACCAAGGCGGCAGAGGCTTTTGCAGCCTCAAAGAAAACCGATGCCGACAAGAATACCGCGACCCAGGCAGCCACTGCGCGTGATACTGCAATCCGTGAACTGGATGCCGCCCTGCCAGGCTGGAACGCAGCCATTGAAGCCAGCGGTACGGCCCGGCTTGCACTTGAGCAAGCAACATCAGCCCGATTGCTGGTCGAGGCCAAGGTCCCCGCTTTGAAGCTGGCCATGGCTGGCCCTCAGGGGGCCGTGGATGGAGCCAAGGCCGCCATCACGGCCGCTCAGGCGGCCCAGCAGGCGGCTGAAAAAGCGGTGGCAACGGCCACGGCCGGAGCCGAAGCCGCCAAGGTCCGAATCACCACGCTTGAGGCTGAAATCGAACGGCTGAAAGCCGAGAAAGACAGGCTGAGCGCGGCGAAGTAGAGAAGCATGGACGGTATGGACCCACCCTGACGAAATTCAGTTGGTCCTGTGACTCTTCATGATATTGTCCATTCCGTCCATCTCGTCCATTCCGCTCATAAATGCTGTTGTCTCAGTTTTGCTTTGGTTCTTAGGGAGGCCGTGCCAATTATTGGCGCGGCCTTTTTGTTGGGCGGAACGATGAATGGCCCGAAGCAATAATCATGCTAATTGCCACTGTTTCATTTGTTTAAATCGGAGGTGATCCATGACGGATGAACAGATCAACCGGCGTAACGAAGTCTATCGCCTGCTGCAAGAGACCGCGGACTTGAAAAGGATGAAAACCGCTCCCCATGGAGTGATGGAATCTGCTGAGAAAGCGTACAAGCTGGCCACTGAACCGACCAAACTCGACTTTCCATTACCACAACTAGCCGCCTATCGGCGTGCACATTTGATGCTCAGACGTAATCCATCAGAAGAGAATCTTGAGGAAATCGATCAACTGCTAGTTGTTGCCACAGCCAGAACCGACGCCGACACAAATGACCTCGGTTTGGTGCCAACGATTTACCGGTTGGCAGTACTCCAGCGTCTGAGCCTTCTCGCCAAGACCAAGGAGGCCCAGGAAGAATACAGAGTGGACATCCAAAACACATTCAAACGAGCATGCCAATTTGTTCGTACTCAGAATGCAGCCCAGCTTGATAAGTCTTCCACGACATCAAGAGACCCTCTACTGAGAGGCCCTATCCAGAATCCCCATTTCAATTTGCTGGAACTGGCGACCTACTTCCTGGGCGCGGAATATCAGGATTTGGAGGGACTCGGCGCGAATTGGGACACAGAATGGATTGTCCCCACAAAACACAAGGCATGGATTCTCGTTGGACCGAATCGGTCAATCTCGGAAATCCACTTGCATCAGAAGTTCGCATTCGCTGAACTGGATAACCGACGTGACCATGACCCCGGCTCAATCGTGTTCCGACTCGGCGAAAACTTAAACGAGTGGCAGCAGCCTCGACAAACTGAGTGGGAGGAGATGAATGCCGACCAACTATTGATACTGTCAATCGTTCTCAAGAATCCAAGGATCTCCGAACAGGAGATGAGAAATCTCGTCGTTGGCGAATTAGTGAAAAAAGCCGAACAAAATAGGGATTATACGCCTGATCAAGAGCGAAAAAGTGGCAACAAATACCGTAAGGATAAAGAGAGACTGGGAGAAAAGCTAAGCATCGCAAGCGGACTTCCAGAAGAGTGTTTCTTGAAGCTAGAGGAAAACGGCGATTACATTCCACCTGAAGTCACGATCTACGGAGCCGTCCAACTCGGGTATCTTCCTAGGCCTGGTCAATAAGCCTGTCACACCTCTGTCACACCCGACAATCCATAATCATCCCGTGGTCACCAAACGGCCGGCAATCACCGGCCACCACACTTTGATTCACGGGAGATAGCGATGAACAAAACGACAAATCAGTCTGCTCAGTTTCCTATCCCAGCCGGGAAGCTCTACTTCCCATACGGCTCGAACCTGCATGATTGGCGACACGATAGCCGCTTAGCCGGCCTGCTCAAACCGGTTCGCCGGGCGGTTCTGCCGGACCATGCTCTCGGGTTCAACCGCTATTCCAGTAACAGGGAAGGCGGCGTCCTGAACATCATCCCTTGTCTCGGCCTTACCGTGACCGGTTACCTGTTCGAGGTGCAGGGCAAAGCGGGTTGGGACGCACTCAGAAAGAAGGAGGGCGCCAAGGCAGACGGCACCGGGGCCTACAAGGAGATTGAAAAGGTCGTACTCGACGACCACGGCCGAGAAATCACGGCGATCACCTACGAGGTGACTCGCCGGTGTTTCAAGGATTTCGTACGACCCTCCGAGGAATACCTGAAAGTCGTCTGTGCAGGCTTTGAGGCGTTCGAGCTTGACCCTTGCGGCCTGGAACGAGCGGCGCAAGACCTCGCTCCCGTCTCAGACATCGATTCAATCTTCGTCTACGGCACCTTACTGCGGGGCGAGTGCCGGCACCACATCATCCAGAAGTATAAACCCCAATGCATTCTGCTGGCCGAGGCACCAGGATCGCTGCTGGATCTATGTGCGTACCCGGGAATGATCCCTCCCTTGGATAGCAACTCCCACGTTCAGGGCGAGTTCATGCGGTTCAACCCCGAGGTCATGGCGGATTTGCTGAAAGAGCTCGACCAGATCGAAGGGTTCCGCGGTTTCGGTCAGCCAGGCTCTCTTTTCAAACGGGGTCTGACCGACGTGCACGTGGGCGATGGCCGGGTTCGCCAGGCCTGGGTCTACCGATGGGCAGATCAACCCGGCGATACCCCGGTCATTCCTGCTGGCGGTTGGCGCGAGCATCAAGGTAAACTGTCCAGCTTCCTTGAGAAACTGGTGCAGGCTCACACCGGCGGGAATGAGCAGGCAGCGGCCTTGATGATTGCCAGCAGTGCTAAGTGGGCTAACACGGAAGAGGGAATTGCCGAGGCGGTGAAGCAACTGCTTCCTCTTCGATTGGCTCTGGAGCAGGGCCGGCTCTCGGAACGGGTCCTGGCCAAGTTCAGTCAAAACTGGGCCACCGTGCCGGACTGATCCCATCCGACCGCGCTTCGGGAGTCTTTGGCGACCCAGCCAGAGACTCCCGGCCCGGCCGGGGCGTTTGGATTCCCTGGCTTGTCAGTCGTTAAGAATTGCGGCGGGCGCTTCTACGATGAAGGCAGCCAAGTTGACCGGCTGCCTGATGACCCACCTCTCTCCAAGGAACCCACTGGCATGGCTACCACCTCAATGCCCAACACGCAGACACACAAAGCTTTCCCCACCAAGCTACTGATCGGCGGACGCTGGGTCGAGAGTCTGTCTGGCAAGCGATTCCAGACCATCAACCCCGCAACCGAGGACGTGATTGCCGAGGTGGCCGAAGGGGATGTCGCCGATATTGATCTGGCCGTGAAGGCCGCACGCAAGGCATTCGAAACGTGCCCCTGGCGCACCATGGACGCCCGCGATCGAGGTCGGCTCATATACCGACTCGCCGACCTGATCGAGAGCCACAGCGATGAACTGGCCGAACTGGAAACGCTCGACAACGGTAAACCGATCGGCGAAAGCCGAAAGGCCGACCTACCGCTGGTTATTGATTGCTTCCGTTACTACGCAGGCTGGGCCGACAAACTCACCGGCCAGACCCTGCCCATTCGTGGCGACCACTTCTGCTACACCGTACGCGAACCGATGGGAGTGGCCGGCCAGATCATCCCCTGGAATTTCCCAATGCTGATGGTGGCCTGAAAATGGGCCCTTGCGCTGGCAGCTGGCTGCACGATTGTGCTCAAACCGGCAGAACAGACCCCGTTGACCGCACTCCGGATGGGTGAACTGGCCCAGGAAGCCGGTTTCCCAGACGGCGTCATCAACATCGTGCCTGGCTACGGCGAAACGGCCGGAGATGCCCTGGTCAAACATCGAGGTGTGGACAAGATCGCATTCACTGGCGAGGGGCGCACGGCTGAAATCATCATGGCCAACGCCGCCCCCACTCTGAAACGGCTCACGTTCGAACTGGGCGGGAAGAGCCCGAACATCGTGTTCGCTGATGCTGATCTTGAGGCCGCCGTTGATGGAACCATGGTTGGCATGTTATTGAATCAGGGGCAGTGCTGTTGCGCAGGCAGCCGACTTTTCGTTCAGGATGCCATTTATGATGATTTCGTAGAGCGGGTGGCCGAGAAGGCCAGGGCTCGCAAGTTGGGTAATCCCTTTGATTCCACAACGGAGCAGGGGCCGCAAGTGGACCAGGCCCAGTTCGATAAAATCATGCGCTACATTCACCAGGGCCGAACCGAAGGGGCCAAGCTGGCAGCCGGCGGTGAGCGTTGGGGGACCAAGGGCTATTTTGTGCAGCCCACCGTATTCAGCCATGTCCGCGATGATATGCGGATTGCCACGGATGAGATTTTTGGTCCAGTTCTGTGCGCTCTGCGATTTTCCGATCTGGAAGAGGTTGTAGCACGATCCAACGCCACCGAGTACGGCCTGGCTGCCGCTGTTTGGACCCGCGACATCTCCAAGGCACACGCGATCGCCGCACAGGTTCGCGCAGGAACCGTGTGGGTGAACTGCTATGACGCCTTCGATGCAGCGGCCCCCTTCGGCGGCTTCAAACGAAGCGGCATCGGCCGAGAACTTGGCGAGAAGGCACTTGAGAATTACACCGAACTCAAGACCGTGAACATCAAACTCTGAAAGAGCCACGAACTTTCGCTAGGGGGCCAAACCGTCCCTAGGTAAAAAACAACCCAAGGCAATCTTCGTAGGAAGAGGCCTCGGGTCGTTTCAGAGTTCGAGAAGTCAGCTCGGGGAGATCAGACGCTCTTATTGGGGTTGAGCGAAAGCTTAGGTTCGCGGTCGAGCACGTTATCAATCAGGCCATATTCCCGAGCTTCCTCGGGGCCCATGAAACGATCTCGATCGGTGTCCTGCTCAAGTCGTTCCAGCGTCTGACCGGTATGCTTTTGATAGATGCCGTTGAGCTGCTTTTTCATCCTGATGAACTCTTCAGCATGAATCAGGATATCGGTCGCGGTCCCTTCCATGCCGGCAAGCGGCTGGTGGATCATGATCCGACCATGTGGCAGGCAGTTTCGCTTACCAGCGGCACCCGCCGCCAGAAGGAGCGATCCCATGCTGGCACATTGACCAATACAATAGGTAGCCACATCGCAGGGCACATATTGCATGGTGTCATAAATCGCCATTCCGGCGGTCACGCTACCGCCTGGGCTGTTGATGTAAAGATGAATGTCAGCCTTATCATCCTGGTGGGCAAGCACCAGCATCTGGGCCACAATCAGGTTCGAAATATTATCATCAATGGCGGAGCCAAGAATGATGATCCGGTCCTGGAGCAACCGGGAGTAGATGTCCATCGCCCGCTCTTCGCGACCGGAGCGTTCGATGACGATCGGGATCAGAGGCATAATTCGATCCTCGTGTCGGGAAGGCGATCTCGTGTAGGAACTTGACCCGGACTCAACCGAAGTACGATCGGTAGGGGAGGGCCAAATACATGGTTAGCGGTGGCATGAAGGGGGAGATGTTCAGAACCAGAAAAGGCACCATCCACATGATGCCAACCCAAAGTCATGAACTGGCGTGTTAGCTCGCGGGAGTGGGGTCGATAGGCTTCTTGGAGGCCTCAGTCATCGCACCCAGACCAACCACCTCGTCCACCAGACCATATTCCTTGGCCTGGACCGCCGTGAGATAGCGATCGCGTTCGGTATCGCGGGCAATCCGCTCCAGCGGCTGTCCCGAGTGCTTGGCCAGGATCTCATTGATCACTTGCCGGCTATGAATAATCTCTTGCGCCTGGATTTCGATATCCGAGATCTGACCGCCAACCTGGCCGTAGGGCTGGTGTATCATGACCTTGGAATTCGGCAGGGCGAATCGCTTCCCTTTGGCTCCACCAGCAAGCAACACCGCAGCACCAGAGGCTGCCAGTCCAATGCAGTAGGTTGCAATGGGGGCCTCAATAAACTGCATGGTGTCATAAATCGCCAGTGTGGAAGAAACGCTTCCGCCAGGGCTGTTGATATAGAACTGGATGCCCTGGGTACGGTTCTCAAACTGCAGGAAGAGCAGTTTCATGACCAGCAGGTTAGCAACCCCGTCGTTGATCACTCCCTCAAGGAAAATGATCCGATTCTCAAGGAGCAGGTCCCCAAGAGTCATCTGGCGTTGTCGCGCATATTCACGATTACGCTGAAGGCGGGCGGGGGATAACGGATGGTCGAAAGCCGAGCCGTGCGGCTCATGGTCGGCAGACCAGGGAGAGTCGAACGCCATCGGAAGTGTCCTTAATATCGGCAAAAGCCAAAAATGGATCAGGCGACCGAACTCAATCGTCGGCTCCAAGCCGAGATCAAGAGCAGGCCGAGACTTAACCGAAGCAGGATCAGACTGATTGCTCAGTCCGATCCTTTTCAGTTTCGGTAAGCCTCACAACGCTGTTATTCTACGCGAGCAATAGGCCAGGAACAGCTTCTTGCGTAAAACTCGCTTCAGAATTTTCACTCAGCCGAGGAATCGCTCGCTTCGTCGCCAGCTTCAGGCGTCGCAACCGCAGATTCATCCACGGTTTCGACGGCGTGTTCCTCATCCATGGCAACATCCTCGATCTTGGCAGAATCGAGAATCATATCAAGAGCTTTCCGCTCCAAGATCTGCTGAGCCAAGCCTTCGGCCAGGCCGTCTTTCTCAATCCGGGCGCGGATCCGGCGGGGAGACTCATCGGTACGAGCGGCAATGGTCTCGATCTCTTGATCGAAGTCTTCCTGCTCGATTTCAATCCCCTCGGCGGTGGCAATCTTCGAGAGCAAGAAGTATTCCTTCAAGCTGCGAAGGGTCTGCTCATGAGCGTTGGCACGCAGTTCGGCTTCACGGGCCCGGATTTGAGAATCCGAGAGGCCGTTATTCCGCATCTCTTCAACCTGCTGACGCAGCGTAGAACGTTCCTGGCGAGCAACCAGGTCGTTCGGCAGATCGAAAGGAACCTGTTGAATCATGGTATCCAGCAGTTGACGACGCAACGCCTGACGCTGCTGGAACTTGATCCGACGCTCAAGCAACTCACCCAGGGCACCCCGTAGTTCCTCAACGGTTTCAAAACCGATCGAGTCCAGGAACGCCTCATCCAGTTGTGGGAGGCGGAGCCGTTTGAGATCGTGTACGTGAATCGTCACCTGGACGTTCTGGCCACGCAGGGCAGGGTCCGGTGAAGAACTTCCGACCTGAGCTTCGGTATCACGCACATCGCCAGGCTTCGCCCCGACCATGCACTTATCGAATGCCGAAATCTTGCCGTCCTGAAACCGAAGTTCAGGCTGCAGCCGGAACTGGAGTTCTTTGGAGGTGTTGAGCGCCACGCCATCTTTGTGGAAAGCGACATCCGCGGTGATGAAATCACCGAGTTCCGCTCCACCTTCAAGCTTGGGGATCAACTGAGCATAACGCTCCATGAAGGTATTGAGCTGGGTGTCGATGTCACGGTCAGAGATCGTTTTCACGGGTCTCTTGAGGCTCAAACCTTTGTATTCGGGCAGGTCGAAGTCTGGCTGAACTTCAACATCAATCTCGAACTTGAGGGGACCGTGCTCAGGAATTTCCAGAGCATCAAGGTCCAGGTTAGGCTGCGTGATGGGGTTCAGCTTGTAATCTTCGTCGAGCTGTTCCATGCAGGCCATGAGCAGGTTGGATTTAACCTGGCCGGCCACTTCTTTCCGGAACCGACGCTGAACCAACACCCGCGGAGCTCGACCGGGCCGAAAGCCTGGCACCTGAGCATCTTTCCGCAAACCTTTGAGCGTGTCTTCAAACTGACGCTCAACTTCAACCTGAGGGACCTCGATAGCAATATGCTTCTTGCATGGTCCCGTGTCAGTGATCGCGATATTCAGATCAAGCTTTCGCTTAACTGGCTCATCCAAGATTGAGGCCACAGCCAAATCCTGTGCGGCAGCCTGATCCGCTAAGCCCCGTTCGTCTTCGGCGGTGGTCATCGACTATATCCTCTCAACGCGATCAGAAAGCTTACATGTGACGGCTGGGGACCGCCACCACGCTAACTGATGCGATCGAGGCATTACCGCCAGCCAGGTTGACAAAAACAGAGCGGGCGATGAGATTCGAACTCACGACAATCACGTTGGCAACGTGATGCTCTACCAGCTGAGCTACGCCCGCAAACTCGTCAGAAGCTTTTGTCCTAAAACAACTGCGTTCGACGATAGGAAGATTATATCTCGATTCCTCAGGAACGCAAGACCCTCTTTCAAGAATCTTCTTTCCGGCCTCGGGGGAGACGAGGCTGACCGGGTCGCTCAAGCTAGTCACCGCCAAGGGCGGGCTTAACCAAGGCTCGGGCATTTTAACGAATCTGAACGGCTCTGTTTCCAGCTCACAATGAATCGGATCAGGCTTGATCATAGAGCACTCCCCCCACAGCCCCAGACTGAGGGAAATGCGGAGCCCCAGGCTTCAGCTCCAATCGCTTGATTCCTGACGGAGAAACCGCGACTTCTTATCCCTCGGGAATCACTTGGGATCACGAAACAAAAAACACCCTCTCATCTTGTAAGCTTCGGACGAAGAAGAGACAGCATGGACCACAACAAACCCGGCTGACTGGATCCTGGGTCCAGCATCGCCTGTGCGCTCACTCATCTGCGGAATCGCTTCCTAAATCCAGAGATTCGTGGTCGGACTTCTATTTCTCATCGTGACCAAAGCTTCGTTTGAGGCTTTCGGTACGGTTTCCGGTGCCTAGTTAGATGTGTATTTTCAAAACTTGGGCGGATCCTGCCCTGGAAACGGAGATAAAGTGCACCGTGACCAAGGTCTTCTGGACCCACGCCCAATCGGGTGATCCGCGTTTGAGGATTCCGAATTGCCTGTCGATTCAAACCTTCATTTTCCAGGTCGATGCGGTCGCGGCTTGTTACACGCCCATCCCACGGGATATCTTCAACCAATCCTTGGGAGCCGCGGTGTGTTCCGGCGTTCCCTCGTGCTCCATCACGAAGGCTGCCGTCACCAATCCTCAATGCTCACGTTTTGCCGAGATCTCGATCAGGCCCATCAAGAGGCGCCGTCAGCATGGCCTACCAGCTTGTGATTGTTAAGGGTCGTAGTTCCAACGAAGCCGTTCTGATCTCTTCGGAGGCGGCCTTGACCATCGGTCGTCAGGACGGATGCCAGCTTCGCATCGTGTCCTCGCAGGTAAGCCGGAAACATTGCGAACTGCGTTCGCAGGATGGCAAGCTCTTCGTCAAGGACCTGCAAAGTTCCAACGGAACGTTTGTTGATGGCCTGAAAATTGAGGACGAGACTGAAGTCCAGGCAGGACAGCTTCTCACAATTGGGAATGTGGTCTTTCGGATCGAGGAGGCTCAGGCAGGTCGGCCGTCGGAAACGGGAGCCAAGCCACACAAATCGGCCGTTGCTCAGGCCGCATCGCCTGCGGGTGAGCACGCGGATTACGAGATCGAAGCCGACGATTCCACCACTCTACCGCCAGCACCACGCAAACCTCCTGTTTCTAAAGCCCCAAGCCCACCAACGGTAACGTCTGCAGAGACCTCAGACGATGAACTTATCGAGCTGAGCGAGGATGATGTGATCGATTTCCTGAGTGAAATGGATCCTGATTCCAAGAAATGAGCTTGGACCGAATCTCCACCTTCGAACCTGGGTCCCATCGCCCCAGGTTTCGATGCCTTCCTGCCATTCTTTGCATCTATTGCATTGACCCGCCCCCGACTCTCGCTATAAATAACAAGTAGGACACATTTCACCCTGGTATAGGCTCGCAGAATCTCGCACAGATTCGTTGGCCCAACTGGCGGCACGAATCTCTCTGGATATCGGAGTCATCCGTCGATGGCCAGACGCAAAAACAAGCCCGAATCGGTTGAGGAAAAGAACGTACTGGCCGACCGGCTCCGAGCAATACGCGTGGAGCTTTTCGGCGAGCGCGGTGGGTCAGAGATGGCCCGTAGGCTCAGCCTCCCCGTGAGAACCTGGTACAACTATGAATCCGGGGTCACCGTTCCGGCGGAAACCATTCTCCGATTCATGGAACTGACCTCTGCCGAACCCCTGTGGCTGCTGCACGGAACCGGTCCGCGGTATCGGTCGGTCCCAGAGCCAACGCAAAACGCCTCCTCAGACTCGGTTCGTGACCTGCTTTGCATCGCGCTTCAAAGACTGGAACAGCGAGAAGCAACCGCCGGCGAGGTCACCACAGCCCGCGCCCGTGCCTTAGGTTCAAGCTCACGTGCTGGCAATGCCGGATATAATCCGCCACCCACCCAGATCGCCGCGTTGCGTGAACACCCCCCCGCGTTTGAATCTCGCCAGGTGCCACTGCATAGCATCATGGACCAGGCGCAGCGAGTTCCCGTGCCAGGTAGCACTCAGGCTTACCAGTGCGTTCGGGTTGAGGGGGACGCCATGACACCCCTGCTTTCCGATGGCGCCTACGTGGTTTATAGCGAACACGAAGACCCGCCACAACGTCTTGCGGGGCAACTTGTTGTGGCGTGGGTCGACAACCAGCCTCAGGTCCGCTGGTTTGATCTTTCTGGGTCTCAGGGAATTCTTCGAGCCGAGAATCCTCAGTTCGCGCCTCACACCCTGAAAATCGATCTCGAAGCACCGCACGCCCATGATTATCGGCTTCGCCGCGTGGTCGGAACCAGCGCCCCTCATTGATCTCGGGTAGCGGCCCCCCCAGACGACGCTTGGCACTTCGTGAGGAACCGACTTCACCAGGCGGCGAATTCATCCAAACAGGGCAGCACCAGAATTTTGCCGTCTCCCATCCGGCCGGTCTGGGCCGAGGCTGCAATGCAGCGTAGGGCTTGGGCCACATCCTCATCGCGGATGATCAACCTCAACTGAACCTTGGGGACGAATGACGTGTTGTATTCCGAACCCAGGTAACGATGCAGACCGCTCTTCTGCCTGCCATATCCCATGACTTCGCGAACGGTGCCGCCCAGAATTTCGATATTCTCCAGGGATTCCAGTACCGCACGGGCCCGAAACGGTTTGACGGTTGCAATGATCAACTTCAAGGCTGCGCTCTCCTTCCACGGTTGGCCAATCTTGACCAGGGTCAACTCTCTTGACAAGCCGTTGGATCTGGCCCGAGATTGAGTTTCGTAAAACTGACCTGTCACAGCAGCAGTCCGAGGCGACCATGAAGGCGTATGCACCGTTAGGTTTGGTTCCAGCTCTCTTGCTGATGGCGGGCTGCCTCGGAGAAGGAACCTACTCTCAGAGGGTTGATGGCTACATTGACGAACTTCAGCAGGTTGCCAAACGAGATACCTATCTGAATGCGCCCGAAGGAGGGCCGTACAGCCAGGTTGGGGTCACATTCCGACTGCCCAAATCGATGACGGCCGCCCAACCGTTCCTTCAGATCACCCCGGGATCATTCGATCTGGCTCAGTTTTATAATGATTCGAAAAACAGTGGCGTTCAGTTGGCAGTGCTTTCCCGGCTCAAAAATCCACCCCCGCCTCCAGAAGGTCAACCACCGGTCCAAAGAGACTCCACGGCGTTCCCGATGCTGGTTGGGTCACTGGTCGGGCAGGCTGCCCCTCCACTCGAAAACGCGGCTCACGGAGGTGTTGCCTACAAGCGATTCGTGCTTAATGCCGAGGAAGCCAATCCCAATGCCCTGATCCAGGCCTACCTGTATGACCGGGGAAACCATGAGGTTGCCATTCTGGCAATTATCCCCAAGCCGGCCGCCAACAGTCCGCTGGTCCAGACCGAAATTCCGCTCAGCCTTGGTTCACTCCAGACGAACTGAACGACCCTTCAACAGCATTCCAGGCCTTTGAGGTCCACCTGCATAAACTCTCTGGCCGAGAGGTCTCGTCGCTGGAGGCCCGGATGCATAAAATGGGAGCAGCGGACCACTCTTCCCATCAACCCGAGTCTCCGCTGCCAAAACTCCATGACTCAAGGGTCGGCAGTCCCCGACCCCTGTAAGGAAAGTGTCGATGAAGAAGCCGCGTTTGATGACTCCCGGTCCAGCACCAGTACCGGAAGATGTTTTGCTGGAAATGGCCCGGCCGATTATTCACCACCGGTCGGCGGAGGCCAAGCAGGTCATCACCGATTGCGCGGCGGGCCTGAAGTACACCTTTCAGACCCAGAATGACGTCCTGATTTTGACCGCATCAGGTACCGGCGCTCTGGAAGCGGCCCTGGTGAATACCGTTGCCCGCGGTCAGAAAGTTATTGTTCTGAACGCCGGCTGGTTCGCCCAGCGATGGCAAAAAATTGCCCAGGCCTACGGAATTGAAGTGGTTTCCCTGGATTTTGAATGGGGTCAGGCAGTTGAGCCGGCCCAGCTGGAAGCCGCCCTCAAGCAGTACCCAGACACCGTGATGGTGTGCGCCACCCTGAGCGAAACCTCTACGGGCACCGGCCACCCGATCGAAGAAATTGGCAAGATCGTGGCTCGGACTAATGCCGTTCTGGCGGTTGATGGCATTTCTGGAATTGGGGCCATGGAGTGCCGCACCGACTCCTGGGGCATCGACTTGCTTTGCGTTGGCTCCCAGAAGGCCCTGATGCTGCCACCCGGCCTCGGCTTTATAGCCGTGAGTCCAAAGGCCTGGGCCAAGATTGATGCCTTCGACGCCCCCGCCTACTATTTTAACCTCAAGGCCGCCCGCAAAAAGATGGTGGACTTTGATACCCCGTACACCCCAGCCCATACCCTGTTGATGGGTCTCCGAGTGGCGCTCCGCCGCATTCAGGATGAAGGAATCGAACAGGTTTGGGACCGGCACCGCCGCATGAGCGAAGCCTGCCAGGCCGGGATTCAGGCCCTGGGCCTGGAACTCTTTAGCGCACGGCCCGCCGAGGGGCTGACCGCGTTCCGCGTTCCCGAGGGCTTCAAAGAAGGGGATATTCGCGGCAAGCTGTCCGACCGTTTCGGAATCACCACGGTTGGAGGCCAAGATAAACTCAAAGGTAAGATTGTCCGAATTGGCCATATGGGGTATTTCGACGAACTCGATGTTGTGGCAGGCCTGGCCGCGCTCGAAATGGTACTCTGTGACCTCGGATACAAAGTCGTTCCGGGAATCGCGGTGACCGCGGCTCAGAAGGTCCTCCTCTCAGCCAAGGCGTGAACCCGGTTTCCCGCTCGAGTCCCAACCAAACTCGCTCGCTCTTTCTCAGTCATGTTCGCCGGATCTCGCCTTCATGGTCGAGATTCGGTTAATTTTTTTACCTCTGGCACAATTTTCGTATTGGCTTCGTAGGAGTCTCTGGATCTGTCGGAGAATCACCGAATAATTCACCCGTCCCCCTGTTCCATCTGTCCACAAGGAGCGTGGTAATGCCTAAGAAGTACGGGGTAATCCCACTTCTCTGCACCTTGTTCCTGCTCGTTGGGTCTAGTGCCCAAAAAATGAGCAACGCAAGCCCTCCCAAAGGGCAACTCGTGATCGTTGGGGGTGGTGACGAAGTTGAATCGGTGCATCGCAAGGCACTTGAGCTAGCGGGCGGGTCGTCTGCGCGAGTGCTCGTGGTACCGCACGCCTCCGAGGATTTACTTTCCGGCTACTGGATGGTGGATACCTGGACCGAACTCGGTGCCCAGCAGGTGGATGTTCTGGACCTGACCGACCCTAGGGCTGCCCGAGAGCTGATCAAGAAAGCGGACCTGATCTGGCTGAAAGGGGGCGAGCAAGAGCGACTGATGGCGGCTCTGAAAGAGGCTGGACTGGTCGATGCGATTCGTGACCGCTTCACCGATGGAGCCACTATTGGCGGCACCAGTGCAGGGGCAGCCGCCATGTCTCGCCTGATGATTGCTGGGCCGCCTCGGACCCCCGAAGAGATCACCTACATGCGGCCCCGTATGGCAACCGGGCTGGGCCTGTGGCCCGAAGTGGTGGTCGATCAGCATTTTCTGGTTCGCAACCGCCTGCACCGGCTCATGAACGTGGTTACTGAAAACCCAGGCCTGGTGGGGATCGGTATCGACGAGCGTACCGCCGTGGTGGTGCGTGGTCAGCAATTTGAAGTGATTGGCGAAAGCCGCGTGGTGGTCGTGGATTCCCGCAATGCCCGCAAGCACCACGGCATCCCAACCGTGGCCATGCTTGAGCCCGGAACCGTCTATCACCTGGAACGCGGAATTCTGGATCGCGGTGATTCTCGCTAAGGATCCTGCCGACCCGCGCTGTCAGGAACGGCCCGCTCCGGGTATCTTCTACTCTTTGAACGCCCAAAAGGCTGAGTGGAAGTTTCCGGAGTGATTATTCCGATGGCGCGGATACTGGTAACAGATAAGCTGGCGGACGAGGGCCTGGCCCTGCTCAAAAACGACCCAGACATCGAAGTGGTCGTTCGAACCGATCTTGCGAAGGACGTGGCTGGACTGCGTGCCGCACTCGCGGAATCGGACGCTTTGATCGTACGTTCAGGAACTCAAGTCACCGCCGAGGTGCTGGAGGGGCAGACCAGGCTCCGAGCCATTGCCCGAGCTGGTGTGGGCGTCGATAACATCGACGTTGCGGCGGCCACCCGCTGTGGCATCGTGGTCATGAACACACCCGGCGGCAACACAATCTCAACCGCCGAACAGACCACGGCGCTCATGCTCTCTCTGGCCCGGAATATTCCCCAGGCAAATTCGAGCCTCAAGTCCGGTAAATGGGAACGGAACAAATTCACGGGGACCCAGCTTGAGGGGAAGACCCTGGGCATCATCGGGCTGGGCCGGGTGGGTCTGGCGGTCGCCCGGCGCGCCCGTGGTTATGACATGAAGGTTCTTGGTTACGATCCCTTCATGACCACAGAGCGGGCCGCCGAACTGGGGATCGAGAGTGTGACGACCCTCGATGACCTCTGGCCCCAGTGTGATTTCATCACACTGCACACGCCGCTTTCGGCCGAGACGCGGAACGTGATCGATGCCAAAGCCCTCGAACGGATGCGGACCGGTGTCCGGATCATCAATTGCGCACGCGGGGGCCTGATCGATGAGGTGGCCCTGCTGGAAGCCCTCAACTCTGGCAAGGTCGCCGGCGCGGCTATCGACGTGTTCGAACCGGAACCACCAGCGGCCGACCACCCGCTGATTGTGCATCCCAAGACCGTAGTCACCCCGCACCTCGGGGCCTCAACCGAAGAGGCTCAGGTGGCCGTGTCCGAGGAAGCCGCTCGGCTGCTGATTGATTTCTTCAAACGCGGCCAGGTCCGGTTCTCCGTCAATCTTCCCAATCTCAATCGCGCGGAACTCGAAGACCTGCGAATGTATCTGGAGCTTGGACGCCGGCTTGGCATGCTCCACGCTCAGATGGATCGCGGTTCGCCCAAAAGCGCCACCCTTCGCTACCGGGGTGAAGTTGCTCACAAGAATACCCGCCTGATCACCGCCAGCTTTGCAGCAGGATGGCTAGAGTCGGCCCTCGAAGCCGGCCAGGTCAACCTGGTCAACGCCGAGGTCCTGCTTCGTGAGCGCGGAATCCAGGTTGTCGAGGAAGTCTCGACCGACACCGGCGACTTCGGCACCATGATCCAGGCCGAAGTGACCACCGATCGGAAAACCTATATTGCGGCCGGCACCCTGTTCGGTCGCCGTTACCTCAGGCTGGTCCGGCTGGGCGAATACCTGATGGAAACCCCGCTTGATGGCACCCTGCTGATCTTCAGCCATAACGATCGGCCCGGCGTCATCGGTGCCATCGGCACGGTCTTCGGTCGCCAGGGGGTCAATATCGCCCACATGAGCGTGGGCCGTCAGCGCATCGCCGGCAAGACGGTCGGCGGCGAAGCCATCGGGGTCGTCAACCTTGACGCCGTTCCCAGCCCCGAAGCAATCGCAGCCGTGGAGAGCCAGCCCGACGTCCTCAGCGTCAGCGTGATCACGCTACCAGAGGAAGGGGCCATGCCTCCCTGGCTCGCAAGCTGAAAGAACTCGCGCCAAATCCAAAATCAAAGGCCGGCCTCCCAAGAGGCTGGCCTTTTTTTATGGCCTCAAAAGGCTGTTTACCTGCCACCGTCTCCTGACTGGGCTCCCAGAATCGGTGGCACTCAGCGTCATCGTCCGCGACTCACAGGCCGGTCACGACCGCTTGTTGATAAGCAATGAACGGGCGGCTCTTGCCGGAAGGGGCGGATTCGATGGTCTTAACCATGTTCAGCCGGAACGACGCACAACCGGCCAGCACCTGGCGCGCGGCTTGCTCGATCGCTTGAATCTCAGACTCGGCCGGCGTTCGAGCCGCTAGCACCCGGTACACGATCTCACCCGGAGCGGTCTGTACCATCTGGAACTGTCTGACCCAGCCGGTGTAGGGCCTGATGACGTTGAGAATTTCCCAAGGGTGAAGTACACGACCTCCCGGAAGAGCGAAGCAATCAATCGTGCGGCCACGCACCGCGAGCAGAGTGGAAAACGGCGAGCCACAGGCACACCAATCTGGTCCTCGTACGGCCAGGTCACCAATCCGGTACCGGATCAGTGGCATCGCGTAGGAAATCAGGTTCGTCACCACAACCTCACCCCACTCACCCACCGCCGCAGGTCGGCCATCGGCGGTCAGCACTTCCACGATGTGAGCATCATCACAAATGTGGTATCCCTCAGCATTGGCCGGGCATTGCCAGGCCATAAAATTGCACTCGTTCGCTCCATAAACATCCACAATTCGGGAACCAAGAGTTCCAATGCGTTGCCGCAAGGGATCAGTGAGCAACTCTCCGCTGGTCAGAACGAACCGCGGTTGAAGGGAATAACCACCCGTCTGCACGTCTTCCACCAGTTTCGCGATGGCGCTGGTCATTCCCATCAACGCCTGAGGTGCATACCGTGCAGCCGTTTGGGCCACCCCGGGGTCTCCCAGTACGTCCAGAATGAGCATCTGCCGCACCCCCACCCGCTGGGCCAGCCGAAAGAGGGCCTGGCTATCCCTTGGATCCTTTGCGCCATGGAAAAGCGCCACCGCAACTCGCTCACACGGCCCAAGGCCATATTCGCGAAGCACACGCCAGCGAAACGCGTTCAGCAACCGCTCCTCAAACCAGGTCCGCTTCACGAGCATCCGTTCGCCCGTCGATCCGCTGGTCGAACGGTCTAGCAGCCGATCGATACGCGCATTCCGAGCCACCACTTGCATCAGCCCCGCGTCTTGCAGCTCACGTTTACTGCTGAGAGGGAGCGCAGCCAGATCGCTCACCGACCGAATGTCGGCCGGAACCAGACCGACACGCCTGAACAACGACCGCACATACGGGACTTGTCCATAAGCGTTTTCGACCAGGTCTCTTACACAGCCATCACGCCAATGCGCAAGCTGATCAGCTTCACGAAAGGGCTTGAACGCCAGTGACAGGGCCTGAACTCGACGAAACGGATGCACCTGGACCAATCCCTTTCTGGCCAGACCGATACTGGCAGAGCCATCAACCCTCTTCGGTCGGTGAATCA
The DNA here is from genome assembly GCA_903926465.1 of uncultured Planctomycetales bacterium. GTDB lineage: Bacteria > Planctomycetota > Planctomycetia > Isosphaerales > Isosphaeraceae > CAIYJE01. The sequence continues at coordinate 53,469 of CAIYJE010000178.1, forward strand.
GCCGGGCTCAACGCACGAACCGGGCCTCTGGTGCCCCCATCGCGGGCTTGAACTGGTCTATCACCTGACGGTAATACTCAAGGTACAAAGGGACCACTCGATCCGCTGAAAACCGGTTGATCGCGGTGGCTCGCCCCGCCCGGCCGAACGAAGCCCCCATCTTTTCATTGGCCAGGATCTCTGCTGCCGCAACGGCCATCCCATCCAGATCGCCACAAGGCAGCAAGCGACCAGAAATGCCATCATCCACAACCTCCGGAAGACCACCCACCAGGCTGGCAACCACCGGTACCTCGCAGCTCATGGCCTCAAGCGCAGCCAGACCAAACGACTCGGTTTTGCTGGGCAGCAACAGCAAGCTGGCAACCCGCAGGTAATCGACAACCCCCGCTTGCTCACCGACAAACACGACATCACGTTCCACGCCAAGTTCCCTGGCCAGCTCTTGCGTACGATGAACCTCAGGGCCGTCTCCCACCATGACCAGGCGGCAGCGAATTTTACGCCGTATCCGTGAAAAAATTTGGACGCAGTGGCCAGCCTGCTTGATCGGGCGAAAGTTGGAAATATGCATGATCAGCTTCTCACCCGAAGGTGCCAGCCGTTCACGCAGTCCGGCAACGCTGGCTCCCGGCTGAAAGTTATCCGTATCCACGAAGTTCGGAATCACTCGCACTCCAGGCACTTGAAACCTGTCCGCAATCTCACCCGCCAAGAAATTGGAGACGGTGGTCAGGCCATCGCTCTGAGTCATTGCATACTTGGCTAAAGCATAAGTCGAAGGATCGCGTCCCAAAATCGTGACATCGGTGCCGTGAAGCGTGGTGATAACGGGTAACGAGAAACGGCCACGCAGCAGCTCCCGGGCCAGACAAGCACTGACCGCATGAGGTAAGGCGTAATGGGCGTGAACCAGGTCCAACCGCTTTCGTTGCCCCACGTCGGCCAGCTTTGCCGCCAACGCAAACGCATGATCGGCTGGATCAAAGAGCGGATAATCGAACCCACGCACCTCTTGAAATTGAACCCGCTCACTCAAACAGGCCAGCCTGGGCGGACGATGGGGAGCGATGAAATCAACCGAATGCCCCAGGCTCGCCAGCGCCTGACCAAGACCAACCGCCACGCTGCCGCTCCCCCCAGAGGTTCCAAAGCAGGCGATCCCGATCTTCATCACTGGAACAAGCCCATGGGACGTGGAAACAACTGCACGGGATCATTGACAACCAGCGCTTCCCGGACAAAAAACGCCTCGGCATGCGTTTCCTGAATCAGCGTACCATAAGACCGGTGCCGGGCATCCACATGGTTCAGGAAACTCACGGCCGAGACCGACGTCTGGAGCCCACCACCGCCAGGGGCATGAAGCTGGGAGGCATGGCAGCGAATCGCCTGTTCCTTGCGTTCGGCCCAGTCACTCACATCAACCACCAGACTGGGCGGCACCCACCTGGGCAGCCCAAAGTGAAGGATGGCGTGCGGTCGATAACGCTCCACGCCCTCAGTTGGCGACCACGCGGCCAAGCCCGCCAGGTAGGCCGCCGCACGCACAATTTGGGCGGTAGCCACATGGTCCGGGTGCGGCTCTTCCCAGTGGTGCGTCAGGATGATTCTTGGCCTGAGTCTGCGGAAAGCAGCCACCAACGCAGTGCGGGCGTCGAGCGTGTCCACCAGCCGGCCATCACCCAGGTCAAGCGTTTCCCGATGCAAAAGGCCCAGCACCCGCGCGGCCTGGGCCGCCTCCAAAGCGCGTTCCTCGGGTGTGCCACGCGTACTGGACTCACCCCGGGTCATGTCCAGGATGCCGGTTTGGTACCCAAGTGCGGCCATCCGGAGCAGGGTGCCGCCAGCGTGGATCTCAGCATCGTCGGGGTGGGCCCCAATCGCCAGCACATCAATCACCGCACCATTCTTGCTCATAAACACCGATTCTAACCGGTCTGGGACGGCCAAAGCCTTCTCGATTCTCCGCCCGGGCCATTCAGGCCATGGACCTTGCTCCATGAACCCATGGACTGCACTTGGTTCAACCGATCAGCTCACGGATCGGCTCGCGATGCTCCAGAAGCGGCAGCGGACGCCCCAGGCGGTCACTCAGCAAGGTCCGCTCAGGATCGATTCCAAGGTGCTGATAAAGCGTGGCGAACACGTTCTGGTAATGGATCGGTCGATCCACGATCGAGCTGGCCCAGCGATCTGTGGACCCAATAACCTGACCAGTTCGGAACCCGCCGCCGGCCAGAATTGCCATCGAAACAGCCGGCCAATGATCACGCCCGGCGTCTTTATTGATCTTCGGGGTACGGCCAAATTCACCCCACACAACCACAGCCAGGTCTTGGTCCAGCCCTCGGGCCGAAATGTCGTCAATGAGCGCCGACAGCCCCTGATCGAGCCTGGGAAGCGAGTAAATTAGCCCGTGCCCTTGCCGGTCACTGAAGTTATGAGAGTGGGTATCCCAGAGCCCAAACGCGATGGTCACCACACGGACTCCCACTTCAAACAGCCGCCGGGCGATCAGGAACTGCTCCATGAAATAAGGCGCATAGGCCGGGTCGGCGGGCGGATGACCCCGGCCGTACCGGGCAACAAGCCGCGGATCCTCGCGGGAAAGGTCCAAGGCGTTCGCCACACGCCTGGAGGTCAGTAACTCGAACGCTTGCCTGCTATGGTGATCGTACCCGAGCTGGGAGGGGTCTGCCTCCAGGTCTCGCCGGAGGTCCTGAATGGTTGAGAGCAAGACGCGGCGATCTTGCATCCTGGGCAGCGCCAGGCCAGACAAATCTAGCACGGTTTCCGCTGCTGAGTCTGGCCGAAACGCAGACACGCCCCGCCCCAGCACGCCAGGTTCCCCCACGTTGGAGCCAATGGTCCCCACCAGGGGTGCAATCCCCACAAACGGTGGAACGGCCGGGTGCACCGGGCCCAGCAAATGCGCAGCCGCCGGCCCAATCGCCGGATGATCCCCTTGCCGGCGCCCATCCGCACTCATCGGCCAGCCGCTCACGCAAAGGTCTGAGAGGTGCTGCTCCACACCGCCACGCAGCGACCGGATGATCGCGATCCGGTCCATCCGCTGCGCCAGGCCAGGCAAATGCTCACAAAGCGAGAATCCAGGCAACTGCGTCTGAATGGGCTGAAAGCTGCCCCGGATCTCGGCCGGCGCATCTGGCTTCAGATCAACCGTGTCGATATGGCTGGGTCCACCCACCAGAAAAATATTGATGAGGCCGCGGTGGCTGCCGCTCCGGCCCACCGATTCCGTAGCCGCAGTCAGCCGGTTCACGCGTGCCAGGCTGCCGGCCGAAGCCAGCAAGCTGGCCTTCAGATAGTCTCGGCGGCTCAAGGGGGTAGAGATAGCCATCAGCTCGAACTCCCGGAACGGCGTGATCCAGCCCTTGATTGCAGCCGTTCAAACGGCCCTCCGTCAATCCCCTTGATACACCCACCCTCCAACGTCTCACGTTCTCCACCGCATCGCTGTAAGCTGGTGACCAGCGCAATCCGAGCCAAGAACTTCGACTCCTTTCGGTCGACCCATCTAACGTGAATTCCAGGAGCCTTGGAATGGGTGGTCATCGCGATCTCTACGGTCAGGCCGCATATGCCAGAGACCAGATGATCCAGCATCGGGCCCGGGGAGAACGACTGTTTGGGGACCTTCTGGAGGAACAGCCCCGGGCAGGGCTGGTTTATCTGATGCGGGCGGAAGCCCTGCGGGCGCTGGGTGACCAGGAGCAAGCCCAGAATGACTACCAAAGGGCGGAAGAGCTTTTGGTGGGCGACGACTGGAAAACCAGAGCGAAGCAGGGCGACGAGCGGGCCAAGGCCGGCGTTCGCAACCCGTTGCCCCTGGATCAGGCCTTTGGTTCAGAGACTTCAAGTCTACCGTTAGATACTGGTGGCACAGGCAAGCCGAACATTGCGGCTTTGCTGGGGTTCTTGGGTGTGGTGGCAACCCTGATTGCGGTGGGGATCACGGCCTGGCGGCAACGTGCCAATGACCAGAACACCCCCAACGCCAAGCCCTGATCGGGAAGCATCCCGTTTTGCGGCAACACCGATTTTCCGTTAGCCGGCCGCCTCGTTCAGCAGTTCCGCGATAATGGGCGCATTGGCTCCGGGGAACTCCAAGCCGGGCAAATCGGTTACCGGCACCCAGCGGAAGCCGGTTGCCGGGTCTGGTTCTGCGGTGGCCTGGGCCAACCGGCAATCGAAAAAATGCAGCAATACATGACCGTGTGGATAAACATGGTCTATCACCTGACGTAAGCGAGCCACTTCGATCGGTAGCCCGACCTCTTCCAGAATCTCGCGCTGGACGCAGGTCTCGGGAAGCTCATCCGCTTCACACTTGCCGCCTGGAAACTCCCACTTGCCGGGCATTGGCGAGCCGGGCAGGGGAGGACGGCGCCGGATCAGGTACGAATTACCTCGCGAAATCAGGCCAATCGCAACCAGAGTTGGTAAGGACCCGGCTTCGGACGCTGCCGTGGGACCGGTCACGGGTGCCCACTCCCGTCCATGCGCTGCCCTTGTGAATCGTAAAGGCTGAGGTCCACATCTTTGATCCACTTGGTGGCGTGCACAATTTGCCCAGCATGAAACGCAAAGTGTTCAACCACGTGCAGAACGGCCGTTTGCACGCTGACTTCATAGCCCTGAATCGTGGAAACTTCGGTCAGCTCAGCGGCTTGAAGTTCCGAGAGTACCGAGATTGCATCACACACCACGGCCGTCAGACCGGCCAGCACGTCGGGTGCGGCCTGGTGGTCTCCACGGGCGGCAAACTCGGCCGGTCGATCGCGTTCCACCGGTATCCCGGCCACGCCACCAATAATCCACTGACGGACGTTCCCGGTGAGGTGCAGCACCAGGTTTGCCACGCTGTTCACGTGCGCATTGGGCTGCGACCAAAGCTCTTCAACCGAAAGCAATTGCACACAGCGTGCAACCTGACCCCGGTAATGCTCAAGCCGTTCACATGCGTGGCTCAGCTCACCCAAAGCCAGATCGTGGCTCATCGCAGGCCTCTCTCAACGATCCCAAATGCCGTTTCAAAACCTGGACAGGCGCCAGGTCAGCCTGGGGCCCGTCTCAGATTTTGGCATCACCCGGTTCAGAGTGAGCGAATGTCTTGGTCTTCCAGCAGCGCCTTGGCCGTTTCCGGGCTGTGGGCCGAGACCTTATCCACGAACATTCGCTTGACCTTCTCAATCGCCCGGCCAGGCGAGCCCATGATCGTGTAACCGCAGTCGACGTGCATGATTTCGCCGGTGATTCCACGGGCCAGATCCGAGAGCACGAACATGCCGGCCGACCCGACCTCGTCGCGCTCAACGTTCCGTTCCAGCGGCGAAACCATCTCATACAGGCCAGAAAGCTTGTCGTGGTCACCCACGGCCGAGGCGGCCAGCGTTTTGATGGGACCGGCCGAGATCGCATTCACGCGGATCTTCTTCGGGCCCAGATCGAACGCCAGGTACTTCATGGCGGCATCGAGGGCCGCCTTACAAACGCCCATCATGTTGTAGCCGGGCACAACCTCTTCGCCGCCGAAGTAGGTCAGGGTGGCAATGGAACCACCGTTGGGCATCACCAGACTGGCCTCGCGTGCCACGCGAATCAGCGAGTAAACGCTGATATCCATGGCCGTTTTGAAGCCTTCGCGGCTGCATTGCAGCACCGGGCACTTGATATCGTCAATGGGTGCAAAGGCAATGGAGTGCAGCACAAAGTCCAGCGGCCCGAGCGCAGCATGGGCTTCCTGGAACACCCGTGCAACGTCATCGTCCTTGGAAACATCGCACGGAACCAGAAACTTGGTATCGGCGGGAATCGTTTTCCGGACCCGCCGTTCCATCTTCTCGCCTGGTAGATGGGTGAACCCAACCTCGGCACCCTGCTCGATCAGTTGCTTGCTGATGGCCCAGGCAATGCTGTATTCGTTGGCAACCCCTAGAACCAGGCCCTTTTTCCCCGTGAACAGGCCCATGGCGGCAATCCTTTCGTCCGGAATCCAACAGTGTACAGATGTGCGGAAGCCCCAGCCCAGGCCGGGACAATACCTGAAGATACTCACCATAGCGAGCCTCTGGACATGCGACAACCGCAGACCGGGCCAACCTTTGGGGCATGAGACTCTGGCCCGCAGTCAGGCCAGGGGTCACAATGAGATGCCTACCCTGGCCGCAATAGAGCGTCAAACTGCCGTACGCCGTCCTCATTGAGAGCATCGAGTGCGATGGTTTGATTTGGCTTTTTGCTTTCGTCCGGGACTCACTTTGGTTTGGGAATGCGATAAACAGGAGAGCCGACGATGCAAGGAATACCAATCAAACCTGGAAACAGTTTGGCAGCTGTCTTCTGTTCTGTCGATTCTGAGGCTTCTCCAAATGCCCCCTGAAACACCTTGAGCAATTCGTACTGATGGGGATTGTCTCTTGGCAAGCTCTTGCCGCGATCGGTAACGAAATAAGACTATCCAACCAAGCCCGAAGGCAATCAAAAGTAATTTCTCAGATGATCTTCACTGGTCGGTTAAGTGATCCCTCATAATCAAAGCAAGTAAAAAAGGTTCCGCGATGAATTTACCTTATACGATTGATACGACACCAGAAGCGGAAGAAACGCAATTGGACTGCCTTCGTAACATGTCACCCCAGGAACGTATTCGGAAAACATTTGCAATGTCTCGCAACTTGCGTCGAATGGCTTTCGATGCGATCCGACGTCGGCATCCCGAGATGAGGGAACCTGAGGTGAAGCTACTCTTTATCGAACTGACGTACGGAAAATCGCTGGCAGATGAAATCCGTCTATTTCAGATGGGGTCAGTCCGTTGAACGAATCAGATGACTTAGTCGAAGCATTGAAGCCGGTTGTTCTCGCACTCAAGGGAGCTTTTGATTCCGCATGATATTGGTGGCTCCGTGGCCAGTTCTTTCCACGGGGCTACTCGTTCAACAATGGATGTTGATCTGGTCTGCGAGCTAACCGAAAACAAAGTCACACCCTTCGTGGGCCGGTTTACAAAAGACTTTTACATCAGCGAAACGGCAATTCGAGAGGCGGTTCGGCGTAAGTCCTGTTTCAATCTTGTCCATCTTCCCACGTCATTCAAAGTCGATATTTTTGTCAGTCGCGGACGTCCGTTTGATCTCGAAGCAATGCGCCGAGCAAACCTCGAAGTACTTGGGGATACAAGCAGCGTGTCTGTTCCGATCGCAACCGTGGAAGATTCTATCGTCAGCAAACTCAAATGGTTTCGATTGACCAATGAGACCTCGGAGCGGCAATGGAATGATGTTTCACGACTGATAAGGCTGTCAGGCGAAACCGCAGATCTATGCTACCTCCGAAAAGCTGCCGATTCCGTTGGCGTACGTGACTTACTTGAACGTCTCTTATCCGACTAAGCAGAAACCAAGCCTTTGACTCGGAAATGAATCCAACGAGAGTGCCCGAGTTTAAGGTTTAGAAAAACTCATAGAATGGGCACAGGAATCTCGCAAGCGGAAGAGAAGCATGGTCGGAAATAACAGGATCGAGCAGAACGAAACCGAGCCAGCTGTATCCGGGTGATTATCCCTGTCCATTCCGTCCAGCGAGTCTATTCCTATCCTGAGATTCGTGGTCGGATTCTTGAATATGAAAAGGCATGACAGGCCTTGCATCGCCAGGAAACTGGAGACGTCGGGGTATCAACTTTTGCCAATCACTCACTGTCCCCCAGTGAGAGGGCCAGTTTTTCTAGGTCGGCATTGGCCTGGGTGCGAACCTCGGCAAGTGCGCGCTGGGTGGCCGCGCCAATCAGCAGGGCACGCTGCTTCATCTCGCCATTGATCTGCCCCAACCCCAGCCCATCCACCATTTCGAAGATCTTCTTGATCTGGGGATCGGCCTCAAGGTTGCCTGCGGCGTTGGCGGCAAGCTGGGCGGTGGTGACCTGAGCGGTACGTCGGCCGGCCGATTGCCAGGAATCGGGATTGGGGCCCACATTCACCCAGAATTCGGACGTGACCTCGACCCCACTCAGATCCTCGGCCGTTTTCAGTGTGGTGATCACCGCCCCCATGCGACCGGTACCGGCCAGAGTTTTCAAGCGTTCTGCCAGCGGGTCCTTCTGCGCCTGCTGCGGCTTCTGCGCCAGCGAATCATCACCGGTGAGTTCGCGGAGCAAGCGGCCGATATCGCCAAGCCCACCAGCCCCACCAAGGCCGCCGGCCAGACCCGAAAGACCACCAAGACCACCCAGTCCTCCGAGCGCATTCATATCCATGGCCTGGCCGGTCCCACCATCGGGGATCAGCATCGAGCCGTGCCGAACGAACCAGCCGGCCCGTTCGGTTTTGACCTCTGTCGCCGCACGCTGGAGCCGCCACTGGGGTTCGGTTTGCAGGGGCAGCGGGAGCAGATGGTCAATGGTCACCGGTTCGTCCCCCTGAACGGGGAAGTTCCGGCCTTCCAGAGCCCCCTTCAAGTCGGCTGGCTGCATGGTCTCGCCCTCACCAAAACCAGCACGCCAGCCCAGCCTGAGCATGCGGAGATTGGCGGCGCTGGCTCGTTCTACCCGGGCCACCTCCTTGCGATCGAGCGGCACCATCATCAGCCGGGCAGGGCGGTTTGCGTCCGGCCCACTCAGCCGCTCCACTTCCCCCTGAATCGATTTCAAGAGGGAGTCATTCGCTTCAACCCCAGCCGCTTTCGAACGATCTTGGCTCCAGACCTTGAGCCTGACCAACCGCTCGGTGGTGGCCTGACGGGAATAAGGCGCCTCAAACCTTTCCCATGCTTTGGCATGTTCCGGCAAATTCTTTTCCGCCCAGTCTCGACGTACAATGAACACCAGCTTGCCACGGTCGGACGGGTTGAAAACCTCACCCAGAATCACGGTGCCGTCCTTCATGGTCACACGATCGGCCACGCCGGTTGTGATCAGCGGTTTCGCAGGCTTCTGAGGCGCCAGGGTAACCGCCAGCAGTAGCCCCGCGATCGTCACGTTCACCATGAAAGCGCTCCTGCAATGGGAGACGTACGGCAAAGCCTGTCCATGTTCAGTTACTGACCGATACGATAGACGTGGGCGAACCGGACGCCTGGACCCGGATCTTTTTTGAAGGATACCGGTTTCCCGTTTCAATTATTCTACCGCAGAGGACCACGCCGATGGCACGAATCCGCTGGATCCCTGAAACCGAAGCTAGCGGCGAGTCGGCTCAGGTCTACGCTGACTGGTTTCAGAACAATCCAGGGCGACCGCGCGTTCCAGACATCCTCAAGTGTTTCAGCCTCAGGCCCGACTTTTTCCAGGATGTGGTTGGCTTCTCGAACCGGGTCCACTTTTCAGACGGTCATCTGACCCGGCGCCTCAAGGAAATGATTGCCACCTACGTCTCTGGCCTCAACCATTGCCCGTACTGAACTGGCTCGCACGCCTTCTTCCTGCAGTTGCAGGAACCCGATGCGCTGGTTCAACAGGCCCTGGCCCAGGGAAATCTGGATGCCGCCCCGCTTGATAACGCCGAACGCGGACTCATGGAGTTCGTCAGGCTCGTCACCCTGCACGCCTACAAAACCACCGATGACGACGTTCAGCGTCTCAAAGAACTCGGCTGGACCGATCCCCAGCTTGCCGAATGCGTGTACATTACCGCCCTCTTCGCCTTCTTCAACCGCGTGGCAGACGCCTTCGGCCTGGAAGACCCCAACTACTTCAAAAGCCCGCCCGTGCCAGGTTCCAGCGCGTCAACCCCCGGAGATGACTCTGACCCAACCTGCAGGGGTAGCCGCTCATGACACAGCTTGCACCGTTGGGAGAATTCGCATGGCTGGCGAGGTTTTCAACCGAAGTGGCAGCACAGGCCTGGGCGAGCGCGGCCCGCACAGCCCTGGAAGCCCAGCCCGCGGCATTTGATGTGGTTCTGGCCTATCAGTCCGTCGCCGTGTTTGCGGATAGCCCTGGCTGCCATCCGGAAACGATCGAAAAACTGCTGCGCATATTGACACCGGCCAAGCTGGATCATGAACCAGGACCATTGATCCCAGTGCCGGTGCTCTATGATGGGGACGACCTCCCAGACGCGGCCATCCACCTGGGCTGCTCGGTTCAAGAGTTGATTGCGTGGCACAGCCAGCCCATTTACACGGTTTACGCGGTGGGCTTTTTACCAGGGTTTCCCTACTGCGGATACCTGAGCGATGCCCTGGCGGGGCTTCCCAGGCGAGCCCAACCGCGAACCCGCGTTCCCGCCGGTTCCGTGGCCATTGCAGGGCGCCAGACCGGCATTTATCCCCAAGACTCGCCAGGCGGCTGGCACCTGCTGGGCAGGACGCCGCTCACCATTGTGGATCTGGCCGAAACGTTCTTCCCAATCCGGGCCGGCGACCGAATCCAGTTCCAGCCGATCAATGCCGCGGAATTCGCGCAGCTCCACGGCCAGCGATTGCAGGTCAACCGACCTTGCTAAACGAACTCAACCAGGACCTTTCCATGGAATTGCGAATGGATCTGAACGCGGATCTGGGTGAAGGTTGCCCGTGGGACCTGGAGCTTCTGAAACGCGTGACCTCGGCCAGCGTGTGCTGTGGTGCCCATGCCGGCACTCCTCAAGAAATCCAGGCAACCTTGCAGGCCGCAAAACAGCAAGGGGTGGTAGTGGGAGCCCATCCGGGGTACCCGGACCGGGCCCACTTCGGCCGGCGTGAGCAGGCCATAGATCGGCAAGCCGCGCACGCGTTGATCCTTGACCAAGTGAAGCAGTTGGCGGCCTGGGCAACCCCGCTGGGAGTCAAGATCCAGTTCCTCAAGCCGCACGGAGCGCTTTACAACCAGGCCCAGGTCAATCCCGAGATTGCCGCCGGAGTCGTAGAGGCGGCCGGGAACCTGGACCTGCCCGTGCTGGGCTTGCCCGGCTCGTACGTAGCGGCTGAGTCTCAGAAACAGGGTGTGCGGTTCCTCGCCGAGGGCTTTGCGGACCGGCGTTACACCGCCGAGGGACGCCTGGCTCCGCGCACAGAGCCTGGCTCTGTGCTGGAAGGCCCCAGAGAAATATCCACCCAAGTGGAACGGCTGATCCAGCAAGGAATCGACACGCTTTGCATCCACGGAGATACCCCCGGCGCGGTCCGTTTAGCCGACGTGGTCCGGACTGCGGCGCAGGCGGCCGGTGCCAAGATCTTGCCGTTTCTCACACAAGTACCCGACCTGGGAACCTCAACGCCATGAGTTCGGGTTTCCGGATCGAAAAACCTGGGCTTTTCACCACGGTCCAGGATGCCGGCCGACCGGGATACCGCGGACTGGGAGTACCGGTTGCCGGTGCCGCCGATCGCCCGTCACTGGCGCTGGCCAATGCGCTGGCAGGCAACTTGGAGGGCACCGCGGCCCTGGAACTGACTCGCCTTGGTCCAACAATCGTGGCCCTGGGACCAATTTATGTTGCCTTGGCCGGAGCCCCTATTGAGGCCCGACTTGAGTTTGCCAGCGGGCAAACCCGCAAACTACCACCCAGCGGAGCCACACCCCTGCGCACCGGTGACCGCCTGATCACGGGCGCCATCTCCAGCGGTTGCCGCTCTTATCTGGCGATCCACGGCGGGATCGAGGCGCCCCTTATCCTTGGCAGTCGCTCAAGCGAACAAGCACTCAAGGCCGGCAGCGAATTTTCCTCACGGCCCGCCATCGGCCCCGTACTGCATCTGGAGCCAGAGCGTGGCCACCAGCCGTTTGCAGATCCCCCAGAAATCCGGTTCATCTCCGGCCCAGACCATCGGGCGGTACAGCATCCACCCCTGGACCAACAAATTTGGACTATCGGACGGGAGTGGAGCCGGATGGGGATCTCACTGGAGAGTGTTGGCGATCTGAACCAAGGGCATTACCCAATTGAACCGAATCGAACCTCCGCGCCGGTCGCTCCTGGTTCCATTCAGTGGACCGGTTCACGCTGGCTGTTACTCGGTGTGGCCGGCGGAACCATGGGGGGATACCCCCATGTTGGGCAAGTCCTTGGCACCGATCTCGACCAACTGGCTCAGCACCCGCCCGGCCAGCGGATCAGGCTGGTTCGAACCACGGTTGAGAACGCCCGTGCAATCGATCACGACAACCGTACCCGTGTTCTGCAACGATGCATGATCATACGAACCAAAAGCTTGTCGGAAATTCGCTTAGGAGAGGTTCCAGAACGACATTCGTAACGAAATTTAATAACTGGACTTGACTTGAACCAATAAGGAGAATCCTCTGAAACGACTTGGTCTGGTAACATGACCAGAGTCCTCAGCGGGCCGGACCGCTGAGTTTTTCTGTCTGATTCTGGAGAGGAAATGCACGGCAAGATTTGTAACTCCGATGATGACGCCGCCGTCGCTCGGCTGCGTGAGACCTTGAACTCTCTGGGTGCAGAGGTCGCCGAAGAAGGGTGGGCCCTGGGCCTGGATGTTTACTGTCTGCGGATTGACTCGGAAGAAGTGACGATCCAGTCCGATGGCTGGGCGATTGACATCGAAGGGCCAGAAGGCCTGGTCAACCGCATCAAGACCGCGGTTGCGGCCGGCGCCTGATCTTGTGGTTGAATGGCTCAAATTCGAGCAAAAGATCACCTGCACAGGACCAAGCAACGCCCTTCCGTCTGGGTTCAGCTATGCAACCATGACGGCGATCCTCTCTCTACCTGGCGCATCCTCCCCGGTGCGCGGGTTGTCGCCTATCAGGCAACGGCGTGAATTGCGAAGAAACGATGCCGGTTCCGGCTCAGCCATTATGAACGCTAGCCGCAGGCAATTCGAAGTGATGAATTCGTTCTTGGTCATCAGGAATTCCGTGGGCCCTACCACGTTCTACTGGTGCTTCCATCAGGCGACAGAGCCACCGACCAACGTGCGGTGGTGGTAAAGCGGGCCAGCAGGCAATCCAAACGGCCCTGAAATGGCTCAATACCGGCACCATCATCCGAACAACCGGCGGTTAGGCCTCGGATTCAGAACGAGGTCGAGATCTGAGTGCGGAGCAAGAAGCCAGTCTGGCCGGCCACGTAGCCGGTTCGGTTCTGATCGGCCGGCGATTGATCCAGCCAGGTCGTATCGAACGTGTATCTCAGGTTGTTCTTACCTTTAAGCGGAAACCAGTTGAAACCAGCGCCAATTTCGCTGCCAGTCCCATAATGTCCCGTCACATACGACGATCGCCCATACACTTCCAAGACCTGGGGCAAGATGTAGTATCCGCCCTGAAGTACGCCACCCGTGGCCGATGTGGAACGGATCGGCAGGGGACCGTCGGCCTTCAAGCTCAGCAAGTTCTGAAGGTAGACCTCGGTTGAGAGGCTCAAGCCGCGATATTTGAAGGCCGCATCGATCGCCAGCAGCGAGAGATCGTACTGCTGCAAGGTTCTACCCGGGGCAAATGCGTTGGCCGCGGTGATGATGGTGCCGTCCGAAAGCCGGATCGCCGAGTTCTCGACCGCATCGCTGGTAGACTGACTGCCATTCCCGATGTCGTAGGTATAGCTGCTACCCAGCCGGAGCGCAGGATCTTTGTGGTTCTCGATGTCGGTATAGCCAGGGCCGAACTCACCCCAGGGCTCCCACCAGGCCGAACCCGACCAGCAAAAACGGTTATTGAGCTGGTTCGGCCGCAGGTTCAGAGTGTTGAACCCGTTGGAAAGCATGGCGTGGTAATAGACCTTGTCCAGCGGCTCGCCCGTGAACCAGATTCCCTGGCTCAAGCTCGGCCGGAAAAACGTGGTTGCCATCGACCGGTCTGGTCCTTCCTGACCGACCCACGAACTACTCAGCCACTCACGCGAACCGGGCACCTTGTTCTGGCCCACCGAAACCTCAAACGCCCGGCTAAACCGATAGCTTAGCGCGTAGGCCCGAAACCCGATCGGGTTGCTGGTCACCGTGTTGTAATCAATATTCAGCAGGTACGAGAGCTTGGGTAAAAACGCAGCACCAGAGAAGATCAAACGACCCCGCGGAATCTGAAAATTGCTGCCGCTATAAATTGGATGGTCAACGCCCGCGCTATCGGTCCAGGCGTTGGCCCCTCGCACAAATCCCATATACCGGAACGTGTTCTGGTTGTTGACCTTCATGGAGAACGGCGATTCATCCAGATTGTCTGGCACCACCACAAAGCCGTGGTCATACCCCAGGCTGTACTGGTGAAGCAGCCTGCGGTACTCCGTAGGCGGCGTGGCCGGCGGAATCGACCAACCGTCTGGAACCGGCGGTACCCCCCAAAGCGGGTCAATGTCCGTGATTTCAGGCTCTGGCAGGGCCGACTCAACCCCTGGTAATCCAGCCGAAGGGACAGTTGGAGCTAATAACCCATTCGGAGCAGAGGGCTGAGCAGCCACCGAACCACCCACACTCAACTGCCCTTGAAGAACTCGTACCTCCTCAGACAGCCTGCGATTTTCATCGACCACCGATTGCAGCATCCGCTCCAGTCGCTCAATCCGCGCACCATCACTGCCCGGAGCTGCGTCCGCCATCTGTGCGCGCGCAACCCCGCCCAGCCCTGGCAAAACCAGCGCCAGCATCAGCAGGTAGCAGCGATCCGCACAAACCATGGCTCAATCACTCTCCCGGGGCAGCATGCGCAGCCTGGCATACCACCTCCTTTTTGATCGGCAACCCCCTGCCGGTGGGATGAATGATCCCGATTCTTCCCGATCTGCTGGAAACCCGGATTGACGGCCCAACTCCCGACTGGCCTGGGGTGGGCCCGGGCTAATCGACCACACACACCCATGCACACATGGTTCGCGATCCCTGACTGAGCTTGCCCGTTTTCCCCTGATCCGCTACTTACTCACAGACCCAGCGGCTGCAAAGGATTGCATCGGTGGCTCATAAGGCTCGAACACCAGGAGGGGGGAGCTTCGATGGCGATGGACCTGCACGCACGTCGGCTCATCCAGAGTAGCCTGATTCTCGGCTGTGCGCTGTTCTCGGGATGCCGCTGGATCCCCTTGCAACGCTCGGATTCCAAGCTGGATTCGCTCCAGATCCCCAGCCCAGCTGCAAATGCCGTTGACCATGCACCCCCGCCGGTCCCTCTCGACCTGACCGGAAGTGAAACACAAGTTTCGCCCAAGCTTCAACCGCTGGCCAACTCGGATCAACTGGCCGCCGAGATTCCCACGGCCACACCGCTGCTTGACCAAGCCTACACCAAGGCCATGGCCATTCAGTCGGCCGCATTCGAGGAAGCGCACCCGATCAAGACCGAGGTTCGTACGGTGGCCGTGGAACTTACTCAGCCGTTGATGTCGCCCGCCACCCAACCTGCTCCCAAGGTTGATCCGGGCATTATCCAGGCTGTGGCCCCTGCGCCGGTGTTAGTCAAGGGAAAGCCGGCGGTGGCCCCGCCGAACAGCGAACTGGCCAGCACCCTCGAACTGCCGACGACCAGCCCTGCAGTTGGAACCGAACCTGAGCCGGCCCCAGAGCGACCGCACACGCCGATCCCAATCCCAGCCCTGACTGCACAATCGCCGGACGCACGCTGGCAAGACGAGATCCAGACCCTGCTGACCTTGGCCCGCGAACAGGCGGTCAAAGAAAACGAGAAGGGCCAACCCGGCCTGTGGTCGGCCCGCGAGCAGTTACTCGCACGCCTCACCGCGTCTGATCAATCGACCTGGCAAACGGTTCTAGAAGCTCTGGCCGAACCCACGAGCGCGGCCGAGAGTACGCCTGAACCGAGCGTAGAAACCGCCTCACCCCAACCGCCAGCGGAACTGCCGGCCCAGCCGAAACTGTCGGTTGTCTCGCTAGCCTTCTGCCGCAAGGTTGACGGGTTCGGCAACTTTGAACCGCTGGCCGCAAGTGCCCTCAAGCCGGGGAAACCGGTCGGACTTTACTGGGAAGTGGAAGGTTTGGTTGCCAAGTCAGACGCTACGGGCCACCACACCCGGTTAGGCTCGGCCATTGAGGTCGTGGATGATTCCGGCACTCTGGTCTGGTCAAGCCACCTGGGTCAGGCTGAAGATTCTTGCCGCCGCCCGCGCCGGGATTATTTCGTGAATACCAGGCTAACCCTTCCGGAAAACCTGAAACCCGGAACCTATCAGCTCCGCCTGAAACTGGAAGACCTGATTGGCAAGCATGAGGCCACCGACGTTCTCTCCTTCACCATCGTGCCCTGAACGGCTTGGGGGGGAATGCTCCAGGCGGCTCGACCCAAATTGTGGTCGATAATCTGCCCGATTGCTTGAGATGGCCGGCTGACGACTGCACAATACACTTAACACCTTGACAGCCAACCGATCTCGTGCCGGAGATGTCGGTTCATGGGACGAGCCAGATGCCTGAATTTGCGTGCGTTGGCCCTGCTGGGTAGCGCAGGTCTGGTGGTGAGCAGCCTCACGCTGGGCTCGGCCGCTCAAACGCCCAAGAGTGATGGCCAGATGGCCGCCCAGGACCAAGCTGCTGGCTCGGCTCTGGTGGGCAACAAAAGTGCCAAAACCTACCATCAAGCCGACTGCGCCCTGATCCGCAAATTACCAGGCCGGAGCAAGGTCGATCTGGCCAGCCCGGAAGCGGCCCAGGCCGCTGGCTTCAAGCCGTGCACCACCTGCAAGCCCGCCGCCGAGGGTGGGGCCGCATCCATGCCGCTGGATGACGACAGCGGACTGGGTGCCGAGGTCAAAAAGTCGCGATTGAAGAAAGGGAAGGGGACGGACCCTGAATCCGAACCCTCTTTCGGCATCGACAACGGCCCCCTGAAGTTCTCACGCGATATCGCGCCCATTCTGGCCGGCAACTGCATGCCCTGTCACAAAGACATGCCCAAGCAGGGGGAATTCAACCTCAGCTCGTTCCAGAAAATGCTTGAAGGCTCTCAATCTGGCCCCGTGCTGGTACCCGGCAAGGCCGAAGAAAGCCTGCTGGTTCAGCTTGTAACCCAGCGCAAGATGCCACGCGGTGGCAACCGCCGGCTTTCCAACGAAGCCATTGCCCGCATCCAGCGCTGGGTGGCCGAAGGGGCCGTGCTTGATGCCGGCGTAAGCCCCACCGATAACCTGGACAAGATCAAGCCCTCACCCGAACAGATCCGACGCGAGGAACTGGCCAAGCTGTCGCCAGAAGTGCGAGACGCCCAGATCGAAAAAATGGGCCGCGATCGGCTCAAGAAGGCAGCGCCCCAGGTCGAACCTACGATCCTGGCCGGCAAAAACCTCATGCTGTTCCACACTTTGCCAGAAGACCGGGCCAAGGCCCTGCTACGAACCTTGGAAACCCAGCGCACCGCCGTCCTCAACCTGATTGGCAACCGGGTAGAGGCCCTGACCGGCCCCGAAAAGCTGAGCGTGTACGTGGTCAAGGATGCCAATACCTATACCGAGTTCGTGCGCAGCGTTGAACAGCGTGAGGTTGAGATGGGGGCCGATGGCCATGCTCGCTTCAATGCCGATGCGCCTTACCTGGTGGTCATTGACCCACTGGCCGGCGGCGACGAACCGGCGGCCACGCCCGGCACCCCCAAGAAGGCCACCCGTAAGAAGAATGCCAATGATTTTGACACGGTCAGCCCAATTGCGTCGCGCACACTGGCGGGGCTGGCTACCGAGGCCCTGACCGCGGGTGCCCTGACCGCCAGTGGCAAACCTCCACGCTGGTTGTCTGAGGGGTTGGGAGCCTATATGGCCAACCAGGTCGAGCCGCGTTCTACCTACTACACTGGCCTCCGCACCGAAGCGCTCCAGCAACTCCAACTCGGCTGGGAGACCCGATCCGCTGAGGTTCTGAATGACCAAGGGTCGGCCGACATGATGCGCGCCATGGGATTCACCTTGTGCCAGTGGATCGGATCGACCGGCTACCGTGAGCAGTTCCCGATGTTTGTCAGAGCCCTGACCGACGAGGGGGCCGCCAAATTTGACGACATCCTCAAGGGCTGCTTTGGGCCCGAGGCCACCCGCCAGGCATTCCAGACCGCCTGGGGTGAATTCGTAGCGTCCAGCCGCGGCGGACGCTGAAACCCAAACACAGGCCGGCCGCCATCGACTTGCGCCTCAACCCATTTGCACCCTCCCATGCGTATGGGAGTGGCCGGAAACCTGGCCCAGTAGACTGACTCACCCATGAACTCAAACGCTTCCGAATCGGATCTGGCCGATAGTTACTTCAGCCCGGCGGGGACCGGTTCCTACCACGCGCTTTTCCCTGGTGTTTCCATCCGCACGTCCGCCTGTGAGCGGATGATGCTCTCGGTGGTTACCTTTGAGGCGGGAGGGACCGTGCCCGACCACGCCCACCCGCACGAACAGGTTGGCTATCTCGTCTCTGGCCAGCTTGATTTCACCATCGGCGGCATCACCAGACGCCTGGGACCAGGCGACCAGTGGCGGATCCCCGGCGGCGTCTCGCATCGCGTGGTAGCCGTCGATGGACCAGCCGTAGCACTCGATATTTTCAACCCAGTTCGAGACGACTACCGCTAACCGGGATTCCCTCACCCAAACTGGTACCGCGTCAACTTTGTGCGTTTCCCGCATCTGCGAGGGAATTAGCGACCTTGAGTGTTTGCCAGACCGTTTGAGCTAAAGAAAACGCCCCGTCGCTCAACACCGCCACCCATACAGTTGATCGTCGCACCACTCTGGAGAGTTGTGTGCTTTGGGCCTTGGCCGGCCTGAAGACTCAGCTCGGAGAGTCGAGCGATTTTGAATCAGTCTCCGAGGTTTCCAGAACAACTCAGGTGGGTTTCACGAATTTCGCGGTGGTGCTTGGCGAAGAGTATCAAATCTTACGCAACGTCAAACCCGTGCGCTATCGTAGAGACATTTCACCCAGCAGCACCTTTCGATGGCCGGCTTGCGAACTTACAGGATTTTCTTCACATGTTCATGGGTCTGTTTCGTAAAACCCTTTGTTGGCTAGCCATGGAGCATGGCCGCGCCGGCAACCTGTGGCTTCGGTTCTGTAGCCCCACTGGCCGAGACTATGCCGAATACCTGCGGTTGTACGGGCGGTTTTATGCCATCGGCAACGATTGCCATATCAATCAGGATGTCCGGGTAACTGACCCAGACTACGTTCGCCTGGGCAACAACGTGACCCTGTCTTCCTGCGTGCTCATTGGCCACGACGCTTCGATTGCGGTGATTGGCCGGGCCACCGGCAAGAAGCTTGATTCGGTTGGCAAAATCGACATCCGAGATAATGTTTTTGTGGGCTATGGGGCGATTCTCTTGCCCGGAATTACCATTGGACCCAACGCCATTGTGGCCGCGGGAGCCGTGGTCAACCGCGACGTTCCGCCGGGTACCGTGGTCGGCGGCGTTCCCGCCAAGCCCGTGGGCACTTTTGAGGACCTGGCCGATCGACTGGAGCAGCGAACCCAGGAACTCCCTTGGTGGCCAATCATCGAGAAGCGCGAAGGAGACTATGACCCCGCGCTTGAACCAGAACTCAGACGCCTGCGCATCCAGCACTTCTACGGGCCGAAAGTGTAATGAACCGTTCTGGAAAGCGCGGGGGACAGGCCTCGGTCATGCCCAAGGCCTGTCCCACCTGCGTAATTCTAAGGCTCACAACGTCCGGTCAACGGCCTCGGCAATCCGGGCGCACTCGGCCAGCATCTGAGAGAAGGCCTGCGGGGTAATGGTCTGCGCGCCGTCGCTGGCAGCGTGCTCTGGGTCGTCGTGCACTTCCACAATCAGGCCGTCGGCACCACATGCAATTGAGGCTTTGGCCATCGGCGGCACCAGGCGAGCCTTGCCGGTCCCATGCGAAGGATCAACGATCACTGGCAGGTGGGTCTTCTCATGCAAGAAGGGAACCGTGGCCAGCGGCAGCGTGAACCGCGTGTGTTCCTCATAGGTCCGAATTCCACGCTCGCACAGAATCACATCGGGATTACCACGATCCAGAATGTACTCCGCGGCCAGCAAGAATTCGTCCATGGTGGCACACATGCCGCGCTTGAGGATAACCGGTTTGCGTGCTTCTCCTACAGCCTGGAGCAGGTTGTAGTTCTGCATGTTCCGCGCACCGATCTGCATCACGTCGGCGTACTCAACCACCACGTCCACCTGATCGGGGGCCATGACCTCGGTCACAATGGCGAGCCCGGTCTCGGCACGGGCGGCGGCCAGCATCTTGAGACCGTCAACCTTGTGCCCCTGAAAACTGTAGGGGCTGGTTCGCGGCTTGTAGGCTCCGCCACGCAAGCCCTGAGCACCTCGCTGCTTGAGAATTTGAGCCATCCGCACAATATGCTCTTCACTCTCGACCGAGCAGGGGCCGGCAATAATCGCGATCCTGGGACCGCCAATCTCCAGATCGAGCGCCTTCACCACCGTGCGCTCAGTCTTCAACTCGGCCGAGGCACGCTTGTAAGGAGCCATGATCGGTAACACTTTCTCAACTCCGGCACCCGGTTCCAGTTCCTCGACCAGACCGGTTCGCTCTTGCCCGAGTGCGGCAATCACCGTCTGAAACTTTCCGATGATGACCTGGGGGGTCATACCAAGCTCGCGGATGTGCGAGACCATGTGGTTAATCTGGTCCTGAGAGGCATCCGGCTTCATCACGACAATCACGGCACTCGGCTCCAGGTTCAAGACAGTCGCTCCGACACTCGTCGGTTTGCGGGTTGTGAAGAGAATTCCGGATCGTTGGGTCGAACCGGACGACGGCCAGTGAAACGTTGAAAGAAAACGGGGGGAAACAAGAACACCACCCAAAGCCCACGATTTTCGACGAGTGCTTGCCCATCAACGAAAACGGCCCCGGAACTGACGTGCAGAATCCGGGGCCGGGTCTTTGGGGTGGTTGAAAGTTCAGATCAATCCCCCGGGCCTCGGTCCTGGATAGGCGGTGGTAAAAAACCACGCAAACAACCCCTCAAAGCGCCAGCTTGAAGAGGTCACAGGATACACAAGGCTGGCATAAAACGAAGGCATCAGCAGTTCGTAGCCTGAGTTTGAAGGACTGGTTGCCAGGTCGGCAACCGAGTCTATTATTAATTTTGGCCAGCGGAGGCAAACAGATTCAACCCAGAACAGAAAAGGAATAAAAAAACGATCCGGTCAAACACCCGCGTGAGCAGGGTCTGACCGGATCGGAATCGAACCAACGACTCGCTTGCGGCTGTCCGAGGACAGCCCGTCGGCTGTCGCTCAGGCGAGCCGCCTCTGGTTGTCACATATCACTTTGATCACCTCCTTCTCGATAAGACTCCCCACGTTTGCTGGAGTCCAGCCTCGAACACCCGTGGGCTTTCGTCTGTCGTACCACGTTGCGTACGACCCGAGTGTCTGACCAACCCGGGTCTGGGTTGATCTGACACAAACAGTATAGGGCGGTGGTAAAGGGGTTCAATTAGCTCCGTCTCAAGTTTTTTAAAATCTGGCTTTCCGGCTGGCTCCTGTTGCTTAACTGGCCGCCAAAGCCGACCGCACCACGGCCAGGCCGTGGGCAATATCTTTGATCCTCGCAGCCTGGTCGCCCACCTCGCGCTCCACCATCAGCGGACCCGCGTACCCAACCTGCTTCAAGGTCTGGATGAACCGGGGAATGTTCACCTCGCCCTGACCAAGCGGAACCTCTTCTCCCCACTGACCCTTGACCTTGGGACGGTTGGCATCCTTCACGTGCACGCTCCGGATATCGGGCCCCAGAATCTGCACCGCCTCGATCGGGTCACCCATGTCATAGAGCAGCATGTTCGCCGGGTCAAAGTTCACCTTGAGGTTCGGCTGCTGAAGTTCATCCAACGTCCTGCGCAGCAGAAGGGCCGACTCTTGACCCGTTTCAAACGCCAGCGTAACCCCGTGGCCGGCCGCCAACTGGGCCGCCTTGGCCAGCGTATCCAGAAACGGCCGCCGATCGGCCGAGTCAGGCTCTGGCAAGAATCCGGCATGCAACATCAGGTCCGTCAGCTCCAGTGCCACCGTACGATCCAGGGCCCACTTCAGGCGCTCGATCCGCTCATGCCGCAAATTGGCCGGGCCAAACCCGCCAGATTCCTTGATCGTCTGCGGCGTGGTGTAATCCTCGCCCGGAAAACCAAGCATGGCGCCGGTCATCCTGAACCCAGCTGCCTTCGCCGCGGCCGGCATGGCTTCCCCTTCGGCCCAGCTCGCGTGGTGCGGGTCGCCACAGGCAATCTGGGTCGAATCCACGCCCAACTGCGCCATCAAACTGGCCAGCTCCGGAATGCTGGTCACCTGAAGGCTCCAGCTACAAACACCAGGCACCAGCGGAGGTATTGGATTGCTCATGAAAATGATCCCAAAAAATGACCGTGCGTCACATGGTTCAAGGCAGTAGACCGCACCCACTCGCCAACGTCCAGTGTGCGGGTTCCCCTTCTCAAAGGAAGTTTACCCCGCGGCTTCAAGAAACTGGCCACTCAATCACCGTGCGGTCCCGGCCTGCCTGCTTGGCGCGATACATGGCATCGTCTGCCTGGCGGAGCAGCGAAAGGACCGAGCCCGGCGAATCGGCTGGTGCAAACGCCACACCCACGCTGGCCGAGATCGTCCAGGAGTGTGCGTCTTGCTGAAACCGGAGCGAGTGGAACCCCTCGCGGAGCGTTTCCGCCCGCAGCCGAGCCTGCTCGGCCGAGACGGCCGGCCCAGCCGCTACAAATTCCTCGCCTCCATAGCGGGCCACCAGATCATCGGGCCCCGCAAACTGATGCAGAACCCCAGCCACCGCTCTGAGCACGGTATCTCCGGTCTCATGCCCGTAGCGATCATTGATCGCCTTGAAGTAGTCAATATCGATCATGAAGACGGCGAACCCAAGACCCCGGGAATACCCCTGTTGCGCAAGGATTTCCACCTGATCGGCGAAGTACGATCGATTGTACAGGCCGGTCAGGGGATCGCGAACCGCACGCTCGAACATTTGCCGGTAATGCCGCTCGTCCAGGGGATCGGTTCGGATCAGCTTGAACATGCGGTCTGGCCCCAACCCCACCCGGTCGCCATCTCGCAAGCCCACAGTCTGGTGCGGTTCCAGCCGGCACCCGTTCACAAACGTGCCATTGGTGCTCCCCAGATCGGTCAGCCAGACCAGGCCCCCAGGATCCACCATGACCGTGGCATGATTGCGTGAAATGCTCAACTCAGGCAGACGGATCTGGTTCTGTGCCCCACGGCCCAGCGTGTTTGGGCCAGCCCCCAGGGCCACCATCTTGCCCGGAATTCCCCCGTGAAGCGCCACCAGATAAAGCGAACTCGTACCAGCATCGGCCCCCTTCTCAGGGACCTCTGAGGTAACCGGGCTCAAGACGATCTGGGTCAATTCTGACTCTTCAACCACGCGCAGGTCCTGGCTTCAAAATGGCCGCGGCACCGGCTGGCTGCGGCTGCGCGGCCGGCCTGGGCAGTTCGCGCTCCAGGTTGCCATTAGCGGCAGCCACGAACAGGGTCAAGGTGCTCAACCCGTTGAACAGCATGTGTGCGGCGATGGACGCACCCAGCCGCCCCGTAGTCTGAACCAGCGAGCCCAGGCCCATCGACAGGACGAACAAGGGCAGGGGGGCCGGCCACTGCGGACCGTGAATGGCGGCAAAGATCACGGAAACCAGAATGTTGGGCAGCCAGGTACGCACCCACCCCCATCCTTTCCCCTTGTTCCAGCGCGAAGCTACCGTTTCTAGCCAGCCCAGCAAGACCCCGCGAAACAACAACTCCTCCGCAATGGGTGCCATGATCACGGCCGACAACAACACCAGGCCGGCGACCGTAGGAGACCACTGATCGCGGATTGACTGCTCTGCTGGATGATCTTGCTTCACCCAATAATTCTGCGCCACACTGAACACCCCGTACACCAGCGGCAGCAACACCACGCACATCAGAACACCCAATCGCGCGTCTCGCAGCCAGACCCGCCAGCTTGCCAACCCCAGGTCATTCAGGGTCAGCCCAGATTCCGCTCGCAGGATGCGTGGCAGGATCAGGATCACCAGCCCGTTGACCACGGTCATCAGCAGTAACTGATGGGCCGCTGGAACATTTTGTTCACCAGAGGGGTGTTCCAGGTACTGATAAACAAGACTGACCCCCACGGAAATTAGAATATAGACCAGCACAGAATACGTGACCGCAGCCGTGGACCAGGCCGGCCGGGGCCGGTCACTGGCCCGGAATAGCCCCAGCCGCCCCCCGAGTGCAACCAGTCTCAGCCAGAAAAAGACCAGGCTTGCGACGATCACACCCATCAGGATTCGCTCAGTGGGCGTAAGTTGGGGAATAGCAGCGTCCAACGGCGTGTATCTCCAGGGTCAAAATCATCAAACTGATCTTAACGTGCCGAGCCGGTTCCAGGCCACCTTGCCCCCATCCCACATGGGGCTCTAGAATCGGGCTCTCTGTGTGCCCGTCCGGGCCAGGTCGCAATGCGTGAGGGAGGCTGGTGTGTTTCGTTCCGCCGCTGAACAGTGGGCCATTCTGAGTCGGGGTATCGAGGCCGTTGAACCGGAATCCGAGTTTCGCAAAAAACTTGAGAAGAGCGTGGCCACTGGGGCCCCCTTGCGCGTGAAGTACGGGATTGACCCCACCGGGATCGACGTTCACCTGGGGCACACCGTTCCCCTGCGGAAACTCCGCCAGTTTCAGGACCTTGGCCACACCGCCCAGATTGTGATTGGCAACTATACGGCCATGGTGGGCGACCCATCCGGCCGCGACGAGACCCGCGCCCGGCTGACCCGCGAGCAGGTTGAGGTGAACGCCATCGACTACCTGGCCCAGGTGGGCAAGATCATCGACCTGAACCGCGCCGAGGTGTTTCGGAATGGCGACTGGTTCGGCCAATGGTCGTTCCTGGATGTGCTCGACCTGATGCGCAAGATGACCATTGGCCAGATGACGGCCCGTGAAGATTTTGCCAAACGAATCAAGGCCGAGAAGCCGGTTTACCTCCACGAGTGCCTTTACCCGCTGATGCAGGGCTGGGACTCTGTGGAAATGAAGTCCGACGTGGAACTGGGAGGCACGGAACAGCTTTTCAGCCTGCTGGTGGCGCGTGACCTGCAAAAATCTCAGGGGGTGGAACCGCAGGTGGCCATGACCTTGCCGATTCTGGTGGGGACCGATGGCACCCGCCGGATGGGCAAGAGTCTGGGGAACTATATTGGTGTGGCGGAAGCGCCAGACACCCAGTTTGGCAAGATCATGAGTGTGCCGGATGAGCCTATGCGGCAGTACCTCACCCTGCTCACAGACTTGCCACTGGTTGAAATTGAGGCTCTGCTGGCACCCGGGGTTAACCCTCGAGACTCCAAGGAGGTGCTGGGCAAGGCCATTGTGACCCAGTACCACGGGCGTGAGGCCGCAGAGGCCGCCGCCGAAGCCTTCCGACGCAGGGCCAAGGGAGAAGACCCCGAGGAAATTCCGGTCATCTCCCTCGACGGCAGCCTGCTAGACGCTAGCGGCGGCATGCTGGGCCCCGTGCTTATTGTGAAGCTTGGATTCGAAACCAGCACCTCGAACGCCCGCCGGGTGATCGAGCAGGGGGGATTCACCATTGGCCCAGACCGACAGGTGATTACTGACCCCAAGGCCCTGGTCCCCGTGTCTGAGGGCCTGATTGTACGGGTTGGCAAACGCAAGATTGGCCGAATCACGCTGAGCTAAAAAGCCGTTTCAAAACCGGGACTGGCACCAAGTCCGCAAGGTGCCTGTCTCAGGTCTTGAAATCGACTCTAACAGGACAGAAACCGGGTTCCCCAAAAATCAGGACCGGCTCTGGATCTGTATATCGCCCCTCTTTGGTTCTCAATGGGCTCCTGGAATAACCTCTGACGTTCGTAACCACCTCCCTTCCGGACCCGAAAGGCAACCCCCATCATGGCCAGGCATGGCTTTGGAATTGTTGGTTGTGGAATGATTGCCGAGTACCACGCCCGGGCCATTGCCGAGCTGCCCGACGCCCGGCTGGTGGCGGTGCTGGATACCTCGGCCGGCCAGGATAAGGGGCAACGGATCGCCGGGCTGGCCACCGGCCCGTGCGCCATTGAACACGAGCTTGCAAGCTTGCTGGCGAACCCCGAAATAGACATTGTTTGCATTTGCACCCCCAGTGGTGCCCATTTAGACCCGGCTGTGGCCGCCGCGCGGGCCGGCAAGCATGTGGTGGTGGAGAAACCGCTGGAAATCACCGTACCCCGGTGCGATGCCATCATTTCCGCCTGTGAGCAACACCAGGTTCGCCTTTGCGCCATCTTTCCTTCTCGGTTCAGCCCAGCCAACCAGCAGCTCAAGCAAGCGGTTGTCACCGGGCGGTTCGGTCGGCTTACCCTGGGAGACACCCACATCAAATGGTGGCGAACCCAGGAGTATTACGATTCCGGCGGCTGGCGCGGCACCTGGGCCCTGGATGGCGGCGGTGCGCTCATGAACCAGGCCATTCATAATGTGGACCTGATCTCCTGGCTCATGGGAGAGGTGGTTGAGGTCTCCGCGTTCACAGATACCCTGGCCCATGAACGGATTGAGGTTGAAGACACGGCCGTGGCGGTGCTCCGGTTTGCCAGCGGTGCGCTGGGGGTGATTGAAGCGGCCACTTCCGCCTACCCAGGGCTGCTCAAACGGATTGAGATTCACGGCAACCGCGGGTCGGCCCGGGTTGAGCAAGATGAGATCACCCTCTGGGAGTTCCAGACCAAACTTCCTGGCGATGAAGACATCAGCGCCGCATTGGAAACCCGGAAACCCGGAAACTCAGGGGCCAGCGACCCGCGCGGCATTGGCCACGAAGGTCACCGCCAGCAACTGGCCGATTTCCTGGCCGCCATTGATACCGGCAAACCAGCGGCCGTAGACGGACGCGAAGGCCGCAAGTCGGTTGAAATCATTCGAGCCATCTACCGCTCAGCAGCTACCGGCCGGGCCGTTCCTCTACCGTTCGATGATCGGAGTTGATTTGCTAGTGGGGGGGGGGGGGAATATCTCCAGCCCCAGAATCTTCCGGGACGATTGCCAGAGGGGGGGCGAGATTTCCCCTTCAAGTAATCAGATCTTTGACGTGCCTGAGTCCCTGGATTGGCACATTGATGAGCTCTGGTCGAGTTCACTGCGCATGACCTGTCTTTTGTTCTACCCTATAACTTTAAGCTTCACCCATCGACTTGATTCTTCTGCGAGCTTTTCCGTTCGTAAATCGGAGATGCCAGGCGCACTTTTGGCGGACACAGTTTAGGCCGCAGTCAACGGCTACCACCAAACGTTACAGACTGAAGCCATTGCGTAGGCAACTGACGAAACGGCGAACCAGATCTGCCCGATAACAATGAAACCAAGAATGACATGGCATTTTCGAATCGCAACTACCACAATAATTAGAGAGAAAACGTATATCCCAAAAAGCATTCTAACAATCCACTGAGGCCACTGCGGTGCGTTAGCGGTATCGCCAATGTACGCACAACTGTCGGCATACAAAAGCATTATCAGCATAAATACAAGTGGTGACATCAAGAGAATAGACTGTAGACCAGTAGGGCGATGGCAATATGGGTCACGGTGCCAAGCGAGCGTCAGTATGCAAACGCTGAACAACACAATATGAGGCATGTACATAGTACCAATCGACATGATCTCTAGTATTTGGGCCACAACCTTTTTGCCTATCTTGCATCTGTTAAGAGTCTAGCACTTGACACCAGTGACGACACCACCCTCAGCGCATTGATCAGCGCCACCTCCCGTCCGCCGGGAGGATGAGTCATGGGGGCCTGCAAAGCTCTTCCTCACTCGCCGCACTCCGTAAACACAAGGGTTTTGTCATCAGAGTTCAGCGAAATAGAGTTTATCGCCGTTTTGAACCCATCGCCAGATTTTGGTAAGCAACTCGTTGGTCCCGATGTCGGATGGTGTCAGCCTGCGGAGGTGATCTCTCAAAATCAAGTTCCTTCGCTCAAAATCTTCGACGTCCATGTCAATCGACTGCTCGTAGTGCGGCCAAGCCTCACGCGGGATGCCCAACGTGGCGCTGTGGTCCCTCATCTCCCTCCAACTCGACAGGCAAACGCTGTCAGTGTCACCACCACGACGTAGGAATTCATAGTGAAGCCTGCCGTCACCCCCTTCGTAGGGCTCTCCTTTGTAAAACTCCCTGGCGTGTGCAAGCATTCCTGCCACGTGAACGACTTCCTTCCTCTGTTGGGTGAGATTGGGATCATCTTGGATTCGAGGTCCTACGGGCCGGACAAATCTCGAATCGCCTTCTTGCCCTCTTCCAGGATCTCCATCGTCGTGACGAAAACCGCGTCTTGCGCTAGCGGCCGGTAGCCACGATCGGCTGAAAATCACCAGCCTGGGGCTCTTGCCGTTGGGGGTTACTTTAGCCGACCTCAAGCGAGACCATTCCTCTCGCCTACGCAACCCGCTAATGGCCGGAGTGTTCTACAGTTGAAGTCTCATCGAGCAGTGGTGCCGTGGTGGTCCGATTTCGGCCGAGTGGATACCACCCTCCGCGACGTGTGGGGCATGATCTTAGCGATCGGCCGCGTCGTAAGCGTATATCGCCAGCCCCTCGGTGCTTGTGCCTACAGCAGCGAGTGAATACTCAACCGGGACAGTGACTCTAAGAAACCACAAGAGGGTCTCAAGGATGAACGTGATATCTCTGTTGAGAATGAATATGACGGATTGCCCAGACTTTTATCATCGGCAGCCAACCTATGAAACCCAATTGAACAGCAGACACATATAAAGTCAACCCAGTCCCTCCAAAAAATCTATCGAACTTCTTGCATCAAGCAAGGATCGGTGATTTACTAAAATGAACCAGCATAAACAGAGTCGCTGCGCCAGCCTCCGGTCACGCCCGGAAGGTACTTCAGAGGGGTCTTTACCATGCGCCAGCTCGACCAGATCAGACGTGGGTTATCACTGGTCGAGGTCGTTGTGGTGATCGGTCTGATCTGCCTGTGTACGACCCTGTTTATTCCGGTGGTCTCAGGGGTCCGAGAATCAGCCCGGCGCGAGCTTTGTACCGCACGTCTCAAACAACTAGGACAGGCGGTTTCCGCCTTTGCATCTGACCGCGGCGGATTCCCCGGTTGCTATACCTACGTGCGAGACGCCACCGGACTTGCATTTGTGGGATCGACCTCCACTCATGCAGGCTTGCTCCCGCACCTCGATTTGCTGCCACTTTACACGTCGTTGAATTTCTCGGTCATGCAGTCTTGTACGGTTGACCCAGCCAACCAAACAGCCTCGCTGGCGGTAGTTCAGGTTTTCCTTTGCCCTTCAGATACCCTGGTTTGCGGAGCAGGGCAGGGAAGCGTGAACTATCGTGTGAATCTGGGGCGGGGTGGGGCCAGGCGTTTCTCCCCGCATGATCCCCGGGGAAACCTGGTGCCCGAGATTCTCTCGGATCATGACGGCGCATTTGCCGCCAGCCCCACCACGTCTGCCACAGAGTATCGCGACGGAACCTCCCAGACCCTCGCCTTCTCAGAGAAACTCGTGGGGTCGGGGGATGGTATCTATCATCCTTGGCGAGACTGGGTAGACGTTTCTCCTGCGTTCGCAATTACCCCTGCGGAATGGGTTCAAACGTGCAGCCAGGCCAACCTCAGAACCTCTGGAAAACCGGATGGCGGTAGCCTTTGGCTTGATCCGGCCACCTGCCAGTCAGGCTTTCTGGTCTCAGCCCGCCCTAATACGGATATTCTCGATTGCGGCCAGGCTGGTACCAGGCCGGCTGGTGTTTTTGCCGCGCGCAGTATGCACCCGGAAGGGGTCAACGGTGTCCTGCTCGATGGCTCGGTCCGGTTTTTCAAGAACTCCATCAAGCCGGCCGTCTGGAGCGCACTCGGCACACGGGCCGGCGCAGAGTTGATCTCAGCCGCCGATTATGGCTTATGATTGGTGCTGGTTCATCATCCACCGCATCCCTCCAGCCAAACCGGGTGTAGCCTGATCTTATGATATTTTTGTTGATCGTGATCGGTGGGCTTCAGGCCCAGGCCCAGAGCCCGGTCCAGCAACTTGACCTGCTTATGCAGTCTTGGCGGACGCTTGAGCTTGAAACTCGAATCGACCAGGAAAATCAACTGTCTCCCCTGGGCGGAGAGGCAAACCCAGGCTTGAAGCAGCGGCTCAAGTACGTTGAGTCTGGACCAGATCGGCGATTCTATGAAGAGACCATGGAATTTGAACCCGGTCCCCGGATTGTGAACCGCTATTTTCAGCAGGGCCAGGCTTACGCTCGATCGGCGCAGCAGGTTTCAAGCGAAAAGTCGGTGGAACAGGCCACACGCGTACCCGGCTTCGTTTTCGAATCGACCTCCGGCCGGCGTGCGTGCCCATTGCCTCTGGCCGCATGGTATGCCGGCTTGCAACGGTTGCCAGAGGTTCTGAAGCAATCCGTGCCAGTCCGCCAGGTGACTCTTCTGGACCAACCGTGCGACGTTTATGAAGTGGAGCGGCCAACCTCGTCCATCCATCTGGCGAGCTACGCGCTGAACGTTAACACGGGCGTGCCACTTGAGGTACGAGAGTACGCCAGCCCGGCGGATGTGGCACGAGATCAGCCCGTCTTTGTCTGGAAAGCGTTTGATACCGGCCAAAACAATCCACTTCACCTGCCAACTAACTCGGAATTGACACAATTTGGTGGCCAAGATGGTAGCCAGGCCATCGTCAGGCAGCAAATCCATCTCGAAAACGTTGTGCTTGAGCCAGAAATTCTCGATTCGCTATTCCGGCCAGCCCAGATCCCGGAACCCACCCCGGGGGTTGATCCCAGCCCAAGCCGCAAAGCCATGCCGACTTCGGAAAAGAATGGCAACGCCGCATTCCCAGGTTCAAAATTAGAAACACTAGACCCGGTGGCGGGTCAAAAAAGTCCGCTTCCAGGCATTCTGCTCCTGATCGGAACCGGCTTGCTGATGGTGGCCGGCGGGCTGGCCTGGAAGCGTTCACTGGGCTGATCGTTGGCTGCCGGTTCACGAACCGCCTTGAGCGTCCTGCAAAATTGGGCTATTCTTCGCCGCCCCGGACTTTCCGGGGCGAGGTCGAAGGAGCGGCCCCATGAAAAGACCCCGTAACCGTTTTCTTGATTACCTGGTGTACCTGGTTGTGCGGCTGGTGGTTTTTACCTGCCAGATGCTGCCAATCCGGGTCTGCTACGCCCTTGCCGATGGCCTCGCCGCCCTCGTGTATCGGGTGGATAAGCGACACCGCCAAGTCGCCCTTGAGAATCTCCAGCACGCCTACGGCGCTTCCTGGACCGAGACCGAGCGAGATCAAGCCGTGCGCGGGGTATACCGACACTTCTGCCGCATGGTCATGGAAATGCTCCATATCCCCAAAACCCTCCACCTGGAAACCTGGCGGGAACGGGTTGTGCTTAAAGGCCATGTGCCGGTACTCGATCGCTTCTTGGACGGTGGTCCAATCATCCTGATCACCGGCCATTTCGGGAACTGGGAGATGGCCGGTTACCTGTTCGGCCTTTACGGATTTACGTCCAGCACCGTCTACCGGCCGCTCGATAACCCCTACCTGGACCAGTTCATCAAAGACTTCCGGGGCGCGACCGGCCAGAAGCTCATCCCCAAGAAGGGGGGCTCTGAGCAGATGGTTGAAGTGCTTGAAAGCGGTGGCATCCTCTCCGCGCTGGCAGACCAGGATGCCGGCCCCAAAGGGCTGTTCGTAGACTACTTCGGCCGGCCCGCCTCCACATTCAAAGCGCTCGCCCTTATGGCCATCCAGTACCAGGCCCCCATTGTGGTGGGCGGAGCACGCAGGATTGGGCCAGGGTTTCGGTACGAGGTGGTGTGCGAAGACCTGATTGAACCGGCCGAGTGGGCCAACCAACCCGACGAAATTCGCTGGATCACCCAGCGCTATACCCACGCCCTGGAAAAAATGGTTCGAAGCTCACCCGAGCAATACCTCTGGCTGCACCGCCGCTGGAAGCACCAACCCCAACCGCGTGGCAAGGCGGCAAAACTCCGCGCAAGTCTGGGCGAACCCAGCTCCGGCCCCAGCGCACCTACACAGGCCACTCGGACTGGCGATCCGGTTCCGAACCCATGACCGAGAACACCCGATCTCAACCTGTCATGGACCACAAAGATCCAAGTCCCAGGCTTCACGTGCTGCCTCCCGAGCCAGATTCCGCAGCAGCAGGCTGGAAAGACGCCTGGCTCTGGTTGCTGTTCGTACTGGCCTGCACGCTGTATCTGGCCAGGCTTTCCACCGCTCCACTGCGTGGAGAAGAAACCCGCTGGGCACGGATTGCCATTGAGATGCAGGAGCAGGGCGACTGGATTGTGCCACGCCAGCAAGGGGAACCATTTCTCAGCCGGCCGCCGCTTGGATCCTGGCTTATTGGCCTGAGCAGCAAGGCGCTTGGCACTTGCTCTAGCCTGGCCATCCGACTGCCTACCGCCTGCGCATCGATCGGTATCATACTACTTGTCTACCTGTACGCACGCCGCGCGCTCTCCACCTCGGGTGCGCTGGCGGCAGCCTTGGCGTACGCCACCTTTGGCCTCTCACTGATCAGCGGCCGATTCGCAGAGACCGATACCCTGTTCACGGCCCTGGTCTCTGGCTCGCTGATTGCCTGGCACTGGTGCTATACGCAACATGCCAATCCTGCCCGCACCTGGGCCATCGGGTACACGCTGGCCGCGCTCGGAACCCTGGCCAAGGGGCCGCAGGCACCCACATACTTCATGGCCGTGACCTGCATTTACCTCTTAACACGCCGCGACTGGAAAACTCTGTTCCACCGGGGCCACCTGCTGGGGGTGGCAATCTACGTGGCAATCCTCGCCTGCTGGCTGGTTCCTTTCGGCATGCAACTGGGCACACGGGGCGTTCGGTCGGTCTTCATCTCCGACGTTGGCATGCGCTATCAGAGGTTTTCCTGGGATCTGTATTTGAAACACCTTTTGATGTATCCCATTGAAGTGTTCGGCTGCCTGTTGCCCTGGTCGCCACTGTTGCTGGTGTACGTGCAACCTGCGCTCTGGAGAACTCTGAAACCGTTGAAGCTCTATTTCGGCTTCTGGGTGGTCTGCATTCTGATCACGTTTCCGACCTGCTGGCTAGTTCCCAATGCTCGCGGGCGTTATTACCAGCCTTTGTTCCCAATTCTGGCACTGCTGATTGGCGTGGTGGTAGACCGTGCCCTGCAAACCAAACTCTTTGTATTGCCCGCCAGGCTGGCCTGGAACTGGATGCTCTATGGAATCTCCGGCGTTCTGGGGTTTGGAATTCTGGTTCTGGTTGCGGCCAGGCTGCTGCCAGTCTCGTGGCTAATGCCACTGGCCCAAACCGTCCCCATGACCTTGATCTTCTCTGGGTTAGCCATTGGCTGCATGGTGATCTTGCTGAAAGCCGCCCGCTCCTCATTCCCAAATCTGGAACGGCTTGCGCTTTTTGCGTTGGCGGCCACCACCGGTGCCAGCATTATCGGCCCGGTGCTCAGTGGAGAACTTCGGGGCGCAACCACTGGTGAGCAGGCGGTTGCCCGGCTTGAAGCCATGCTGCCCAGCAATGCCCGGCTTGTGAGCCTGGGACCGGTAAACCATCAGTTTGCCTACTATTATGGCAAGCCGATCGGCCTGCGCCCCTCGATCCGAGAGGGGACCCATCTGGAACCAGACGACCTGTATTTTTGCTTTGGTAGTGCAGATGCGCCGTACCGGCCTCAGGAACTTCCGTTTGCCTGGGAACCGGTGGCCATCATCTCATGCGAACGCGCCGAATGGGAGTTCCCCAGGCACATGGTGGTGATTGGCCGGCGGCTTGAGACCGCCTCAACGGGCGGCCCCCAACTTGCCCTCGATCAAATTGAAGACATTCGCCACGGCCGAACCCAGGGCCGCCTACGCTAAGAAATTGCGGCAGAAAGAAGCCCCGCGCCCGAGAGTGCTGGCCTCTCTTCCCTTTCCCACCGTTTGTTGCGTAATTGACCATTCTGAGGCTTGGGGCTTTCACCGCTTCTCCCGCGTGCGGAAGAAAGTTCCAAACCTGGGACAGGCACCTCGCAAAGTCGGAGCCAGTCCCGGATTGGAAACGGTTGCCAAGGCAGACCGATCATGGCGAACGACGCTCTGGCCATCAGCGCGTTTCAAAGCGCTTCGTCAGTCCGTCGGTCCCAATACGCACGGTGAAGTGACGGCCATCGGGCTCCACATGCACATGAACGAACTGGCCGCCCTCGGCGTTTGCATTGGCGGTCAACGCCGGGTCGGCATTGTCTTGGGCGCTGGTGGCCTGATTTTTGTGCAGGGCATACAGGGCCTCAAGTGCTTTCAGGGCCCTCAGCCGTTTCACGGTCTCGGCCGAGCCCCCTTTTCGCGGACCGTTGTTCATAACGGCCACCGTGGGGGATACCGTTTGAAGCAACGTCGGGTGGTTCGAGATATCCATGCCGTGATGGGTGACCTGATAGAGGTCAATCTTGCCAATCCGATCGATCGGGCAAACCAGGCTCTTCTCAATATTCCAGGTCAGATCGCCCAGATCCAGAAAATCGAAATCTTTGTATTTGAAATGGAACCCCAGGCTCTGGGCATTGTCACTGCCATCAACCTCATGATCGGCCGGGGCGCTGGCGGTCAACGGATTCACCGGCCCATGGACCGTAATTGGCTTTGCGCCAGAGACAATCGCTTCTGCCACAACGCCTGGCTTCAGTGGCAGTGTATTCCCCGCGAGCACAGCTTTCCGTTTGCCTGCACTGGCCTTGCGGTAGGCAATCCCCAGTGGGTCGTCGGCTTTGGGACCATCGGGGAAGGCCACGTCTGAAAGCTGGTCTTCAGGCAGGCCGCGATCCCAGAAGTTCTTGATCTCCAACAGCCTGGTCAGTCCCTCAACACCGCCATAATGATCAACATGCCAGTGGGTGGTTACCATGTGGTCCAGATGCTTGAGCCCGGCCACATCCTTCAGTACATGGGCAATCCGCTTCGGATCGCGATCTTCTAGACCGGGCCAGCCGGAATCGATCAGAATCGACTCCTTTTCCGGTGTGACGATCAGAGTGGCGGCCCCACCCAAAACATCCACAAAGTAAATATCCAGCCCCGGGTCCTCAGCGCGCACTGTTCCCGCCAGGAACCAACCGGTAAGAACAATCGTGAAAAGTCGTAGCGTCATGAGCTGTCATCCTGAAAGAAAGAACAAGCGAGAATCCGTGATTGCGAAGAGTGTTACCGTTTGGAACCGGTCTACGCCTGAACGAACCGGTCGAGGAGGTTCCGCGTGATCCGCTGAACCCGTGGGTCTGGTCCTTGCGGCTTGGTATAAACTGCCGGCCGCACGTAACCAGGTGGCTCAGACAGGCCATCGCCCCACCAGATTGTGGACGCGTTGAAGACCAGGTTCCCCTTCGGGCCTGGGTAGAGCGTAGAATCATAATGCCCGGCCACGGAACCGTTCTGGGTTGGGCCACAGGCCACAACTTCCAGACCCGGAATGTTCGCGGGTTCGGAATGCCACTCCCAGCCCACCAGGCCCGGTATTGCATCCCCTTGGACCATGCCAGTCCCCGCGAATAGCCAGTGATCCGGCAACTGGCAAATCCAGTCTCCGCCCCCGGTCACCGGGTACTTGTTCCGGGCCCCAATCAGCAACCCCTCGCTGGGGCCGGTGCGGGGCAGCAGTTTCATTTCCGGAAACCCATCAGCCGCGTCATCCACACCGCCAAACAACCCCACACGCTCCAGGCCACGGCCCGGCCGGCCATCGGCCGCAGGGCTCAACTCGATCATGCCACAAAGCGCATTGCCAGAAAGAAATGCCACGTTCACGCCCTGCCTAATGGCGTGCTTCACATGGTCGTACATCTCTTGTGTCCAGTATTCATCGTGGCCTACAGACAGGAACCCCTTCCCGCGCAGTAACCCCGCGGGATCAAAGTGCGTGTCGCTATTGCTGATGTATGACACGTCATACCCGTGCTGCTCCAGCCAGTAAGCCACGGGAAACTCCCAGAGCAGAAACTCACCCGACCCCACCGACAGCGGCGCATCGAAAATCTGGCAGTACTTGCCATAAGGCCGATCAAAACTGACCCGAACGTCGGGCCCCCAGTACCACTCTTTCTTGCCGTTATCATAAAGCGCAAAATGGTCGGGCCAGCGGTTATACGCGTTCCATGTGTGGTCCGAACACTGGAACAACAGATCGGCCTTGCGATCATCCTTTACAATGAAGATCACGTAACTCTGGCAACCACTCCCTTCAGCCCGGAGTTGACCCAGATAGACCCCACTCGGCCAGTCGGCCGGTATTTGCAAAGTGGTGCAAGGCTCCCACTGGCATTCCCGGAGCCGCCTGGGACCCACTGGCGGATCGGGTTGCACGCTCCCCGCAAACGCCCCCAAGGTGACAATGTGCCGCCCGCCATGCCCCTGGTAATAGCCCAAGCGGTAGATGTCGATGGTGAACGAAGATGCTGGGTTGGTGCTCACATGAAACGACAGGCTTTCACCGGCCCGCACACTGGTGCGGGAAACATAGCCTTCAATGGCCGGCGACCGATACTTCGTGGCTGGATCCACAACCACCTTGGTGTTCATCCAGGCACGCGTACCAGGCCGATCATTCTCTGCGCGAATCAGGTCGGCCTGCGATCCCGCCTGGCCGGGTGCCAGTTCGGCCACACCAGGAAGTAACGCCGATGCGGCGGTCCACCGAAACAGGTCGCGGCGGTTCGGCGTCTGCTTACGATCCATGGGCGGCTCCTTGGCTTGCCCCGCCTTTGGAACACCCCGTATTCCGAATGGAAGGGCAAGTGGGCGACAACTCGGGAATTCACTCCCCAGTGTGCCGTGCGTCACGCAGAACGCAAGAGACTCGATCAGCAGGCGGGGGAAGTCACGGCCCGGCCTGCTACCATCTCGTTACGAGATTGAACAAGGAAGCGGCTGAACTTGGCTGGCACAAAAGAGCTTCAAAACGGGTAAAACCGCAGGCCTGAGCATCGAAAAACGCAGCAACTCCGTCAGAACTGGCTTCAACACCCCTTCCTTCAATCGCCCTGTCCAGATCAGCCGTTTCTGGCTGGCAAGGGAACGAACTCCGGCCCTGGTAAAGATTCGCGTTTTACTCTCGTTCAATTGCAGCCCCTGGCTGGCCAGCGCTTCACGCAGAACGGAGATCTGCTTTTCCGCCTCGTCCTCGCCATGTGAGAGAAGGCGATAGTCATCAACACAGCGCACGAAGGGGACCCCTGCACGATAAAGCCGCTCGTCCACCCCTTGCAAATAGAACCGGAGCAATACCCAGAAGGTCGGCCCCAGTGGAAGTCCCTGAGCCCCAAAGTCCCACCAACCCCTGTGCATGGCGTCCAGAAGGTCAACAGCACGCCCTGGCGCGCCTCTGTGCCTCAGGATTTCAGACAGCCGAATGTGGTCAAGTGAGCCGGCACAACCTGCGATATCGGCGTAAACCACATGAGTAAAACCTGCGTTAAAGTGTGATTCAAGCTTCTCACTCATCTGGTTCCAGTGGCCCCACATCATTGTGTGGGGACTGATCGATCCCCGTGCGAGCGACTCAAGATCTGGCGGACTACAGTCACAGGCATCCCAGGGGGAGGGGGCATTGCACGCCAGACAAGCCCAGACAGTTGAGGTGTAGAGCAAAAGTTCCTCGCACCTGCCCGGAATGTAATAAGGCTTACTTCCCCGATAAATCCGCAACGGCGGCAGAAGCGGCCCCAGACTTGCATCCACCGGGCCAATGATTCTGGACTCCAAATCTGGCCGAAAAAGTTCCGCGAGATACGGCGATTCGGAAAAGTTGCGAAGACTCAGGGGATGCAAGATCGCCGACCTGACAAACTGTGGGCTCCAGGTCGGCCCCAGACACAAAGTTTCCATAACCCTTCCTACCTGCAACAAACATTGAAACCAGGGTTGGCTGTTGAGAGAAACGCCCTTGCTGGCCTGGCGTCCAGAGACATCCAACTGGCCCGTGTTCTCTGAATACCGCTTACTGGTAATACAGGTATTCTGACCAAATACTGATACTCGCTGAGCGAATTCTGAGTTGCTCGACCAATAACGCTCTGTCTGGCCATCGCCACCACAGATTCAAGCAAATTCCAACGATTGGGTGTTCCGAGATTCGGATGCCAAGATTCGATTTCCAAAACCGTTCTCAAGCCAGATCCGCTTGGGAATGGGAGAGGTCTGGAGAACCTTGGGGAATTTGGTGAATTGCGTAATCTTCAACAGGCAAAGAGCGGGCAATTCCAAACTTGAGCCAGACAACCTGACAGAACCCAATCACAGTCACGCGTAACCCGGCTTTGGGATTGCGTGCCAAGCACTGAATTTCCCTGTGATTCCGCTTCGCTTACAGGCTTTTGCCAATTTCCAGGCATTCCTCGGCGTCAATCAGGGCCGAGTTCGTCTCGAACAGGGCCTGAATCGCACGCCGGTGAATCTTCATCTTGGGTCCGCCCACCCCAAGCGCACCCCAGCACAGCACGCCGCTCCGATCTTTGCCCTTATCCGTGGCCTCAACCCCGTCAATGCCCAGGGGCGGCACAGCGTTGAGGTCGATCAGCACCCGGGCGCCCGTGCTTTCCAGAATCGATTTGGGGAGCAGGGTTACCCCGGCCGCTCCAGCGGCCACGATGGCATCAACACCGTCCAGTCCGTGCCTGAGTTCCAACTCCGTGGCAGAGGCAAACGCGGCAGGTGATCGCCCGGTGGCGGCCTGTAGCTGCGCTGCCGTGGCCTGTGCCCGGTCCAGGGTGCGTGAGGCAACCCGCACCTCCAGGCTGGAATCCTGCCTGAGCAAGAGCCGGGCCACCCGCTGACCCACGGGCCCAGTGGCGGCCAGTACAGCCACCCGTGCTCCGGCCAGTGAGCCTCTGGCCTTGGTCAGCCCTTCCATGGCAGCCAGCACGGCGGCGGCCGCCGTGGTATTACAACCATTCGCGTCAAACAGCACCGACGTCCGGAACGGGCCGAAAAACGAGCCCTGGACCGCTTTCAAAACGGCCTCGGCGCTGGACACGTTTGAGCCGCCCACAAAAATGGCCGTGCGCTGGAGGTCGGCGCCACCTCTGGTAAAAATGGTGCCATGTACCAGGTCGCGAACGGCGTTCGGCGTAATGCCACCATGCCGAAACAGATGATCAACGCCCGCGTCCACCGCCACCACGCCATCAAACACGCTGGGCTGGGGATCCACGTCAAGCTGGAGCAAAATGCTCGGTTTCATGCGGCTGCCTTGAATGGAATGACGGTTTAGCGAGGGCGTTTGAATGAGCCTGGAGCCTGGTTCCGGCGGCTCAGACCTTGGTGAATGGCAAGACTGCCAACACCCAGGCCAAACAGAATCAGACCAGAAAGGGTGATTCGTCCTACCACTTTTTCATGCAGGGCATCATTAGCCCGGACATACAGGGGCGTGTGCGGGTTGCTGGCCACACCGGCAACCATGGAACCATAAATCGGACCACACAAGGCGATACCGGTCCCCATCACAATCAGGCTGAAGGCCACGGTCCAGAGTAACGCTAAGGCGTAGCTCGGCAGCCAGTGACGGAGCTGGTCAAACGGTCCAATCCGATAGTCTGGAAATGGCATCGGTGGCCTCGATCAAGAAAGGCCCAGGGTGCAACCTTATTATCCAGACATGATAACCGAAATCCGGGAGCTGAGATGGATCGGATTAGTAAAACAGGGTGAGCCTGCATCAGGAAGCTGGGCGTCCCTTGGGCGGCAAGTTCCTCACGAAAACCGTTGAGCAAAACGGGGGCCGGCCTGAACGAATCAGGTACCGGCCCCCAATTTTTTAGGTCGATCAGACCTTGTTGGCAGCGAACGGGTGAGCGCTGTCCTTGCCGGCGACCATCTCATCGGCGGTGGGCTTGCCGTGCATGGCGTTGGAGATCGCCAGCATGGTGGCCTCGTAGTTGTACTTTTCAATCTTGGTGTCGTCAGCGGCGGCTGGGTGAATGAACACGCCGCACACAATCACCAGGTCTTCAGCATGAGCCTTGGGAATCACACCCTTGGCCACGCTATCGGCAACAGCCTTGGCCACGGCCTTCTGCGCGGGGCCAAACATCTGCACGGCCTGCTTCATACCCTTGATGGTGACCTTGGTGATCATCACAGTGGCTGGCTTGACGGCCAGGTTGGGGGTGAGAACCGCCAGCAGGTTGCTATGACCGGCCGACTGATTGGCCAGGGCATTGGCAAAAGCCACGCCCACGGGGCCGCTCTTGAGGCCGATCAGCAGGTCGATGTGGGCGATCTCATTACCTTCGCCAACAAGGCCTTCACCAACGTGCATGGTATGGTCAGACATGAAAACGTCTCCTGACAGAGGTTCAAACTTAAAGACTTCGGCAAATCGCGAACTCAGCCTGGGCAACTTCACCATTGTACAGTGACCCGTACGAATCGTGGAACGGACCGGGCAATGTGCTCGCATTTGACGCATCATAGCACCGGGTGAGCCACCCGCAAGCCCCGCCTCCTGTGGATGGGCGGAGTTCGGGCTCGGATTCTTGTTCCAGAAAAACTGTTGTTCGACTGGATCGGTACTGGTTCAATACATAGGATACCGGAAGTCGAGTATTTTGCCGGTATCCAATCTTCCCGCCTGGGACGGCCGCAACGAGGTCGTGTGATCTCGTCCCGTCCCTGACTTTTGCCCAGAGGTTTTTTTCATGCGCAAGCTGTTCTCGATGCTGGCCGTTGCCGCTGTTGCCGTCAGTTTTTCCTTTGCTGCTCAGGCCTATGAAGGCAAAGAGGTGAAGCTCACCGGTTACGCTCAGTGTGCCAAGTGCTCACTGAAGGAAACCAAGGAATGCCAGAACGTCCTCGTGGTCAAGGAAGGCGATAAGGAAGTCAAGTACTACCTTGAGCAGAACGAAGTTGCCAAGAAGGCCCACCAGGGTCTGGGCTTCTGCACCGCTCCCAAGGGCGAAGGCCCAAAGGTTGCCCTGGAAGGCAAGTGTGAGAAGAAGGACGACAAGTTCGTCGTCACCGCCACCAAAATTGAAGAAGCTAAGTGAACAACCGTCCTGAGGTTGTGAGCTTCTGAATTCGATGACGCGGCGGATCGGTGCTACACCGGTTCGCCGCGTTTTCATGCGCCCAGAGACTTTTTGAGTGACACGATGGTAAGGCCGGTTGTGATCATGGGCGGCAGTGTGCGGGCATCGGCCTTTTCTTGCCGACGCGCCGGATTTCGGCCGGTGGCCATCGATCGCTTTGGAGACCGAGACCTGGCCCTGATCGCCCCCCAACCAGAGGCCGTTTCCTCAGATTGGCCAGACGGCCTGCGGACCGCACTTTCAAAACATTCGGGCCTGCCGGTTTGTTACGTAGGCGGCCTGGAAAACCAGCCCGACCTGATCGAGAAGATCGAGCAACGGCACCCCTTGTGGGGAAATTCCGCGGCGGTGCTGCGTCAGGTCCGAAATCCTCTGCTTCTGGCCGAAGTCCTGCGAAATTCAGGAATTGCGGTCCCCCAGATCCAGGAAAAGCCAGCCAACCTGCCCCAAGACGGCTCTTGGCTGGAAAAACCTAGAGCTTCAGGGGGAGGCCTGGGGATTCGCGCGTGGGACCAGAACGCAGCCCACCAACCAGCCACCGAACCGGTCGTTTACCAGGAACGGATTGCTGGGCAGTCGCTTGGGGCCTCGTTCCTGGCCCACCCAGAAAGCGGATGCTTGCTGCTAGGTGTTTGCCAGTCTTGGATTGGGGCCCCCTGGGGCCATTTCGTATACCGGGGTAGCCTGGGCCCAATCCCCCTGAGCGTTGCGCAGGCACGCGAGTTGAAGCGAATCGGCACTATCCTCATGCAGCAATTCGGCCTGCGAGGACTGTTTGGGGTCGATCTGATCCAGGATCGCGACGAACGAATTCACGTGATTGAAGTGAACCCACGCATGACGGCATCCATGGAAGTGCTGGAACGGGCCACACTCAGGAAATTCTTCCAGCAGCACGTGAGCGCGTTTGGAACCCGATCACCCAAGCCGAGTTCCCCCCGAAGAGGTAGAGGTCAAATTCCTCCGCTGGTTGGCAAGGCGGTCATTTACAGCCAGGCTCCGTGTCAGATGCCGGCCGTGAATCCGCCCCGTTTCCAAAAAGCGCTGGAGCGAACCAGGAACCCGCACAATGACCGCTGGCCATCGCTGGCCGACCTACCCTGGCCTGGGACCCGGTTCAACACTGGCGAACCGGTTTTCACGGTTTTCGCTCAGGCTCTGGACCTGGAGGAACTGAAGCGGAGGCTTGAGGGGGCGATCCAGCATTGGACCCGCACGCTGAACGAACCCACCTGGACCTTAA
The DNA here is from genome assembly GCA_903926465.1 of uncultured Planctomycetales bacterium. Taxonomy (GTDB): domain Bacteria; phylum Planctomycetota; class Planctomycetia; order Isosphaerales; family Isosphaeraceae; genus CAIYJE01. The sequence continues at coordinate 95,758 of CAIYJE010000178.1, forward strand.
GGGGCTCTGGAAGTGAGGATGACGGATGATCTGGCTCAACCGTTTGTTTGAGTTACCGGCGGTCCCGCTGCTGGCGTTCTTGGCGGCCATTGCGGCCATTCTCTGGCTCCGCCACTCCACCAACGCCGTGATCACGCGCGCGGCCGGCATACCATCTCCTGGGCAAATCCAGGGGGGTGCCGCTGCCATCGAAATGCTCAGGCTTTCGGAACAGAGCGATGTCCGCGTGCAGCCGTGCGCTGGGATTTTTGCCAATTTTTATGACCCGGGTGTGCAAATCATCAGGCTTTCACCAGCCTGCTACGAAGGTGCGAACCTGGCCGCCCTGGGCCGTGCCGCCCATGAGGTGGGGCATGCATTGCAAGACCTCCAGCACCATTCACCCACGCCGTTCGCCGCCCGCCAGGCCCTGGCAATTGCCGCCCGACTCTGCCTGCCAACCGCGCTGCTCTTGATCGGCGTTGGGTTCGTCGTTGGAATCGACAGCATGCTGAGCCTGGGGCTCTGGATCTTGCCGGCCGTGGCCACCCTGGTTGCCGGACTCTCTTATCAACTGGAACGCGACGCCAACCGCAGGGGCCGCCAGGCCCTGACTTTGCTCGACTGCACAGATGAGCCCCGCCTGGACGGGGTTTTGAACGCCGCCACCTGGTCTGAACTGGACGCCTGCCTGCCACGATTGCAGGCATTAACGACAACGATCACCGGTCCAACCCAACCCGTGGCCTGAGCACACGCAGGATAAGCCATCTACACGAAGCTGCTTGGCCACTCGAATACCGGAGATTTGTCGGTTTTGGGGTCCGTCCCGGTCTAAACGCTCGAAATAAGCACAATATCCTGGGCTTATAGCGGTTCACGATTGGGTTGCACACGAAAGGATTTGCTGAGTGTCACGCCTCAGTGTCTTGATCTTCGTTCGATGTAGGACAGCCGCCCTCGGCTGTCATCTTCGTAACGGCCCAGGAATCCAGAGACAGCCGAGGGCCGCTGTTCTACATTCGGAAAAGGAACACTAGGAAAGGCGCTCACGGCTGTGTGCAACGCAAATGTTAACCGCTATAAATCGACTCCATAAACTTCCACCCAGGACAGCAATACCAACCGATACAGGTTCACCAGCGGTGAAGAGCGAAGCCTCACTGAAGCAACGCCAAGGCGGGGCGTTCAAAGACCCCTTCGCATTCAACCCAGCGTGCAGGCCAGAACACGGTGCAGAGGGCGAAGCTCCAGGCCCCCCATGCTCGTTTACCACTACGCGTGGTCGAACCTCATTCTCGTACAACCACCCAGATTGACGTCTACATCACCGATCATCGAAATTGAACAGAGTCGGCCTGAATCACTTACGCTGCTGTTCGCTCAATAATCGCCGGCGGAGATCACCTCATTGCCAGACACAGAACCGAGCGCGCGATAGGTGAGGCCGTTGATTGAGTCTTTGAGGAACCGCACCGACCCGTCGCCCATCAGCACATTCACTCCGCCCGGATGGGCAGAACGCGACGTGACCGCCGCAAACGAGGGGCCGCCTTCCTCTTCACGCAGGCTCATAATATCCACGTCTGCCAAGGCCACGCCGCCATAGTTGCCAGGCGTGACCTTGTTGGGCGGCCAGGCGGTGGTAAAGCCAGATTCCGGCACATTCGCATCTTCCCAGCCCGCATGGGCATAGGTGGGGCGAAGCTTACCGCCTGAGCAGGAAAAGTACGGGCCAATGCTTGCCGGGTTAGCATTGGGGGCCGGCTGAGCACCGCCTGAAACTGGCGCAAATAATAACCCCGCACAGTTCTGCAAGAACGGCAACCGAGCCTTGACCTCGGCCGCCAGCATCGTCTGGCTGAGGCCGTCGGTAATCTCCGCCATGGAGACCGAGACATTGGTGCGAAACGGTGAGGATGGGGAAACGCGCGAAACTAGACCGCCCCAAACGTACCAGTCGCCCCGGTTCACCGCGTAGTTTGTATTACGGCGCTGAAGACCTTCGTCAAACAGATGATTGGAGCCTTGTGGGTCTGAGGGGCAGAGGAATACCGAACTGGCCATCCCGGTGACCGTGGCGTTTTCAGGAGTCTCATTACCAAAGTTGAAGTTAATGGCGTTGAAGCTATTATGAGCTTCCAGAAATGGTTGCAACCGCGCCAGGGCACTCCAACCCTGGAAGATCGGGTTCCCCGCGCGATCTCGGCTCACAATCGCCCCGATCGGGAATGTGTTCGCGTTGTCATGGTAACCATGAAGCGCCAGCCCGATCTGCTTGAGGTTATTGCTGCACTGAACCCGGCGCGCTGCTTCTCGGGCCGCCTGAACCGCCGGCAACAGAAGTGCCACCAGAACCCCAATGATCGAGATCACCACCAGCAATTCGATCAGTGTGAAACCAGTACGTTCCGTCCGCTTCATCGCAAACTCCCAGCCGGCCATCCGCTTGATCCCAACTCGAGCGTTCGAACTCACTCCCACAGAACCAGGCATAGCAAGCCCCGTGCCAGATAAAACATACCCCAAAATCAGGCTATTCACGCCGTTTTGGAGTTTCAGGATGGCCAGCATAGCCCACATCTGGACATAAATTGTCCAGCGCTGTCGATTTTCGGTCCAGCCGTTCCACCCGTAGGGGCCTGAGGCCGGGCGGGCGTCTTTCTTCATCGGGCAGGTTACGAACTCGGACCGAGTCTGGCGGCCTTTACTCCTCAGCGTCCCGTTTTCTCAGCTTCTCGCGCAGGGTGGTGCGATGGAGGCCCAACCGGCGGGCCATGCGGACCTGGTTCCCCTCGGCCCACTCGCGGGTGGCTTGCAGCAGAGGGGCTTCCACCACGTCTAGAAGTTGATCATGAAGCGAGCCCGTTTCCAGTTCCGTGGGTGAACTGGCGGCAAGCTGCTCGCGAGCCCAGGCGAAGACGTTTGCCTGGAGAGTTTCCATACTGGAAGTGGCGGCGATTGGGCTCACAGAGGTCGATGGGGAGCTTGCTAGCACGCAGCTTGGCAGATGTTCGGGGCCGATCAGGCCACCCCCGCACATCCGCGCCGCATGCTCAACGGTATTCTTCAATTCTCGGACATTGCCCGGCCAGGTGTAGCCAAGCAACACGGCCGCCAGCGCACAGCCTGGATTCAGAGGGGCGTGTCGACCTGGAGAGATCCGGTTCAACCAGTAATCCCAGAGCGCAATCACATCTTCTGGCCGTTCTCGCAGCGGAGGAACCGCAATCTGAAGCACCGCCAGGCGGTAATACAAGTCTGCTCGAAATCCGCCGGCGTGAACCTGCGCAAGAATGTCGCGGTTGGTCGCAGCCAGAACACGCGCTTCCAGCCGGCGTTCGATGCCGCCTCCCACCCGGCGATAGTCGCCCGCATCCAGCACGCGCAGGAGCTTGGATTGAACGGCAGGAGTAGCCTCGGTGATCTCGTCCAGGAACAGGGTGCCTTCACCGGCCCGTTCCAGCAAACCTGGTTGAGAGTGGTCCGCACCGGTGAACGCGCCCCGCTCATGGCCGAACAGTTCTCGCTCGATCAAACTCTCTGGCAAGGCCGCCAGGTGGATGGGGACGAACGGCTGCGCGGACCGGACGCCATGCTGATGGATGGCGCGGGCCACCAGCTCTTTGCCGGTGCCACTCTCTCCGGTGATCACCACCGGGGCATCACACGCGGCGGTCACCGCAATTTGCTTGAAAACCCGCTGGAGCGCTGGACTTTGACCAACCAGCAAGACCGACCCGCCCGGCTTGGGCTGGGATCCAGGCTGACGGACCGGACCCTGACCGGCCGCCGTTGCCAGCAACGCTCGATCGACCAGGCTCAGGATCTGGGAAAGATCAAACGGCTTGGGCAAATAATCCAGAGCGCCCGCCCTGACCGATTGGACGGCGGTCTCCACGGTTCCATACGCGGTCATGACCACAATTGCCGCCCCTGGACAACAGCCACGGATTCGCCCCAGGGCAGAGAGCCCATCCTCGCCCGGTAGCCTGATATCCAGGAACACAACTTCAGGAGGATCAACGGCTGCCAGCGTGAGTGCCTGCTCGGCCGTTGCGGCCACCGACACGCGGTGTCCGTGGTCGCTGAGAAACTGCTGAAAAGCCCAGCAGATGCCTGGCTCATCATCGACCACCATCACATGGGCCACGTCGATGCTTCTCCTGAAGACGGAGCCTGGTGGGTCCAGGTCCGGTTCTTGATTTCCATGTCCACGGGGTTGAGCCGTTCGGCCTGGTCACGGCCCTCAACCGGTAGCTGAACTTCAAAACGGGTGATGCCTGATTCTCGCTGGTATCTCAAAAACCCATGGTGTTCGCGAACCAGGCTCGCGCACAAGGCCAGCCCCAAACCAACCCCTTCCGGCTTGGTGGTGACAAACGGCTGAAACAGTCGGTCGGCAATCGAATGGGGCACCCCGGGCCCCTCATCTTCCACAGCCAATACGACCCAGGAATCCTGGCTGATCGCGCGAACGCGAACCACCGACGGTGCCTGGCTGGCATCGAGCGCGTTCTGGAGCAGGTTAATCAGAACCTGCCCCAACTGGTCAGAGTCCACGCGCAGGCTGGGGGTCGGGCCCCCCTCCACAAGTTCCACCTTGTGTCCGCGCAACTCACAGGCCGCAGCCATCCGTTCGATCGCCTCCATCAGAAGCTGGCGGGGATCAACCACGGCCAGGTGCGGTGGGTCTGGCCTGGCAATTTGCAGGAACCGCTTCACCTGCCGCTCCATCCTGCCAAGTTCACCAATGGCCAGATGGACGGGCGTGGCAACCGCAGGGTTTCCAGCCTGTCGTTGTTCCAGGAGCTGGAGCGTCATGCGGGCAGCGGTCAATGGGTTCCGCAACTCATGCGCCAGCCCCGCACTCAGCTGCCGCACCAGTTGCAACCGCTGAGCCTCAGCACGATCACGTTCCAAAACTTCAAGTCGCCCGGCCAGGCGAGTGACGGCGTCTGCCACTTCACCAATTTCATCGGATCGGTCGCGGGGCAGGGCGGCCACCGGCTCACCACGCTCAATCTGGCGAATTGCGGCAGAGATTTCTGTCAGCGGGGCCGCCAGGGCCCGGCCCATGGTGACCGCAAGCGCAGCGGCCAGAATGGCACCAAGAACGGTCAATAGGCCAATAGCCCGGGCGGCCTCCCAGGCTGCCGCACGCAGGGCTGGTTCAGGAAGCAGAACCAGCAACTGAGTTCGCGAGCTGGAATCGGCCGTGCGCTGGGCAAGCCAGGCAATGCGATACGAGGAACCAGGCGAGGGGGCGGTCCAAACGGTCTGGAAGCCACGCTCTTGGGGCTCTCGCAAGCCGGCCCAACGGGCACCCACCAAGTTCGGCTGGGTGGCCTTCTGGATCAGACCGGTTTCATCCACAATCGCGAATTCCACGCCACCAATGCCGCGAAGCTGATCCAGCACGGCATCGGTCAGCGGGAAGTTGGAGCGGCTGAGCGTGTCCACGATCTGGCGGCCCCGCTCAATCCGCTCTTGCCAGGCGCGAGACGCAACCCAGCCACCACAGGCCAGGCCGGTCAGGCCCACCAGCATCACGGTCAGGCCAATCGTCGGCAGCAAGATCTGGTCACGGATTGAGCCAGACCGCCGTCCGAAGAAGTTCATCACCGTGTCTCGCCCAGCAGAAACGTCTTCCAGAAGAGCACCTCAACAGCCTGCAAGTAATCCTGGTTGGGCTTCTTGGCAAAGCCGTGTCCCTCATTCTTGCCCACCACGTACCAGAGCGGGGTCTGATTTTTACGCACGGCCGCCACCATTTGCTCGGCCTCTGAAAGCGGTACTCGAGGATCATTGGCCCCCTGAACCACCAGGATCGGCGTCTTGATCTTCTGAGCCTGACCCAGAGGCGAGATCTTCTCTAGAAACACCCTCATGTCCGGCTCTCGTTCGTCGCCATATTCCGCGCGCCGGAGATCTCGCCGATATTCCTGGGTATGCTCCAGGAACGTCACAAAGTTGGAGATCCCCACGATATCGATCCCCGCACGAATCCGGTCATTATAGGTGGTTTGCACGGCCAGAGACATGAACCCGCCGTAAGAGCCACCCACCACCCCCACACGCTCAGAGTCCAGATCTGGCTGAGCCTTGATCCAGTCCAGCAAAGCCCCGATATCTCGAACGCTGTCTTCCCGCTTGAAGCCATTATCCAGCCCCAGATAGGTCTTGCCGTACCCATTGGAACCACGAACATTGGGATAAATCAGGGCGATCCCCTGATCATTCAACAGCGTATTGACACGACCCAGGAAGTTGGGCCGGAACTGGGCCTCTGGGCCGCCATGAATGTTAATTACCACGGGCCGTTTGCCGGCGTGGCGGGCGGGATCTGGCCGGTACAGAAACGCCGGGATCGACTTTCCGTCAAAGCTTGCAAACTGAATCAACGCCGGTTCAGTAAAGGTGGCCGTATCAAAACCGGCGGTCTCGCTTACGGTCCAGCGCGTCCATGACCAGGTATTCAGGTCAAAGGTATAGGCGTCTGACGGGTTGCGTGCCGACGCCAGCGAAAATCCAAACTGCCGGGTGGCCGGCTGAAACTTCAGGTTACTGATCACGCCGGCAGGCATCTGCGGAGCAGGACCCTCTTGGCCAGTACCAGCATCCAGAACATGCAGCTTGGAAATCCCCCCTTCATTGGCTGCCAGCACAATCGTTTTGCCATCAGACGCAATATCAAACTCTTCAACGTCCCAGGGAATGGCGCGGGTGAGAACCGTAGATTTCTTGTCGGCCAGGTCTAGCCGAACCAGTTGCCGAAACTCGCTGGCGGCGTCGGTGGTCCAGTACAGCGAACGGCCGTCTTTGGCCCAGCGCACATGCTCATAAGCAACCGGGACCGCACCTGCTTCTCGCCTTGGAATCAAGGTTTCGGTTTTACCTGTTCCAATTTCCACAATATGAACATAAGACTCGTTGATTGAAACATACTCAATTGCAACTACGCGTGATTCTTCCGGCGACCAGTCTTCGATCGTCCAGCTTCCCGAAACTTCCTTGAACAGCCGGGCCTGACCAGGCTGGCTAGGATCAGCCACATAGAGGTCCATGTCTCGGCCATTGCGGGCGTTTGAACTGAAGGCCAGTAACTTGCCCGATGGGGACCACCGGGGCCCCATATTGCGGCTGCGGCCATCGCTTAGCCGGACCGCCTCGCCACTGGTCTGGGGGATCAGGTAAAGCTGATAGTTCTCCGCGCCCCCTTCATCGGCCTCAAACAAGACCTCTGGATGGCCGGGCCGAGTCTGAGCACCGGTCACACGTTCCGGGTGAAACGAGACCTGGGAGCGGGCTCCACCCGCAAAATCGACCCGATGCACCTGGTTGGTGTCTGCAAACCGGGTGAGCACAATCATGGGAGCCTGACGAAACTCCCCCTCCAAGGCCCCGGAGGCAGCCTGCGGGCCCCAGTCTGCAAAAGTGGCCGACCGAATATTCTGATACCGACTCAGACCCCGAGCCAGCGCCAGCGGGACTGCCGGTACCCCCTCGGCGGCAATCGTTGGGGGGGGCTGAACAACAGCCGGCCCCTGGCCCGTCTCTGGAACTTGCTGCGTGGTTGCCCCAACCGCCATCCAGACCGCCAGCAACAACCCGCTTAGCATTGGTGTACTTTCTTGAACTCGGTCAGAGACTTAGCCTTCATCCAGAAGCCGTTTCATGATCGTACCCGGACCGACCTCGGTCAATCGAGAGGTGAGGCGGGGGAGTTCGGAAGCCCGCCGTACCGGCGGTCGACAGTGCCAGGCACGCCCCTGTATAATCCTACGCGGGGGGACTTTCCCTCGATTGCCAGCCGATCTTGTCTGTTCCCGTGGTGAAGATGCTCCGACCTCTGCTTGATCTTGGTGCCGAGGGCCTAACTGCCTGGATGGCCGAACAGGGCCATCCCAGGTTTCATGCCCGTCAGGTCATGCGCCAGGTGTTTGATCGCCGCGCCACCGAATTTGCCGGCATGACCGATTTGCCCAAGCGGCTGCGGGAGGCTGTCCCTCAGGAATGGACCGTGTTCACAGGCACGATTTCGGCCCATGAGGTCTCACCCGACGGGACCGACAAGCTGCTGATCGCCTGGCCAGACGGGCGGCGGGTTGAGTGCGTGCTCATGGCCGAAGAAGATCGCCGCACGATCTGCATCAGCACTCAGGTTGGCTGCGGCATGGGCTGTGTTTTCTGCGCCAGTGGCCTCAAGGGGGTGGAACGCAACCTGACTTCTGGCGAGATCATGGAACAGGTCCTCCAGCTCCGCAACCTGCTACCCGCCGAAGAGCGGCTCACCAACATCGTGGTCATGGGCATGGGTGAGAGCCTGGCGAACCTGGACAACCTGATCACGGCTCTTGATCTAATCTGTTCACCTGACGGGTTGGGCCTATCACCCCGGCGGGTGACCATTTCCACCGTTGGCCTGCCAGAGAAAATTCGCAAGCTGGCGGCCATGGATCGCCCATATAACCTGGCCGTCTCTCTGCACGCCGCCACTGAGGCGCTAAGAGACCAGCTTGTACCGGTGAATGAGAAGATTGGCCTGAATGCCGTGATGGAGGCCGCAGACGCCTACTTTGAGCAAACCGGCCGCCAGGTCACGTTCGAATATGTGTTGCTGCACGGGGTGAACGACCGCCCCGAAGATGCCGAGGCCTTGGGCCGACTGCTGGTGCATCGCAAGGCGCATGCGAACCTGATTCCCTATAACCCGGTGGCCGGTGTTTCCTTTGAGCGGCCCAGTCCAGAGGCCGTGCGTCAGTTTGTGGAAACGCTGCGACGCTGGAACGTGAGCGTGACGGTGCGCAAAACCAAAGGCCGGCCGATCGACGCCGCCTGCGGTCAACTCCGACGCAGGGTGGAAACCGACCTGGTGGCCAGCCCAGCCGTGCCCCAGGCCTAGGCGGATCTCTCGAACCAGCGGCATACCCAGGAGCCGGCCCGTTGCCACCACTTCCACCCGTAGCCTCGGCCATGCATCCTCCCTGGTGGCAGGCCGCCCGGACTCTGGTCTTTCCTGAAGGCTGTCTGGTATGCGGTGGTGCGCTGGAAACAGATCTGTTTTGCGGGCCATGCCAGACCGAGTTCCGGAAATGTCTGGGGCCGCAATGCCTGCGATGTGCCTTGCCTTGGAATCCAGTTGCGGCTGGGTTCAGCCCACAAACTCCCTGTCAAGAGTGCCGCAAGCGCCCGCCAGCGTTTGATGCGGCGGTAGCTATTGGCAGTTACGACGGCCCCTTACGCACCCTTTGCTTACAACTGAAATCACAGCGGGGCGGGTGGTTGGCCCCCCGGCTGATCGATCTGTTGCTGTCGTTGCATCAAGAACCCCTGGAACGCTGGCGGACAGAAAAAGCACCGGCGAGCTTACCCGCACTGGTGGTTCCGGTTCCGCTCCACTGGTCTCGCCGGTGGTTACGCGGTTACAACCAGGCAGAAGCGCTGGCCAAAGTCTTGAGTAGCCGGCTGGGGCTTCCCATGGGTAAGCCGCTTCGGAGAGCACGGCGTACCCCCAAGCTTGCCACCCTTTCACGCACCGAACGCCGGTACCAGTTAAAGAACGCCTTCAAGCTCCAGCGCTGGAGCAGACATCCGGTCGCCGGACGAGACGTGATTCTGGTGGATGACATTTTGACAACAGGCGCCACCAGTAACGTGGCGGCCCGAGTTCTGAAACAAGGCGGCGTGCGCCGGGTGTACACGCTTGTACTGGCACGTGCCAAGGAACCCCGATGAGTTCGAATCTCGCTTTGCTACCCAACGATGTTCAATTAAGCCGCACCATTCGGCTGGGTACCCGCGGTAGCCCGCTGGCCCGCTGGCAGTCTGAGTGGGTGGCCGCCCGGTTGGTTGAGTCTCACCCCGGACTCCAGGTGGAACTGATCGAGATCAAGACCCACGGTGACCGCGACCGGAACTCGCCGCTGGCGGCCATTGGTGGCGCGGGGCTCTTCACCAAAGAAATCCAGCGCGCCCTGCTTGACCATACCGTTGATCTGGCCGTGCATAGCCTCAAGGATTTGCCCACCCAAGGGCCCGTGGAGCTCGTACTGGGAGCCGTTCCGGCGCGTGAATCGGTGTTTGATGCCCTGATTGCCCCCGTGTACAAAACCGTGAACGCCCTGCCGCAAGGGGCCCGGGTCGGTACCAGTTCGCTGCGTCGCAAAGCGCTGCTGCGAAATCTGCGACCCGATCTGGAGGTGGTCGATGTTCGCGGCAATGTGGAGACCCGACTCAAGCACGCGATTGAGGGGCGAGTGGATGCCGTGATCTTGGCCGAGGCAGGGCTTCACCGGCTCGGGCTCCAAACGCACATCACCGAGCGACTGGAACCGCCCCGCTTTCTGCCGGCCGTGGGGCAGGGGGCCCTGGGGGTAGAATGCCGTGGCGATGATACCGAAGTCCAAGCCCTGTTGCAGTGCCTGGATGACCCAGACACCCATCAAGCCGTGCTGGCTGAGCGAACCTTGCTGGCCGAACTTCAAGGCGGTTGCCTGGTACCACTGGGGGCCTGGGCCACCCGACTGAACGGGATGGTGTCACTGACGGCCACGGTGCTCGATCCCGAAGGAACGGCCCGCATCAACGCAAAGGCTGAGCCCATGGCCGACCCCATCACCCTCGGCAAACAGGTTGCGCAACTGCTACTCGACCAAGGTGCTCAAAAGCTCCTCCGTGGATCATAGTCCAAACTCTCACACCTCTTCTTAGATGCAGATCTCGGAGAGCTTCTGGGGAGATTCACCAAAATGGGGGGCAGGCACCTCGCGGACTCGATGCCTGCCCCCCCCCCCCCATTTTTGGTGGCCACGCTGGCTCGTAGAAGAAGCGTCGAAACCGCAAACATTCACACTTGTTCACTATTAATAACGATTCGCACACTTTAAGAAAACAAACGTACATTAAATCTAGAGCAAAAAGCTCACAAGCGACCGCTTAGAAACGGCCTATCTCGTACGATCCACACCACCCAAACGACCGCTGAGGCCGTTGGTGCCGCTACACCCAGCAGACGTGGTGCAGACGCGCCGCGGCGGCTCGCTCTGGCTTGCCTCACCCACCAGTTCTTGCCGATAGACCCAGGCATTGACGTCTGCGTTTGTTTGGTTTGGATTGAGTGTGGCTCACACGGAGTCGAGCCTCTTGCGGAACCAGGAAAAACCACTGATTCTCGGCACGGCCGGCCATTCCCAGCTACGGGGAATCTGGGCCGATCCGCAGGCGCGTAAGGCCGTACTGCAACTACTCACATTGGGAGTGGTGACGGCGGCCGCAACGGCGGCCTTGGCTTCAAGCTCGAGCTACTTGTTGCTCCCGTACTGGTCGCTCATGGCCTGGCTGGTCCAGGAACCGGTCCGGGGCTGGCTCAAACCTATCCAGCGAGCCCGGAAACAAGCTCTGGCCGCAGCACCGCAAACCGTGGTTGCCGTGCAACCGGCCCGGATCAGGGCAGCGTCAACGGATCAAGTCACTCGTAAACCAACCAAAGCCAGGCGAACCGAACAAGTTCTGGAAGCGGCCGTAGCCACCCAGGCCGCATCCGAGTCTGCCAGTCGCGGGGAAGAGCCCCTTCCGGGCCATGCGGAAAACATTTCCGCGTTCACAGAGATAGATGCTGAGGCCGGCTCCAACTCAGAAGCCGGCATAGCGACCGCCGTCAGCCAACCTGCTGATCCGGGCACCCGGAAACGAGGCCGTGGGCGTTCCAAATCTCGCCCTGCGGAAGAGCCCAAACCAGAGCCAGAGCCCGCCCGCTGGGTGCGGGTTGGACCTGGTAAGTTTGTGAGGCTCGATGCCTCGAATGGCGAGGCCCTGCCTGAGGAATTCGGTCCGGAAGCCACCGCCAGCGCAGACCGTTCCGACGAAACACCCGCCAGCGAAGCGGTCGCCTTTGGGCACGCTTCCCCGATTGCGCACAGCCTGACAGACACGGCCCAAGTTCCACCCGAAGTGGAAACGGCCGCTACTCCTCAATCGTTTGCGTCTGACGTGATAAACGAAACCACGTCCACCAGGCCATATCCTGAGTACGAATCCCGTTACGATCAGGCAATGGATTCAGACGCTGAGTACATGGACCAGGTGGAGAATCATTCAGACGCTCGGATCCAGGCTTCCGCCACCGTGGAGGCCCAACCAGCAACCGAGACCGGGCTGGAAAACCTGGAACCGCCGACTCGCAATTCGAGCGAACTTCAAACAGCGGTCGGTGACAATCTAAAATTTGCGGCCGAGGCTGAACCAGACGACCAGCCGATGATGGTGGCGGGCACCTTGCCTGAGCAAGACGTCCAGCAAGATCAGGTCCTGGCCTCTACCGACCAAGCTGAGCAAGAGTCTGAAATTGAATTTGAGGCTGAGGCTGAAAACTTAGCACTTTCAGACTCTGTCCACGAACCCGAATATGACGAACCGGCAGAGGCTTTTCAGGATGAATGGCCGGAAGATTCCCAGACCAATCCCGTTCTGGCTGCAGGCCCTGATGCCTGGGCTGGAACGGAAGAGGACGAACTCCTGGGCAGCGCTGCCCCTGGAGATTCGGAAGCCGGCGGCGCAACGGCGGAAGAGCTTGAGTTTCAAGCCCTGTTAGAGCAAGAGCGATTGGCGGAAGAGCTTGAGTTTCAAGCCCTGTTAGAGCAGGAGCGCATCGAGAACGCGGTTGCCGCCCAGGCGAGCAACGGCAACGGTATCCCGCAGGTTGAGTTGCAGGCTGCAGATGAACCGCAAGATTCCGGGGCTGACCTGGAAATTGACGGCGAAGTTGCAGCGGCGGACGAGACGTTCGACGGTGAGCCGATTACCCTTCTTGGTGCACAAACAGTTCTCAAGCAGGGGGATGAAAACCGGGCAGAGATTCCACCTGATTACCAGACCCCCGATTCGGCTGACGAGTCTTATGACTCGGGTAGCGATCGGCGGATGTGGTTCCGTGGCCACTGGACCCGCCGCGGCCTCTCGCTCATGACGGTCCAGGAACCAGAAAGTGACCCAGCAGATCCCCAGTCTGCCCTTCCTGGTTGTCCCTCTCACCCAGAGCGAGGCCCGCCAGGCTAAGGGGGCGGCTTGTCCGCCCGGCCTTGAAGTGCATTCCAAACGCGGGGCGTCTGTGTGGCGAATCTGTGATCGGTCTGTAGAATAAGAGACTGAATCTGAGCCCGTCCTGCCTTTTCGAGCCGCGTTTCCCCACCTAGTTGCAGCCCCCATGCCTATTTTTACGCTGGCTTTCCGCCTGTTGATTCCGTTCGCGGGCATGGCAACCCTAGCGGTTGCTCAACAAGCACCTGCACCGCAGCCCGCTCCGGCCCTGTTCCCTGCCGGATATGCGAACTACGAAACCTCCACAAACGCCCTCCAGTCTGTGCAGAAGCGGTACCCGACCCTGGTTCGCGTTCGCTCACTGGGCAAAAGCGTGGAAGGTCGAGAGTTGTGGCTAGCAAGCCTCGGCCGGCCCGATGCCGAAAATCAGCCGCGGCGACCGGCCATCCTGATTGTGGCCAACCTGGAGGCCGACCACTTGGTGGGGACTCAGGTTGCCCTCGGACTCATCGAGCGACTTGCCGCCGCTGCCGCCGAACCCAATGCCGAGGTGGTCAGCTTCCTGGACCGCTTCACGATTCATATTCTGCCTCGGTTGAATCCCGACGGTGCCGAGCGAATGCTGGCCAATCGCCCGGGTCTGGATCATCGCCTGAGCCTGCAACCACTCGATCGCGACCGTGACGGTCGCAAGAGTGAAGATGGGCCCGATGATCTGGATGGCGATGGCTGGGCTCTGACCATGCGGGTCCATGACCTGAAATCGTCATGGATTGCCGATGCCACTGATCCTCGTATTTCCCGTAAAGCCGACGGAAATCATGGCGAACAGGCCCAGTTTTCGCTCTACACCGAAGGGCGCGATGATGATGCTGACGGCGCCATTAACGAAGATGCTCCAGGCGGTATCAACCTGAACCGAAACTGGCCCCACCGCTGGCCAGAATTTGATCCCGAGGCAAGCTGGAGCCCTGGCATTGAGCCAGAGACTCGGCCGTTGATCCGCTTCTTGACGGAACATCCAGAAATTGCCCTGGTCTGGACCCTCAGCCTGAACGATACCCTGAAGGCCGAACCCAAGAAGCCAGGCTCAACCCTGGACGACGCCGATCTCCCGCTCTTCGCCGAACTCTCCAGGCGCTACAACGTGGCCCTCACCGAGGCCGCCAAGACAGCGCCGGCCGTGGTGGCAGCACCCGGCCAAACGCCAGCACCTATAACCCCCCAACCGCTCCCTTTGAAACCCCTGAACGCGAACGCCGCACCTGCCGACCTGCCGCTGGAAACCTCACAAGACGGGGCGCTTAGCGAATGGGCCTACCAGCAGCTTGGACTGGTTTCGTTTGCCACCCGGATCTGGGTTGGCCCAGATCTCCCCGCGCCAGTTGAAGGCCAGCCCGCCCCACCCGCCGATGGCGAAGCCCGCTGGCTTTTCTGGAATGACCAGGTGGTTGGCGGCCAGGCGTTTGTACCGTTCCATCGGTTTGAGCATCCCACGCTGGGGCCCGTGGAACTGGGCGGCTGGAAGCCGGGCGTGCGCGTGAACCCACCCGCCGATCGTTTGCCAACCCTCATCGACGGGCATTTCCTGTTCCTCAAAAACCTGGCGGGATTACTGCCCACCCTGGAACTGGGAGAGGTTACGGTCCTGAATCGCGGTGATGGCCTGTTTGAAATCTCCACGGTTCTCACCAACCCCGGCTACTTGCCCACCCAGCTTCAGCAGGCCATTCGCACGGGCGAAAGCTTGCCGGTGGTGGTCAAACTGACCGCCCCCCGCGGTTTGCTACTGACCGGCCAACCCGTGGTCAAAATTGATCGCTTGCCAGGTTCTGGCGGCAACCGATCCCTGAAGTGGCTGATCCAGGCCCCCGCCGATCTCAAGAGCGTGGATATCGAGGCAATAACCCCGCGCGCCGGCTCGGTCCGAAAGTCGGTTCCACTCCGTTAATTCGTTCGCGGTTCACGCATCCTGCCAGCCAGCCCCGCTCGATCGTTCTGAAATGAAACGACCCTCCAGATCCATCAAGATGCACCGAGACATGACCCCACGTATCCTGCTTGCGGTTGGACTCTGCTTCTCTTGTTTGGTCGGCCAGCCAAGCAAGCTATCTGCCCAGGGGTCTGATCCCCAGCTTCAATCACGCGTGAAGGTTCCCCTGACCTTTAACCGCCTGTATGACTACCCGGCCCTGACCGATGCCCTCAAAGCTCTGGCCGCCGGCCATCCTGAGCTGGTCTCCATGCGCAGCATTGGCAAAAGCGTGGAAGGTCGAGATCTTTGGTGCCTCACCATCACCAATCCCAAGACCGGTCCAGACCTCAAGAAACCGGCCATGTACGTGGATGGGAACATCCACGGCAATGAAGTTCAGGCGGCCGAAGCCTCGCTGTACCTGGCCTGGTTCCTGGCCGAAAACTACGGCCGTCTGGAAAAGGTCACCCAGCTCCTGGACGGGCACACATTTTATATTGTGCCCACCGTGAATCCAGACGGCCGGGCACACTGGTTCAATGCCCCCAACACCACGCACAGTTCCAGAAGCGGTAAGAACCCGTTTGACGACGACCGCGACGGCCGGGCCGACGAGGATGGGTTTGACGACCTGGACGGCGATGGCCAGATTACCCAGATGCGCAGGGCCGATCCCAAGGGACGCTGGAAGCCAAGCCCCGATGATCCCTTGCGGCTGATCCCGGCCGAGCCAGGCGAAGATGGGTCTTACGAATTGCTAGGGATGGAGGGGATCGATAACGACGGTGATGGCCGGATTAACGAAGATCCCCCGGGCGGCTATGACATGAACCGGAATTTTCCGGCCGACTGGCAGCCCAACCACCTGCAAGCTGGGGCGGGCCCGTTCCCGCTCTCATGGCCAGAAACCCTGGCCGTGGCCGAATTCATTCGCGCCCATCCCAACATTGGCGGGGTTCAGGCGTTTCACAATAACGGCGGCATGATCTTGCGTGGTCCGGGCCACCCTTCACGCCAAGACGAGTACCCGGGAGCCGATGAGCAGATTGCCGCAGCCATTGGAACCGCCGGCGAGAAGATGCTGCCGTACTACAAGAGCATTGTGATCCACAAAGACCTGTACCCGGTGCGTGGCGGCTTTATTGGCTGGACCTACGAGCACCTGGGCATCTTTTCGTTCACCAATGAGCTTTATAACACCGGCCAGTTGCTGGGCGAACTGGAGATGGCTGGCAAGCCGGGGGGCGGGCGCTCGGAAAAAGAGGTCGAGCGTGCGCGTGATCGGCTGACCATGGGGGCCGATGTGGTCCCCTGGCACGCGGTCAAACACCCGCTCTACGGTGAAATTGAAGTGGGCGGCAGCGTCAAGCAATCACAACGGGTGCCGCCATCCTTTTTGCTTGAGGAACTGTGCCACCGGAACGCAGCGTTCGTGATGTATCACGCCGAACAACTGCCGGCCGTTGTCTTCCAGGATCTGCTCATCCAAAAACTGGGCCCAGAGACCACAGCCGTAACCGTGGCCATTCGCAACACCACCCAAATTCCCACCCGTTCCGCGCAGGCCGCTCACCGCAAGTTGGGCCGGGCCGACGAGATTCGTCTGGAAGGGCCAGGGCTAACCGTGCTGACCTCCGGGCGACTGCTAGACCGCTACACCGGCGAACTTGAGGCCACCGAAGGGCCAACCGCACGCGTGAGGCTGGAGGCGGGTGTGGGAAACGCCCCCGTGTTCGTGCGCTGGATCGTGCGCGGCCATGGCGCGGCCAATATTAGCTTTGAGGCTGAAAAGGCGATGGACCTGAGCAGGCAGGTTGTAATCCCCTGAGTGGGGACCTGCTGGAGGCGGAATCAGGCCGCTGGCAACCAGCCCAGGCCGGTCGCACGGGTGATCCCTTGGAAAACCTGAAATCCAGGGTGATTGGCCACCGCATGAGCTACGCTCAGGATTGTGAGCCCTCGACTGCTTGCCATAGAATAAAGATAGTTTGAACACCGGGCACCAGACAGGCTGGTTTGTTAGGCCGGTGCCTGGCCGTTCCGAGGGTTCCATGGTCGATCCCCGTACGTCTCAATTCTGGCAGGCAGTCGTGCAGGGCGGCCTTGTCTCGCCTGAGAAGCTTGAGGAGTGCTGGGAGGCAATTCCTGCAGACAAGCGAGTTCGCGAGGCGCTCGACCGGCGTCTGGCACGGCAGGCGGTCAATTCCGGACTGCTTACCATCTGGCAGGCTCAGCAAATTCTGGCCGGCCGCCAGATCGGCCTGCGGATTGATCGGTATGTGGTTCTGGACCAGATCGGGCAGGGGGGAATGGGCCGGGTCTATCTGGCCCGTGATACCAGGCTCGGCCGGCTGGTCGCGCTTAAGGTCCTGGCCCGCGAACGGATTGGAAACCCCCGCGCCGTCGCCCGCTTCCGGCGCGAGGCCAAGCTGGGGGCCCAGCTTCAACATGAGAACGTGATCCGGGTCTATGACGATGGCGAGATTGGCGGAATGCCCTACCTCGTCATGGAGTACATCACGGGCAAGACCGTGGCCCAGTTAATCTCCGAGCAGGGCCGGCTGCCCGCGGCCGATGCCACGGAACTCACCCGCCAGGTCGCGCTCGGACTGGAGCACCTGCACCAGAAAGATCTGCTCCACCGAGACGTGAACCCCAGCAATATCCTGGTCGATCAGGAGGGAACCGCCAAGCTGACCGACCTGGGGCTAGCCATTGACCTGGGAGACGAAGAAGAGATTGTCACGCGCGATGGTGCCACGGTTGGCACCTTCGATTACATTTCGCCCGAGCAGGCCCGCAACCCACGCCAGATTGATACCCGCAGCGATATCTACTCACTCGGCTGCTCGCTGTACCACATGCTTGCCGGGCGAGTTCCCTTCACGGCTCCAAGCCTTCCGGAAAAACTTTTCGCCCACCAATCGGGCCTGCCTGATCCGCTTCACACCTTGGTCCCCGACCTGCCTGAGGGACTGGAAGCGGTGGTAGCCACCATGATGAACAAACGGCCTGAAGATCGTTACCCCCGACCGGTAGCGGTGGCACGTGCGCTTGAACCATTCGCGCAACATGACCGAAAAGCTCTCTTCAGGTCGGCCCCTGCGGCTCAGCCCGAAGAGTTTGATCCGTCTGCATCTCAACTGGCCCCAGCCGATGCCTCGGATTCTGAGCTGCTCACAAACGCGCTGGCAGTCGAGGCCGAAGAGCCAGTGGAAGTTACCCCAGAGGACGTTACGGACGCGCCCCTGCCTGGCTTTAACCTTCAGCTTGATCTGAGTACCGAACCAACCCGCTCCAGAGCATTGACCAAGTCGGCTGTCCGGGCCAACTCGCAATCGGGCTCAGGGGATGAGAAAGAGAAAGCACGGCCGCCCGCCTCTTGGTGGAAGGCAACGTCCATTACCCTGAGTTCGCTTCTGATCCTAGGCGCGCTTGCGGTAGTTTTGTGGCCGGCGTCGAGCGACCCAGGCCAGGGTGATTCCGGCACAGTTTCCAAGTCAAGAGCACCCAAAGCTGTCCCCCCGGCTCGACCGGCCGATTCCGCACGGCCATTTCTGGTCCGGTTTGGACGTGATAACGTGCTGGCCGAGGCTACGCTGGCCGAAGCCATCAGACGCTCGGCAGGCAAGACGGCCGAGATTCTGATCCATGACACCCAGCCGGTACGCCTGGAACTGGACGAACCCATAGCCGTCTCTGGGAACCTGACGTTGAAGGCGGCACCGGGGAACAGGCCTCGTCTTGAAATCGAGTTCCAGAAACCGGTGAGCTTCCTCGAAGGGGCTCCTCAGAGCACGCTCAAGCTTGAAGGACTATCCATCGTTGCGTCTTATCAAGAGGCCCCGTCAACCGAGACGGCGGTTATTCAGGCGCAGGGAACTTTGTCCTTGGACCAGTGTGAGATTGAGGGGCAGAACTTGCCTTCGGTGGTCCATGCCATCCAGGCCGAAGGGGCCAAGCTGAGCCTGAATCGCTGCCTGATCCAGGGGTTTTCCAACCCGGTCCACTGGCGGGCCCATCCGCTGGCTGAGGCTACGCTGGAGAACACGCTTCTGGTTGGCTCCGGTCCGAATCCCTGGCCCCTGGTGGCCGAGGTTGAGGAGGGTCGCCGCAAGGGGAAACGCCAGCTCCAGATCAATCACTGCACATGGATTGGTTCCGGGATGGTCCAGATCAAGGGGGGTAAAACCGAGGCTCCGCTGGAGATCCGAGTTCGGAGTTCGATCACCGTTGGGCGCTGGCTGGTGGACTGGCAGGGGGCCGAACCGTTCCCGAACGGCCTGAGCTGGTCGGGTGAAGAGAACCTGTACGACCTTGGCGGCGAAGGCTGGATCGCCAGGCCGGATGAATCGCCAGATTCGATTCCGCTGGGAGGCCGGGCCCATAAGCTAGATACCTGGGCTTCCAAGGATCACCCCATGATCAAGGAACGCGGTTCCCAGGCCCGAGGCGTGGAGTTTGCCACCATGCCGCCAGGCAAGGGTCGCACGCCCGCCGATCATGAACTGAAGTCAGGGGCGGGCTTTCTGGAACCTTGGCCGGGGATTGAGCCTGAGCGGTTGCCTGTGCCTGCAAAGTAGGTGGATCGGCGCTCAGGAATCGCCAGCCAGCAATTCCCGGCTGGAATCAAAGATCCGCCGGCCACGCTCACGGTCGACCGGCCGACCGTCGGGCTCAGTCTGCGATCTCCGCTTGAGATCCGCGAAGTTGGCCTGACAAAACGCGCACTCAATCACCTCAAGGTGAAACCTGATATAGCCGGCTTGTGAGCGATCTAGCACGTCCAACAGGTAACTACCCAGGGTCTCCCGGCTCAGACAGGTGACCCGTGACCTGCGCCAGATGGCTCCCAGGGTGTGCAGGCCGGCGTCGACCCGATCCAGCCGCACACGCTCCAATCGCTCACGCAGGTCGGCCGAATCACGCAAAGATTTCTCAATGCGAGCCATTTCTGTGGCGGGCAGATCTTCCGCCAGGTAGCCACGCAAATCGTCATCGTCAATCGCGGGATTCATGGAACACCCACCCCGTTTTTCTGTACCGGCACATCAGAGGGTTTCCTCCAAACTCATGCCGGCCCGGCGCGCCATTTCCTTGATCCGGGCAATGGTCTGAAATTTATAGCTGGCCACCGCTTGCTCCGTCATGCCCAGGTACTGGGCCACTTCCTTGTTCGCCCAGTTCTTCACCAGCAACAATTCCAGGCAGCGCACGCGATCATACTCGCCCCGACCGATCCATTCTCGCACCAGAACGCCAAGCGATTCCACAAGCAGGTTTTCCTCGGCCACCCGCCGCTCATCGCTGCGGGCAATGCTTGAGGCCGGCCGGAAACTGCCAGGAACCTCATCCAGCGGCCGACCCTGATCGTCGGAGCCAAATTGATCGACCGGCCTGCGTCCCTGCCGCCTGAGATGGTCGGTTAACTTGTGCGCAGCAATTGAAAAGAGATAAGCCTCTAGATCACGGTCTTCATCGTAATTCGGCAGGCTCGTCAAGAAACCAATGAATGTCTCCTGAACCGCATCTTCACTGGCCGCGCGATCATGAATTCGGCTATCGACAAAAGCGACTAGCCGCCCCTCATAGCGCTCAATGAGTTGCTGCCAGGCCCTGGAATCACCGTTGCGGACCAGACGGACCAGCAAACGTTCAGACTCGGTCGTGGCCATGCGGGGGAGTAATCTCTGCGTAGGCAAGAATGCCGGCCCGAAGTGGACTCACGGCAAATCTCTGTATCTGGATTTGATTGTATGATTGTAGAAGATGCCCGAATGGCTGACCACCAGAAAGCACCAGATCCGGGCAAGACTTCAACACCACAGGAACCCAGTCGGTTGAATCCGTGGATTGATCAAGATGAGGCAATTCCGGCTGGAGCCTGCCCGTACGGGATCTCAACCCTCTTAGTAGAGGTCGCGATCAATCCAGGGCGACTCCGGCTTACCGTACGGCCGGAACCGGCTCTGGTTCTCCCAGTGGCTGCGCCTGAAGGTCCAGAAGGCCAAGGCCCCAATTGGCAACAACACCACCATCACAATGATCCAGACCAAGCGGTCATGGCGGCCTGGGAAATCGGTCTCAGACGTTCGCATCAGACGAGCGAACTCGCCCACCCAGAACAAAGCCAAAGCTATAACCACAGCCAGTAAAATGGCCCAGTAGAAGAGCCCCAGCAACAGCGGCAACAGGTAAACAAAAAGCACACCAATCAGAACCAGACCGATCCACTCAGCACCACGCAACTTTTTGAGCCAGCGACCAACGGTGGGTGACCACGACCTGATCCGCGAACCGACCGAATCAAAAACTTCTGCGGGATCCATGGATCATCCTTCAGGGTCGGGGCCAGGGCGCGACAGTCTCAAGAGAATTTCACGCCGCCATTCGAAGCCATTTTATCAAAAACACGCCCGCCACCATGAGGCCGCTCACCGCGGCGGTCCGGATCAGGGTGGTGTAATAGCCCCGGGTGGCCTCTTCCAAACGAATGTAAACCGACAGAATCGCCAGACTTGCCAGGATTCCGAACAAGGCCGCTCCCAGCCATAAGCCGGCTCTCTGCCTTCGGTAGGCAGAAACCAGCGTATGTTCCACGTCTGGAGTAAGTTTGACCAACTGACTGGCCCGAAAGAGTCGGGCATAGTCCCGTTCTTCGCTCTCGATTGCCGGTTCGGTGCAAACCACCTGATCAAGCAACTCGACAGGCGGCTTCCAGCCCGGAGAAACCCCAGCCGGAGTCAGCAACTCACTCAGCCGAGCCTGGAGTTTTCGGCCCAAATCGTCACGTGCGAGCTCTGGATCCACTTTCCAGTCACTGCTCACCCGCAACGCGTTTGTCAGGTCCACGGAATCATCAGGCACAACTGGAACCGGATTAACCGAAGCCTGAGCCACTTCCTTCTTGGCCATGGGGATCAAGCCGGGATTGACCACGAACGCGGGAACGTTGCACTCGGTGGTCCCGTCGGGAAACGCAGAGATCGAGCCCGCTGACGGTTGAGCAACCGCCTCTGCAAGCACGACTTCCTGTGGCTCATCTTTAGTTGTAGAAGCCACCAACCGTTGGACACGGGGTGACTCGGTATGATATCGCGATTGCACGGCCGCCACGGCCCGCCGGTACGCGAAATGATGCTGGCGTCCCTCGCGAACCAATCCGAGCAGACAGACTCCGACGATCAGTACCAGCAAGACTGTGAAAACGGTTTTCAGGAATTTCATGGCAGGCTCACCTCAGTCGTACGTGCTTCCAGGCTGAGAGGTTGTTCGTCACCAGACGACCCATATTGGTTGGGCACACGTCTAGAATCTTGGATTTCAAGCCAGCTTCCGTGAGCGTTTCTGAGTGGTAGCGCGCATAACGGGCCGCGTCCCGGCTCCAAGGGCTGGCAAACTGCACCACGATTGTTGCAAGCGTGAGCGGGATTGCGGCCGCAGGCTCTTGAAATGCCAGGCCTGAGGCCACGGCCGCAATGAACCCATTGGCAACCACCGGCACAGCCCGAAATCGGAACCGTCGACCTCGGTCGACCAGTTTCCAGACGCGTGGCACCGCCAGTGCCAGACCAAAGAACCCGGCGGCTTGTTGCGGTAACGAAGAACGGAACCCAGGCGACAGGTTCACCACGGCCTGATTCTGCAAACCCGAGATCCAGCCTTCAGAGGGGCCACCCCCCAGGTACTGGACCAGAGCCCCGGTCAATGCACCCAGCGCCGCCCCAACACAAAGGTAGGTGATCCGCTTGCTCAGGGATGAAACGGAACGCCCTTCCCAGAGCTTGGCCGGCACCATGATGGCCCAGCTTGCAAGCAGGGTCATTCCAAAGAGCTGTGCGAACGGGAACAGATCTTGATTATTCGGGTAACCGAAGACCGGACCCTCCATCAAGGGACCGACCAAAAGCGTGGCTAAGGCCGCCAGAACGGCGGCGATCAACATCGAGGTCGAGAGTTCGGCCAATCGTAATCGCGATGCCGGTAACAAGGGCTCTTTCGGAATTTCGACCGCTGCTGCTCGCGCGGGAGCGACGGGCTGCCCACGCCTCTGGGCGGCTTTCGGCCTTCGGTTCCAGCCGAACAGGCCCCGGATCTTGTCGCCGTTTTGCCTGGGCGTTCCCGGGGGAACCGTATCCGGGCCAATATAAAAGATTGGTTCCTCACGCGCGGCCGGAATCACAAACTCAGGCTCGGGTCTGGATGCCGCCGGGGCTTCTGGCACGGCGGGTGGGCGTTTGGCACCACCAAAGAACCGCTGGGCGGCTTTGGGTGGTGCGGGTGTCTCAACCGCTGGCAAAAGATCAACGGCCCGCGCCGGCCGCAGGGCAGGATCTTTGGCCATAGCCTTGCCCACCAGGCTTCGGTATGGATCTGGCAAAGAGGTCAGGTCGGGCCGAGCGGTCAGGTGCTTCATCAGCACCTCTTGCACACTTTCCCCTGCAAACGGCACACGACCCGTCAAGAGTTCGTAAATGATCACGCCCATCGCATAAATATCAATTGGCTTGTTGTATTTACCACTGCCAATCTCTGGCGCCATATAATGGCAAGTACCAACGGACTGCGAATGGCCGGGGACCTGAGTTCCGGCCATGGCCTTGGAGAGGCCATAGTCGCCAATTTTCACCACCCCCTCTTCCATGAAGAGGTTGGCCGGCTTGAGGTCACGGTGCACAATTCCATGATCGTGCAGGTAAGAAACGCCAGCAACCAGCCCTTCCACCCAAATCCGGACCTCGCGGAGCGGGAGGCCATTGGGATGCTGCTCCAGCAGTGTGGCCAAACTGGGCCCGGCAAGATACTCCATGATGACAAAGGTATCTCCTTCGTCATTGGTCCGAAGGTCATGAATTGTGACCAGATGCGGACTTTTCAGGTTCATGCACTGAATCACGCCCCGGCGCTCAACATCCACATTGCGCAAGATGTGCTTGAGCGCAACGTCTTTGCCGGCATCGGTCACCGCGTAGTAAACCTCGCTGAACCCACCACGGCCAATCGCCCGTTTGATGGTATACCCTGCGAGTGGGCGGGCCCCAGAAGCAAACGTGTATCGACCACCCGATGACGGTGCCCCTTCGCGCTTGGGTTGGCCGTTCCGCACGAACGTCGGGTCCATGACCGAGCCTTTCGGATCTCGGGAAGGTGTGGCCGCGGCGACCGTTGGATCGGTCCGAGAACCCGCCGTTGATGGCAGCGACTTCTCCCACAACCGCAAGCGATTGTACCAGAGGCGAACCGGTAGTTGTCTGGCAATCGTTGAACTCAAGGATGCCTCGTCTTTGCTCATGAGACCGCGACCCTGGGGCCAAGCGGCTCCAGGCTGAAGGAAAACTCTGCCCCCTGAACCCGCGCGGTTGACGGCAAAGCCGACCGTTCCTGGAACGGCCGACCATCCACCTCAAACGGTTGCCTGGCCCGACACCAGAGCTGACCCGCCTGGCGGAACAAGACCACGGGCGCACTGAGACGGGGGGCCGGCACGTGCGATTGGGGCCCAGGCCCCAGGATGCAGGTTTCCGCCATTAGAATGGCAGCGGAGACGGCCAGCGGCATGCGGTGCCGGCTGATCAAATCCAGACGTGCTGTGGCCGAGACCGGGCTCGGCTGACGAAAGACCAGTTCCACGGAATCGCCCAGACGGATCCGATCCTGGTCACGCAGCGGGACCTGGTTCAGAATGGGCTGTCCGTTCAGAAACGTAGGCTGATGGGGCTGCACACTATAGCCATCCCCCTGGCGAGTCAGCGTGGCATGACGCCTGGAGAGATCACCAAGAATTGTGACATCCGCCTGGCTATCTGGTCCGGCACGCCCCAGCACCACCTGGCTTTCCAGGCAAATCAGGTAGCCGCCTATCGCATCGGCCCAGAGATAGAACCGACCATCCGAAAAAGAATCGGTGGCCGAACTAGCGGTCTGGTCCGTACCCCTGGCGGCCATGCCGGCCAACACCGCCTGGCCTGGCGCCACGTCTGGAACCTCGCGAGAGGCGGCAAGGACCGTGCCTACTCCATCCGTGCGCTGGCGAATGTCCGTAAGACCTGCGCTGAGCCCGCTGAAGGGACTGGCCGGAAGAGCGGCCCCCGGCCTGAGTGCGGCAATGCGCTGCCAGCCCCCAGCCCGAGCCTGACGCGCAACCGGATGATCTGGAACCAGTTCAAGCACAGCCTCGGCGGCCAGGAGCACCTCTCCCCAGTTCGGATCCGCAACCGCCATCGCTTTGTATAAACGTTCGATCGGCTCTTGCACGCCAGCCTGTCGGGCTGCGGTCTCTTGCAGGACTGCCTCAAGTACCGCCAAAACCGGTGGTTTTGCCAGACGCCTGGCCTGCTCGAGCGCCTCACGGGCCACGCCAAACTCTCCTCGGCGGCTCTCGGCAAGGCCCCGCTTCCAGGCTTCGGCCAGTTCCAGGCAATGGCGAAGGCCTGGGCTGGAAATCGACTGCTGGGATAATCGTTCGATGCCTTCGAGGGCCCGGGCAGGATCTCCGGCCTGGAGGATCAGATCAATGCTGGCCACCGAGTCATCCGCCAGTTCGAGTCTGGCCCGGGCCACGCGCTCGGCCGGTGCACCATGACGCTCGGCCAGAGCGATATCTCCGATCGCCCCCGGAAAGTCATCGACCTCGGCCCGCCGACCACCCCGATCCAGCAGATCGTTCGCTAGCCGGCTTCGGAGCTGAATCACCTGCCTGTGATCACAAACCGACGGCTGCGCCAGCCCAGCCAGCGCCTCTTCATAGCGACCGGCTTTCGCGGTTTCCTCTGCCTGACGCAACGCTAGTCGCCACTGCCCCAGCATGGTGGAGAACTCGCCCTTTGGAATCATTGAGGAAGGGGCCGAAGTTGACCCTCTGCACTACCGTTTAACTGGAGCCGCTGGCTTTATCTTGATGGACCCGACGGTCCACCGAATCCATGGGAACGCCAGCCGGCAATACCAAGCTCTAGCCGATCCTGGATCATCATTGGAAGAGAATCAGGCCGACAACCTCGCCCCGCGCCAGCCAATCGACCGGAACGGGGCAGTGGTTTGATGGCCAGTGCTCCAAACCCGGGCCCAGCCGCGAGGGCAGGACCTGGGCTGGCTACCGAATCAAGCCTCATGCTCGGTGCGGGTAGCCTCTGCCACAGCCGGTGTGCTGCCTTGCAAGATTTCATCAGCCTCACGCAGCAAGTCTCGACCGTGGCTGGCGGCAGGTGCCAAGGCCGGGCTCACCGTCTCTGAAAGCTCAGACTGCAACTCATCGGTTCGGGTGGCGATGTTTTCCTGGCGGTCCAGGCTGCCGACCGATCGCTCGGCCTCGGCCAGGGCACTGGTATCTACCCGAAACTCGCTGAACTGCTGAGACGCAATCCGCGCCTTGTGCCGAGCCTCGACCTCGTCGATCTTGGACAGCAATGCCTTCTTCTTGGCCTTCATCTCCATCAGTCGATCATGCGAAGACTGGACCAGGGCTTCACGATACTTGAGAGTATCACCCGTGTAGGCCAGGGTCTTCTGAACCTGCTTGTAGCTGTCAATCTCTCGACCCAGCTCGTTATGGGTCCGAGTTGCCAGATCAGGGCGCGCCTCGGAGGTCCCCACCCGCTTGACCATGGGTGAGTCCAGGGCCGCCCTGAGGGTTTCAATCTTGCGGCCACGCTCGGCAAGCTGTGCCTGGAGCTTGGACTGCTCGGCACGCGCCTGGCTCACGCTATCTTCCAGTTTGGCAAGCGCTTCAGCCCCAGCGCCAATCGCCGGATCAAGCTTGGCAACTTGCTTCCGAGAGAGTTCGATCTCGTCATCAAACGAGGTCAGGGCCGCACGTGCGGTCTGCCTCGCCTTCTCTGCCCTTGTCTGGACCAGATCCCAGGATCGGCCGCCAAAGACCCAGAACAGGGCCGCTGCCGTCAGGCCCAGGCCCACCACGCCACTACGCAACATTCCGCATTTCATGGTTGTTCTCCTAGATCGACCCGAATTCCGCTTGGCTGCCTCAACCGCTGGCCAGGCTTCCAAACGCCTCGCCCCTGAAGAGAAATTCGTGGAGCAAACCCGATTATTGGACGGTGCACCGGAATTTTGGTGAACCAAGGGACCTCGCTCGCAACCAACACGGACAGCAGTCTGGACAAGATCTCCGGGAGCTGGGCGTCTGAACATGCTTCTGCTGAAAATAAGCCCAAGCCGTAAGGCCTGCTCGTGCTGATCGGTTTGACATTGGCCTATTTTCCTCGCTATGCCAATTTTCGCAGGCTTCGCAAAACACCCAGGGTATGGTTGCCTACTGCAAAACAGGTGTGGCTTCAGAGGTTTTCTTGGATCGAGAGCTTCCATCAGGCCACCAAGAAGGTCACCAGCCGTGAGCCATCCTTTGTCCGGTCGCCAGCGTCTTGAACATTTACCCAAGGGTCGTCGCGTCGTACTCGGACGGACGCTCGCCCTGGAAGCATTGGAAAGTCGCCAGTTGCTTTCCGTGGATTTGATCAAGAACATCAATCCAAGCGCGTTATCTAACCAATCGTATTCGTTATCTGCGGGGCCAGGCTCGGCGATTTTTTATGATGCTCCCAACGCCGTGGGTGGAGTTGATCTTTATCAGAATAGCGCCACAGCCAGAAGCTCCAAGTTCGTCGAGCGTTTTCAGAGCCTCAGTAACTTGACCATGATTGGTTCCACACTTTACTTCACGGCCGACGATGGCAACCACGGCAACGAACTCTGGAAAAGCGACGGCACCACAACCGGAACCAAGCTGGTTGCAGACATCAACCCAGGAAGCGTTGGCAGCAATGTCTCCAACCTGACCGCCGCCGGGTCCACGCTTTACTTCACGGCCGACGATGGCAACCACGGCAACGAACTCTGGAAAAGTGACGGCACCGCCGCCGGAACCACGCTGGTCGCAGACATCCATCCTGGAACCGCCGACAGCCATGCCTCCAACCTGACCGCTAACGGTTCCACGCTTTACTTCACGGCCGACGACGGCACACACGGCAATGAACTCTGGAAAAGCGATGGCACCGCCGCCGGAACCACGCTGGTCGCAGACATCCATCCTGGAACCGCCGACAGCCATGCCTCCAACCTGACCGCTAACGGTTCCACGCTTTACTTCACGGCCGACGATGGCAACCACGGCAACGAACTCTGGAAAAGTGACGGCACCGCCGCCGGAACCAAGCTGATCGCAGACATCCATCCTGGAACCGCCGGCAGTTTGCCCCAGAACCTACTTGCGGTTGGACCCACGCTTTATTTCACGGCTGACGACGGCGTTCATGGCAGAGAGCTCTGGAGGAGCAACGGAAATCGCTCCACGACGATCCTGGTCTCCGATCTTAATCCAGGCAGCGGTGACGGGTCGCCTGATAACATCGTGGCCATCGGTTCTACACTCTATTTCACGGCTGACGACGGCACCCACGGCACGGAATTATGGCAGAGCCATGGCACAGGACTCACAACCACACTGGTTATGGATCTCAACCCAGGAAGCAGCCCCGGAATCCGCACAACTCTGACGGTCTCTGGCTCATCGCTTTACTTCAGCGCCAACGACGGCACCCACGGCAACGAACTGTGGACCAGTGACGGTTCCAAAGCAGGAACGCGACTGCTTGTAGATATCAACCCAGGCGATGGAAGTAGCGACGCTTCGAACCTGACGGTGGTCGGCTCCAGCCTCTACTTCACGGCGACCGATGGCAGCCATGGTCCGATACTCTGGGCAAGCGATGGTACCATCAATGGCACCCAGGGACTTGCACTGCTACAAGCATCTAACACGGCCTCGGGCGACGGTCTGAATCATGGTCCTGTCTTCATTCCCATGGTCGAAAAAGTTGCGACAGTTGGGCAACCGCTCGCCGTAGCGCTGAATGCCATCGACCCTGATCCAGGCCAGACACTTCGATTCAGTCTTGAGCCCGGAGCACCGGCAGGCACAACCATCAATGCAGCCACAGGATTGCTCAACCTGATCCCACGAGCGGTGGGCAACCTGGCCATCAAGGTTCGTGTGACCGATAATGGAAACCCAGCCCTGACCTCAACGCAAAACCTTTCCGTCTCTGTTTCCCCAGCCAACCGTCCCCCCGTCTTCCACACAATTCAGACCCCGCCTGCGAGCGTAGGCCAACCACTCACGGTCAACCTGAATGCCACCGATCCCGATCCTGGCCAAACGCTCCATTACAGCCTGGACCCAGGGGCACCAAC
>CAIYJE010000179.1 GCA_903926465.1 uncultured Planctomycetales bacterium
CGGTGAGGGGACCACGCACACCATTGTGATTGATGTGGAGGGCTGTACCGATCGCGATGAGGCCCGCAAGATTGCGGAAGCGGTGGCGCATAGCCCGCTGGTCAAAACAGCGATTGCGGGTGCGGACCCGAACTGGGGCCGAATTGTATCAGCCGCCGGTTACGCGGGAATCCCGTTCGCGGAAGAGGAACTTTCACTTTGGGTGAACGAATTCCCGCTGTATCAGAGTGGAATGCCGGTTCCGTTTGACGAGGCTGTGGTTTCGGCCTCGATTCGGGATCAGCGGGAAACTCATTTCCGGCTGTTGTTTACCCGTGGAGAGGGCTCGATCCGGTTCTGGACGACCGACCTTACCGCGGAGTACGTGCGGCTGAACGCCGATTACACGACCTGAGCGCCTGGATATCCAGGTTGTCAATGTAGAGTCTGGAACCGTTCTGGTTCAAGAGCGGTTCCAGACATGGATTGCCGTTGTGATTTTTGCCAGCGCAACAGATAGGCAATCTGGCTGGCCCGCTGATTGTAAATATACTGGATATGTTCACACATCATTGACCATGGTCGATCTTGCTGGGGTGCGAATGCGTAGAGCGAACGAGCATGCCAAGGGGTGCGTGGTCGGGTCAAAAGTCGGATTGTCCCTTGGGGATAGTCAAATACAGAGGTTAAACGCATCCAGACCGGAGAATGTGTTCCGGGGGTCTTTCTCGGGAATATCGCCCTGCCTGCCCAAGAATGCGGTCAGGACGCTTTAGCGGTGATCGGCTTCAGGCTGCCGTGCGTCCGATAGATTTGCTTCGCCTTGGCGTCTAGTCCTAAAACAAGCGTAATGTGAGCCCCGCATTTTTGCGACAGGTCAGAATGACCAGGTACGGAACCTCTCCGGGCCGGTGTAGGCACCGGCGTATGCTGCTCGATCTACTTCTTGATTCACGTCTCACAATACCTTTCGACTTGGGAGCCAACACGGACCGGGACATCCAGACCCCGGCTTCAAGGTTGTGCACCTCAGCACAAGAGCGCGTTGTGGAGTCCGTCTACCAGCCTGAAAAAGACTTCTTGCCAGGGATTCCAGGACAAGAGGCGATAAATCAACCGCCGACCAGTCCGGACGATCTGGCAGGGCATCTGGATGATGGCCATGCAAAAGGTTCGAAATTCCATCCGCAACAAGGTCTGCTTCTCTGCCCGGTGTTTCGCGGCATGCCGAGGAGACTCGGGCACCAGCAACGCAGCCCAGGCCTTTAAGCTCCAGGCCAGACTGGCCATCGCGATGTAGGCCCAATTGCTGTTCAGGTTGTCGACCGGCGTTGTCAGGGCATGCACGCCGCTCTTGAGTTGGGCAATGAGGTTCTCCTGGTTGCATCGCTTATTGGCCGAAAGCACCACCTCTTCCGCCGTCATTTGGCGATCATTGGTGATGAAGAAGAAATAGCGATACTCCTCAAACATGCGTAGCTGCCCCTGGTCCGTTGCCAGGAGCTTCCGCAGCACAATGACTCGATAGGGTCGCTTGCATGCTATCGGTTTGTACTCAAACTCGGCGACCATCTCATTGAGCGTGTGGACCGTCTCGAATCCCCGTTCCCGTACAATCCGTTGTTTGTGCCGCTTGGGCTGTTGGCGTGGAACGGTCTTGATCGGGGCCTCTGGCTGCTCCAGGAAGCCGTACGCCGATTCCGGTAATTCCTCGGCCAATCCAATCAGGTTCGCTCTCGCGTCGATACCGAATAGAAATCGGATATCCCCTGCTTCATGCCAACGGTCAAGGTGCTTGGTCTGGGTGAAATCGGTGTCGCCCCGCAGGAGCAACGAACGAAAACCTGCCTTACGACACTCCTCGATTGCTCGATCAAGGTAAATGGCGGCCGACTCGTGTGACGGTCGGTTCCCGCTTCGGTTGACCAGATAGAGCGGTTCGGATGTGTTGGCCAGGGAGATCACAAGCGGGTGGTAGCCCCAGACGCCGTTGTAGGCCAGATCGACGCCTTCTTTACAGGAAGCATCGGTTCCAATGATCGTGCCATCCGCATCGAGAATGGCTTCCTGGAAAAACGAGTCAGGTTGTTGTCTCCAGACCCGGAGCCGGGTTGCGTTGAATGCATCCATAAAGCAGAGAATGTCGTCTTCTTGGAAACGGCGACAGAAATCACCTGCCGTCGTTGGGTCGGGAATTCTCTTTGCTCCCAGAGCGTTGAGGTAAACCTCATCATTGCGCCGTAATTCAAGATGCTCGAGCTTGGTACCCCCGGCCAGAATATTGAACGCGATGTTGAGGACATGATCGGATTCATGATAAGGAAGGTGCCGTTTGAACAGGCACAGACGCTCGTCGATCTCATCAATGAGGCCGGTCTTGCGTGCGACCAGTACCATGCCGCCGATCCCGCCGCAGGCCAAGCCCTGCACACGGTCGGCAATCTCGTACTGGATGTTGCGGCCGGTGATCATGGGGCGTGCCTGCTCCGGGCCAGGTCGATTCTTGATGCGATTCAGAATTCTTCGCTTGCATTTTCGCAGTTTTTTAAGGACAGTAGTCTTCACTCGAAACTCCTTTGTTGCTGAAATGATGAGGCTGTGTTCATACCTCCATTATTCCAGAAATTCTGGGATTTTCGAGTCTTTTTCCTCACTTTTCGGCCGCGCGGCTAACGTATCACGCTTGGTTCAGGGTTAACGAGAGGTCCTCACGCAGGCAATACGCTCTCTGAGACAAGCCACTGTCTTGAAAACGGCTGAGAACGTCGGGCCATTCCGAAATCAAAATCTTTCGCTGCTGCATCAATGATCTCCTCCAAGCCCCGTACCATCGGGCATTGAGAGATCGTTGCGAATCGTCAAAGGGCTTTTCCAAATGCGGTTTATCGGACGCTTACCCTGTTTCCGTAACCGGTTCGACGGTAAATCTATTCGCGCACGTGCTCTTTCACGAGTATGATAACCCGCCTTTGATCCGTTTCCTGTGTCCGAAACAATCGCAACATTCCCAGAGGGTTCTCATGCGAATTTCGTAAGCATTCAGCCGAATTCAGTAACCCCTTGCATTTTGCCTTTCGTGGCATTCAACTCTTTGCATGGCACCACTGGGTACGGACACCCATGATCTGA
>CAIYJE010000180.1 GCA_903926465.1 uncultured Planctomycetales bacterium
CGGTGGCACCTCCTGGGCCAACATCAACGGCGCCACCGCCACCACCTACACCACGCCAGCTACCACCGCCGCCGATCTCGGTAAACTGTTCCGCGCGGTCTTTACAAATGCGGTCGGTTCCGCCAAATCCGCGTCCGCTACGCTCACGGTGAACGACGCCCCCAACATCACCACCCAGCCGACGAGTGTCACCGTGGTGGCTGGCACCACCGCCACCTTCTCAGCCGCCGCCACCGGAAAACCCACTCCCACCGTCCAGTGGCAACTCAGCGCCAACGGTGGCACTTCCTGGACCAACATCAACGGCGCCACCGCCACCACGTACACCACGACCGCCACATCCGCTGCCGATCTCGGCAGCCAGTTTCGCGCGGTCTTCTCAAACACCGTGGGTTCCGCCACATCCGCCGCCGCAAGCCTGACAGTGAATAGCAATACCACACCCGTGGTCACCACCCAGCCAACGAGTGTCACCGTGGTGGCTGGCATCACCGCCACCTTCTCAGCCGCCGCCGCCGGAAATCCCACACCCACCGTCCAGTGGCAGCTCAGTGCCAACGGCGGCACCTCCTGGACCAACATCAACGGCGCCACCGCCACCACCTACATCACGCCAGCCACGACCGCCGCCGATCATGGCAATCTGTTCCGCGCGGTCTTCTCAAGCACCGTGGGTTCCGCCACGACTTCGGCTGCCAGCCTCAGGGTGAATTTCGCTCCCTCCATCACCACCCAGCCCAGCAAAATCAGTGTCCTCCGCGGTAATTCCGCCACCTTCTCAGCGTCGGCTTCTGGCAATCCCGCCCCCACTGTCCAATGGGAGCGGAGCAACGACGCCGGCAGCACCTGGACCAATATTCCGGGCGGCACTGCCGCCACCTACGTGTTCACGCCAACGGCCGCTGATCATGGCATACTGTTCCGCGCGGTGTTTACAAACTCGGTGGGTTCGGCCACTTCGACCGCCGCACGGCTCACGCTGAACGTGGCACCCACAATCACCGGCCAGCCCAGCAATACCAGCCTCTTCAGCGGCGGTATCGCCAGTTTCGCCGCGATCGCCTCGGGAAGCCCCACTCCGGCCACACAATGGCAAGTCAAAGCCAGTGGCACCTCCCCATGGACCAATATCACCGGAGCGACCACAACCACCTACAGCTTCCCTGTCTCGGCGGCAGACACTGGCAAACAATTTCGTGCCACCTTTTCAAACCTGGCGGGTTCCGCCACCTCGGCTGCGGCAAGCCTGACCGTCAATACACTCACTCAACCCCGAACGGTTCAAGCCGTCTTGGCGGGCTCAAAGTTCAAGGGAATAACCATCAGTTTCAGTGCGCCACTGGCTGCGAACACCGCAGTGAGTCTAGCCCACTTCCGTGTGATCACAGCCGGTAAGGATGGCCGATACGGCACCAAAGACGATGTCGTGGCGGCCCTCAAGAGCGTTACCTATAACGCTGCCAAGAAAACCCTGACTCTGACCCTCAAGACCAGCGTTTCAGCCTCCAGTGGACTCCAGTTCCGAGCCACAGGGCTGACGGATATCCAAGGACTTGCCGTGGACGGCAACCGCGACGGCTCGCCAGGCGGTGATCTGGTCGCCACCCTCAAAAACAACACCGTTACCTTCGGCAGCTAAGCTTCTGAATGGATGGCGAACCGCTTCAATTCAAGCTGGGCCAGGTCGGGCGTTCGCTCACAATCAGGTCACGCATTGAGCTGCGAAGGAACAACTGGGGACATGATCCCCACGTTCATGCACGGCAAGGCCAGGCGACCCCCGTCCTACGCAACGTTGTTGCACTCTCACACCGAGGGCGCGGGTGTTGCGCGTGGCCGGGTTCGGGCCATGGTCGGCTCCACCGAGGACGGCTGGTCAGGATTGTTGCGGGTCGGCTCCACTTGCGGCGTTTGGACCGCCCATCGAAAGCCAAAGCAGGCGACCAGCAAGATCAGCCCGTTAATTGCGAGTGGAGCCAGAAACAGCCTGGACGTCACCCCCCCGGCATGCGAAATGAGTTCACCCACTATCAAGCTGCCCAGCAAGTTCCCCAGGCCGGTGGTGACCATCACAAACAGCCCCTGCGTGCTGGCCCTCAAATGACCAGGGGCCAAGGTGTCCAGCAGCATCGGTAGCGGAACGTGAAAGAGGGCAATCGCCAGCCCCTGGATCGGCAATATGGCCAGAGCCAGCGGAAGCGGCGGACGTGTGGCCAGTAACCCATGGTAGGCAAGCCAGGCCACCAACCCCAGACTCATACAACCCCGGAACCCCAGCACCCCCAAAATCCTGGGCAGGCAGGCCAGCGCGAGAATTTCCAGGATCTGGCTCAAAGACATGGCCAACGCCACCCAGGGACGCGGCAGGCCAAGCGTTGGCAAATAGGGCGGCACCACCTGGTAAACAAACGGGGTGGTCAGGCTTACCCCAAATGCCACGGCCAGCACAAACAAAACTGCCCGCTTACGCAGCACGGGTGCCAAACTGAAGTGCGGTCGCTCGCCGCCACCCCCGCGATGCAACGGCGGGGTTTTGGGCAACGTGAAGCTGTATGCGGCAAAAAACGCGGAAAGCAGAGCCCCGACGCCAAACGCTTCATAAGCCCCCTGCCCTTCGCGAGTCCGGCCGCTCCAAAGCATCACCGCCGAGACCAGCCAGCCGGTTCCCATCCAGCCCACTGTCCCCCACATCCGGACCAACCCAAACTGGGCCGCCGGCCTGGGCAAATTCCGCAAGGCAATCGTTCCGCAAAGGCCAGTCGTGGGGGCATTCAGCAACCAGTACCCCAAAAAGAGCAGGAACATTGGCAGTGCCGAGGTCACCCAACCGGCCGCCATCCCGCCCAGCAAAAGCATTCCAAGTCCATAACCCACAGCCAGTAAACGCGGCGCAGCAATCGCTCGGTCGGCCAACTGGCCGGCACCCAGAGGGGTGAACAAAGAGGCCATGGCCAGGGTCGCAAAGATCCAGCCCCGGGCTCGTCCCGGAATCTGAAGATCGCTCATGTGCAGGGCCAGCAACGGCCACCAGGCCCCCTGAATCGCGTACGCCCCGCCCATCATCCCCGCCAATCGATACTGAACCCCTCGCTCAACTGCCTCGGACACGCCTTTTCGCCCCCGTTTAATCGCGTTCACACCCGCTGGGTGGAATGGTAAGCGGCAGATGGTAACGAGCCTGCCACACTCGCCCAACCCCAATCCCAACACCCCATCCGGGCCCTCAAACCCAAATAACTACCCAGGTCGCACGAACCTTCTCCGGTTCGCTAGAATGCCTGGATCAGCAATTACCACACCAGGCGACCCAGATTTCTCGTCGCGCTCGATTCGCCGTTGAGCACCTGAACCGCTCCCGGCCCAGGAGTCGAACACCTTGTCTCCCTCAGACACATCTCAGAACGCACCGGTTCCCGTGCCGCCCCCAAAACACTCAGGCCGGCGATGGTGGCTACTCATACCGGTCCTCGCACTGGTGGCACTGGTCGTGCTGGTGGCGTTGATCCCGGTCTGGCTCAGCACCAGTAGTGGCCGAACCTTTCTGGTTTCAAAGGCCAACCAGGCGCTTGACCCAGCCCGCATGGAAGTCGATCGGTTTTCCTGGTCCTGGTTTGGGCCCACTCGCATGCACGGGCTGCGGATCCTGAATGCTCAGGGCGGCGTTGTGGTCTCGGCCCCAGAAGCCACCTGGGACCGCAACCTACGCCAGGCGATCTTCGAGCCCTTGAATCTTGGTACGTTGGAACTTCCAGGAGCCGCCATTGCCATCCAGCAAGACGCCAGTGGGTCAATCGACCTGATCGAGTCGCTCAAGCCGGTCTTGGGCCGAGACCCGCATACCCATCTCGCCCTGCGAATTACCCAGGGGTCGTTGACCCTGAACAGCCCCAAGCTGATCGAACCGATGGTGGCCCAAAAACTCGAGGTGGAACTCGACAAACGGTCAATTCCTGCCCCAGCCCGA
Source organism: uncultured Planctomycetales bacterium (assembly GCA_903926465.1). Taxonomy (GTDB): domain Bacteria; phylum Planctomycetota; class Planctomycetia; order Isosphaerales; family Isosphaeraceae; genus CAIYJE01. The sequence goes on from CAIYJE010000180.1 coordinate 3,965, forward strand.
TTCAAAGTCGAGCTGGCGAGCGCAGGCCACGCTGGCCGCACCCCCTCGCTCAAGATCCAAGGGCAGGCCGAAACCCCCGCGGAAGTGAAGTCTGAGAACGATCCCGCTGACATCGACCTGGAACTTGAGGGGACCGACTGGCCGGTGGGTCTGGCGGCCACGGCTTCAGCCCCCCAGGTCCGCCTCAATTACACCGGCGCACTCAAGGCGCACCGCAAGAATAACGCCTTGCAAACGGACGGCACGGCCAAGCTAGCGGATATCGATCTCGAACATGGGCCGCTCAAGGGGGGCGATCACCTGAAGCTAGCAGAGCCCCTGAACGCACGCTGGAACCTGACACAAACGACCAAAGGCTGGGATCTGAGTACGCTGAGCCTTGACGGCAAGGAACTGGCACTCAAGGGCCAGGGATCGGTGCCGGCCGAAGGGTCGCAGCCGCTGAAGCTTGAAGGCCGACTCGATCTGGCCGCCTTCGCTGCTCAACTCAAGCAAACTTTGAATCTGAAAGAGGAGCTCCGGTTTGAACGTGGCACCTTGAACTACGGGCTCTCGGCCACGAACCAGGCCAACCAGCCAGGCACCACCTGGACCGCCACCGGAGAGATTCACGATCTCAGCGCCCAGCGCGGCGAAACACGGCTCACCCTCTCGGAACCGCTCAAGCTCAACGCCACACTCTCCCAGCGCCCGACCGACTGGGCCCTCGATGAATTCGGACTGGCTCTCAAGGGAGTCACGGCCAGCGGTTCAGGCGATGTCGACAAGGGGGTCTCGGTTGATGGCACCATTGACCTGGCCGCACTCGATCCACCGGTGCGGGAACTGGTGGGGCTGAGCGATCACTCGATCGCCGGCGCTGGCCCATTTTCGCTGCGGTACGGTCGGGTACCAGGCCAACCGGCTTACCACGCTGCCATCAAGACTCAGCTCGAAGCCAGTGTGCCACGCCAGGGACCCGCTCCGCCCGCGGCCAATCCGGCTGCAGCACCAGGAGACGTGCCTGCTCCGCCCGCACCCGGTTTTCCAGCCCCACCCGCGCCCGGTATGGATGACGCGCCGTTCGGTTTCGACAAGCGAGTCTTTCTGGTGGATGCCACGCTGGACGGGCCCTCGAACCCGGCAGGCTGGCCAAGCGGCTGGGCCGGCGGCCAGGGGACGCTCAACATCGACCAGGCCGAACTCAAAGCCCAAGGGAGTTTTGCCACCACCACCAACGCCGAAGGACGGCCCAAAGCGGTCACGGCCAAACTTACCGGGGTGGCCCCGGTCAAAGACACGCGTGTGGGCCTGGATCTCAGCCTGGCAGCCCGGCTCCAGGCCGACGACTGGAAGATCCAAGAGGCCAGGCTCAAGGTTGACCCGGTGGCAATCGGCCAGCCGGCCAATGCCGGTGCAACGCCAATCATCGATCTGGCCCTCCAGGGAACCTACAGCCCTGCCCAGAAGCGGTTACAACTGATCCCCGCAGGCCCTGAGACAGATTTGAACTCGGGCCTGACCCTGGCCAGGGAAGGACTGAACGTCGAGGGCGTGGGAGATAAGAACTGGAAAGCGTCCGTGGCACTTGAGGGAGACGCGGCCGGCTTGAATGGCCTGCTGACCTCCAGTGACCCCAAGGCCGGCGCTTCTCCGTCTCCGGCCCTGACAGGCCGTTGGACCGGCCGCATTGAAACTCAAAGCCGCTCCGACAAGCCAGGCTGGATCTTCTCGCTCAAGAGCCAGTCCCAGGATCTGGCTCTGGTCAGGACCGACGGCCAACCTCAGCGCCTGGGTCCAATCACCATCGAAGCCCTGCTGAACGCCAGCGAGAACGGCCAGACGATCGATCTCCCTTCGCTCTCGGTGGATTCCCGATTCGCACGCGTGGAAGCGAAGGGGGCACTGACCGACCCCACGTCCAGGCGGGTGATCGACCTGGATGGCCAGCTTGCTCTGAAGTGGGCCGAGGTCAACGCCCTGCTGGCAGACACCGTAGGGCCCGACACCCGGATTTCCGGTCGCTCACGGCCATTCTACGTGCGAGGCGCGCTGCCTGGCGGCAAAGCGCCTGCCACTCCACCGCTGGCAGCCGAACTGGGAATTGACCTGGAAACCTTGCAATCCCAGGGCCTGATCTTGGGCCCCACGCCGCTGGTGGTCAAGCTTGAGAACGGGCGCATTGAGCTGGGCCCAGTTGATACCACCCTGAATGGCGGACGGATTGTGCTCAACCCACGAGTGGATCAAGATCCCGCGGGCCGCTGGGTGCTAACCCTGGGACCTGGCTCTGGGATTGAAAATGCCGAGTTGAACGAGTCGATGACGCACAATGTGCTAGCGTTTGTGGCGCCTCCACTCGATAACGCTTCTCGCATCAGCGGCAAAGTGTCGGCCGCGTTTGACGACCTGAGCATCCCACTGGGCGAAGGGGCCTCCGAAGATGCCGTGGTTAACGGCCAGGTGCTGTTCCACGACGTCGTCTTTGCCCCTGGTCCAATGGCATTGCAAATTTACCAGGCCCTGAACATCCCCCCCGCGATCATCAGGCTGGATCAGCCGGTCTCGCTGGCCATTCACGATGGCGTGGTCGAACAGCGCGGGTTTTCGTTCCCGCTGGGAGACGCCGGCAGTGTCACACTGGATGGGAACGTGGCCTTTGACCGCTCCATCGACCTGATTGGCACGATCGGCCTGGCTGGCGAGCGATTCCAGCAAGTTCCCGTGTTCAACCAAATTGCACCAGCGTTGCGCATGGAGGTCCCCATTCGAGGCACGCTGCAAGAGCCCAAGCTCGACGGCAAAGAGATGGCCAGGGGGCTGGGCCGGATGGGCCTGAACGTGGCCGCCGGCGCGGGCCTGGGCGGCCTGGGAGCCTTGTTTGACCTGATCAACAAACCGCCGCTCAGCCCCGAAGATGCCGCTCGGCAGCAAGCCGAACGCGAAGCACGCCGCCAGCAGCAACGGCTCCGTCAGCAGCAGCAACAAGAGGAACGGCGGCTCAAACGGGAAGAACGCCGACAGATGCGCGGATTCCCCTGACACCAAGCGACCCAGAGCTTCGCTGGACGTAACGATCATTTCATGAATTACTTTTTCACTCGCTTCTGGAAACGATGGACTATGGCAGATTCTCCCCGTGTTCTCAGTGTTGGTCAGTGCGGCTATGACCACGGCTCGATCAGCCGAGCCTTGCAACAGGCGTTTGGCGTTAACGTGGATGGAGCAGACACCCATGCCCAGGCCCTGAGCACCCTGAAAGCCGAGCCTGGCCGATATTCCTTGGTGCTGATCAACCGCGTGGGAGATCGTGACGGTGCACCCGGCCTGATTCTGGTCCGCACCCTCAAAGCCGATCCCGCGCTGGCGGAGTTACCCGTGATGCTGGTTTCCAACTATGCAGACGCCCAGGCCGAGGCCACAACGGCCGGAGCCTTGCCAGGATTCGGTAAGTCCGACATCGGCTCACCAAAGTTCCAAGAGATCCTCCAACCAATTCTCAAGCCGGCAGGGGATACCACTTGAAAGCTGAATTAAGGCACTTTGGCTGAACCTTGAGGTGAGCCGGGCCGGCCCCTCGCAGCCCGGATCCCCGCTGGTCCGTACCGCTTTCTGCTGGCGACGCACCCGACCGGGTGCCATAATCGAGCGGTGACCCCACCGACCTCAACACCACCGCTGAGGAGCCGCTCCTGCCATGATCCAGACCAATCGCCGTCGATTCTTGAAAGGCACAGCCGTTGCCCTGGGGTCCAGCTTCGCCATCAGCGGAACCAAGTCGTCGGGTCGGGTGATCGGCGCCAACGACACCATCCGGGTGGCGATCGCCGGCCTCAACGGTCGAGGCGAGGCTCACGTGATGGGCCTGGCGGGCCGGCCCGGGGTTGAGATTGTGGCGCTGGTTGATCCAGATTCCAGGACGTTTGCCACCCGGGTCGCCCAGATCGAGGAAAAAGGCAAGAACACGCCCAGAACCATGGCCGACGTCCGTCAGGTGCTGGACGACAAGTCCATTGATGCCCTGACAATCGCCACTCCCAATCACTGGCACTCGCTGATGACCATCTGGGCCTGCCAGGCCGGCAAAGATGTATATGTTGAGAAGCCCTGCAGCCACAACCTGCATGAAGGGCGTGTGGCGGTGGAGGCTGCCCGCAAATATCAGCGCATCGTGCAGCACGGCACCCAGGGCCGCTCAGATTCGCGCTGGGCCCAGGTGGCGGAAATTACCAGGGGCGGCCAGCTTGGCAAACTCCTGGTCTCTCGGGCCCTGTGTTACAAGCCGCGTGGGTCCATTGGGACCAAGCCCGACGGAACAGCGCCCGCCGAACTGGATTATAACCTGTGGCTTGGCCCCGCCCCCGAAACCCCGTTCAACCCCAACTATGTGCATTACAACTGGCACTGGTTCTGGAACTTCGGCAACGGTGACATTGGCAACCAGGGGGTCCACCAGTACGACATTGCGCGCTGGATGATTCCCGGCGCAACCTTGCCCACCCAGGTGGTGAGCCTGGGCGGCCGCTTCGGATACACCGATCAGGGGCAAACTCCGAACACCGAGGTCAGCGTGATGCAGTTCGGTGAGATCCCGCTGGTGTTTGAGGTGCGTGGCCTCAAAACCCAGAAGTATCACGGCGAACTGGTGGGAAACATCCTCCACTTCGAAGCCGGAACTGTGACCAACACCGGGTATTTCCCCAAAGATTCCGACCAACCGGCCCCCTTGCCGGTGGTGCAAGCCAAGCGTGGCCCTGGCGGAGACGACCACTTCGGCAACTTTGTGGCGGCCGTCCGCAGCCGCAAGAACGAAGACCTCAATGCCGAGATCCTCGAAGGGCACTACTCAAGTGCGCTCTGCCACCTGGCCAACATCTCTTACCGCCTGGGCTCGGCCGACAAGCAGACACGCGAGGCCGAAAACCGATCCACACCCCTGGGTGATGCCGTCGAACGGATGATCGAAAGCCTGACCCAGGACAACGCCCTCAGCCCTGGTGAATTCCCGCTCCAGGTGGGCCGTAGCCTGACCTTCGATCCGCCCACCGAACGGTTCACCGGCGCTGATGCCGATTCTGCCAACGCCATGCTCACCCGCGCCTATCGAGCGCCGTTCGTGGTGCCCGACAAGATCGACTGAGCCACCCGTGCCTCTGCGTGCAAACGCGCAATTGCAAGCCCCCACTCAACTCTGTTTCTGGATGGGTACTGACGTCCCAGGGGATCGGCTTCAGATCCTCTGGGACGTCAGTTGGCCCTCTACCCACCGCAATGCGCTCCTCAATTTCCTCATTGCATGAAATGACACCCTGCGCAGCAATCAGGCCACCAAGCCATACACCCCAGCTTATTGCGGTTCACGCTTGCATTACACAGGTGAGGCAGCCGCCCTCGGCTGCCTCTTGGGGCTATTGGCGTGCGCAATCCACGCATGAACTGCGATAAACGGCTACGCTCCGACCTCAAGTCGTCGGCTCGCCCGTTCCCTGAAGCGGCCTTCTCCTGGGCTTTCCAGCGGGAAAGTTCCAAAAACGCGGGTTCAATAGCCCAGCACGCGGATGACTGCAAGCCAACGCGCGATGCTGAGCACCCACCAGAAGAGCTCCGTTTTACTCCATGCGTCATACCACAAGACAATCTCATAGATTTTTGATTATTTATGTTTTTATTTCTTGATTGGTTTGCCCGCACCCAGGTTGACTCTGACCCAAGACGAACCCATCCCTCGGCGTGAAACCTGTCCATCACAGAAAAACGGCCCACGCCCACTCCCGATGGCAGCCGAACTCGCCCCAAACTGATCCTGATTTCCAAATCAAGACAAAATTATCCCGAATTACCTTTTTACAGGTTTTCAAGCGAGGCCAAAACACGCGTTTCCCCCATATTTACAAGGGGTTTTCTTGGTTTTTGAATGAAATCATGGTATACTCTATTTGTGTCGTAATGAAGACCTCGGATCAACACTCAACACGCCCAGGAGACTCACTTTCCATGATCGTGCCCACGCGATTTCAAGCTGAGTCTCGGGCCTCTGATCGGCCTGGCTTCTATGTGGGTGAGGGCCCCGCAAGACCAACCGGCTTCCTGCTGGGGCAAAATGGTCGTAGTTCTGGGCCTGCAGGTATCCAGCCCAAAAATTACGCTCCCCTGGTGGTGTAGCTGGTAATTTGCAGTCGCTCCGCAGGGACAGGGTGTTCCAGCCTTGCTTCCCCGGCCGTCCCTCGTGCGCACTTGGTTTCCGTGCCTCGGTCCCTTTCTCAAGGAGTCTTGCATGAAGCGTCTCTTGTGGCCGACCCATGCCGCCGGCGCGCTTGGGGCAGACCGTCATCGCTTGGCTGGCTTCCGGCCCCCTCGGTAGATTTGCCGCCAAAAGTAACTCCTGCCCGCCACCGGATTCCTGTTTCCATTTTCCAAGGAGCCTCTGATGCGATCCATGAGCATTCGACGAGACCTTCCCAAGATGATGGCGATTGAGAAAACGCTGCCCGCGAAGGAACGCTGGCCCGAGCATGCGTTCCTGAACCGGCCTGGCAAGCCCATTGTTATCGCCTGCGTTCTACCGTCCCAGGATGGCCAGGCGATTCTGGGCTACGCTGTGTACCAGATGGGGGTCGAGGCCATTGAGTTATTGCGGGTGGTGGTCGCCAAGGAGCACCGTCGCCAGGGGCATGGCCGCCAGATCCTTGAGCATTTCAAGAAGCGGCTCACGGCCAACGAGCTCTGTAACCTTTCGATCTGGGTCCCAGAAACGAATCTACCGGCCCACTTGTTTCTGAAGGCATGCGGCCTGAGAGCGACCTCGATCGCATACCGCGCAGGCAAGACCAATCAACCCGACGACTACGTCTTCGAGTACGATCTTTACTCGGGAATGAAAGCCGCCTGACAAAAGGCCCAGAAGCAGGCCCGGTCGGCCCGAGACCCCTTGACCCATTTTCACTCCAGGAAAGCGCCCAATGATCGATAACCGAGACCGGCTCCAGACCTTGCTGAAATCTGAAGGGATCTGGCTAGAGCCAGACGCTTGCCTGGAACGTGACCCAGGCCCGTTGCCATCATCGCTTGCGTTCGATCGCATTGAGGGGATGCTGCTTGGCCTGGCCATTGGCGACTCGCTGGGCAATACCACCGAAAGCCAGAACCCCCTCAAACGCAAGGCGAATCGGGGCGAGATCCGGGATTACCAGCCCCACCCTTATGCCGGTAATCAGGCCGTTGGTCTGCCGTCCGACGATACCCAGCTTGCGTTCTGGAGCCTTGAGCAGTTGATTGCCGACAAAGGCCTGGTGCCGCAAAACCTGGCCCATCGCCTGACCTCCGGTCAGATTTTTGGCATGGGCCAGACCATGCGACAGTTCCTGGTCCATTTCAAAAGCAAGAAACGTGCCTGGGACCGGTCGGGGGTGCCTTCGGCAGGCAACGGCGCACTCATGCGGATTGCGCCCGTGCTGTTGCCGCACCTGCGGAACCCCAGCTCGGCCCTATACGCCGATGCCGCGCTGGCGGCCATGATTACCCATAACGACCCCGCCTCCAATGCGGCGTGCGTGGCCTTCGTTCACCTGCTCTGGCAAGCGCTCCAGCTTGAACAGCCGCCCGAACGGGGCTGGTGGACCCGCACCTTCCTGGAGGTCATGACGCCCCTCGAAGGCAGCAGCCGGTATTCCCCGCGCAGCCCACTCGTGAAGTTTGAACACGATGGACCGGTTTCGGTGTTCGCGGCGCAACGAGTCAGCGAGGCACTGGCTGCCGAATCCTCTGTGCTCGATGCCTGCGAGTCCTGGCATTCCGGAGCCTACCTGCTGGAAACCGTCCCCTCGGTCCTGTTCATCCTGGACACCTGTGGGCATGACCCCGAAGAAGCGATTGTTCGCGCGGTCAATGACACCCGTGACAATGACACGATTGCGTCGATTGTCGGCACCGCCGTTGGGGCCCTGCACGGCGCTCAGGCGTTACCCACGCGCTGGCGAGAGAAACTGCTCGGCCGAACCACGGCCGATGATGACGGCCGGGTGCAAACACTGATCCAGGAGGCCCGCCAGACCTTCTGGGACTGAGGTCTTCGCCTGATTCGTTCCACTGCGTCAGGGTCTCTATTCCTAACCAGCAGAGGGCCAGTCTGATGAAGAAGCGAATCCTGTACTTCCATGGGTTTAACGGGTCTCCCCGCGGCCAGCGCTATGGGTTACTGACCCGGGCAGGCTACCAGGTCGACGCTCCCGAACTGCCATTCGCGCGTAGCAGGTCGAAGCAGCTTCTGAATGGCATCATGGACCCCAGACGCTGGGGCCATTTACTGGGCCTGAGAGAGGCAACCCACCAGGCCCTTGAAAGTCTGGAGGCAGACCGGCCAGACGCCATTGTGGCCACCAGCCTTGGCTGCGCGGTGGCCCTGAGCCTGGGCGTGACCGATATCCCCATGGTCTTGCTGGCACCAGCATGGAATGGCGGCCTGAACCCTGCGGAATTGATCAGGCTCAGGTTCGGACGGCACCGGGAAACTCATCTGGCCCAGGGGAGTAGCCTGCTCGGGTCTGGCTTGCTTGCCCTCATGCTGGCCAAACAGGCCTGGCCAGATCTGGCCCAGGCCAGCGCTCCCCTGGTGGTGCTTCATGATGCCCAGGACGAGGTGGTGCCAATTGCGCAGACCGAGCACCTGATTGCCGGCTACGGCCGCCCCCAGGGAGGCTGGACGCCCAACTTCCTGGAAATGCTCCACCGCGAAGTGGATCACTCCGCAAGCAGGGTAAACGGCTGCCAGATCACAATCCAAGAAGGCCAGCCACCCCACCACCCCATGCACGGACCCACCGCCCAGCAAACACTGCTCAAGGTTCTGGAGTGCCTGTCGACCGCGATATCACGCGGTTGAAGCCGAAATTGCACCGGGCCTGACGTAGTTCATCGATCAAGCCAACCCTCGTATCTTCAATTCAGGGAGCCGCTCGAGATGCTGTTCAAGAACCTGCCAGACGCGTTGGAATACCTGGTCCAGTATGTGATCCCCAGGCGCGCAGGCTACATCATGAATGTGAATGGACCGCAGACCGGACGGGGCTTCGGTTCGATCGTCCAGGTGGTGGACGAACACCGCCCCTACGGCAACGGAGAACGGGGACTCACGCTCCATCTGTCTTTTGATACGTGCCTGATGCAGTTGAAAGCTTATGAGCGTCTCAAGGCCTTCAGCCGGTTCGAGGAATTTGACGACCTGCCCCTTTCGGACGTGCCGTGCCATGACGTCAAGCTGGGCACGGACATCCCAGCCGCGCTCCGGATGATCGCGGCCGTGCTGTACCAGGTGTACGAGTTTCCTGAATGCACGGCATTCTCGTGTGAAGTCTGGGTCGATTGGCCGGCTGAGCGTACCAAGGGCGCGAACGATACTGCCGCCAGGCGCTGGCTGAGCGCCTATCGCTGGCAACTCCAGAAGAAGGGGCTGGACCGGATTCGCGATAACCACATCCGCGACCTGACCGACACCTCTCTGGATATGGACAAGCTCTGTATGGCTGCCAACCAGGTCGCGAAGATTGGCGATGACAAATGCCGATCCGCGCTGGCGTATATGATCACCGACCCTGAGACCGAGAAGGAACTGGTGGAGGCATGCATCAAAGCCCTGGCATACAGCGGCCATGATTGTTGCAAGGAAACCTTGCGTACCGTTATACAGGACCGCCGCATTGACTACAAGTTGCGGCGATTCTGTGCCACAACCCTGGGTAAGGCGGTCCGGATTGAGCAACTGGCTGATGCCGAACCAAATATCCGAGCACTTTATCTCACGCTCGATGATCTCAACGAAGATGAGAAGTACGCGCTGAAACATGCGACCCGCGTCCGTCGGGTCAAACTCACGGAGCGGCTTGAAGAAGCCTTCGATAATCTGGTGATGTACGGCCTGGCCTATGAGTGCCGGGACATGTATTTACCCTGGATCCGGCTCACCGCGGCCGGCGGACGGCTCCGCGAGGAACTTCTGAACGCCAAGGTTGGCGCTGCTAATCCCCACGTCTGGCAATAACCAGAACAAAACCTGCAGCACACGTTCATCCTGACACATCACCGTCCAGCACTCCTGGGTGGCGATGACGGTCGCTTGTTGTCTTATGTGGCTGGTTTGATCCCTGGTTCTTCCTGAGAAAAGGAACAGACATGTACTTGTTGATTCCCAATGCCGACGCACTCCGGAGCCCGAGCCAGGCCGACGTGATTGCCGCGATCAAGGCCATTGATCACGAGTCTTATACGCCGTTTGTGATCCTGGTCAATGAGCGCAAGGAGAACAGTTTCTTCCAGATCCGCAGGAACTCAGCAAGGCTATACGAGGCCGAATACGCCGAGGGACTGCCCCAGCGCCAGTATCGGACCGTCAAGCTCTCTCGCGCCCGAGTGCTTGAGATGATCGTGGCCTATCTCGAACGCAACGACTCTTTCAAGCAGATGAGCCCGTGGGTCGAAATCTCTGACTCGATCGACTTACCGCAATACTACGACATTGAGGAGGAACACATCAATAACGAACAAGACCATATCAACATGAACACCCCGGAGAAAGCCGCCACGCTGCTGGCGATTGAGATTGCATCAACCATTTCCAATGCAGGCTACCAGGCCGACAACAGCCTGGAGAGCCTGGCCGAGATCGATCGCCTGATCGACGAACACAGCCAGAACGGCAAGGCGAACAAGGGTGGGTTGCTCGCCCCTGAATCACTGCCGCCCGCACAGCGCACCCAGGTGCGTCTGTTCTCGCTGGGTTGCTACGTAGGCGAAGTGTTGTGCAACTTGCTCGATGGCCGCTGGGAACGACACGCCGAACACCCGGACCGACCTGAACTCTGGCAGGTTACCCTGCCCAGCGGCTCGACGTTCTACCCCATTAACAAGGTCTTCAAACGGTTTGCGAATGGTGAAGAAGACAACCTTTACAACTTCGGCGCGGTGGTGGTTGGCCTGGAGCAAACAGGCAACCCTGGGGCCTGATTGAACGGGCAGCCTCAACAATCGTCATTCGGCGGTTTGTCCAGCCGTCGATGGACGATCTTGAGGCAGTCTCTGTAACTCAGCAACGCGCGGTCTCAGAATTCGAGGAACGTAGCTCAGAAATGGATCTTGCTTCTTGTACCTCTCCAGGGCGAAGCGTGCATTCTCAAAGTGATTGGCGGCTCTTAGCCGCAACTCTTCGGCCTCGGTTCGGTCACATTCTCCATGAGCACCAACGCTCGTATTGCTATCTGGCAGGATCGCGGCCCCGGAAAGACGAACCGCCTCCTCGTACTCTTTTACGCACTTGATGAGCGCGTAATGCAGCTCAGGATCAGGGGCATCGTGAAAATCCGAGGCGCACTTCACTGCGGAGAACGTTCCGGCAAACACGGCAATGCACAATATGGCGGTTCGAGTCTTCAAGAACGTGCATCCACGAGGGAGAACAAGGAAGGGTGCCCTTCAATTAGCTTGCAGGAAGGAGATTCAGCATGGAATTAATGGACCTGATGGACGGTATGGACAGGATTAAAAAGACAAGGACAACGCCGCTCAGGTTCCATCCGGGTCCATTCCGTTGATGCCGTCCAGTCTTCTCTTTCGGTCGTCGGGTTTGTGGTTCTCAGAACCGCATGGCCGTGAAGCCGCCGTCCACGTAATACGTGGCCCCGGTAATAAAACTGCCGGCGACCGGCGCCAGCATCAGCAAGGTAGCTCCCACCAGTTCCTGGGGCTCGCCAAACCGGGCCATCGGCGTGTTGCGCATGATATTCTCTACCCGCGTGGCATCGAGAATCTTGCGATTCTGCTCCGCCGGAAAGAAACCAGGGCACAAGGCGTTCACCCGCACCCGCATCGGTGCCAGTTCGCGGGCCACGTTTTGCGTCAGATTCACCACGGCCGCCTTGGAGGCTGAATACGCGAACACCCGCGACAGCGGCAAATGGGCCGAGGCACTGGCAATGTTCAAGATCGAGCCGCCCCCCTGCTCGCCCATGTGCGCACCAAAGATCTGACAACCCCAGTGCACCGCTTTCAGATTGCTGTCAATCACTCGGTCCCAGTCTTCATCCTTCACATCCAGATACGCAGATGCACTGTTCACACCTGCGCCATTGATCAACAGATCCACCCGGCCATGCCGCTCCACGGCCGCCGCCAGCAACTTCTCAATCGACTCCCGGTGCATCACATCGACCGGCAAGAACGACGCAGTTGGCCCGTAGCCGGCAATCTCCCGCACCCGCTCTTCCCCTCGCGCAGGATCGCGGCCCGACACGATCACCATGGCCCCCGCGCGAGCAAGCCCCAATGCCAGGGCTCCGCCCAGCACCCCCGTGCCGCCAATCACCACCGCCACCCGCCCCTGTAGTCCAAACAGTTCGTCCAGATACGCGTTTGCCATCGGCTCACATCCCCGCCTTCAGAGCGTCCAGGTGCCGCCCGAAGTGGCCTGCCAGCACCTCCGTGTAGGTGCCCACATTTTCACCCACCACCTGTTTCACCAGCGGGCCAAGCGTGGGGTCGGTCAGTACCGATCCGAACGTGCAATGCAAGATCTGCCGTCCAGGGGCCGTGAACCCACGCCCGGCCGGTACGTCGCTCCAGCGCTCCAGGTACAGTCGTTCGAGTTCGGTGGCGTCTGCCACGGCTGCCGCTGGCGGGGCATCACTCAAGGTTGCAGACACGTGGTAGGTTGCCTTGTCCACGTCGTACCGCGATCGTGCGAAATCGACGATGGTCCGGAACAACGACGGATCATGAATGGAGACCACCCGGAGCGCTTCCAGATAACTCGTGCCGGCGGTCTTCACATGAAACCGCCCCTTGGTGGCGCGTGCCAACGACGGGTAAATCGAGAGCTTGTCCGAGCCTGAGTGCAGGCTCAACTTGTAAGGGCCCAGCGCCTCGGCAATGGCCGCATGGTGCCGCAAAGATTCTTCCAGTGCCGCCACGTTCCCTTTGTAGTCCACCCCCTTCTCAAAGTCGCCAATGAAGCGGGGCGCCAGGCTCACCAGGGCCATGCCGTCACTCAGGCACCGATCGGCAATCAAGTAATGCTCGGCCAAGGTCGTGGGCTGGTCGGTCTCGTCCACGCTCAGTTCAATCTCATGCACCGGCGCCACCGACTTGATGTATCGCGCCAGGGCCAGAGCATGGTTGATCGCCCGCCCATATTTCACCGCGGCGCGGGTAAGCGCAAGGTCGTCCAGCAGAACCTCGGCCCCCGAACTCAGAGAAACCGACGTACCGCGATAAGGCTCGATCCAGGGAACCTCGGCCGCAATCGCAGCAAACTTGGCCCTCAGGGTCGGCTCGTCATCTTGGTCGGCTCTGGCGTCTACAAATGCCGACGGGTCGATGGTAAAGAACGTGAACCCCACGGCCGCCGTAACATCCACATCGGCCGGCGTCTTGAGATGATCCGCATCAGCGCCAGTGATCCCCGTCCACCCGGTGGACTGCATACCCTTCAGCGCATCATCCATCACCTCGCCAGGGGTCCGCGAAGTTCGGGTCATCTCTCGAATTGACTGTTGTGGGAAAATGGGGTCGATCCCGGAACCCGATCGAACCATGGCCGCCACATGGCCTGGCGTGGCTAACCCCAAACGGTCGCCGAACCCGAAACTGGGTTGCAACCCGAGAAGAACCGGTTTCTGCTGCATTTTGAAACCTCACGTCATCAAAGAATGGTGATTCCATGCAAATTCGCTCGACTCTTCGAGTCGAGTCTTCAGGCAGGCCGAGGCCCAAAGAACACGACTTGGAGAGTTGTGCGACAATCGCCCCAAAAGCGACGGCGTTGAACGAGCAAGGCCATCACTTCAGCCCATAAAACCGCGTGGCGGTACCACCGAAGATCTTGTCATGCTCGGCCTTCGAGATCGGTCCCAGCGCCTCTTCCAACGCACTCTTGACCTGGGTATAGCTACCCGCCAGCTCACACACCGGCCAGTCCGAACCATACATCAATCGATCGGGACCAAACAGTTCGAACGCGTTCTGGACGTATGGTTTGAGATCGGCCGGCTTCCAGGCCTTCCAGTCGGCCTCGGTCACCATCCCCGAAAGCTTGCACCAAACATTCGGAAACTCGGCGGCCGCCTTGAAGCCAGGCAGCCAATCGTCCATCGAATGGTCTTTGATCTTGGGCTTAGCCAAGTGGTCAATCACCATCGGCAGGTTCGGAAACGCCTTCGCCAGCGTGGGCACATGGGGGAGATGCTTCACATAAATCAACACATCAAACGGCACCTGGTGCCGTTCCAGAATTCCCAGGCCTCGCATCACTTCAGGCCGAACCAACCAGTTATCATCGGGTTCGTCTTGGGCAATATGTCGCACCCCCACAAACTTGGGCCGGCCCTTCCAGAACTTGACCTGGTCTTCACAGTGGGGCGATGCCAGATCGATCCAACCCACCACGCCGGCAATAGAGTCGTTACGGGCCGCCAGCTCATCAACGGCCCACTGATTCTCCCGAAGGCTATGCTGGGTTTGCACAATGATCGAGCGATCCACCCCTGCCGTGCGCATTAGTGGCGCCAGGTCGGCCGGCATCCGATCCTTGCGGATCGGGGCCATCTTCGGCCCGTCGAGCCAGCGATAGTCAAAGACCGAGGCAGCCGGCCCCTCACCCACCTTGACTGGCGTTTCAGGCGTGAGCTTCCAGAAATGCTGGTGCGAATCAATAACCATGGGCCCGGCTCCTTGAGAGCAATGCACGAAGGAATTGCATCGGTAAGACAGCCGCCCCCGGCTGTCTCTGATGTCTTGAACCCTGAGTCAATGACAACCGGGGGCGGCTGTCCTACATTCAGAGAGTGGGCTTTATCAGGACTCTTCAGGGCATCCTGTGGGCCTTGCACTCGTAGACCACTTTTGTCAGTCCATGCGCACGCCAACCGACAGCAAAATATTCGCAAATCGCTGCTGGTCGGCGGTCTGAATGGTTAGAACATGATCAAACGTGCTCACGGCATCGTAAAATGACCATTTCTCGATTGGTTCCAGCTTGAGATCCAGTCCGGCCTCGCGGATCACTTCGCGATATTCCGACCACACCGGAGGGTCTTCCGTCAGTGCATAAGGCCCTTCGGTCTCATAACCCATGGTGTTGATGGCATCAATGGGAATGGCGGAAAGCACGGCCTTCAACGCCTGGGCACACGTGATCAGGCCCGGCATCAGGTTCATGCTGATCACCGTGGCATTGGGGCCCTTCTTGGACGAGGCTGGGTAGTTGCCGTCGGCAATCAAGATCTTGGCGTGGTGCCCAGCACGGCCGAGAACGGCGGAAATCTCGGGATGGATCAAGGTGGAACGGAGCATGAAGGCCTCGACTGGTTAATCAACGACGATCGATGTCGGACGGGAAAAAGTGACGAAATGCGTGGATTGTGTCGCTTGCGGCTCGCTCGGGATTACCATCGGCCATGGCTTCGGCCGAAAGATAACCCTCGTAGCCAATCTCGGAGAGTGCCCGGGCAATTGGCCCGAAGTCAATGTGGCCGTTGCCGGCGGCCCGGCGGTTGGAATCCACAAAATGGATGTGTCCAATCGCCAAGCCACCGTCCCGGATCGCACCGGCGATATCCTGTTCCTCAATGTTCATGTGAAACAGGTCCGCAAGTAACAGCACATTTTCCGACCCCAGGGTTGCCAGGAGTTCGAGACCGTCGGTAACCCGGTTGATCAGATTGGTTTCGAACCGATTCAACGGCTCATAGAGCAACGGCACGTTATACTGGGCCGCATGCGCACCCAGTTCATCCAGTCCCTCAGAGAGAAACTCCAGTGCCGTTTCTGGGGCCACACCCTCGCCGTGCCGGCCTTGCATGGAGCCAATGATGGCCGGTGCCCCCAGCGACCCCGCAAAGTCAATCATGGAGCGAACGAAGTCTCGGGCCGCTTTTCGGACCGCGGGATCGGCCGACGTCAGGGTAAGCTTGTGCTTCACCCAACCGGCACCCGTCCCCACCGCAGCCAGGCCCAGGCCGTTGTCTTGCAATAGTTGGCGCAGGACGCTGGAGTCGACCGCGTCGGGGCCCGGTGGAAAGACCTCAATGCCATCGAATCCAAGAGCCTTGGCCGCCTTGCAGGCTCCTGGCAAATCCTCCCAGAAAACAAACGGACCACCCCGGGCTTCGGGCACCAGGCTCACGGTCACGGCAGATCGAATCACAGCACACACTCCTCAGCAGGCGGCAGGGTGGTAAACCAGTTCAGTCAAGGGAAACCACCGCCTTGATCACGCCGGTCTCGGGCTTGGTGTACGAAGGAAACACGCCAATCAGGTCTTCAAACGCCGATCGATGGGTGATCCAGGGCTGGGTGTCAATGGTACCATCCTCGATCAGGCCAATGATCCGGGTGAAATCACCTGGCAAGGCATTGCGTGAACAGAGCAAGGTCCCCTCAGGGCGATGGAACGTGGGATGCTTGAACGTGACCTCACCGGTGGTAATCCCCACGTAGACCAGCCGCCCGGCGGGAGCCACCAGGCCGAAGGCTGCCGACATTGAGCCGGCGTGCCCGGTAGCGTCAATCACCACGTCGGGCAGGTGGCCGTCGGTCAGGGCGCGGAGGTCGGCTTCCAGGTTCTCACTGGGCGTGAGCGTATGCTGGATTCCCATGACCGAACGGCAGAATTCTAGCCGGGTCTCGTTCATATCCAGAACGATGATTTTGCACCCAGTCAGTTTGACGAACTCCAGGGTGGCCAGCCCAATCGGGCCTGCGCCAATGACCAGGCAAGCTTCATCGGGTTGGGGAGCGCCCCGGTTGACCGCATGGCAGCCAATGGCCAGAGTTTCCACCAGGGCAAGCTGGTCAAACGCCAACGACCGCGATGGGTGGAGTTTACGCGCAGGCAGAATAAAGTGGCGACGGAGTCCGCCATCACGGTGAACGCCCAGAACCTGCAGTTTTTCGCAGCAGTTGGGGTGGCCCCGGCGGCTGGCGTAGCTCTGGGGGTCGTTGATGTAGGGCTCGACCGAGCAACGATCGCCTGGCTGGACGTTGGCAACGCCCTCACCAACTTCAACCACTTCTACGCCCAGTTCGTGGCCTGGAATGCGTGGGTAGGAGAAGAAGGGCATTTTGCCCAGGTAGCCGCTGAGGTCGGTGCCGCAAATCCCCACGCGGTGCACGCGAACCAGGGCCTCGCCCGGCCCCGGTCGGTTTGGCTCGGGAATGTCGATGAACTTGAATTCCTTGGGAGCTTCGAGCAGGAGAGCTTTCATGGCTGATCGTTGTTCTCGGGTCGGCCTTCGATGTAAAACCAGTTATGGATTGGCTCAAGGATTGCCAGAACCTCCTTGAGCAGCGGTTCGTTGATCGGTTCGCCGGCCCATTCCGCCCACTTGCGGATATTGGCGGGGTTGGCGGAGCCCACCACGCAGGTGGTCAGGTCGGGATTGGCAAGTGAGTACTGGAGAGCCAGCTTGGCGATATCGACCCCCTGAGCCTCGCAATACTCAGACGCCTTGCGACAGGTCTCACGCACAAACGGGGTTGCCTTGTGCCAGGCCGGCAGCGGGGCGTTGGTCAATAACCGGGCCGAGAACGGCGCGGCGTTGATAATGCCCACCTCTCTGGATTTCAGGTAGGGGACCAGGTCGGCGAGCATCGTGTTCTGGAGCGTGTAGTGGTTGTAAGAAAGCACCACATCCAGGTCCGTCTGATCGAGCACGTAGCGGAAGATATTCATGGGGTAGCCGCTGATCCCCAGGAACCGGACCTTGCCGGCATCACGAAGCTTGCGCATGGCCGGCAGGGTTTCCTGAACAATCTGCGCCATGTCCACGAACTCGATATCGTGACAAAGCAGCACATCCAGGTGATCCACCCCCATCCGGTGTAGGCTCACGTCCACGCTTTCAGCCACGCGTCTGGCTGAGAAATCAAAGTGATCGCGATCATAGCGGCCGAGCTTGGTACCCAGCAGGTATGACTCTCTGGGCACCCCACGCAGGGCCACGCCCAGCAAGCATTCGCTCATCCCCTTGCCGTAGAACGGCGAGGTGTCAATGAACGTCATCCCCAGATCCAGGGCCACGCGAACCGAGTCAATCGCCTCGGACAGATCGACGTTCCGGAACTCCTGGCCCAGCGATGAGGCCCCAAAGGAAAGCCAGGGCAGAGTCAGCCCGGTCTGGCCGAGCGTTCGGTAGTTCATAAGAGGTCGAACCTGCTGAATTTGGTTGGCCACAATGTGGTTCGGGCAGAATCCTATGGTAGCGGCCAACCAGCATTTTTCCAGGCAGCGGCGAATTTCCAAGATGCCGGCCAGCCGTCCGAATTCGGAAACGCGGCCGACCAGGAGGGTTCCAGGACCGGTTCCCGGTCATTCCGGCAGCGGTTGCCTGGCTTTAGTCGGTACGAGGTCGGCCGGAAAACGACATGGCGGCTAACCAGGAAAAACCGAGACCGGCACTCCATGTGCAAGTAAATCCGCAATCGGCTGAAATTGGGCAGACGCAAGGCCGGGCTGGTAGGTATCCTGGTTTTTCCTCTCAACTTGGACATTTCAAAACCTGGGTGACGACATTCGTTCGGTCGCCTGGGATCTGCCTTGGACCCTTCCCTGGATCCCACCCTGCACATGAGCAAGCCTACTTCCGCGTCCTTCGGCGCCGAGTCCGAGAAGTTGTTCTGGGGTTGTGAGAACTCCACCTTTGAGGCCCACCTGGCGTTCGACCATGTGGTTTCTCCCGAAAAGTCTTCACCGCGTGAGCGGTTTGAGGCTCTGGCCCGGACCATCCGCGACCAGCTCAGCGAAAAATGGCTAGAAACTTACGAACTTTACGATCGTGAGAACCCCAAGACGGTCTATTACCTGTCGATGGAGTTCCTGATCGGCCGGTCCCTGATCAACAACGTGATCAACCTGGGGCTGCAAGACCATGTGCAGAAACTGCTTGAGGCCAACGGCCTGAGCTGGACCGAGATCGTTGAGAATGAGAACGACGCCGGTCTGGGCAATGGTGGCCTGGGACGCTTGGCCGCGTGCTTCATTGAAAGCCTGGCCACCCTGGGTATTCCGGCCATTGGTTATGGGCTGCGCTACGAATATGGCATTTTCCGCCAGGAGATCCGCAGCGGCTACCAGGTTGAGCAACCTGACCACTGGCTACGTTTCCCCGACCCCTGGGAAGTGAACCGGTACGGGCGTACCGTGGACGTTCCGCTGGGCTGTTCGTTTGAACTCTCTCAGGGGCAACTGCACCAGATTCCTGGCCGGCCGATGATGCTGGTGGGAACGCCCTACGATCGCCCGGTGGTGGGTTACGGTGGGAAAACCATCAACTCGCTCAGGCTCTGGGGCGCCATGGCCCATGAGCAATTCAACTTCGGTGATTTCAGCAAGGGGGACTTCGTTTCGAGTGTGGTCGATAAAATCTTGGCCGAAACGCTGACCCGTGTGCTTTACCCAGACGACTCCACGGCCCGAGGTCAGGCCCTGCGGTTTCTGCAGGAATACTTCCTGGTTGCCTGCTCACTGGCCGATATCGTGCGCCGCTTCCGGCGCCGGGGGAACGACTGGCACGCCCTGCCGGACAAGGTGGCCATTCAGCTCAACGATACCCACCCCGCCATGTCGGTGGCCGAACTGATGCGGATCTTGCTGGACCAAGCGGGCCTGGACTTTGACACCGCCTGGGACCTGACTCGCCGCACCCTGGCTTACACCAACCACACCATTCTCCCCGAGGCACTCGAAAAGTGGCCCGTGGAGTACTTCCAGACCGTGCTCCCCCGGCACCTGGAAATCATCTATCAGATCAACGAGCGATTTCTTGAGAAGGTTGCCGCCCAGCATCCTGGCGATCTGGAACGCGAACGCCGGATGAGCCTGATCGAAGAAGGACCGGTGAAAAAAGTACGCATGGCCAACCTGGCGATTGTGGGATCGCACAGCGTCAACGGCGTGGCGGCCATTCACACCCGGTTGATCAAAACCCGGGTGCTGACCGACTTTGCCGAGATGTTCCCCGAGAAGTTCAACAACAAAACCAACGGCGTGACCCCCAGACGCTGGCTGCTCCAGTGTAACCCGGGGCTTTCGGGACTGATCACCGACGCCATTGGCGACCGCTGGATCACCCACCTCGACGAACTCAGCAAGCTCAAGCCGCTGGCCGGCGATGCGGTGTTCCGCGAAAAATTCCGGCACGTCAAGCGCGAAGCAAAACACCGGTTTGCAGACTGGATCCGCAACGCCACTGGCCAGGTGATCGATCCTGAATCGATCATTGACTGCCAGGTCAAACGGATCCATGAATACAAACGTCAGCTCTTGAACGTGCTGAACGTGATCTCTTACTACCTCAAGCTCCATGAAGACCCACATGTCGATGTGCCGCCGCGAACCTTCCTGCTCGCGGGTAAGGCGGCCCCGTCTTACAAGATGGCCAAGGTCGTCATCAAGCTAATCAACTGCGTGGCCGAGACCATCAATAATGATCCGGTGACACGCGGCAAGCTCACGTTGCACTTCCTGCCTGATTATTCGGTCACCCTGGCCGAACGCCTGATCCCCGCCAGCGATGTTTCTGAACAGATCTCCACGGCCGGTTTCGAGGCCAGCGGCACCAGTTGCATGAAGTTCATGATGAACGGTGCGCTGACCGTGGCCACCCGCGACGGCGCCAATATTGAGATGGCTGAGGAAGTGGGCGAAGAGAACATGTTCTTGTTCGGACTCACGGCCGAACAGGTGGAACAAGGTCGCGCTTGGTACAACCCTACATGGCACTACGAACACGAGATCGACACACGACGGGTGCTGGACCTGATCTTCTCTGACCACTTTAACCCTGGCGAACCCGGCCTGTTTACCCCGATCAAGGACATGCTGATCCAGCGCGGTGATTATTACATGAACCTGGCCGACCTCACGGCCTACTCACGCACCCAGCACAGGGTGAGTGAACTGTACCGCAACCAGGAAGAGTGGAGCCGCAAGGCGGTGCTCAATGTGGCGGCCTCTGGCAAATTCTCCAGCGACCGCACCATCATGGAATACGCCAACGAGATCTGGGGGGCCAAGCCCTGCCTGCCCCGCTAAACAGCTCGCACTGGCCGTCAATTATCTGAAAAGCCCTTGGGGTCGGATTGCCAGCAGGCAGTCCGGCCCCATTTCGCGTTTACGTGCAAAGTGTTCTTGGTTCTTTGCGTTTGGCAAGGGTTGACCGCAGGCCGTGGCTCACGACTTGCTCTTGATCCTTGTGGCAGGGATGAACGACCTCAAGATTCCGCCGACCAGCGGCTGGCGAGCGAACCCAGCAGCCCAAATGCCAGGCTGAACCCGGCCAGCACCATCAGCGTGGGGGCAATCTCCTGGAGCGTGAATCCGCGTGAGATCACGGCATCAAAGCCATCAATGGCCCAGTGGGTGGGAATTACCGGCGTGATCTTCTGAAGCCACTGGGGGAACAAGAAACTGGGAATCCAACCGCCCCCCAGCAACACCATGACCAGGACGGCCAGAATGGAAACCGAGCGTGCCCCCTGAGCAGACCGACCCACGGCTGCAACCAGCAAGCCAAAAGTTGAGGCCATGGCGGCAAACGCCACAGCCATCAATAGCACCGTCAGGCCCGAACCCGGTAGCGTGTATCCAAAAACAAACGATCCGAAGGTGAGCACCACGGCAATGATGGAGAGTGATGTGATGGCGCAACTGATCGCCTTGGATAACAGCAGCGTGAACCTGGAGATGGGCGCGGTCCGAAGCCGCTTCCAAATCCCCCCGTTCCGTTCGTTGAGCAGGCCAATGCCCCACTCTACGGCCAAGAACAGCACAAACTGAACCACCATGCTGGCAAACGCATGGGCGGCCAGCGCATGCCGTTCACCGGTAGAACCGCCCCCGGTAATGGATTCATACCTGCAGACATATGGAAGCGAAACGGTCGGCCGAAGCTGCACCGGTGAGGCCGCATCTGAGGCTGTCGCTCGCTGAACAGCAGCATCACGCTCCACGGCACGGCTCTGTGCGGAGCCAGACCCAGCCAGATTCAATCGGTTCACGCCAGTCCCCACGTCGTCTTGGCTCTTGGATCGGGTCTCCAAAAGTAGTTCGTCACCCAAGAGCGCGGGATCGGCCTGAGACCCTGGAAACAGATCGGCGGCCACCGTTTCCATGATGACCTGGCTCAGAACTCCCCGGACCAAGCTCAGCTCGCTGGAGTGGTTGGGGTCATGCACCACCAGCAGTTCTGGAGGCGGGCCTTCACCCGATATGGCATTGTCCGCGGCGTTGCCAAACCCGGCGGGAATGATGACAGCCAGCGCGGCTTTTCCTTCACGTACCGCGGCGGTGGCTGCTTTGCGTTCCAGCGATTCCACAGCCAGCGAAGGATCGGAACTGGCCCGGGCCAGGATTTCCGCCGAGTTTACACTGCCATCCTCATCCACCAGTTTAACCTGGATGGCGTTCTGTGGAGACGACCCCGAGCCACCGAAGATCACAGCCATGAAACTGGCCAAGCAGATTGGTGCTACATACGAGAGCAACAGGCCGTAACGATCGGTCATGAAGACTTGCAAGTCTTTCATCACCAGCGCGACAAGTGGTCGAAGCTGTGAGGTTTTCATGTGTTGCGCAGGCTCCGACCAGTCAGGCTGAGGAAGATCGAGGCAAGATCGGCTCGCCCACCCGCAAAATGAGTCACCGTGTGCCCCATGGCACCCAGGGTGCTCAAGACCGCCGCGGCCAGATCCAGAGACTCCAAATCAAACACCAGTTTGCCGTGGACCCAGTTCACAGTGACCACGCCGGGGCGAGTTTTCAGAAAATCCAGGCTAATCCCTGCTTCTGGTTCGGCCAGTTCAACCGTTAATCGGTGTTCCGAGCTATGAGAAGCCAGCCTGGCCAGTTGATCAAAATTGCCATCGGCCACCACACACCCTTGGTCAATGATCACGATCCGGTCACAGAGCCGTTCAGCTTCTTCCATGTAGTGGGTGGTATAAACCAGAGACTTACCACGCGCCTTGAGCAACTCCAACCCCTCAAAGATCGTGTTTCGACTCTGAGGGTCTACCCCCACGGTTGGCTCATCCAGCACGAGAATCTCGGGATCGTGCAGCAGTGCCACCGCCAGATTCAAGCGCCGCTTCATTCCGCCGCTGTAGGTTTTGACCGGATCTTTGGCACGGTCGCTGAGTTCCACCAACGCCAGGGCTTCGGTCATCGATCGCTGTAACTCGCGTCGGTCCAGCCCTTGAAGCGTTCCGAAGAACGATAGATTCTCCTGGCCAGACAGTTCTTCCACCAGCGCCAATTCTTGCGGCACCAGACCGAGCTTCCGCTTCCGCGGGTCTCGATCTCCACGAACCGCCTGCCCCTTGAACAGAACCTGTCCATCGTCGGGCCGGATCAGCCCGGAGATCATAGAGACCGTGGTGGACTTACCAGCCCCATTGGGGCCAAGTAAACCGACAGACTCACCCTTGGCCACGCGAAACGACACGTCTCGCACCGCATGAATTTCACCAAACCGTTTATCAAGATGAACAACTTCAAGCATGTTTATTCGTGTTTGGGTGCGTGTGCTTCAGAACCAGGATGTGAAGGGGATCATTCTTGAACAGTCATGACGAACGTGATCTTTGGCAACTACGGCTTTCACTCTTGCGGCAAGTGCGTTCCAGGTTTTCGGCCTCGGGCAAGAGGGTCTCCAGCGGCGGCGGCAATCTGGGCCGGACTCATCACCATGGTGATCGGGATCCGTTTGCGAAGCAGGTTCAGGTACGCATCAAAATCTTGCTGTTCAACCGAGGATGCTGCGGGATCACGCCTGGCTAACTCCAGGCCCAGTTCCCGAACCGCGTACCGCTCTCGTAGAACGTTCACGGAAAAGCAGCGAGATGCCAGCCGCAAGTCGAGCGCAGCGGAATCGGCGGCACGCTCATGCTTGAGCAGACGCGGTAAATCGTGTTTCTCCCAGCGGTCCTCGATTTGGCTTTCCAGTTCCGTCAGTTGGCCCGGGGCAAGGAAGCACTTCTCTGCCTCTTGCATAATCAATGCTCTCTGAAGCAACCCTTCTAGAACCGAACGGGATAGGTTCATGATTTGCCGACGTGTTGAACCCTGTGTGGTAGGCATGAGCGCCAGTCTGGCTTTCACGGCCTCGCTCAGTTCGGTGAATGTCACCTCCACCGTTCCCACGGTAGCCACAACCTGCTCACTCACGCCACGGCTGGCGAGCGAACTTGGCCGCGGTGCGGTTTCATTGGCCGTTTGCGCCGCCGGAACTTTTACTTGAACTTGATGGCTTTCGCCACGAGTTGACACGGTTACACCTGTTGCCGAGATTTCAACAGGGGCGTCCAGGTCTGGCAATCCTGCCACATAGGTTTCCATTTCTGGGCTTGAACGCCGATTCGCCTTCTTCACCTGGCCTTGAGGATGGATCAGAGCAGGAACCACCAGCGCGGTCTCAGTCTCGAAAATTCGCCCTTCCGCCACACGCACCTGATTATCACGAACCGGCTCAACGCGTGAAATCACCGGTGATGGCTCAGTGTCCAGAGAGGAGCCGGCTGGCATGGGTTCTCGTAAAACGATCTCAGACGGATCAGGCCCAGCGGCTGCGAAGGTAACGCTTGGCGCTTGCCGTAGTTTTGGAGCCGCTTCCGGGCTGGGCCTCAACTCCGGCGTATTGGGCGACAGCCCAAGCTCCTGGCTTGCCGTAGTCAGCTCCCGAGCTGAAGCCGCTGAGGGCAGAGGAACGGTGGGAGAGGTTTCAACAGGGGGTGCTGCCAATCCAAATTCCCGCAATTCGGCTGTCCGTTCCGAACTGGCGTGTGCAATGGCGGGAGCGTCTGGCGCCCCAGGCCCACGGTCTGTCACCGTGGCCAGCTCTGGCTTTGATGCGGAATGATCCTTGGGCGGTTCGATAATCTTGGCGAATGGATCTTCTTCAGGCTCCAGGCTAGAACCCCTGGAATACGTGGAGGAACTGCCTTGCAGGGCGAGTCGATCAGACTCTAACCCCGCACATCCCCAGGCCATCAATATTAGCAGAAAACTCGCAAACAACCGGTGCATCGCAAATCCCATCCTTGAGATGTGGCGACCGAGACCATCTGGAATCAGGTTGTCCGTACACTACCCGATCCCAATTCCGCGCTGAACATCACCATGAGGTGTCATAATTACTAATCGCCCGGCGGAAATCCGGCAATGGCAGCTTCATACCCCCAGAGAAGAAGCCGGCGGTTCCTCTTGACCGGTTGTTCGTACTGACATAGCATCCCGCACATTGCGTCTTTAGCGTCCCGCATCGTGAGATCTTCGTTTCGCTGCACGCCAGGGACTCAGCGCTCAACGCTCAGGGAGGAGCGACGTCGATGAGGGAGCATAACAGGGCGTTTTGCCAGGTGGTAGTTGATTCGTTTGACTGCCCAGGGCCAATTTACGAGTTCGGCTCTTATCAGGTTGAAGGTCAAGAGCAGTTCGCAGACCTCCGTGGCCTGTTTCCGAACACCCCCTACGTGGGCTGTGACATGCGTCAGGGGCTGGGCGTTGATCGCGTCGAAGACGTGAGCCAGCTCAGCCTGGGGAATGAATCGGTGGGCACCGCGCTCTGTATCGAGACATTCGAGCACGTCTTCGAGGTCCGACGCGCGTTCGATGAGATTTACCGCGTCTTGAAGCCGGGCGGCCTGTTCATCCTTACGTCCCCCTTGAACTTCAGGATTCACGGCTACCCCGACGATTACTGGCGAATGACCCCCAGTTGCCTGCGCCGGATGCTGGCTCCTTATGGGGCTCGCATTGTGGGCTGGCAGGGCCACGAGGCATTCCCACACACGGTGATGTCTCTGGGTGTAAAAAACCCCGCTCCGCTCGATTTCGTCACCCGTGCTGATCAGCTCATAAACCAGTACCGAGCCTGGTTGACCGAAACCGAGAGCCAGCTCCCCTGGACCACCCGGCTCAAACGGACCATGGGGAAGGTTTATCGTTCCAAGGGGGAACGGCACCAGCTTGGTGATTATTACCGGGCCGGATTCCAGGCCGAGGCTGCCCGGCCACCGCTCGCGCTTGCCGGTTGAACCAACCCACCCGGTTGCCCGCCACTTCACCCGCTCGCCGGCCCACTGTGGAGTACGTCCATGGATACTTCCGAACGCCTCATGATTCTGGGGCTCGATGGCGCCACCTGGTCGGTCCTGGACCCCATGCGTCAGCGCGGGCACATGCCCAACCTGAACGCGTTGGTAGAACGCTCAGCCCACGGCCCGTTGCGTTCGGTTGTACCACCGGTGACCACCGCCGCCTGGACCTCGCTGTCTACCGGCTGCACGCCAATCCGCCACGGCGTGTTTGACCATCGTTACTATGACGCACCCAGCCGCCAGATGCGGGTGAACCACAGCGGTCGCCGCCGGGTGCCCACCTTCTGGCACCAACTCTCAGAAGCTGGCCGCACCGTGGTCAGCCTGAACGTGCCAGGCACCTTCCCGCCCCTTCCCGTGAAGGGGATCTGTGTCTCTGGGATGGATGCTCCACATCTGGAAGCCGCAGTCTCTGGAAACCCCAGCTTTGCGGCCCGGCTCAAAACTGAAGCGCCCGGTTATAGCCTGCGATACTTCTGGAAGCGGGTCCCCCAGTCGCTTGAGGAACTCCAGGAAAATGCCAGGCTCACCGCCGAGAGCTTTCAAGGCCGCGCTGAAGGAGGTCTGGTAGCAGACCGCCACTGCCCAGACTGGTCGGTGCTGATGGTGCAGTTTCAGAATCTTGACCCGTTCCAGCATCGTTGCTGGAAGTACTTGAATGTGGATCATACGGGGATCGACGATGCCCCCTGGAACGATGCTGCCGCCGAGGTGATCAAGGGGCTAGACCGCGCCGTGGGCCAACTGCTGGAACTGGCCGAAAAGCGCGGCGCCCACGTGCTGGTGGTCAGCGACCACGGCTTTGGCCCTTGCTTGGGCCGGATTGCCGTGAACCGGATCTTGCTCGATGCCGGCGTGGCCCGTCCGCTTGGCCCCGTTGGCAAGCTCGGCCAGCTCGCTCGGCTGGCTAAAGACAGGCTCCGCCTTCGTGCCCTCAAACAAGACGATCCTGAAGCCCGAAGCGCCTCGTTTGCCGCATCGGTTGACGCCCAGATGCCGCTCGACTTCCGCCGGACTCACGCCTTCGCCCCGCACCAGGATACGGCGGCCATGGTTTATCTGAACACTCGCGCCCGGCACAAGCACGCCCCGCTGGTCACACCCCGACAAATTGACGAGGCACGCAACGAAACCGCCATCGCCTTGGCCTCGGCACGTGACCCATCTACAGGCCTGCACCTGTTTCCGAGCGTGCTCAGTGTGGCCGATCTTTACAACATCGATCCCACCGAACTGGGATACCCAGACTTGATTGCCCTGCCCGACGAGAATTACTGGGTTCGCACCAAGATTGTACGCGGACAGGGCTGGGTGGAACCCGATCCCAACTTGCCCGGCACCCACCGCCCCGAAGGCGTGGTGGCACTGGCCGGTGCCGGCGTCACGCCCGGCCGTACCCTCTCTGCCCAGCTCATTGATATCGCACCCACGGTCCTCCAGATGTTCGGGCTACCAATACCCGACTTCATGGAAGGCACTCCCCTGCCCGCCCTGCCGAAAACAAACCCCAGCTCACACGTCCACAAACGGCTCGATAAACCGGGCACCCCGGTGAACGGACCGCACATCGCCACGCTGAACCCGGACGCCGAGTTTGCGTTCTCGGATGCCGATCAGGCAATCATCGAGCAGCGGCTGGCTGATCTGGGTTACCTGGAATAAACACACCAGTATTTATTCAAGCGATTCGCCAGCCGATTCATCCGTGGCCGGTGGCCGTGGCAAAGTGCTTACTCTTCAGGCCTGGTGGCATGGATGACTCCATCGGTGTCATCCGTGACGTGTGATACTTGACACCTGCTTACTTTTCTTGACCTGGGGAGGATCCATAGACGCTTCGCGGGCGTCTAGGCTTCCGGTCACGGATGACTCTCGGTAGAGTCATCCATGCCACCTTCGGATCGCTGCGCTCCCAGAGGCTTGCTACTCAATCGGCTTTCCGCGCTCCCATCGGGGTTTCCCAGGGCCAAAAGCCGAGGCCGTGACATAAAACCGCCAGTCCACGGGGAACCGCCAGACCTGGAAGAAGATGAACGCCATGTCTTCGGCCGCAGATTCCTCGTCGCCGTAGATATAAATCTTGCGGAACGGGTCGATCCCATCGACATCCTCACCGTTGAGCGTGAATTCAGGGCGATCTCGCAGATAGAAGAAGCCCCGCCGCCGGCGCAAAATCTGCTCGGCTTCGGCCGGATACAGGGTCGGAAGCGGCAGATCCATGCAGAACCAATGCTCCTCGAAGCTGAACTGAATGTAACGGATCTGGGAATCGTCTTGCCGCCACCCTTCATCGGGTAGTTCGCCTATCTCGGCATCATCGTCCACCGTCACGCTGGCAATCCCGGCATCGTCAAAACCGGCCATCACCAGTTCCAGGGCCGGCTTGGCAGACTCCGTCAAACCGGGCTCATCAAACTCACCCGACGGCGGCCGATCATCGAAGATGATAAAGCACGGCCCATGTGCCACTTCATGCGTTCGGTGGTGCATCTTCTTCGAGTAACCGGCGAACTGGGCGGTCCGCCTCGCAAGCTCTTGACCATAATCAAACGTCAAAGGATGCCCCCTTCCAGACCACACCAGGTTTTGAAGGCTCAACTTCAGTCAGCCAATCCCGGCAGGGAAATACCAGCCAGGCGGATCCAGCTTATCAGCAAACCGGGGTCAAAGCTCGCCAAGAGCCTGGAAATGTACGATGTGCATCAAGCGACCATTAGCTAAAATACGGGTACGACGTGAAGCGGAACCGGATCTCCTTGGTTGGACATGAAGAGATACCCCATGAAACGACGCGAGTTCCTTGGCACCCTGGCGGCCGGCGCACCGGCCCTGGCATTTGGCATCTCCCGCCCCACCTGGGCCGACGAAACCGAAACGCGACACGGCGACATGCTGATCCATCAGAAGGCCAGCGATCACCTTGATATCCGCTTCACGCCCAACCGGCCCAGGCCCCTGCGCCTGCTGCAACTGGCCGACACCCATTTCCATCCAGACACCGTCAAGCACTCCAATCAGGCGACCGAAAGTCTGCTGCGGTCCTTGATCGAGCGTGAGCAGCCCGACTTCATCATCCACACGGGCGACTTCGTGAATAATGACAACGATAAGCTTGTGGAATGGACCGGCATGAGCATCTTGAACGGGTTGAAGACCCCGTGGACGCTCTGCTTCGGCAACCATGATTACCCCGTGAACAAGGCCGAAGGGTCCAAACCGCTCGACGAGATCCGCCAGAACATGGAGCGCGGGTTTCAGGGGTATATCGACGCCCCCACCGGCCGCCATTACTGCTACCGCTACGACCTGTTGAATGGTGACGCGGCCAAACCCTCGGCCAGCCTGTTCTTCTTCCAGGTGGGCTACGATACCGGCGACAGGCGCATTTCCGACCCGCAACTCGCCTGGTTCAACCGTCAGATGGAGCAAGACGCCGAGCGCGGGGTGAACACGCCGATCACCGTGTTTGTGCATATCCCGCTGGTCGAGTATCGCGACCTGTTTGACTCGGGCAGTGCGCAAGGCGTAAAAGCCGAGAACATCTGCTTTGATAGCGACACCGGCGAATCGTTCACACGGTTCCAGAAATCAGGCCGGGTTGTGGCCGTCTTCTGCGGACATGATCATGTGAACAACTATCATGGCCTGTGGAAGGGAATTGATCTGGTTTACGGGCGGGTGACCGGCCTGGGCGCGTATGGCCCACCCACCTGGAAGCGCGGCGGGCGGTTGATCACGTTGGATCTTCAGGCACCCAGGCCGGCAACGCGGCATACCGAGGTGTTCTGAGCCCCTTTTTCTTTCACAGTCGGTTTACACACATAACAGGCCCAGCAGAGATCCCAGGGGGGCAGAGTCACGCACCTGCGTCTCGGCCGTAATTCTCTGTAACCATCAAGGATCAATACCAACCAGCACCCGAACTCAAGGGCGAATCGTCATGGCACACTGTGATTACTGCGGAACAACGATCCTGTTCGGCGGCGTGAAAGACCATGGCCACCGGTTCTGCAACGAGGAATGCCAGCAGGGGGCAGTTCTACTCGCGGTATCCGAGCAGATTCCCGACAAAGTCATGGCAGACCACGTGAACGCCGTTCATCAGGGCGACTGTCCCCGGTGCGGCGGGCCCGGACCGGTGGATGTGCATACCTCGCACACCGTCTGGTCGATGTTGGTCATGACCTCCTGGCACAGCAAGCCGCAGATGTGCTGCCGCTCGTGTGGAACCAAGACGCAGCTCAAGGGAGCCTTGATCTCGGGAGTGGCCGGATGGTGGGGGTTCCCCTGGGGCCTGATCATGACTCCCGTCCAGATCGGAAAGAACCTGGTCGGGATCTTCTCAGGGCCCGACTCCTCGGAACCATCCGCCGAGTTGACGAAGATCGTCAGCCTGAGCCTGGCCGCTCACGCCATACGAGGAGATTGAAGAACTCCAGGTCGTGGGTGGAGAGTGGACGGAATGGACTTGATGGACGAACCCGGACACCGCAAACCCGGGTTCTGTTCTTCAAGCCTTCCAGTCTTGATTTATCTCGGTTCTTACGTTTTCCTGATACGTTTGATTCGTGGTTCTAAATCAAATCAGATCGAGCCGGCGTCTGGGGCTGCGAGCGCGAAGGCATTTGCCGCACTTACCGGTGATGATGAAGCGATGGCCCGAGGCTCGAAAGCCATGCAGGCTGGCCATCCGTTCCCGGAGCTGGCGAATCTCCTCGTTGGTGAATTCGAGGATGGTGCCGCATTCGGTGCAGTGCATGTGGTCATGCGAGGGATAACCGTAGTCATGCTCATAGACCGTGCGATTGGTCAGCCGCAGCTCACGTAAGATCCCAGCCTCCACCAGCAGCCTGAGCGTACGGTACACGGTGGCTCGGCTCACCCGCTGGCCGCTGGTCTGCAGGTCGGACACCAGTTCGTCGGCGTCGAAATGTTTGTGGTGCGCGAAAATGTGGGCGATCAGGGTACGCCTGGGGGCGGTCAGCTTCTCACCCCTGATCTCCAGAAACTCACGAAATTTGTCTTCCGGCCCCTGCGGCAGGTTGAGCGGCGGCAGCGAGATGGATTCCGAAGGGGAAGAAGACACGGCGGATTTCCAGGAACAAGCCCAGCTAAGAGCGGGCGGGAACCCGCCCAGCTTCAGGCTGTTAAACCAACGAAATGAATCTGATACTTCATTCTAAATCCCGCCGGTTCACGCGTCGACCGCCCGGTGGTCAAAGCGAACCGCCCTCCATGCTTCCCGCGGTGGTCACGGGAAGCATAAGGGCGGTTGCTCTGCGGTCGGAACGGAAACAGGGCCGGGGGTTGGCCGTACCCTGGTGGATCATTTCAGCCGTTGGGCAAGGCCTCAAAGGTGGGGATGGTGGGCGACGGCGCGGTGGGCGACCCCAGGACCGGGATCGGCGGAGCGGCATCAATTCCCGGCGGAATGGCTGCGGCGGCCGAGGTTGGTACCGTCAGGGGCACACCACCATCCGGAGTGGTGGTCACCGGCGCGGCCGTGGCCGGGCTGATCTTGGCCTGCACCGCATCCAGGGCGGCCTGAATTTTGGCAATACTCGGGTCGCAGCCCGAGGGGTTGCCAGAAAACGAGAAGGTATTGGCCTGGAGCCGGCCCCGGTTCTGGTCGTAAACCGTCATCATCACCTGCTGGATGAAGTCAACCGGCGGGCCGCCGCAATGCCCCTTGATCCGGCCCACGTCGGAGGCACGCAGGGTTTCTACCAAGGGCCGCATCACATCAGGGCCAACCTTGTGGACCCCTTCGGTGTCGATCACCGTACCGTCGGCATAAATTTGCAGAAACATGCCGAAGGTATGGCCATCATCGGACCGACCCAGCTGAATCCGGGTCAGCAACGGGGGAGCTTCGGTCACAGCCTTGCTGACCCGTGGCTGAGGCACCAACCGAGGCCCTGCGCTACTGGCACCCGCGGCACTGGGACCGCTGCCGGTGGAAGCTGCCGCCGATCCAGCGGCGGTTCCGCTCGCACCGCCACCGTACGGGTTCCGGCCGGCGGCGCCATAAGGGCTGCCACTGCCGGTCGAAGTCACGGCTGGATAAGGATCCACCGGGGGCGGCATCGGCCGTCCCGAGCGGGGATTGGTGGTGGAGAACGGCGAGGGAGCTGGTGCTGGGGCACCCGTATCCGTCACATCCACGGCCGGCTTGGGGGCCGGACTAGGCTGGGCGGGGGGCTGGCTGTTGGCAGCCGGCTTGGTACCCAGCCGGAAGAGCCGGCCAAGACCACGTGGCTCATCATCGGCAGCACTGCACACACCTAGGGCCGGGCCCAGGAGGCTCAGGCCGAATGCCGCCACGGCGGCGGCCGCTCGCGATCGTTCGCGCATCGTCATAATCAAGAGACCTCCTGGCAAAGTACGTCCCAGAGGACCGGGATGCACCCACCCACGGCCTGTGGGTCCAGGGCAAAACATCCTGTTCCACCCAAGGGGTTGGACCCCACAAACCCGTCTTACCCAGATAATCGGCCTTACCGACCCTGAACCTTGGAAAACCCTGGAGAATTCTGAATCTTCCTCGTCAGACACATCGGCGCGCAAAAAAACGAGACCGAACTTTCTTGCCCGTGTTGGGCTAGTAAGTCGATCTCGTCCATTCGATCAAGTTTTATGTGGTCCCGAACTGGGTGGTGAAGCGGCTCACCAGCCCGAGAATTCGTCCATCATTCGATCGAGTGCCAGTTCCAGCTTCTCAGGCGTTTCATAAACACCCGAGGCGATCTGGCTGCGAATCTCCTCGACCTTCTCATGACGGATTTCGGGAAGTCGGGCGACCCCGTCAAGCATCCGGCCAATCGGGGAAATTTCCACCCGATCGCGAGGAGCCTGGGTCTGAACCGTCTGGCCTGCTTCCACGGTGAAAGCGGCCAGCCGAGGGTAAATGGGTTGAGGGCCTTGAGCCCCACCGGCACCATGAATTTCCATGAGAAGTCTCCCCTATAGTTGCGAGAGCCCGGCAGTTCCGGCCGAGCCTGACCTCCGCTTACCCACCCTGGGTAACCGGTCGGCTGCGATCGGCATCAGAAGCAGATCAAAGGAACCGGCCTCCGCCGGCGACCTGCCCACCGAGCCTCCACACATATCCAATCGACCGGAAGCTGGGTGGAGTTTAACCGAAGGCGCGAAAAATCACACTTCTTCTGCATGCACGCATGAACGTCGTTCCGGGAAGTGAACTCGGGAACCTCCCTGGTTTTCCACACTTGCCCAGACTTCAACACAGCTGACACTCCTGGTAACTTAGGTAAAATATTCATCCTATCGACGCACTGGTGTATTATCGCGAATCTGATCAGCCAGTTGGCGCTGCATGGTGTTGAGCTGGCCCGTCATATCCCAGGCGCGGGTGAAGAGCCGGTTATAGGCCTCTTGCTCGCGTTTGGTCATCGCTTTCCCCTGCATAGACTGGAGCGTCTTCAGAGCATCATGGAATTCTTTGGAGCCTAGCAGGAACGAGTTGGCCGAGTCATACATTTCCTGGGCCACGATATCTTCGGGCCTCGGCTTGTAGAACGGACTCAGGTAGAACGGGTTGCCGTAGAGTTTCTGGACCAGCTTGAGACCGGTACCACTGGCGTCTCGCACGTTGGCCAGGGTTCGTTCCACGTCGGCTCGGTTCTGGGTCAGCATGGAGGCCGCCTGGTCACTAACCACCTGAGAGTTGGCCAGCACGGTGTCCAGCTTGGCGCTACTTTCGTTGAGGCGCGCCACCAGCGAATCAATTTGTGGCCGGTTGTCATGGGCCAGATCCTGGATCTCGGTGGCCAGAGATTGAACGCTCTTGAGCGTGCCGGTCAGGGCCGGCTCGGTGCGGGTCACCAGCGCATCCACCTGGGTGGTCAGGTTGGCCACTCGCTCCAGAATGGTGGTGATCTTGGTGTCGTCAATCCCCTTCACAAGCCCCTCGATCTCCTCGGCGGTGGCTTCGATCCGCGGTCGGATGTTCGCCAGCAAAGAGCGAACGTCGTTGGACGTGTCAGCCAGCGACGTCAGGGTGGTGCGGAGACGGGGAGCCACCGTGGTGATTGTTTCACGAATCTCGGCGATGGTCTGCTGAAGGTTTTTACGCTCGCCGGGCCCCATCCCAATCTGCTCCAGGATCGGGTCGAACATCGATGTCTCAACCCCCTGGATCACCTGGCCAGGTACCAGCGCGACCTTGGATTTTCCAGAGCCAATCACGTTCACCGTGCTCTGACCGGTAAGCCCAGGCACAATGGCAATGCGCACGTCTTGCTTGAGTCGATCGGCCACATCCACCGGCATCGAGACCCGGATTTTGACTCGCAGCCCTTCCTCAGACTCATATAGCTCGACGCCCAGCACCCGGCCGGCGTCGATGCCGGCCACCCGTACCGGACAGCCCGCGCGTATTCCCTGCCCGTCTTTGAAGATCACTTCCAGAGTGCGTCTGGGACCCAGGAAGCCCGGGCCCACACTGGCCAGTACCAGCAGGCCGACCAGGCCGGCCAGCGCCACCAGCAAGATCAGGCCAACTCGCAATTCCCTGAGCATTCCTCGACTCATCCCC
This sequence comes from uncultured Planctomycetales bacterium, assembly GCA_903926465.1. Lineage (GTDB taxonomy): Bacteria > Planctomycetota > Planctomycetia > Isosphaerales > Isosphaeraceae > CAIYJE01. The sequence continues at coordinate 38,637 of CAIYJE010000180.1, forward strand.
GGCCCCTTTGATTTGATTCTTGGTCACGCAATCCGGTGTGCTGGTGGTTTCAGTCGGTGGGTGACTTGGCGACCATGTGTGGGCCAAACGGAGCCCCAGCCTGATAGGCCAGCGTGAACCAGCAGGCGTTCATCACCAGCATGGTGATCAGGGCGTAAACCACGGCCCGGCCAATACTGGCGGGGCAGAACAACGCCAGCGGGACCGGGCCTTCCCGGGGAACCACAGGCGCAGACCGAAGTGATTCTCGGCAGGCAGACATCGCAGCAGCCGCGGCAAAGCCGGACCCGGTGACCAGCAGGCTGAGGACGTCTGGCACTTGCAGCATTTCAAAGAAGAAGCCGAAGTAGCTCCCAGGAGTGAGCCCGAGCATGCGTCTGGAGATCACCGCACCAATGAAGAAGCCGACCGTGGCCCCCCAGGCGGTGAGCAACGGGCCAACCAGAATGGCGGCCAGCAGGCGGGCCAGCACCACCCGGCCCACCTCGGGCAGCGGGCGAGGGTCGGGACCACTGCGGCCGGCCGCAAGATCACGATCAAGAACGTCGGCAGGATCATCATCCAGCCCCCGACGCAGTCCGCCGCCAAGTTCCGCATGACAGCGCACGGCCAGTAACCAGGCCAGACACAAGCCCGAAAGCATGGGGGCCACGCTACGCATCATTCCCAGACCGACCACCGCGCCGTTGGCTTCAGCAATGGTCGCGCGAAAGAAGGCCTGCATCGCCAGGAACGCGCCAAATCCCACGTGGATCGCCGCAACCACGGGCAGACCGCTCAGCAGCAAAGCCTCAAACTGACGTGCCACCACGCTGGTCAACCGTGGCTGACCAGCACGGGGACGGAACGGTGCCCCCAAGGCGGCCGCCAGCAACAGCGCCATATCGCCAAAGTAGAGAATCGGGCTCAACAGCCAAGACTGGGTCCAGGCCGGGCCGGATCCTACGGATTCCTCCCACCGAGGCGCGAGATTCTGGGGGATCGTCCGGGTCGGGTGCATTTGCGGCGGCCCTCCATGGCCTGTCGCACAATCAAAGAAGTGGGATCAAGTGTTCAACGACAAAGCGATTGAGAGCATCGTGGTTGCGGAAAAGCGGGCAAAGATCCGGAACTGAGGTTGCGTGCTACGTTCGGGTGGAGAGCTAGCTGGATTCAAAACCTGCGACACGGTTGAGAGAGCCTGACTTTATTCGATTCGCGAATTCCCCCAGCGGCGTTTTCGCTTTGGCTGAGCCGAGCCCACAATCACCGGTCTACGGCTGGCAAGCTGAGGCGATGCGGTCACCCCTCCCTGCTTGGCCTTCCACCAGTTCTGCCAGGCCATCATCGACTGGGCCCGCCCCTGTTCATCTTCCCAGGGGGCATAGTTGAAATCCTGACCGGTCCGGCGTTTCAGCTCTTCGCTGGCCGTCATCCGGACCACGGCATCGGGATCATTCAGCCGGGCAATGAGGGCAGGCACCATCACCGAGTCTGGCTGGGACTGGTTGAGGGCCATCGATCGGGCTCGAACCAAGGGAGCAGGGTCATTTGATTGCACAAAAGACTTGGGCGCCAGCGAGCAGCCGGCACTCAGCCCCAGCACAAAGATTCCCAGAATTCCCTGGTAATGCCGACCGGTCATCAGTCTTTTCTCCCCGGTGGCACGGCCGAAAACCTGACCCAGCGGGCGGACCTTAAACAAACCTCCCAAAACCGGCAATGTCAGTCTTTCAACGACCCCGAGGGCAAGTTGGCCAGGACCAGGAAACGGCTTACCGCCCGCGCGGCCCCCCTCAGCCCACGCCCGGTTGGCCCAGGTCTCCCTGCTCCAGTTCGGTTTCAAGTTCCTCGGCATCGTGCCGTAGGGCACGAACCTGGGCCGCGTTAGCCAGGTACACCAGGGCACAGAGCAGCCCCCCCACATACATCAGTACGCGGTAGCCCATCATCGCCACCGCCCCACCGGGAAAGTCGATCAGCTTGAAAATCGCCTCGCTCGCCTTTTCGGTCAGCCCCAGCGCGCCCATGGGCAATGGGACGGCCGTGGTGAACAGCACCAGCGGCGTGATCACCAAATGTCTGGCCAGTGACGGCGCGGTTGCTGGAAACAGGGCCTGATCTACCACCGTGAAGGCCAGCACAAACAGCAGGTGCCCAAGCACCGAAAGGGCCAGTGCCAACACCACCACGCCAAGCCGTTCGCGATAGAGTGAAGCTAGTTCGATGAATTCCTGGGCCACCGCCTCAAGCCGGCCCTTTCCGGCCACCAACCGCAAAAGCGGTCGGTAAAGCGCGGGCGTAAAGAGCACCGCCAGGCCCACCACACCAGCCAGCACCGCCAGCCAGGCCATACCAATCAGGCCCCGGACCTGGGGAACCGCATTTGGCAATTCAAACAAACCAGCCACACCGGCCAGCAGAAACAAGCCCAGCAGCCCCACGCCCCGATCGATCACCATTGAGGCCACCGCCTGAGTCTTCTTTGCCTGCTCGCGGCACAGAAACGCCGCCTTGATCAGGTCGCCTCCCACGGCACCTGGGATCACCAGGTTGAAGACGTTGCCAATCAACCCCAGCCGGAAGGCGTCCGCCAGCCGAAACGGCAACCCGAGCGCACGGACAAGTTGATGCCACCGCAAAAAGGTGACACACATCCCCAGCATATACAGCAAAAACGCCAAGCCCAGCCGCCTGGGATCCGGCTTGCTGGCAATAACCTGCTGAATCTGGTCGCGGTTCCCCCACACGGTCCACGCCAGTAACCCAATGGCGACAAGCAACAGAGTGCCCTGGACCAGCCAACGCTTGGTCCGGGCCCCAGCAGGGGTTCCAGTCGCGGTCATTTACAAACTTCCTTTGGTCGAGGGGATAGCATCCGTACGGGGATCCTTCTCGCAGGCCATCCGTAACGACCTGGCAATTCCCTTGAAGATCGCCTCGCTCACGTGATGCGTGTTCCGGCCACTATGCTGCAGCACGTGCAAATTCATCCGCGATGCAAACGCAAAGGACCGCCAGAACTCTTCCACCAGTTCGCTGGCAAAGGTACCAATCAGGGGGGCCGGCATGTTCACCGTCCACCCAAAATAGGCCCGACCGCTCAGGTCCACCGCGCAGGTGACGAGCGTCTCATCCATCGGCAGTACACAATGCCCATAGCGACGGATGCCCGCCTTATCTCCCAGCGCCGCCACCAGTGCCTGGCCCAGCACAATGCCCACATCTTCGGTGGTGTGGTGGTCGTCCACATGCCGGTCGCCATTTGCCTGCACATTCAGATCCATCAGGGCATGCTTGGCAAAAAGCTCCAGCATATGATCCAGGAAACCCACCCCGGTGGCCACCTGGGCCGTTCCATTGCCATCAAGGTCGAGAGCCAGGCGGATCTCGGTCTCGCGGGTCGTTCGCTCAATTGCGGCCGAACGTCGATTCTGGCTCACGGCTCATAAAACTCCAAGCAGGCCCACGGGTCAGAGCTACCGATAATGATGGTATCAAATCGATCGCTCCTTCGCAGGCTTGCAGGCTACCCAGAAAATGTTATCTTTTAAGAAAACGTAATACCGTAGTCGGTGCCTTTGCTAGAGGTCCTGTGATGCAGACATGCAAACGAACCGGCTTCACCCTGATCGAGCTACTGGTGGTGCTGGCCGTGGTGGGGGTATTGGTGGCCTTGCTCTTACCGGCCGTACAGGCGGCCCGCGAGGCGGCTCGGGCCACCCAGTGCCGCAGCAACCTCCATCAGATTGGCCTGGCGACCAACCAATACATGGATTATTGGAACGGCCAGTTTTTCCTGCACCATCCGTTCAATGCCGACTCGTTATCCGAGGTGGCAAAGTCTGAGTCGTTTGCCGAGATCTTCTGGGCCGACAAGCTGATGCCATTCATCAACAATACCTTTGCTCAAGAGTCAATTGCCAAGCAGGGCGTGCAAATCGCGGACGAGGCCATTTTCCGCTGCCCCACCGACATCTCGCGAGTGGAGCCGTTCAAGCAAGCCGACGGGACCATCAACGGCATCAGCAACCGCACCAGTTACCTGATGAACTCGCTGCTGAGCCACAAAACCAAGCGCTACGGACGCTGGTCGTTTGTGCGGTTCCAGCAGGAAATGGGCACGAGTAACTTCATTTGCTTCAACGAGCGGGACGCTGCGGGAATCTTCAACTCACCCGAGAGCGGAGAGACCCGTCAAGACGACTACGACGTCTGGCTGGGCACTCTGGTGCTGGATACCTGGATTCCCTGGGAGCGGCACGGGGTCTCGAACTGCCTGTACCTGGACGGACACGTGGTTGGAACCCGACGAAACGCTGCCTACCAGGCCATGTTCCCTGGCGGACAGGTACTGACCCAGCAGTCGTTCTTTCCGTGAGAAGCCGCTTCTGAGTGTGCTGGACAGCATGGTCTAAAAAAATGCGACAAAACTCCTTGCACCGGGCGCGGCCTGACCGTATCTATTACAAATGTAAAAGATGGTTCCGATGGCTGGCGACCTGTTTTGCATCAGAGGTCATCGCGATGAAGTATTGTCTGCGTACGGGTTTCACCCTGGTCGAAATTCTGGTGGTCCTGGCAATTCTTGGCGTGCTGATGGGGCTTATGATCCCTGCGGTGATCAGCGCTCGCGAGGCAGCGCGGTCCACGCAGTGTCGGAACAATTTGCATCAGATTGGCCTGGCGCTGAACTATTACCTAGAGAGTCACGGGCAGCTTTTCTTGCAACTTCCCAATAACCCTGATTCCCGTTCCCAGCAGGCAAAAGGCGGAACCTTTGAAAAGATCTATTGGGAAGACCTGCTCATCGGCGGCATGGAAAGACAGACCGCGGTTTTGCATTGCCCCAGCGATATCACACGCACAGAGCCGATCAAGCAGGCCGATGGAACAATCAACGGCTTCAGCAATCCTTCCAGCTACTTGATGAACTCCATTATGAGCCGCAAAACCAAAGCGTATGGCAGGTACACATTCCTTCGGTTGCAGCAAGAAGCCGGCACCAGCAATATACTTGTCTTCAATGAGCGGAACGCGGCGGGAATTCTCGCCTCGCCCCAGGGAGGCGACCCGCGCCGGGATGACTACGATGTTTGGCTGGGAACGAAGGTCCTGGATACGTGGATTGCGTGGGACCGACACGGTACAGCGAACTGCTTGTACCTTGACGGCCACGTGTTTCCCATGACTCGCGACGAAGCGTATCCGCAAATGTTCCCCGGCGGCCAGGTGCTCGCGCAGCCGTCACTTTGTCCTTGAGAGGCCGGTTCTCATAATTCTGATGGACGAAATGGACTCAATAAAAACCATGATTCCAGGTTCGTGGTCGTTTTCTTGGTCCATACCGTCCATCAAGTCCATTCCGATCCTGGGTTGGCCGCCGCTCACACCAACCCCCGCCACACTTCCAGTAACCGGTCGATCTCGGCATCGGTCCCCACCGTGATCCGCATGGCCGGTTCCAGGCCAGGATAGCGCATGAGCCGGACGAGGATATGCTGGCTCTTCAAGGCTTCGTACGTGGGTGTGGCCGGCGGCCCGCCCAGGCACCAGATAAAGTTGGCGTGGCTGTCTGGAACCTGGTAGCCCATGGACCGGGCAGAGTCGGTCAGGCGGGCGCGGGTGGCCAGAATCTTGGCCCGGGTCTCGGCCAGGTAGGCCTGATCGGCCAGTGCGGCCGTGCCGCCAGCCAGGCTCAAACGGTCGCAGTTGTAAGAATCTTTGACCTTGATCAGGCCGGCCACCACCTCTGGCCGGGCCACCAGGTAGCCAAGCCTGAGCCCTGCCAGGCCGTACCCCTTACTGAAGGTCCGGGTAATGATGACGTTGGGGTGGTCGCGAACCAGGTCTACACAGTGTGCATCGGCAAAATCGGCGTAGGCTTCGTCGACCACCAGTGAGCAACTGAGCCGACGAGCCAGGTCGGCCACCTGTGCAGGGGTCAGCACCGTGCCCGAGGGGCTGTTCGGGTTCGCCAAAAACGCCAGTTTCGCACCTGTCCGGGCAGCCTCGGCCGCGAATTTGGCCGGATCCAGTGACCAGTCGGCCTCAAACGGCAGATGCACCAGGTGGGCATTCTGAATGTCGCTCAGGGTCTTGTAAAGGATGTAACTGGGGGTGGCCGAGATCATTGTATCGCCAGGGCCCACAAACGATCGGGCCAAGATGGTCAACACATCGTCTGAGCCGTTGCCAGGCAAGAAATGGTCGGCGCTCAGGCCAAAAAGTTGGCCCGCCTGGTTCCTGAACTCGGTACCCATGGGGTCTGGATAGAGCCTGAGCCGGGCATCAAGCTGATTCTGGATCGCTTCAAACACGCGCGGCGAGGGCGGGTACGGGTTCTCATTGGTGTTCAGCTTGATGAACACACCGTCTTTGGGCTGCTCGCCAGGGGCGTAACCGGCCATCTGATCAATGTGCGGCAGGAAGTGAGAGGCCGGCATGGGAAAGGGTCTCCTTCCAGGAGAAAAGCGAACGAAGATCTACCAGTAGAGTCAGTTCAAAGGATACGAGGGGGGAACGGAATTGCCAGTACTCAGACGCCAGGCGAAGGACCAGGGTTCGACCCGGCCAGCCGAGTAAGCGATTCCCCGTCCAGGCGTTGCAGCGTCCACCCGTCCAGAGGCATGGCCCCTAGACCCCGATAGAAGCCAATGGCCAGCTCATTCCAGTTGAGCACCGTCCACTCTAGCCGGCCACAGCCGCGCTCCATCGCCAGCGCAGCCAACCGCTGAAACATCGCCTTGCCCAGCCCCCGGCCTCGATGTTCTGGCTGAACATAAATGTCTTCAAGGTAGAGACCAGGCTGGCACCTGAACGTGGAAAAGTTCTGGAAGAACAGGGCAAAGCCAATCGGTTCACCCCCCTGCTCTGCAATCAGGGCCTCTGCACAAACACGAGGGCCGAACAGGTGTTGCCGGATCGCTTCGGGGGTCGCCCTGGCCTCGTGTTCAAGCTGCTCATAGGCCGCCAGTTCGCGGATCAGGCGAACCAGGGTCTCGGCATCATCAGCAGTGGCTGGGCGAATCTCAAAGGTCATAGGGTAAGAAGGCACCATGCAGTTCCGTGAATTTCTTGTCAGGCAGCGGCACTGGCTCAGCCACCAGGCTGGGAATCCGCATCGGCCAACCGGACATCCACGCTGTATCGGTGGGCCGTCAGCCCTTCGACATCGGCCAACCGGCGGACATCTTCGGACAGCGTTTGAAGCCCCCGACGATCGACCTGGATCAAGCTCGACCGCTTGAGGAAATCGATGGCACTCAGGCCAGACGCCCAGCGCGCCGTGCCGCCCGTGGGTAACACGTGCGAGGGGCCAGCCGCGTAATCTCCCAGCGCCACCGGAGTTTCATGCCCCAGGAAAATCGCGCCTGCGTTCACCAACCGCTCGGCAAGCGGGTTGGGATTGGCTGTGGAAATATGCAGGTGTTCTGGGGCAATCAGGTTGGTAAGCGATACGGCTTCATCAGGATCACGCACTTGTATCAGGGCACCAAAGCGTTCCAGGCTATCCAGGGCCAGTGCGCCACGGTCGAGAAAGGCGAGTTGCTCTTCCAGAGCCGCCTGGACCCGCTCAATCAACCCAGGCACCCAGGTGATCAGGATACTCGACCCTGGTGAGTGTTCCGCCTGACTGATCAGATCGGCCGCGACGTACTGCGGCCTGGCCGTCTCGTCGGCAATGACCACCACCTCGCTGGGCCCGGCAATGCTATCAATATCAACCTCGCCATACACAAACTTCTTGGCCAGCGCCACGAACAGGTTGCCCGGTCCCACAATCTTGTCGACCTGCGGAATCCCTTCCACGCCAAAGGCCAGAGCGGCGACCGCCTGGGCCCCGCCAATCCTGTAAACCTCACGCACACCCAGCAAGTGGCAGGCTGCCAGCAAATCTTGGTTGTAACCGCCGAACCGAGTGGGTGGCACCACCACCACAATTTCAGCAACACCGGCAGCTTGGGCCGGCACCACCGTCATCAAAACCGACGAGGGATAGGCGGCCGCCCCACCCGGCACGCACATCCCGGCTCGCTTCAAGGGCCGGTACCGCAGCCCTACATCCCAGCCAGGCCCACGATTCACAGAAACGTCATGCGGCAAGATTGCCCGCTGATAAGCCAGAATGTTGTCTCGGATGGCCCGCAACGTGTTCAGGTAAGCTGGGTTGGCCCGATCATAGGCGGCCTGAAGCTCGGCCTGGCTCACCCGGACCGTGTCTGGATTCAGCTCTACGCCATCCAGTTTGGCCGTGTAGTCCAGCACCGCGGTCAGGCCGCGCTGGCGAACATCCTTGCAGATTCGCTCTACCACCTGCTGGGGGGTCAGCGGCTCTCCAAACACGGCCACGGTTTTGGCCTGGCCTTGGGGAGAGACCACGTCCCCCTTGACCCCCAGGTGGTCACGCAATCGCCGGATGGCCTCGCTTGCATCCTGATGGGCACAGTGAATCAGGTTCATGCGAAGCGGCACAGACATGGCAACTTTCCAGCGTCAAGGAATCAATCAATCGGACGACGGTTTCAGCAAAGAGCCCAGCCTGGGGCACCCTGGGTCCACCGGTTCACAATAATATACCCGGCCGTCGAGCCCACGGCCCCGTGACTTGCCCCCAGATGGAGCGACTGCTGAACTTAACTCCGGCCGCGCCAGAGGGTCAATCCCCTGGATAGGAGCCTGAAACCAACGCTTGCCGTTTGCGATGGCAGAGACAGGATGCGAAGATCTGGAGAACCTGTACGGTTTGAGAAGCGGGACTGCATCTTCTGGGGCAGCCGGCACCCGATCAAAAAAAGGATCCTGCGCTGATGGACGCGATTATTGATCTCCGTTCCGATACCGTGACCCGACCGACAGCCGCCATGCGTAAGGCGATGGCCGAGGCCGAGGTGGGCGACGACGTGCTGGGCGAAGATCCGACCATCAAGCGGCTGGAAGAACGGACGGCCGAACTGCTGGGCAAAGAGGCGGCCCTGTTCGCCCCCACCGGCACCATGGCCAACCAGCTTGCGATTGGCCTGCACACCCGGCCCGGTGACGAACTGCTGTGCGACCCCACCTCCCACGTCTACGTCTGGGAAGGAGGCGGAATTGCAAGACTGTGGGGCGTGACTACCCGCACGGTTGCCCCCGCCTCAAAGAATCTCGATGGACCAGACTTTGACGGCCTGATTCGCCCCGATGACTGCCACTACGTGCGAACCCGGCTGGTGACCCTGGAAAACACCCTGAACCGCCGGGGGGGAGCCGTCCATGCCCCGGCCGCCGTTGAACGGATTGGCACGTGGGCCCACTCGCACAAACTGGCATTCCACTGCGACGGCGCCCGATTCCTGAATGCCGCCGTGGCCCTGGGTCTACCGGCCGCCCAGCTAGCCTCGCCATTTGACACGGTCTCAATTTGCTTCTCGAAAGGGCTAGGGGCACCGGTCGGTTCGGCCCTGGCCGGCTCCAAAGAGGCAATTGCCCAGGCCCACCGGCTCCGCAAGGTTCTGGGAGGCGGCATGCGCCAGGCGGGCGTGCTTGCCGCCGCCGCCCTGCATGCGCTTGAGCACCACGTGGATCGCCTGGCGGAAGACCATGAAAATGCCCAGATTCTGGCCCGGGCCGTGGCCGAAACCCCAGGCCTGAAGCTGGAGTTCGGCCCGCCTGAGACAAACCTGATCTGGATTGTGGTTGAGCCCCGCCTGGGAACCGCGGCCGCCATTGCCGCCACCCTCCGCGAGCAGGGGGTTCTGGTGAGTGCCCTGGGCCCCCAGGTCCTGCGCGCCTGCACCCACCTGGATGTGAGCAAACCCCAGATCGAGCGTGCCGCCCAGACGGTGCGAAGGCTGGCGAAAGCCTGACGCTCACCACGAGAGACACCCAATAGAATGATTCGCCAAGGACGGACACGGAATCGGAACGGTTGAATCTGTCCCTACCATTCACGGGCCGGTCTATGGCTTATCCAATCTTCTAACTGTGGTGAGCCTTATCGAGATGCATTTCGAGCCGCTTCACCCCTGGAACCTGAGCCCAGCCGAAGCGCGAACGCTTCAGGCCGCGATTGCGTCACAGGTGGATACCACCACCGCCCTGCCCGCCTGGCGATACGTGGCTGCGGCCGATGTCTCTTACACCCGGGGCGATACCCACCTGTACGCGGCCGTGGTGGTATTGGATACGCAGGCCAACATGGTGGAAGTGGAGCGTGTGGGAGTGGTGGCACCTATCTCATTCCCCTACGTGCCGGGGCTACTGTCATTCCGAGAGGCGCCACCCGTTTTGGAAGCGTTCCGGTTGTTAAAAACCGTGCCCGATGTGGTGCTGTGCGATGGCCAGGGAATTGCCCACCCCAGGCGGCTGGGGCTGGCCAGCCACCTGGGCCTCTGGCTTGGCATCCCGACCATCGGCTGCGCCAAGAGCCGGCTCTGCGGCAGTTATCAGGAACCCGGCCCAGCACGTGGTACGCTCAGCCCGTTGCTCGACCAGGGTGAAACTATTGGTGCCGTGGTACGCACCAAAAACAGGGTCAAACCGCTGTTCGTCTCACCAGGCCACAAGATCACCCTGGACAATGCCGTGGGCGTGGTGCTGGCAACCGCGCCTCGGCATCGACTTCCGCAGCCAGCCCGGCTTGCCCATGAGACCGTGAACGCGTTGCGGCGTACCCACCGACTGAACCACGAGAACCGTGAAACCCCGTGAGAATAAAACCCCTGACTGCATAGCATTACAACATGCGACATCGCTCAGTGATTTATGTTTCCGGGCTCGATTTTTGTTGGTAGAGTCAAGAAGCATCCTGATTTTCTTTTCTGAATCGGCGTAGATGCAAGAACTGTTGCGGATCCTGGAGAAGCTTGAGCAGGGAGACCAGCTTGCGGCCGGGGAGCTGTTGCCACTGGTTTATGATGAACTACGGAAACTGGCGTCAGCCTTGATAGCCCTGGAGCAGCCTGGCCAAACCTTGCAAGCCACGGCCGTGGTGCATGAAGCCTATTTGAGATTGATCGGCCACCAGGAGAATGCGCCCCGGTGGCAGGGCGAGGCCCATTTCTTTGCGGCTGCAGCCAGCGAGATGCGGCGAATCCTGGTCGATTCCGCGCGCCGCAAGCAACGGATCAGGCACGGTGGAGAGTTTGTCAGACGCAACCTGGATGCCGTGGAACCGACCACGCCCGACGATGAAGTGGACATTCTGGCCCTGGATGAGGCTCTCTCGCGACTGCAAACCGTGGATGCCGAGGCGGTCACCCTGGTCCAGCTCCGTTATTTTGCCGGCTTGTCCATTCCAGAGGCGGCTCAGGTGTTGAAGATGTCACCGCGGTCGGCCGACCGACTCTGGGCCTTTGCACGGTCGTGGCTCCGAGAAGAACTTGAGGACCGTTGAGAAAAAACCCAAAGTTGGACAACTTTTTTGGCGTGCGGAACCACTTGATATCGCGTTGAACCGGGTACGTCTTGGATTCCTGTCGGTTGGCCATTCGGTTCAATGATAACCAGAGACCTCAAACCGTGACTTTACGTGCCATTTTTGAGAATGCTCTGGAACTTGCCAACCCGGACGCCCGGCGTTCTTACCTGGAAACCGTGTGCGCTGGCGACCCGGACGTACTGGCCAAGGTTCAGGCGTTACTCGTCCAGCAAGAGAACCTCGATAACTACCTGGAGCCCAAGATCGCTTCAGACCCCAGTCTCACCCCGATCAGCCTGACCCACCCCAAACTTTTTGCCAACGGGTCCGATTCCAGCGATCAGCACGACCACGCCCAGGAATATCTTGAAGTCCTGCAACCCACCAGTCGAGCAGACTCCCAGGGCAGGCTAAGCCACTATGAGATTCTGGGGTTGCTGGGCCAGGGTGGGTTTGCCACGGTCTTGAAAGCGTTTGATGAGAAGCTGCACCGGGTGGTGGCGGTCAAGCTAATGAGCCCACAACTGGCCACGACCTCCGCCCCGCGCAAGCGGTTTGTCAGAGAAGCCCGTGCCGTGGCGGCGATCAACCATGAAAATATTGTGCGGGTCTTCAGTGTAGAAGAGCTACCACTACCGTTTCTGGCCATGGAATTTGTAGATGGCATCACGCTGCAGGACCGGATCAATCAGCAAGGCCCTCTGGATCTTCCGCAGATCTTGGCCATCGGTCGCCAGGTCGCCAGGGGCCTGGCCGCCGCGCACGAAAAAGGGCTGATTCATCGGGATATCAAGCCCAGCAATATCTTGATCGAGCACGGCGACGAGCACCGGGTCAAAATTACCGATTTTGGCATCGCGCGAGTGATCGACGATGCCAGTATGACCCAGAGCGGCACCATTACTGGTACCCCCATGTATATGGCGCCTGAACAGGCGAACGGCAGCTCGCTGGACTGCCGGGCCGACCTGTTCAGCCTGGGCAGCGTGCTCTACACCATGGCGGCCGGGCACCCGCCGTTCCGCGCCGGCAACACGTTGGCGATTCTGCGCAGGGTAGCCGAAGATACGCCGCGGCCACTTCCAGAGATTATCCCCGAGCTTCCAGGCTGGCTGGTGGCAATCATCTCCAAATTGCATGCCAAGAACGCCGAGGATCGGTTCCAGACCGCACGTGAAGTGGCCGATTTGCTGGACCGCTGTCAGGCCGAGGTCGAGGCCAGCACCAACCACAGCATCAAGTCGGTGGAACTGTTGCGATTGATCCGCAACTCGACGAAACTGCCAAGCGCACGCCCAGTGCCAGGCAACCGGAACTGGTCATCGTCATCCTTTCCGGCCATCCCACGGCCCGTTCGGAGACGTTGGAAGGCAGTGGCAGCGCTCTGCGTACCACTGATGGCCGGGTTGCTATTCCTGGCCTGGAAAAACTGGAACCAGACCGGCGGAGTGGTTGCTCGTCCCGTTTCTACAGTTAGCACCGTACCAACTCAGGAGCGAGCTCCTGAACCCACTGAGTGGAAGGGCTGGCCAGCCGGCATCCCCGCTCCGGCCGTGGCCCCATTTGATGCGGCAACCGCCCGCAACCACCAGGAAGCCTGGGCCAGGTACCTGAAAGTGCCGGTGGAATACACCAACTCCTTGGGCATAAAGTTCGTCCTGATTCCACCCGGTGAATTCCTGATGGGAAACACCGTCAAGGAGGTTGAAGCGGCCCTGAGTCTAGCGGACAGCGATACCATCAATAGGACCATGATTCAAGCTGGGGCACCGCAGCACCGGGTGATCTTGACCTGGCCAATCTATTTCGGAATTCACGAAGTCACTCGGCAACAATATCGCCGGGTGATGGAAAGATTTTCCAGCTCGAACGGTCTTGAAGCCACCGATGAAGCCAAGGGCAACGGCAAAGAAGACGGCAAATTGCCGCAAGACGCTGTGAACGTATACGACGCGATTGATTTTTGCTTGAAATTGAGCCAGATGGAACAGCGAGCACCGCTCTATGCCCGGCGTCAGTCAGGGGTAGACACGCTGGAGGGAAGCGGTTACCGCTTACCGACGGAAGCGGAATGGGAATATGCCTATCGAGCGGGCACCACAACCCGCACCTGGATGGGTGACCTGGACAGCGACCTGGCCGACGCCGGCTGGTATGGCGAAAACTCGGGTGGCCAGCTCCATGAAGTCGGCTTACTCAGGCCGAACGGGTTCGGCCTGTACGATGTTCATGGCAACGCTTTGGAATGGACACAAGACGCGCTCGACCCCGAATCTTATTCCAGGCACCTGTCTTTACCCGCAGTAAATCCTATCGGGGCTCCCATTGCGGATTTCCAGCAGATGACACGCGGGAGTTACTGCCTGACCTCTGCGAAGGACATATGGGCCGCGCGTCGCTCTTGGCTCAATGCAGAAGATCGCTACGCCTCCTTGGGGTTCCGGGTGGCCTTGACGTTGCCGATCCCGCCTGCCCTGCGAAACCTGCCCGGGGCAGCCAGCCGACCAGACGGATCGGGGGGGCCAAAGGAATAGAAAGGGCAAGCCCCGAGCGAAAGCAAAGGCCGACTAAAAAGCCTCATTTTATGATAAACGTGAGGCGGCGCAGATATTCTTCAGGCATCCGACCGGCGTATATCGGGCGTTCGGGATTTTTATTTTTTAAATTTTGGCGTGAACCAACCTCATCCGGCGCGTTTTACTACGGGTCACCACACCTTCCGCCTGCGCGGGAGCTGTGTCACACCGGCCCCACACCGTCGTGGGGAGTCAACGCGTACCACTGACCCGGCTCAAGCGATTCCAACGATTCACATTTCCAGCTTGATTTCCTGTTTCAGTGCTTCAGCCAGTTCAAGCGACCGTTCCGAGCAAGCAAGCCCACGTAAGCTCCAGCTTTCAAAAATACACCCCGCCTCACGGTCGTCTCGATCATTCTCGGCCTGGCAATTTTTTAGTTCGCCAGGCTCTCTGCCAGTTCATCTCCCGCTGAGTTCACAGGATTCGCCCCATGCTTTTCAACCTTCTCGGATGGTTCCGGCTCCATCCCATGTTCTCACGGCTGTTCAAGCGGCGGTCGGCAGTGACCGTTCGCCTGCTGCGGCGGAACCGGCGTCATAGCCTGGCGATGATCGAGGGGCTTGAGCCGCGGGTGGTGCTCAGCAACATCGTAATCTCGTCCAACACGAGCTGGGGTTCCATTACCGCGGGCTCGGGGGTGGGCGGCCTGCCCACTTCGGCCGACACGATCACGGTGAACAGTGGTGCCACGCTTACGGTAAACGTAGCCAACGCGGTGAGCGGAGCACTGACCGATGCCGGTTCCTTGGTCGTAAGCAACACCTACGGCGTGACCCTGGGCTCATTGGCTGGCGCGGGTGGGGTGAGCCTGGGCACCACCACGTCAATCTCGGTGGGGGTCGATAATACCAGCACCACCTACAGCGGCGTGATTTCCGGCAGCGGCATTGTTACGAAACAGGGTTCTGGCACCTGGACGGTCACTGGAGCCAGCACCTACACCGGCACCACGACGATTGCTGCGGGCACGCTGAGTGTGAATGCGTCGGTACTGGCCTCGACCAATGGGCCACTGGGCAATACGACGAGCGCGGTAATTTTAGGGGACTCGACAACGGCGGGTGTACTGGCTTACGCGGGCACGAGCACAACCGATGGCTTCAAGCGTGGGTTCACGGTGAATTCCGGCGGTGGCGGAATCACCAACACCACGGCGAACATGCTGTCCGTGACTACCGCAGGAATTGCGGCCACCGGAACACTCACTCTCAATGCCGGCGGCACGGGTAATATCGCGTTCAATAATACGGCCATCATCTCTGGGGCTGGCGGCGTTACCGTGAACAGCGCGGGCACCGGCGGAGTCTTCTTTTCCAACGTAAATACTTACACGGGCGCCACCAGCATCAACAAAGGGTATTTGACGGCGGCCAGCGGGACGCTACCCGATGCGTCGGCTGTGGTTCTGGCCAACGTGAGCGGTGCCATCCTGAATCTGAGCGGAAATGAGACGATTGGCTCACTGACGGGCGGGGGCACCACGGGCGGTAATGTCACGCTGAATTACGCGAATATCTTGACGATTGGTGCAGACAACACTAGCCCTGCAGCCTATGCGGGTGTCATCAGTGGTACGGGCAGCCTGGTCAAGAGCGGTACCGGCACGTTAACCCTGAGCGGGGCGAGCACCTACACCGGTACCACCACCATTAATGCGGGCACCTTGAGTGCCGGCGTGATCTCTGGCGTCATTAGCAGTAACCTGGGTAACGCCACCAGCGCGATCGTGCTGGGTAGTTTAACAACGGCGGGCACACTCGCTTACGCGGGTGCCGCCGTGAACTTCTCACGCGGGTTCACGGTAAGCGCCGGCGGTGGCGGCCTGACCAACGCCACGGCCAACGCACTCACGGTAAGTGGCGCGATAGCCAATGCTGGTCCGTTCACGCTTTCGGCCAACGGTTCGGGTGGAATTTCCGTCAGTAGTGTCATCTCGGGTGCCGGCAGTCTGATTG
Source organism: uncultured Planctomycetales bacterium (assembly GCA_903926465.1). Classification (GTDB taxonomy): domain Bacteria; phylum Planctomycetota; class Planctomycetia; order Isosphaerales; family Isosphaeraceae; genus CAIYJE01. The sequence continues at coordinate 54,551 of CAIYJE010000180.1, forward strand.
TGAACAATGCAGGCACGGGTGAGGTTACGCTGAGTGGTGCCAACACCTACACCGGTACCACCACCATCAACGCCGGTACGGTGAACGCCAGCAGCATCGTGGTTGCCGCCGATGCCAGTAATCTAGGCAACGCCACCACTCCTGTGGTGCTGGGCGGAGCTGGATCCACCACGGCCATTCTCTCGTACACAGGAGCCGCGGCCACGTTCTCGCGTGGACTGACTGTGAACTCCGGTGGCACCAATAGTTCGTTCCTGGTGAATACCACGGCCAATGCGCTCACCGTCTCGGGCGGTATTACTGTTGCTGGGGGTATGTATTTTTCGCTGAATAATAATAGTACGGGAGGTATCGCGGTTAGCGGTGTGATCTCAGGTGCCGGTAGCGTGGTTGCGAACGGTTCGGGTGTGGTCACGCTTTCCGGCGCCAATACCTACTCGGGGCTCACTCAGGTGTACGGGGGTACGCTGTCAGCCAGCAGCATTGTAGTTGCCACCAGCGCCAGTAACCTGGGTAATGCGACTAGCGCGGTGGGGCTCTACGGTGGAAACCTGAGCTATACCGGTGCGGCGGCTACCTTCACTCGTGGGTTCGCTTTGTCCAACGGTGGCGGATCGGTTATCAACACCACGTCGAACTTACTGACGATCAGTGGAGGAATTGGCTCGGGGGGGCAGATCACGCTCAATGCCGCAAGTACGGGTGGCATCACGGTCAGTGGCGTAATTTCCGGAACCACCAATGTGAGCGTGAGCAACTCCGGCTCCGGTACTGGCGTGGTCACCCTTTCAGCGGCGAACACCTACACCGGAACCACCACCGTCAATGCAAGCACTCTGATTCTCGCTTATTCAGGTACATCACCTGCGAGCTTGGCTGGAAATATCTCAGTGGCATCTGGTGGAATGTTGCAACTCGGCGCCGCCAGCTCGGGTGGTCTCACGGTCAGTGGCGTGATTTCGGGAGCCGGCAATGTTGTGGTAAATAGTACGGGCACCGGTGTGGTCACGCTTTCTGGTGCCAATACCTATACCGGTACAACCACTATCAGTGCCGGTACCGTAAGTGTAGGCACGATTGCTGTTTCAGGTGGTGCTAGTAGCCTGGGCAACGCCACTAGTGTGGTGACGCTGGGCAGCGTGACTATGTCCGGCACCATCACTTACACAGGTGCGACCGACACCTTCACACGTGGGTTCACCGTGAATGCCGGCGGCGGTGGTTTAACGAATACCACAGCCAACCTGCTGACGGTAAGTACCGGTATAACTAATGCGGGTCCGTTCACGCTGTCGGCCACCAGTTCGGGTGGAGTTTTGGTCAGTAACGTGATCTCGGGTGCCGGCGCGCTGATTGTGAACAGTCCGGGGACGGGTCAGGTCACGCTCTCTGCCACAAATACCTATACTGGCACCACAACAATTAGTGCGGGCAGGATAAGTGCCAGCAGTATCGCAGTCTCCGGCGGTGCGAGCAGCCTGGGCAACGCAACCAGCGTTGTCGTCTTGGGCGGTGCTTCCACCGCGGGTACCCTATCTTATACCGGTGCTGGAGAAAGCTTCACACGTGGGTTCACAGTAGGTGCTGGGGGCGCCACGATCACCAATACCACGGCCAACCTGGTGACGGTTGCCACTGGCGGTATTGCGGCTGCGGGGCCTCTGACCCTGGGGGCGGCAAGCACGGGCGGCATCACGGTGACCAGTGTGGTGTCTGGAGTCGGTGCCTTGGTTGTCAACAACGCAGGGAGTGGAGTGGTCACACTCTCTGGTGCTAATACCTACACCGGCACCACCACTGTTAGTGCGGGTACGTTGAGTGTGAGCAGTGTGGTGGTCTCCGGCGGTGCCAGTAATCTGGGGAACGCCACCAGCCCCGTCGTGTTGGGCACCACCAATACCGCAGGCACACTCGCCTACACGGGCTCGGATGCCACGTATGTTCGCGGCCTCACAGTCAATGCCGGCGGAGGCACGATCAGCAGTTCGGCGAATAATTTCATCGTGGGACCGACCGGCGGAGTGTCCGTGGCGAGTGGCGGCACCTTGACCCTGGTTTCCAATACGAACCTGCTTCATCTCAAAAGCGTGATCTCAGGCGCCGGTAGCGTGGCGATTGCCGCCGCAACTGGCGATGTCGTGTTTTACGGCTCAAACACCTACACCGGCAGCACCACAGTCTATGGCCACCTTTATGCATCCGACACCACGAATAACAACGCGATACCCGATGCCTCTGCCGTGATCATGGCCAATGCGCTGTCTTCAACCCTGTACCTTTACAATTCCGAGACCATTGGATCACTGACAGGCGGCGGCACTAGTGGCGGCAACGTAAATCTTTTCACATATACGCTCTCGGTAGGATCTGATAACACCAGTCCGGCAGCCTATGCCGGGGTGATCAGCGGCGCGGGCAACCTGGTGAAGGTGGGCTCTGGCACCTTCACCCCGAGTGGAGCCAATACCTACACCGGCACCACCACCATCACCGGAGGCGCTCTCAGTGCCAGCAGTATCGTGGTTTCCGGCGGTGCCAGTAACCTGGGTAACGCTACGAGCGCAATCCTGATTAATGGAGCGGCATCCCTCACTTATACCGGAGATACCGCAACATTCACCCGTGGCTTGTCGATGACCAGCAACTATGCGACGCTGATCAATTCTTCAACCAAACTGCTCACAGTTTCTGGCAACATCTCCAACAGTGCCCTTGGGTATCTGGGCGGTACAGGAAACATCACGGTCACCGGAGTCATATCAGGAGCGGGTCAGATCGCGCTGGGAGGTCCTTCATATGGTCCTGGAGTGGTCACACTGGCAGGCGCCAATACCTTTACAGGTCTTTTTTGGATCCGTGGAACGGTATCGGTCGAAACCCTAGTCGCCACCGCTGGTTCCAGTAACCTGGGGAACGGCACCGGTGTTGTGAACCTCGACGGCGGCATCCTTTCGTACACAGGTGCGGCGGCCTCATACACGCGGGGCTTCACGGTCACAGCGAACGGTGGCACGCTGCTGAACACCACAGCGAATTTGCTGACCGTGACCACCGCAGGGGTTGCAGCCACGGGAACATTAACTCTAAACGCTGCCGGTGCGGGTAATATCGCGTTCGCGTCGACCGCAATCATCTCTGGGGCGGGCGGTGTGACCGTGAACAGCGCGGGCACCGGCGGAGTCTTCTTCAACAATGCCAATACCTACACGGGCACAACCACAATCAATGCGGGGTATTTGACGGCCGCCAGTGGCACGCTGCCGGATGCATCGGCTGTGGTTCTGGCCAACGTCGGCGGTGCGACTCTGAATCTGAGCGGTAATGAGACGATTGGCTCGCTTTCCGGCGGAGCGGTTGGTAGCGCTGTCGTTCTGGGTGCGAACACACTCACCGTAGGTGCAGACAACACCAGTCCGGCAGCTTTTGCGGGTGTGATCAGCGGCACCGGCAGCCTGGTCAAGAGCGGCACCGGTGTACTAACTCTAAGTGGAACGAACACCTACACCGGTACCACTACCATCAGCGCCGGTACACTCACGGCCTCGGTCGGGTCGGCCCTGCCCGATGCCTCGGCTGTGACTTTGGCCAATGTCAGCGGTGCCACGTTGAACCTGGCCAGTAATGAGACGATTGCGTCACTGGCGGGCGGCGGCACCACCGGTGGCACAGTAACTCTGGGTGCAAATAGTTTGACGGTCGGTGGCGCGAACACAAGCACCACGTTTGCGGGGGTGATCAGCGGCACGGGCAACCTGACCAAAACGGGAACCGGCACGCTCACACTGAGTGGTGCCAACACCTACACCGGCACCACCACCATCAGTGCGGGTACACTTACGGCCTCAGGCGGGTCGGCCTTGCCTGATGCCTCGGCCGTGTTGCTACTGGACACAAGCGGGGCTAGTTTGAACCTGGCGACCAGTGAGACGATTGGTTCACTGTCTGGTGGCGGCAGCACCGGTGGCACCATCACCCTGGGTGCGAACACGCTGACCGTGGGGGCAAACAACACCAGTCCGGCAGCCTATGCGGGGGTGATCAGCGGCACGGGCAGCCTGGTCAAGAGCGGCACCGGCACCTTCACCCCGAGTGGAGCCAATACCTATACCGGTACCACCACCATCACCGGAGGCATACTGAGTGCCAGCATTATCGTGGTGTCCAGCGGTGCCAGTAACCTGGGTAACGCCACGAGTGCTGTCGTGTTCAATGGTAGCGGAAACCTTACCTATACCGGGGATACCGCGACCTTTACCCGCGGGTTTTCTATCCCAAGTGCCAACGGTACACTGACCAATGCCACGGCCAACCTGCTCACGGTTTCCGGCACAATATCCGACTCAGGTTGGTTCTGGCTCAATGCCAACAATGCGGGAAACATTAGCGTCAGCGGGGTCGTCTCGGGAACGGGTGGGATTGTGGTGGGAAGTTCGGGCTCTGGAGTCGTGACACTCTCAGGCGCCAACACCTATACGAATTCCACCCAGATCTATGGGGGCACGCTGTCGGTTGACACAATGGTCGTTTCAGGCGGTGCCAGTAATCTGGGAAATGCCACCAGCGCGGTGAACCTGAATGGCGGTGCCCTATCGTACACCGGTGCGGCGGCTTCGTTCACGCGAGGATTCACGGTCACAGCGAGCGGCGGTATGCTGCTGAACACCACAGCGAACATGCTGACCGTGACTACCACGGGAATCACGGCCACGGGAACATTGACCCTGAACGCCGCCGGTGCGGGCAATATCGCGTTCACCTCCACCGCGATTATCTCTGGAACCGGCGATGTGACCGTGAACAGCGCGGGTACCGGCGGAGTCTTCTTCAACAATGCCAACACCTACACCGGCACCACCACCATCAACAAGGGTTATTTGACGGCAGCCAGTGGCACGCTGCCCGATGCGTCGGCCGTGGTGCTGGCCAACGCAAGCGGTGCCACTTTGAATCTGAGCGGTAATGAAACGATTGGCTCACTGTCTGGCGGCGGTAGCACGGGCGGCACGGTCACGCTGAATTATGCGAATATCTTGACGATTGGTGCAGACAACACAAGCCCCGCAGCCTTTGCGGGGGTGATCAGCGGCACGGGCAGCCTGGTCAAGAGCGGTACCGGCACCTTGACCCTGAGTGGAGCGAATACCTACACCGGTACCACCTCCATCAGTACGGGCACCCTGAGTGCCGGCGTGATCTCTGGCTTCAGTAGCAGCAACCTGGGTAACGCCACCAGCGCGGTGATTCTGGGTACTTCAACAACGGTGGGCACACTCGCTTACACGGGTGCAGCAGGCACCCTCTCACGAAGCCTGACAGTAAGCGCCGGCGGTGGCGGACTGACCAACACTACGGCCAACGCACTCACGGTCAGTGCCGCGATTGCGAATGCCGGTCCCTTCACGCTGTCGACGACCGGCGCGGGTGGAATTGCTGTTAGTAGCGTGATCTCCGGTGTCGGCAGTCTGATTGTGAACAGTCCGGGTACGGGCGAGGTCACGCTGAGTGGTGCCAACACCTACACCGGGACCACCACCATCAGTCAAGGGACGCTGAGTGCCAGCACGATTGTGGTTGCGGCTGGTGCCAGTAACCTCGGTAACACCACCACTCCGGTGGTGCTGGGTGGATCTGGGGCCACGGCGTCGATTCTCTCGTACACAGGATCGGCCGCCACCTTCACCCGTGGCCTGACCGTCAGCGCAGGTGGCCTTAACAATGCTTACCTGGTGAATGCCACGGCCAACGCACTCACGGTCTCAGGCGGCATTACGGTTGCCAGCGGGATTTATTTCTGGCTGAATAATAATAGCACGGGCAGCATCACGGCCAGCGGCGTAATTTCAGGTGGAGGCAGTGTGATTGCGGGTGGTTACGGTAGCGGATTGGTCACGCTTTCCGGCGCCAATACCTATACGGGTCTCACGCAGGTGTACGGGGGCACGCTGGCGGCCAGCAGCATCGTGGTTGCAGCCGGCTCCAGTAACCTGGGTAATGCGACGAGCGCTGTGGGCTTGTATGGTGGAAATTTGAGCTATAGCGGCACGGCGGCCAACCTTACCCGTGGCTTTGATTTGCAGAATGGCGGCGGCTCGGTGGTCAATACCACGGCAAACCTGCTGACGGTGAGCGGCCGGGTGAACACGCTCTCCATTTCAGCCCAGGGCCGGATCGATCTGAATGCGGCGAGCACGGGTGGTATCGCCGTCAGCGGAGTGATTTCCGGCACCACCAACCTGAGCGTGAGCAGCACGGGCACCGGTATGGTCACGCTCACGGGTGCCAATACTTACACCGGCACCACCACGGTCACTTCCGGTGAGCTGGACCTGAATTCCGCAACCGGTACCGCCGTTGGCGGCAACTTGGTGGTGGGAGATGGTTTGGGAACCGACCTCGTCAAGCTACTCGCCGCCAACCAGTTGTCTGATACGGCAACGGTGACCCTGAAGACTGGCAGCACCCTGAACCTTGGGACCTTCAGCGATACGATTGGGGCGCTCAACGGAGTTGGTACTGTCAGCTCTACGACAGGCACCTTGACGGCGACCACCGGCTTGAACCCTGGTGGCGCGTCTTCCGGCATACTTAATACCGGAAATCTGGTGCTGGTATCCACGGCCACCGTCACCGTCAACCTGAACGGCACCACGCCGGGAACCGGTTACAGCCAGGCCAACGTGACCGGCACGGTCGACCTGGGCCTGAGCACGCTGGTGGTGAATTTAGGTGCAGCCTCGGCGATTGGTTCCACATACACAATTATTAATAATGATGGTACCGATGCTGTAGTCGGCAACTTTGCGGGCCTGGCCGAAGGGGCCACGTATACCGATGCCGTAAGCGGGCAAACCTTCAGCATCAGCTACCACGGTGGTACCGGCAATGATGTGGTGCTTACAACCCTGACGGGCGGTGCCAGCACCACTAGCGTGACAGCAGCAGCATCGGCAACTTACGGCCAGTCGCTCACGTTCACGGCCACTGTCAGCCCGAGTATGGCCATCAATGCTGTGCCTGGTGGCACGGTTCAGTTCCAGGTTGACGGAACAAACGTCGGTGGCGTTGTCACGCTGGTCAATGGAACAGCCTCGCTGCCGTACAGCCTGCTGCACGCGGGAAGTCATAGTATCACGGCGATCTACGGCGGCGATACTCGTTTTGGATCCAGTACCGGCACACCGCAGGCTATAACGATTGGCAAGGCCCACCTGACTGTGACCGCCGAGCCTCAGAGCAAGACTTACGATGGCCAGACTTTCACTGGATTCACGGCCAGTTATAGCGGGCTTCTGAATGGTGATGCGCTGGGCGGGATTGGCCTGAATGGTGCTGCCAGTTTCAGCGGGACAGCCACCACGGCCAAAAACGTGGGGACCTGGACGATCACTCCCGGCGCGGGCAACTTGACTGCCAATGACTATGACTTCACGATCTTTGTCGGCGGCATGTTGACGATCGACAAGGCCCACCTCAGCGTGACGGCCGACGCCAAGACCAAAACCTATGACGGACTGGTCTTCACCCCGTTCACCGCCACAGTGGCCGGGTTTGTGAATAACGAAACGCTGGCCACCAGTGGTGTGACCGGAACCGCCAGCTTCACCGGTGCTGTGACCACAGCCAAGAACGCGGGAACTTACGGCACGATCACCCCTGCCTTGGGCACCTTGGCCGCCACCAACTATGACTTCACCACCTTCACCAGCGGCACGCTGACGATCAACAAGGCCCACCTCAGTGTGACGGCCGACGCCCAGAGTAAGACCTATGACGGTCAGGCTTTCACCTCGTTCACCGTCACGCTGGCCGGGTTTGTGAATAACGAAACGCTGGCCACCAGTGGTGTGACCGGAACCGCCAGTTTCAGTGGAACGGCTACGACGGGAGTTAACAGCGGTAATTATGCGGTCACACCGGCCACGGGCACGTTGGCTGCCACCAACTATGACTTCACCACCTTCACCAGCGGCACCCTGACGATCAACAAGGCCCACCTCAGCGTGTCGGCCAATGCCCAGACCAAGACCTATGATGGTCAGATATTTTCGCCGTTCACGGCGACGCTCGCCGGGTTCGTGAATAATGAGACGTTAGCTACCAGCGGCGTGACCGGTACGGCTAGCTTCAGTGGTGTTGCGACCACAGCCAAGAACGCAGGACTTTACGGCACGATCACCCCTGCCCAGGGCACGCTGGCTGCCACCAACTATGACTTCACCACCTTCACCAGCGGCACGCTGACGATCAACAAGGCCCACCTCAGCGTGACGGCCGATAATCAGAGCAAGCCGTTTGACGGACAGGTCTTCACGGCGTTCACAGCCACGCTGGCCGGGTTTGTGAATAACGAAAACCTGGCCAATAGCGGCGTGACCGGTGCCGCCAGCTTCAGCGGTACGGCCACCACCGGAGTGGATAAGGGCAATTATCCGATCACGCCCGGCCAGGGTACGCTGGCCGCCACCAACTATGACTTCACCATCTTCAGCAGCGGCACCCTGAATGTCGGTGTGGCCACGCTCACAATTACCGCCAAGCCCCAATCCAAGACCTATGGCACAGGCTATACACTCGACGCCACCCAGTTCACGACGAGCGGCCTGCTAAACGGAGACACGGTCGGCTCCGTGACGCTCAGCTCACTCGGCAGCACCGCAACGGCTGCTGCGGGCAGCTATGCTATTACCCCAAGCGCGGTCACGGGCGGTACCTTCAGCCCCAGTAATTACGCAATCTTATACAGCTCTGGCACTTTGACGGTAAACCAGGCACCACTCACAATCACCGCCAATAATCAGTCCAAAACCTACGGCCAGACCGTCTCGTTTGGAAGCGGCAGTACTCTGTTCAGTACCAATGCAGGCGGCCTGAAGAACGGCGATACGATTGGCAAGGTCACCCTCTCCGTTAGCAATAGTGGTGGAAATGCAACGGCATCGGTTGTGGCTTCCCCTTACACCATCACTCCAAGCGATGCCACAGGTGGTACCTTCAATGCCAGTAATTACTTGATCTCTTATGCAACTGGCACGTTCACGGTAACCCCCGCCCACCTGACGGTCACGGCCGATAACCAGACCAAGACCTATGATGGGTCGCCAGCCGACGCATTCTCAGCCTCACTGATCGGGTTTGTGAATGGCGAGAAGTTGGCCTCCAGTGGCGTGACTGGCACTGCCAGCTTCACCGGTTCGGCCTTGACCGGTATCGACCTGGGTAATTACACCATTGTGCCTGGCCAGGGTACGCTGGCCTCCAGTAACTATGACTTCACCACGTTCACCAGCGGAACACTGACCATTGTCGCCAATACCGGCGGTAGTGGTGCGGTTGACCCCCATACGGTCAACGCTGGCGGCCTGAGCTTCTACACCTCGGGAACATTCACGTCGAGCGGCTCTGTTTATACGACGGCGGGCTTGGTGCAGGTTGGTTTTGTCCCAGCCACCGGCCAGAGCCTGGTCCCGTTGGTCGAATTGCTGGGTACGGTCACTCTGAACAGTAGCAGCCTGACATTCGCCGCCACCGGCGGAATGAATGCGGTGGTGACCGGCACACCAAGCACACTCGTGAATCAGGCCATTCCCAGCAGTAGCATCACCGCGCTGGTGGGGGCCGGCATTCAGGTTGACCAGGGAGCAACCTTGACCGTCGCGGCGGCGAGTTTCCAGCTAAGCTCGATTGCGCTCCATTCCGCAACCACTCCGGAAATCTGGTTGCAGGGTTCCATTTCACTGGGAGTGGCGACCGTTGCGGTCGATGGCCAGAATCATGTAACCGAAAGCGCTACAGGCGTGAACCTGACGGGCGTCAATGCCTCGCTAGCAAGCAATTCACTGAGCCTGGGAAGCCTGAACTTCAGCACCAGTTCACTTACGGTCGCCTACACCAGTGCCACCAGCACATTCGCGGTCACGGGTGCAGCCACGGTGAATATTCAGGGTCTGGGTACGGTGAAGGCAACCCTGGGTGGAGGCGCAACCCACGGACTCGTTTTTACCGCCGGTTCCCTTGCGAGTTTTGATGCCACCGTCAGTCTCGATGCCACCTTGGCCGGCGGTAGCCTGACGGCCCAAGGCATTACCCTGAGCTATGTGGCGGCGGCCGCCGGAAATCCTGAACAATTCACACAGAGTGGTACTGTCACCTTCACCTTTGGCAGCGATCAGAAGGTCCTCAGTCTGGCTCTGGGCACAGCAAACAGCCCCGGATTGGTCATTGAAAATGGTACGCTCAAGAGCCTGAACGGCACGGCTACCGCCAGTAACTGGACTATCGCCGGTGGCAGCTTCAATGCCAACGCGAACGTGGTTTACGCGGCGGCCGCTGGTACCACACCTGAAACGCTTACCGTCACGGGTGCGGCCAGCGAGGTGTTTGGCTCCGGCAGTTCAGCCAAGAGTCTGAGCCTGTCGCTGGGTGGCAGCGGCACGGCCGGCCTGGTGATCAGCAGTGGAAAGCTCACCAGCCTGAACGCCGCGGCAACCGCCAGCAACTGGACCATCGCCGGTGGTAACTTCAACGCCACCGCCACCGTCACGTACGCCGCCGCCGCCGGTGATGCGCCTGAAACCCTCACCGTCACCGGCGCAGCCAGCGAAGTGTTTGGCACTGGGTCTTCGGCCAAGAGCCTGAGCCTGGTGCTCGGTGGTAGCGGTACGGCTGGCCTGGTACTCAGCAACGGTGCCCTCACCAGCCTGAACGCCACCGCCATCGCCAGCAACTGGACCATTGCCGGTGGCAGCTTCAATGCCACCGCCACCGTGGTGTATGCGGCGGCCGCCGGGGCCACGCCCGAAACCCTCACCATCACCGGCAATGCCTCTCAAGTCTTTGGCTCCGGAGTCTCGGCCAAGAGCCTCAGTCTGGTGCTAGGCGGGAACGGCACCACCGGCCTGGTGCTGAGCAACGGTCAGCTCACCAGCCTCAACGCTGTCGCCAACGCCAGCAGCTGGACGATCGCCGGTGGCAGCTTCAACGCCAACGCCACCGTGGTCTATGCGGCGGCCGCCGGGGCCACGCCCGAAAGCCTCACCATCACCGGCGCCGCCAGCGAAGTGTTCGGTAGCGGAGCCTCGGCGAAATCTCTCAGCCTGGTGCTGGGTGGTAACGGCACGGCCGGCCTGGTGCTGAGCAATGGTCAGCTCACCAGCCTGAACGCCACGGCTACCGCCAGCAACTGGACGATCGCCGGTGGCAACTTCAATGCCAACGCCACCGTGGTTTATGCGGCCGCCGCCGGATCTACGCCGGAATTGTTCACCCTTACCGGGGCTGCCAGCGAAGTTTTTGGTAGCGGAGCCTCGGCGAAATCTCTCAGCCTGGTGCTGGGTGGTAGCGGTACGGCCGGCCTGGTGCTCAGCAACGGTGCCCTCACTAGCCTCAACGCCACGGCGACCGCCAGTAACTGGACCATCGCCGGTGGCAGCTTCAATGCCAACGCCACCGTGGTCTATGCGGCGGCCGCCGGCAGCACGCCGGAATTGTTCACCCTTACCGGCGGGGCCAGCGAAGTTTTCGGTAGCGGTGACTCGGCGAAATCTCTCAGCCTAACGCTGGGTGGTAGCGGCACGGCCGGTATGGTGCTGAGGAACGGTCAGCTTACCAGCCTGAACGCCACGGCCATCGCCAGTAACTGGACCATCGCCGGTGGCAGCTTCAATGCCACCGCCACCGTAGTCTATGCGGCCGCGGCCGGCGCCACGCCCGAAACGCTTACCGTTACCGGCGCGGCCTCTGAAGTGTTTGGCAGTGGATCTTCAGCCAAGAGCCTGAGCTTGGTGCTGGGTGGTGACAGCACGGCTGGCCTGGTGCTGAGCAATGGTCAGCTGACCAGCCTCAACGCCACGGCGACCGCCAGCAACTGGACGATCGCCGGTGGTACCTTCAACGCCAACGCCACCGTGGTGTATGCGGCGGCCGCTGGCACCACACCTGAAACGCTCACCGTCACGGGTGGGGCCAGTGAGGTGTTTGGCTCCGGCAGTTCAGCCAAGAGCCTGAGCCTGGTACTGGGGGGCGGGGGTACCGCCGGCCTGGTGATCAGCAGTGGAAAGCTCACCAGCCTGAACGCTACCGCCACTGCCGCCAACTGGATCATCGCGGGCGGCACGTTCAATGCTACAACCACCGTTGTCTATGCCGCAGCCGCAGGCAGTACACCCGAAACGCTGACCGTGACTGGCTCGGCCAGCCTGGTGTTTGGTTCAGGAACGTCCGCCAAGAGTCTTGGACTTCTGCTCGGTAGCCCAGCCGTGGCCGCCACGGCCACCAGCCCGGCGATCCCGGCCACCACGGGATTGATTGTTCAGAACAATCAGCTCACCAGCCTCAACGCCCAGGGCACGATCTCCAACTGGTCCGTGGGGGGCATGACGATCAATGCCACGGCCCTGGTGACCTACGCGGCCGCCCAGACCAGCCCCAGCAGCCCGGAAATGCTCACCGTCACCGGTACGGCATCGGTGGCCTCAACGGCTCTTGGCACCATTCAGGTGCTGCTTGGTACCACCGCCACCAGCACCACCGCCGGTACCACCGGCCTGATTCTGCGCAGCGGCCAGGTGGATTACCTGGACATGACCCTGAACTCCAATATCACCACCAGTGGGTTGACGTTCAGTACCACCGGTTTGCGGATGGTGTATGACCGGATTCCGGCCACCTTCACGCTCACCGGTGCCAGCAGCTTCAGTTTCCGGTCGAACACCATCGGTGTGGTTTTTGGTGGGTCCGACACGCTGAATGGGGTGACCACCACAACCGCCGGCCTGGTGCTGACCAACGGCAGCCTGACCGCGCTGGATATGACGGTCAAGTCGGCGATCACGGTGGGATCGCTGACATTTAATGCCGACCACTTGCGGTTCACGCAGAGCACCGTGGGTAGTAACCAGCTCTTCACCATGTCGGGCACCAGCAGCTTTACCGCGGCGGGGCTGGGCAAGGTCAGCGTGTTGTTTGGTTCGGTGGTTACGGCCACCGTGCCGGCCACCAAGGGGCTGGTGCTTACCAATGGCAGCCTGACCTCGCTCGATATGACCCTTGATACTGATATCAATGTGAGCAGGGTCAATATCACCACCAGAGGCTTGCGGTTCACCTATGTAGATGCAACCGCTTTGTTCACATTAGCCGGTTCTGCATCCGCCACAGTGGGCGGCATGGGTAACCTCAGCGTGCTGTTTGGCTACAGCACCACAACCGCCGGGGTAACCACCACCACGCCCGGCCTGGTGGTGCAAAACGGCTCGCTGGTGAACCTGGATATGACGGTCAAGTCTCACGCGAGCGTAGGCGCGGTTGATTTCGATCTCAACGGCATGCGGTTCCAGTACACCAAGGCCACCGACCTGTTTGCAATGACGGGAACGGCATCTTTGTATGTGGGCGGCATTAATGGCCTCAGTGTCCGGTTTGGGCACGGCTCCAGCCCAGGCCTGGTGGTCGCCAACGGAAACCTGATGGTTTTGGATGCCACGGTCAACGCCAGCTTCGTGGTCAGTTCGGTCACGTTCGGCGTGCAGGATCTGGAGTTCAAGTACACCAACACCAGCCAGGCGTTCAGTTCCAGCACCAATACCTATACCGGCACGTATGACTCGACCAAGTACCAGTTTGCCATGACCGGCACGGGCTACGTGACGGTGGGCGGCATGGCCCAGCTCAGCGTGAGCTTTGGGCATGGTTCCTCGCCTGGCCTGGTGATTATCAACGGCAACCTGCAAAGCCTGGATCTGACGGTCAACGCCAGCTTTGTGGTGAGTTCGGTCAGCTTTGGTGCCCAGAACCTGGAGTTCCTCTACCAGAACACCAGCCAGTTCCCAACCGGTACCAGCTACGGCGGGTCGGGAATCTACACCGGCACGTATGACACGGTGAACAAAACCTACAGCAGTGCCAGCTATCAGTTCGTCATGTCGGGAACAGCCTATGCGGCCGTGGGTGGCATGGCCCAGCTCAGCGTGACCTTTGGTCATGGCAGCACGCCCGGGCTGGTGATCTCCAATGGTAATCTGGAAAGCCTGGATGTCACCGTCAACGCCGAGTTTGCCGTCAGTTCCGTGACCTTTGGTGCCCAGGATCTGGAGTTCACCTACCAAAACCTGAGCCAGATCACCACCGGTAAGCCCTACAAAGGGACCGGCATCTACACCGATGCCTATGACACCACCAAGACCTACACCAGTTCCAATTATCAGTTCATGATGTCGGGCACCGCGTATGTGTCTGTGGGCGGCATGAACCGGCTCAGTGTGACCTTCGGGCACAACACCAATGGCGTGGTAACCCCCGGCCTGACCATCAACAACGGCAACCTGGAAAGCCTGGACGTCACCGTCAACGCCGAGTTCAAGGTGAGTTCGGTGGTCTTTGGTGCCCAGGACCTGGAGTTCACCTACCAGAACCTGAGCCAGCTCACCACCGGTAAGCCCTACAAAGGGACCGGCATTTACACCGATGCCTATGACACCACCAAGACCTACACCAGTTCCAACTATCAGTTCATGATGTCGGGCACCGCGTATGTGTCTGTGGGCGGCATGAACCGGCTCAGTGTGACCTTCGGGCACAACACCAATGGCGTGGTGACCCCCGGCCTCACCATCAACAACGGCAACCTGGAAAGCCTGGACGTCACCGTCAACGCCGAGTTCAAGGTGAGTTCGGTGGTCTTTGGTGCCCAAGACCTGGAGTTCACCTACCAGAACCTGAGCCAGCTCACCACCGGCAAGCCCTACAAGGGAACCGGCGTCTACACCGACGCCTACGATACCACCAAAACCTACAACATCAACAACTACCAGTTCATGCTGTCGGGTACGGCGTATGTGTCTGTGGGTGGCATGAACCGGCTGAGTGTGACCTTCGGGCACAACACCAATGGCGTGGTAACCCCCGGCTTGACCATCAACAACGGCAACCTGGAAAGCCTGGACGTCACCGTCAACGCCGAGTTTCGGGTGAGTGCCGTGGTCTTTGGAGCCCAGGACCTGGAGTTCACTTACCAGAACCTGAGTCAGCTCACCACTGGCAAGCCGTACAAGGGAACCGGCATCTACACCGATGCCTATGACACCACCAAGACCTACAACATCAACAACTACCAGTTCATGTTGTCGGGCACCGCGTATGTGTCTGTGGGCGGCATGAACCGGCTCAGTGTGACCTTCGGGCACAACAGTAACGGCGTGGTGACCCCCGGCCTGACGATCAACAACGGCAATCTGGAAAGCCTGGACGTCACCGTCAACGCCGAGTTCCGGGTGAGCGCGGTCATTTTTGGAGCCCAGGACCTGGAGTTCACCTACCAGAACCTCAGCCAGCTCACTACAGGCAAGCCCTACAAGGGGACCGGCATCTACACCGATGCCTATGACACGACCAAGACCTACAACATCGACAACTACCAGTTCATGTTGTCGGGTACAGCGTATGTCTCAATCGCGGGCATGAACAAGCTCAGTGTCACCTTTGGCCATAACACCAATGGCGTGGTCACCCCCGGCCTGATCATTAATAACGGCAATCTGGAAAGCCTGGATGTGACCGTCAACGCCGAGTTCCGTGTGAGCGCGGTCATTTTTGGAGCCCAGGACCTGGAGTTCACCTACCAGAACCTCAGC
>CAIYJE010000181.1 GCA_903926465.1 uncultured Planctomycetales bacterium
CAGAGGGGCCATAACCCAGTATCCGCCGTGACGAATGCTGTTCGCGAGTACCTCAAGACCGGCCAACTCCCGCCGCTTCCAGGATCAAGCACTGCATTCGGCTGAATGGTTACAAAAATCGAATCATTCGCATCTCCGTTGCAGTCTCTCTACGGGGTCATCAGAAAAAAACGTGATTCTTTGGTCCTAGACGAATTCGTCGGATTGTCACCAGTATCACATCCTGGGGAACCGGCTTCAAGATGGGTGTTTACTCTGGCTGCGCTGCGGGCGGGAACCAAGCAAAGCTGGTGCTTGATGCGAGTGAAAGTGTTCTCTTGGTTCACTCGCGGGCCGGTTTGTAGATCAATCGGTTCAGGATACCCTTCCCTTGTTCTACTCCTGAATCGCAATCCATCCCGATGACGGGCAAAAGTTCCGAAGTATTTTTGAGATATGAATCGCCTGTGTGTTTGAGCGGATGGTTGGGTTTCGGTTCCTGTTGGCAACAGGACGTCGCGCAGGGGCGGTTTGCCAAGCCTTGAACCACGTATTGGGGCCCAAGGCTTGGGAACTTGCGGCTGGACTCAGGCGTTGACCCGTGTGGGAGGTCTAGCTTGCGGGCTTTTGGGTCCGGGGCCACCAATTGTCACCCCCTGAAGGGACGCCATTATGATTGGATGGTGGATCCTGGCTCAGGCATCCAAGATTTTGCTCAGTTTCAGGTTCAAGTGGGTCCGTCAGATTCAGGTGACATTGCGGTTGGACAAGAGCCACGAGGGATCAGTCTCAGAGTGGATCGCTTGCTTGAAACAGGGAGATCAGTCTGCGGCGCAGGATCTCTGGGAGCGATACTTCAAGCAGTTGATGCGGTTATCCCACGGTAAGCTGTGTGTGATCCCGTTGGCGGTCTGTGATGAAGAGGATGTGGCGCTCAGTGCTTTTGAAAGTTTCTGTCGTGCGGCCAGTTCCGGCCGCTATCCGAATTTGGTGGATCGGGAAAACCTCTGGAAGATTCTGGTTGCCATCACGGCTCGGAAAAGCGTGACCGCGCTCCGGCAGGAGATGTTCCAGACTCTCTCCGTGGAGCAGCCTGACAATCCTCAGTATCCCAACCAGATCGTGGGCAGTCTGAACATGCAGATGATGCTGCTGAAAAAGACGGGACAGACGGCTGAGGCGGTAGCCACGTTGCGGTCGGCCGTGGCGGTCCAGCAAGAACGGGTTGCCAGTTACCCTGCCAACAAGCACCAGCTGTTCCAGGCCGCTTCCATACTGGATCGGCTCGGACGCTTCCTTGACGAAACAGGCGTGCAAGACGATGCCTTGCAATCGCTGGAAACAGCCCACGCCACGTTCCGCGACCTTGCTGACGAATCCCCTGAAACCGTCACCCACTTCCGATTTCTCGCGGGAGTCTGCAACCGAAAAGCCAAGATTTTCGTCAAGCAAAAGCGCCAGGAGCAGGCCAGAGATCAACAGAAAGAGGCTGCCAGCAGGGTTCGCAAGGTTATGCAAACCCCACAGGCTGTTCCGCCTGATCGCCAGTTACTCATCACCCCGCTCAAGGATTTAAAAGCGGTCTGTGAAAAGCTGAAAGATGAGCCAGGCGCGGCGGATGCCGGTCTGCAACTCAAGGACCTATAGTCCAGCCAGATCTTCTAGAAGTTCTTAATACCGACCAAGGGGCATGAATCGTGCGGGCCTGCCTTGTCGTCCTGTACGAGGCCAATCTGGCAAATTAAACCACGTGGTTCACGCTGGATCGAGTTTTTTTGAGAGTGGGTGGGGGGGGGGGGACAGCAGCACTCGCTTGCGTGGGCTGCCTGCGGCTAAGAAGGTGAAACCGCAGGGAGTACTTCAGTCCCCTTCGGTAAAGACGCCGATCTTCCGGAACCGGGCGTACCGCCGGTCCAGCAGTTCTTCACGTGGTTGTCGCTCAATGTCGTTGAGAGCTCTGAGGATGTAAGACTTGAGATTCGAACCGGCCTCACGATGGTCGCGGTGTGCACCACCTAGCGGTTCAGAGACAACGTCGTCGATGATTCCCATTTTGAGAACCTCGCGTGAAGTCATGCGAAGGGCCTCGGCCGCACGTGGGGCGTGCTCGGCCCCCTTCCAGAGAATGGTGGCACAGCCTTCTGGGCTGATCACGGAATACCAGGCATGCTCCAGCATGGCCACCCGATCACCAATCCCAATGCCGAGTGCGCCGCCAGATCCCCCCTCGCCAATAACAACGCAGACAATCGGGGTATTGATCTGGCTCATTTCACGGAGGTTTTCGGCAATGACCAGAGCCTGGCCGCGTTCCTCGGCCCCGATGCCTGGATAGGCACCCGGGGTATCAATCAGGCAGACGATCGGAAGTTTGAGCTTTTCCGCCAGCCGCATTTTGAGCATTGCCTTGCGGTACCCTTCCGGGTGGGCACAGCCGAAGTTAGCAGCCTGGCGTTCGGCCAGGGTTTTCCCCTTCTGATGCCCGATGAGCATCACCTTTCGCTCACCCACGTGGGCAAGGCCTGTAACAATGGCCTGGTCATCGCCGACCGCACGATCACCATGAAGCTCAATGAACTGATCGCACAGCAAGGTGAGGTAATCACGCGTCTGGGGACGTGCATCACATCTAGCAACCCGGATGCTCTCCCAGGGAGAGAGGTTGGCATAGACCGTGCGGATCAGGCCGATCAATTCCCGCCGAAGTCGCCGAACTTGTTCAGCAATTTCGTTGGCGGCGGATTCTTCACCGGTTCGCGCAGAGGTGTATCGCTCTTCAAGTTCAACGAGGCGCGCTTCCATCTCAACAATGGGAGCTTCAAACGGCAGCCGATAATTGGGAATCTTGGCCATGTACTGACAGGGTCTCCGCCTCGCTCCGTCGCGGCGGGTAGGCTCGCGGGACCGATCGTTTGAGGTCGTACCCGGTCTCCACCGTGAACTCGGATAACGTATCTGATATTAACCAGGGTGGCTGCTGATGTCCACCGGGGCTGGTGGACACCCAGGGCTGTTGACAGTTTCAGTCTGGAGGCTATAGATAGTTTCTCATTCACCTGGTTGTTCAACAACTTGAGGCAGACGCATGGATGCGGCATCGAGCAGTTCGCTATTGGCACATCTTTCGGCCATCCCTGACCCCCGTA
>CAIYJE010000182.1 GCA_903926465.1 uncultured Planctomycetales bacterium
GGGGCGTGTCGCTTCATGGTGGGTCTTCCTTGACCGGCGTAAACTACCTAGATGCCCAAGCAAAATAGCAAAACCGATCAGATACCGCTATTGACGAATTTGGGAGGCCTGCGGGAGGCGCATTAGTGTACTTGCACCCCAAACTTGGCTGTTTCTCTTCCGCAAGTTGCTTTTTAGCAACAAATAGAGTCGAATAGACCTTACCATTCGCGAAGTTGAGTTGTTACACGCAATTTGCACGAAGGATTTTTCCCCCAGCCTTCCATGGTTGACCTATGGGTAGCGTGTACCCACAGTGAGTGGTCTGCTTGGGCGATGGGTGGGCAAGGCTTCCTTTACTAGAACCAAACACGCGCCGATCGTTTTGAATTGTGCCTTGTGAGATCAACACGTAGACGATCGCCATTGCATGTGGAGCCACATGCGGTCTGGTGGGGTTGAAAGTTGGTGGCCAAGGCGTAGTTTGGAACCCGCGGTCATCCAAGTGTACGACCAGGCGAAGGATGTTTAATTTTCTGTGCGGCACGTACTGCATACGTACGGTGATTAACGCACGGTCACAGGTTCATATCCCTGGTTCGTAAATCTTTTGGAAGTGTTTTTTAACCTCTTTTCTTGGACACAAAAATTCGCCATAAGAAGATTATGAAAAGAGCAACCAAACTCGAAACCCTGATTCGTCAACAGAACCTCAGGCAGGGTGAGGTCGCCCGCGCGATCGGCATACCAGGCTCACGTCTTTCCGAGTGGAAGAACAATAAGTGGCCAATGCCCGCCGAGGTGGCTCTCAAACTCGCCAGAGCACTTGACGTATCAGTCGAATACCTTCTCGACGAGAAGCTCGATGAGCCGCCCGTCTCGTACGACGAAGACATTCGGTACCTTCTGCAGGTCATCGAGGATTCCGGCCTCACGGTTCGTGAAGCGGCCCGCCGGTTACTGCAACCCGTCAACCCGCCGCTTGGCTCGGCTGCTTTCGCCAATTCCGAGCCAGCTCGCACAGAGAAAACCAATGGCGCGGGCGATGCCCGAGGCCGCAAACGCTAATTTTCAAAGAGCTCGGTTAATTGTAGACGCAAGGTAAACCGGATCTCTCGGATTTTTGATGTTGCGAAGAGGGGCTGCAACGAGTTGCTATTCCTCCCAACGCATGAATCATCGATTTGTTAACGATATAAATAAATCTGTCTTAAGCGGCCCAGGTATTTTGCGTGAGCGTTGGTAAAGATTGCACTCTGGCCCTGGCCAGCTATCTGACTTCAATTGTGGTATGGATGATCGGCCTGCGATCATCCGCCACATCAGGCCCACACCGATATTGGGTACGGAATTCGCGCCAAAGTTCGCCACGGAATCGCACCGAAATCAGGAATTCCGTAACTTTCCAGCGGAATTGCGTAAAAAAGGCTCCGAATCGCTCGCCCTGTGCCGTCTTAGGGTGGTCCCAAGACCAAACCGGGACGGCATGCGAGTGACGATCGGAACCGAGCCTGGTGCGCGAGTGAGTGCATTCTTGTCCGAATATGCGCCCTTGCCTCACGTTTGGTTCGCCCTCCGGGTTGGAGAACGCGTGCGTTGTTACACGCGTGGTCGGCGCTCATAATCCGTGCCCGGTCGCCCTCATCCGGCCTTCGGCCACCTTCTCCCGCAGTGCGGGAGAAGCGGTTATTCGCCCGCGCCTCAAGTGTGGTCGGCTTCCAGGCCTTCGGTTCCAGGTGCTGGGCCAGGATTGCATGTGTGGTAGCCTATTTCAGAGCCCGAAGCGCAACTTCAAAGCACGTGAGCGAGGGCTTCTTCTCCGAATACGAGCCCGAAGTGCAAGCAAGTGGATCTCTTTTGGCTTCTCTTGATTGGGCTTAAAACCCCTGAAAAAAGACGGATACGAAGAATTCCTCGCTCACGCGTCGGGCTATCAGGAGTACCGCGTCCGCTGCGATTTTGGGGACTTGGGTCCCAAAAAGCGCATCTTCAAAGCTCACGCGTTGGGCGATGAGCAGTCCAGCGTTCGCTGCTGGTTTCCTGTCCACTTCTTCCGCCCACATTCGTTAAACGCGTGCCTTCGTCTTTTTGGGCTTCTCGCGGCGGATCACCCACTTCTTCTGGCGAGGCTTGCGGTGGAACTCGGTTTGGGGCGGGCCGGGAAACCGCCGACGTTCCAGTCCGAACCAGGCCACCGCCAAAACCACCACCATGCCGCCCACCACGTAAAGGGCCCGTTCGTTGGGCGGTTGCATGCCAATGGCAATCAGGGCCAGGCATCCCACCACGCTGAACGCGGCCAGGGGCCGGTACCATCGACCCAGGCTCCAGTTGGCGTCGGCCAGAGCCTGGCCGCCGTTAATGGCCCCAAGCGCGGCCGGTAGCACATACGAGACGTACAGAAAGATGGTGCAGACGGCCGTGATGGTGGAGTAAACCGGCGTGCAGACGGTGAACAGAACCGAGGCGCCGGCCACGCCCCAGATGGCCAGTCCCGGGGTCCGGGTGCGGTGGCTGACTCGCCTGAGTGACTTGGAGAACGGCAGGCCGCCGTCACGGGCAAATGCGAACGTCATGCGCGAGGCCGAGGTAATGGTGGCCAGCCCGCACAGGTACTGGGCCACCACAATAGCCACCGTGGCGGCCAGGGCCAGCGGTGCCGGCAAAACGGCCCTCAGAATCCAAAGGAAGGAGCCGTTACCCTGCGCCGCGGCTTGTTCCAGGCTGGGGGCGGCCAGTACCACTGCGGAGAGCAGAATCCAGCCGGCCACGCCAGACACAATAACCGCCCGCACAATGGCGTCTGGCACCCGGCGGGTGGCGTCTTGGGTTTCTTCGGCCACGTGGGCCGAGGCATCGAACCCACTGATGGTATAGGCCGGCAGCAGCAGTCCGAGTACGAACAAGTAGGCCAGGCTGGTGCTCAGTGGCCAAATGTCTCCGCCGGCCGGCCCGCTGAAGTTCTGGAACTCGACGAGCCGGGCCGGGTTCAGCCCTGGTGCAAACGCCAGTAGCAAAGCGGCCAGCAGCGCAGAGACGATCAGGGTCCACCAGCCGTTGAAGTCTGTCAGGCGCGCGGTGATCCAGACCCCGGCGTGGTTGATGGCCGCCTGGCTGGCGGTGATAAGGGCCACCACCCCAACCTGCAACGCCAGGTCAAAGTTGGGGCTCCAGTTGGCCGGGTTCAGGCCCAGCACCGGTCCCAGTCCGGCGAGTGCGAACCGGTAGGCTCCCACGTTAATGGCGGCAAGCACGGTCACCAGTCCGGCCAGGTTGAACCAGGCTGTGGTCCAGCCCCAGCCGCGCCCGCCCAGAATGGTGGCCCAGTGGTACAGGCCGCCGGCCGTGGGATATCGCGAGGCGAGTTGTCCCATGGTGGCGGCCACCGCCATGGAGAAGCAAACGATGAGCGGCCAGCCCACGCCAATGGCGGCCCCGCCCACGCTGGAAAGTGCCAGTGGAAATGAGGTGGCCCCGCCGGCCAGAATCCCGATGATCGACAGAGAAATGGCGTAGTTTGAGAACCCGTTCAGCCGTCTGGCCAGTTCCTGGGCATAGCCCAGGGAGTGCAGTCTGGCGATATCGTCTTGCGCCGTGGTTGCGGCCGTGGCGGTGTGCGGATCTTGGTTGTGGGGCGTGGTGTCGTCTGAGCGGTTCATTGGGTTGGCCCCAACAACGTTTGCCAGGCGAGGAGCAATGACATGGCTTGCAACCAGAAACGCGGGAGCGGTTGGCGGCTGAGTGTGCGGCCCTGAGTATACACGGGTCGGCCCAATTTTCTCAGGACTAAGAATCTCAAGGGAGCAGAATGGACGGTATGGAGACACGGAATGAACCAGGCCAGCCCGGCCCAAGCCAAGCCAGCGCAAGCCTGGCCCACCCCGGCCCGGTCAGGCTTGATCCGGGTCCATACCGTCCATTCCGTCCATAAAATTCCTGACCGGTCAGCCCAATGCAAACGGGGCCGGCCACTGTGTTCTTGGTGTGTTCGTCGTTAAAATACCTGGATCGGCCGGCTTGCGTGGCCGATTTTTTCGCCTTGGGTTTCCGCGAGCAACGTCCATGTCTCAGGGCCAGATTCTTTCTGCGTACCAGCTTCGGCTTCTGGGCTCAATTTTTGAGCGTGGTGCCGAGGCGGCCTCGCGCGCTCTTACGCAGTGGCTGGGCAAGGCGGTGCACCTGACAATCTCTGAGGTTGATCAGGTGGACATCACCGAGGTGGCCGGGTTGCTGGGCCCGGAAGATGCCACCGTGGCGGTGTGCACCATGAGCTTTGCAGGCCGGCTAGAGGGGCAACTTCTGCTGGTGTTCAGTGATGCCGCGGGCTTGGCCCTGGCGGATCTGTTGCTGCAACAGCCAACCGGTACCACCACGGCCTGGACCGAACTGGAGCGGTCGGCCGCGTGTGAGACGGCGAACATTGTGGGCTGTGCCTATTTGAACGCCCTGTCAACGCACCTGCCCAGGGGAGACCAGAACCAGGGTGAGACTCTGATCCCGTCTCCGCCCGAGTTCCGTCATGAATTTGCGGCCAGCCTGCTGGAGTTTGCGGTGATGGAGCAGGCCAGCGTGCTGGAACGGGTGCTGCTGATCAAGACCCGGTTCCAGGCCGACCAGGCGCACCTGGACTGGGTGCTGCTATTTGTGCCCACCCCCAACTCGCTGGGTGAGCTGAGCAGGATCCATCCCTGACCAACCCGGCCGTCCTCGGCTCCCTTTCCGGTAACCATTACATTTCCGGTCCGTCCTCAGGTGAAGGAAAGAGATCGCGTGGCGGAAGCTGGCGGTGCAGGATCTGGTGAGCTGTTTGTGACCATGGGCAAGTGGGCGGTGGCCCCTGCGCCCACGCTTATTCGTACGCTGCTGGGGTCATGTGTGGGGGTAGTGCTGTACGATCGGCTGGCGAAAATGGGTGGCGTGGCCCATATTGTGCTGCCAGACTCTCGGGGAGACACCAGCCTGCCCGGCAAGTACGCAGATACCGCCATTCCGGCGATGATTGCCGATTTTGATCGCCAACTGGGGCGCAAGAGTTTGCCCAGGCTGGTGGCCAAAATTGTGGGTGGGGCCAGCATGTTCCAAACGTCCACGCCGGGCATGAACATTGGCAAGCAAAACCATGAGGCGGTCGAGCGGATTCTGGGCTCGCTTGGCATTCCGATACTGGCGCGTGAGCTGGGCGGCGAGGCCGGCCGCCGGTTAACGCTAGACACCAGTTCGGGCACCGTTTCGATCCGGATTCCAGGGGGTACCGACCATGAAATCTGACACGCGCGTGGTTCCAAATTGGGACCGGCTCCAGGTGGGCAACCGGCCTGGGTTGGGCTTGAAGCCATTGGCCTTAATGACAAAGCGGCCAGGCCAACCTGTGGCTGGATGGGAGGCGGCATGAAGCGGCTGCTGGTGGTGGACGATGCAATATTCATGCGCCGGCTGATCAAAGATGTGGCCCGCGATGCAGGCTGGGAGGTGGTGGGTGAGGCGGCCAATGGCGAGGAAGCGGTGGCCCTTTACCGTGAACATCGGCCCGATCTTGTTACAATGGACGTTGTGATGCCGGTGATGAACGGGTTGGAGGCGCTCAGGCAGATCCGGGCCCTGGATCCCCAGGCTCGGGTGGTCATGGTGACCGCGCTGGACCAGAAGCCAACCTTGCTTGAGGCAATCCGTGATGGCGCCCATGACTTCATTGTGAAGCCATTTAACCGAGAACGCATTCTAGGCTTGCTTCAGAAGGCAGGCAGACCTGCTAGCGACGTTGCGACGTCTGAACCGGGTCCTGTCTGAACCGGCTCTGTTTTTTAGCCTCACTCCGCAGACTGAACCTGATTGGGGATGGCGTGGCGAAAACTGGCCCGATTCGTGTGCTGATTGTTGATGACTCGGCCCTGATGCGCAAGCTGCTCAAGGACATGATTGGGGCCAGCGAGGATGTTGAGATTGTGGGCATGGCCCACGATGGCACGCAGGCGCTTGAACTGGTGGCCAAACTCCATCCCGACGTGGTCACGCTGGATGTGGAGATGCCGGGCCGGTCTGGCCTGGAGATTTTGCCAGAACTGCTGGCGCTCTGGCCGGTGCCGGTGTTGATGATCAGCTCGCTCACGCAGGAAGGGGCAGAGACCACGCTGGCGGCGCTTGCGATGGGCGCGGTCGATTACCTGCCCAAGCCGACCAGCCATCAGCTTTCCCAGATGCGGGCCGCCAGTGACCTGATTGTTTCCAAGGTCAAGGCGGCGGCCAAGTGCCGGGTGATGCGTCAACGTTCGGCGTCTAGACCGTTGGCCACGGCGCTCGTGCCGGCTACGGGTGTGGCGGTCTCTAGCGTGACAGCCGTTTCTCCACCGCGTATGAAACCGACCACGGGTGGGTTGGCGCGTCAGGCGTTGTGTGTGGTGGTGGGCATTTCCACGGGTGGTCCGCAGGCGCTTGACCAGGTGTTGCCGTTGTTGCGGCCTCCGCTTCCGCCCTTGGTGGTGGTTCAGCACATGCCGGGCACGTTCACCGGCGTGTTTGCCAAGCGGTTGGCCCGAATTTGTGCGGTGCCGGTGCTAGAGGCCGAAGATGGAATGCGGTTGGTACCGGACCAAATTCTGATTGCGCCCGGGGGCAAGCAACTGAGCTTGAGTGGGCATCCGCCTTTGGTGAAAGTGGTACTGAAAGACGACCCGCCCGTGAGTGGTCACCGGCCATCGGTGGATGTGCTGTTTCGATCGGCCTCGCAAAGTTTTGGCGCGGGGGTGGTGGGGTTGATCATGACCGGCATGGGTCGAGACGGCGTGGACGGCTGCAAGGCCATTCTGGCCGCCGGTGGCACCACGTACGGTCAGGATGAGGCGACTTCGGTGGTGTATGGTATGAACAAAGCGGCATTCCTGGAATCGGCCATTACCCGTCAGTTCGGGCTGACGGAGTTTCCGGATCTGATTCGTGCCCTCACATCTGGCTCGTAAGCGCGGGGTTCTGCTGATACAACCTGGAAGCCCAAACGCGTGGATCTTTTTGGGGTTCCCCAAGCAGGGCGCTACGGCAAATGAGGCTGAATTCGTCATGAGCCGGTGATTCCTTAAGAAATCCACGCGCTCACCCTTCGGGCTTGTCTCAGACCCCAGTGCGCATTGCAACCGGGAACCGCTATATTGGGTTGGTCATTCCTGTAGAAATCACGCACCCGTTGGGATTTGCTTCATGTCCACCAATCCCGCCCCTGCTCCTCCCAAGCGTTCTGCGCGGATTCCGATGGCCGGGATGCTTGGCCTGGGCTTGATCACCGACTTTCTGGATAGCCTGGGGATTGGGTCGTTTGCGACCACCACCACCGCGCTGAAGCTGGGCAAGGTGGTGGACGACGATGAGATTCCGGGCACGCTGAACGTGGGCCATTCCATTCCGTCGATGCTGGAGTCTGTGCTGTTTCTGACGGCGCTCAGCGTCGACCTGCTCACGCTGGTGGTCATGGTGGGGGCTGGCGTGTTGGGGGCCTGGTTTGGTACCGGGATTGTGGTTCGTTGGCCCAAGCGCACGGTGCAGCGGGCAATGGCTTTTGCGCTGCTGGTGACGGCCGGGTTCATTGTGCTCCGCCAGTTCAACACCCTACAAGTGACCGGGGGCAGCTTGGGCCTATCGGGTTGGAAACTGGCGGTGGCGGCGGCGGCCAGCCTGGTGATTGGTGCGCTGACCAGCCTGGGGATTGGCAATTACGCACCCACCATGGCCCTGACCTACATGCTGGGCATGGACTCCAAGGCGGTGTTCCCGGTGATGGCCACGGCGGCCGCGCTCATTTTGCCCACGGCGGCGGTCCAGTTCTTTCGCGCGGGCCGGTTCGATCGTCGCACGGCGCTCGGGTTAACCCTGGGCGGGGTGCCCGGCGTGCTGGTGGCGGTGTACCTGGTGAAGGAACTGCCCAAACGAGAATTGCTCTGGGTGGTGGTGGCCGTGCTGCTTTACACCTCGGTCTCGTTGTTGCTGTCGGCACGGAAAACGGAGCAGGAATTGGAATCTGTCGGCGCGCCAGTGCCCAACGCGTAAGGGTTTGAGCCCCTTCTTGCTATTGAGAATCTCGGCCGCTAGCCCGCGTGGTCTGAACCGCTTCTCCCGCTGTGCGGGAGCAGGTGGCCGGTACGGCTTCGTTGCCGTCCATTCCGTCCATTCTTCTGTTGCGCTCGTAAGATCGGTGGTTCCATTCTGTCAGCGTTGATGAACCGCTTCTCTCGCGGTGCGGGAGCAGGTGGCCGGTACGGCTTCGTTGTCGTCCATTCCGTCCATTCCGTCCATTCTTCTGTTGCGCTCGTAAGATCGGTGGTTCCATTCTGTCAGCGTTGATGAACCGCTTCTCTCGCGGTGCGGTAGAAGCGGTTGTTGGCCCGGGCATCCGGTCATGGTTATCCTTGGCGTTTGAGCCGGCCAGCGGCCAGGCCGGCCAAGCCGAGCCCAACCAGGATCAGGCTAGAGGGTTCAGGCACGGTGGTATTGACCTGCATCAGGTAGGGGCCATCGATGTTGGAAAACACGCCACCGGAGTTGGCAAAGAATTCGTTGGCCACCCCCACGCCTGAGTTGTCTGAGCCATAGGCCCATTGTGCGCCTGAATCGCCGCCCAGACCGGGCTGGACCTGGATCCAGTACCGGGTATTGGGCTGTAAGCGGATGGGTGGGCTGGTGTCCAGGTTAAAGGTGTAGTTCTGGACGGTGGAGGAAAGCGCTGTGTCGCTGAGGGTGCCCAGTACGCTGATGATGGCTCCGGGTGCGGTTGCGGAATCGGCCCTGAGCGTAACCGTGAGGCTGCCCGTGGGCACCAGGTGGGTACTGTCGCTTCGGAGCGCCAGGGTGACCTGGCTGAAGTTGGTGACGAGCGCGCTGGTGGTAAAGGAATCGGCCAGTGGTCCCTTGTAGAGGGGATTGACGCTGGGCGTTGCCACATTGTCAAAGCCGCTGACGGCCTGGGCCAGATTGTCATAGGCCAAGCCGGCCTGGACCTTGGTCTCGGGATTGAGCCCAACCCACACGATGGCACCTAGCGCAACCGCTCCAAAACGCTTCAGCAGCATGGACGCGTTCTCCTTGATAAAGACCGTATGCGGCAGATCAAGCCGGTCGATCTTCATGCAAAAGAGACGCCATTGGTTCCTGGATCAGCCAGCAATCAGGAATGGACCTGAGGGACGCAAGGGACAGGAGTGATGGACCCGGACCACCGCCCCTCTTCATGGATTCAGGTCCATGCCGTCCATGGTTCTCTCAGGGTCGTAGGGTCCGCTGTTTCTGAAGGTACTGGTCGAGTTTGTTTTCTTTGATTCGGAGGTGGCATGGATGACTCTTGTCATCCGTGCCGGGCAGCCTGGGCGTGTGCGAAGCGTTTTTCTTGATCTCATTGATGCCCGCGCAGCGGTCTTGAATCTTCCTGAAGCTATCAAGAGCAGGCCGGTGTCCGGTCGCACACGTCACGGATGACAAGAGTCATCCATGCCACCTGAGCAAGCACACGTCATCCGTGACCACAGGCACCTCTTGCCAAGGCATTCATTCCCCATGGTGTTGAAGCGCCGGCGCGTAAAAAAACCCTCAGGATGCTTCGCGTGGCCGATCGGGCGGCCGGAAGCATTCCTGAGGGCGGTATTCAACGACCGATCAGCTCAATCACTTGGCAACGTAGAGAGTCCGGCGGGTCTGGCGGAGGCTCTCTTCAACCTTCGGCAGATTGCCGAGGTTCATGACCTTGAAGAGCAAGCGATCAATGTCTGCTTCCACGTCAGCCATCTGGCTGCCGTTACGGCTCGAAACCGTGCGAACCTTCCGAACCTTGGCGGTGACCACGCGGCTGGTTGCAGCCACTGCAACGGCAGCCTGCTTGCGGCGCTTCTTGGCCAGCTTGCTACCACGTAGGTTACCGGCCAGTCCCAGTTCGGCACGAATCTTGTTAACCAGACTCGGACTAATTGCACCTTCCATACCGGCATCAATCCAAGCCTGATTCACGGCCGTGGGATTGGAACGAGGATTGTCGTTCAGATACTCTTTGACAAATCCAGACTTGCCTTGGG
Organism: uncultured Planctomycetales bacterium; assembly: GCA_903926465.1. GTDB lineage: Bacteria > Planctomycetota > Planctomycetia > Isosphaerales > Isosphaeraceae > CAIYJE01. Next base: position 10,023 of record CAIYJE010000182.1, read on the forward strand.
TCCTGGTCGCGGTCGCCGTCATCAGACTTATCTCCAGCAGATGCAAATCAAGAGCAGAGTGAACAGGTATGATTCTGTACCACGCTTCGCATTTGTAATCAAACACTCTCCCAAAAAAATGGCTACAAATGGGGAGTCGAACGTTTCAAGATGGGCAATTTAGATCGGATGCGAACGGGTAATGTACTGTCTGGCGCCAACCATTACAAACCGCAATAGGCCCGAGGACATTGGCCCGTATGTACTGTTTTTAGACGGCAATTGCAGGTCCAGCACAGCACACATCGGTGAAAACTTGATGGTTGGCGATTCTTGCAATTCCATTCGGAAAAACTTGTCAGGATGCGGTGGAATTTTTCAGTCCAGTTTCAAGCTTGGAAGTATGGAAATTGGAAAGGTCGGCCCGAAATCCATGGGCAGTAAGCGGTGGAATAGAGATCACCCAGATGGAGAACGTCTTGCCATAGCAGTTTGTACAGGTGTCGCCCATTCACGCTCTATGCAAAAACAAGTAAAGATGGTTCCATGCCTTGGTGGAACCGATGGCGTTGCAACCGCCCTGTTGTAACCGGCAGCCGTGGCCTTCTGCTGGCTGTTGGCGGGCTGCGTTCTGAACGCGTGAACCAAACCGCCTGGGGAATTTCCCCGGCCGAACGTCACGGATGATCTTGAATACGATCTTCTGTGCATGCGAGCCGGGGAATACCCGTGATTCACGATGGGGTTGCACCTACCAACAACCCCAAGAACTTGCCGATGGTGCAACCCCGTGGTGAACCGTGATCGGTCATTGAGAATTGGACCGGCGGACCAAGAGACCCCCCATCAGGCCGGCGCCAAATGCCAGGGCCACCGCCCGCAGCGGGTACCGCTTGATCAGGTGTTCGAATTCGCCCACCCGTTCCCGGACCTGATCGTTCATTTCGGCGATGGTGGGGCCCACCGATTCGGTGGCGGTTTCGGCAGTTTTCTTGAGACTGCCCGCCATGCGTGTGAGGTACGTTTCAATGGCCTCGCGACTCTCGCCGGTCTTTTGGCGGATCCGTTCAATGAGCGCCGCGAGATTATGTTCAACGTCTTGCAAGTCATGCGCGCTGATCTGGGTCCAGCGATCGCGGGCCAAGCCGGTCAGTTTGTCCCAGTTGGCCTGGATGGACTGCACTTGAGTTTCCATGGTCGGTGTTCTCCTTGTGGTCGGTGTCGAGTGGATTGTGGTTATGCCTCGCCAGCCCGCGCAGACATGGTGAGGCACGGTGGATTGGTGGTTCGCCTGCAAATCCTGAATCGTTCGGTGGGATCTGGGCGGGTATCGGTTATCCGTGCACTGTGCCGTTCACGGGTTCGCCGTTACCGTTGTTGCCTTTGGCCGTCAGTACGGCCTGGACCCAGCTCAGGTTCAGCCAAAGTTGCTTGCGAGAGCGTTGAAAGCACTGAAAGCTATGCTGAATTCCCAGGCCGCTCAGGCCCACCATCGGAACCGCCAGCGCCAGCGCAATTCCCGCGGTCACAATCATGCTCCAGGCTGGAGAAATGGCGGTGGATTCGGCCAGCAGGTGACTGGCCCCTTGCAGGGCCAGCAACACACTGGCCAGCATCACCGCCACTCCCAGCACCATCAGCAGCAACGACAGTCTCGATTCCTGAACCGCCTGCTTGAGATCAAGGCTGGTGAGCTTGGTCTGGAGTTCGGCCAGAGACGCCAGGTCATCCACGAAGCTGGTCACGCCGTTCGGGCGTTCGGCGTGGACGTCGGCCGAAGTTCTGCCAGATCGGCCGTCGTTCATCGTTTTTTCAACAACCATCCCAGGGCCACTCCCGTGACTAAGGCCAGGCCGAGCGCCTGGAACGGTTTCTCAAGCACGAACGACTCGACCTTGGCCCGGCGCATGGACAGCTTTTCGCGGGCCACAGAAATCTCATGCTCCGCGGTCGACCGAAGTGCGTCCAGGCCCGTCCCGAATCGGGCTGCCGACTGTTCACGGTGTCCATCCATCGGCGGACTCTCCTTTCAGAATTCACAGATCAAGAAATCAATACGTCTGTCGTGAGATGTCATGTTCTGGGGTTGGTTGTCGTGGTTCCAGCCACTGCAGAACCAGGTGCCTGCCCAGGCTGACCGCCAGCGGCAAGGCAATGCTGCCAGCCGAGAGTAAGAGCTGGTGGCCAAGACCCTTGCTGGGCTGGGCCACGGCCTGGTGGCTGGGCTGAGCCACGGCCTGGTGGCTGGGTTCTGGCGCGCAGGGGTTTGGGGTTGATGGGGTTGGCTGCGGCTGCACCACCTTGATGTTGAGGTGTTTGCTGGTGCTCATCAGGTATCCCACGGCCGCGACGGCGGAAAGCATGATCCAGGGGTGATTCCAGATGTAGCGTCCCAGATCGGCCGCGGCCTCGGCCTCAACCACCGTTTCCCGGACGCGCCGGTGCCGCTGATGACGAATGGCCGCCATCTGGGCACAGAGTTCAGCGGCTTCGTTCTTTCCCGGCTCCACGGTGGGCTACTCCCTGGGTTGGTTGTGCAATCGGTTCGTGGTTGGGTGGCAGGCCTGGCCAGCAGGCTGCCGTAAGCGGCTGAGTCCTCGCGGTTCTCAAGCGACGTGGTCCCCGGTTGGGCCTGGTCGCCCTTTCAACCAAAGCCACTGAGCCCGGCTAGTGAAGTCTGGGGCTAAAGTGCGGGGTTTGCCAGAGGAAGCTGGCGCCGCGCGCTCTGGTTCGGTTGGCATTGCCACCGCTCAGTTCATCCAGGCCCGATCCGGTTTCTGGTTCGGACCAGAGTTTGAGAGTGACTCGATTCTCGGGCGCGAGCGTCTGGTCGGGCCGAGCCAATCCCAGATCGGCCGTGAGCCTGGAGGGGCTATTTTCTGCCCCTGCCCCTGCCCCCAGGCCTGGCCCTTGCCGGCTGGGATTCAGCTTCCATTGTGCCCGTGGGCTTGTGCCTTGGGGGGCACGGGGTCGTCGGCGTCTGGGATTGCCGCCGGTCTGGTTTTCCATCGGTCGCCTCCGTGTTTCTGAACTGTGTCATCAACAGAGTTCAATACCAGCCCCATCAAATGAAAAAAGCCGACGTGGCGAAGACCCTGGGGGTCAATCTCCACGTCGGCCTACTCTCACACGAGCCGCCCGGTGAATCCGGACTGCCCCTGGTCTAGTCTTTCGACATCTGAGCGGATCAGGTTGTCAAATCGGAGCCGCGGCTAGCCTGCCCTGCTCTGGTTGCAGGGTGGTGTTGCACTTAGCACGCCCCTCTGTGGATATTGTGGGGTCTGTGGCCGGTAAGGCAAGAGGTGTCTGGCTTGCGAAACTCACCCGTCGGGCGTGCTTGTTGATAACGTGGCGCAGCGTGTGGTTTCTGGGCCAGGCCGGTCCAGCTTCACGGTTTTTTGGTGCTAAGGTACGGGTTTTTAACTTCAGGAACTGGCCAGTGTTCGCGGTGGCCTTCGGCTTCAATGCGGGCCAGGTGGGGCAGGTCGCACTTGTAATTCTTGGCGATGTCGGCCCGGTACCGCTTGAGGGCCGTCATGTAGGCATTCTGATGAAGTTCAATCAGTTTCTGATTATTGGGCGTGCTGGGTGCTAGCTTGGTGGGGTCCAGCGTCACCAGTCGATCGGCCTCATAGCTGGCCAGAATGGCCGCGCGGCAGAGATCGGTGAAAATGATCCGCCGATTCTCCAGCGTGATCTTCTCCACGTGCATGCTGCCCAGTTCCTTCTGGGTCGGCTTTCTGCGCACCTGGTCCATGGTCAACCAGCCTTCGCGGTTTTCCCAGGTCCCGCCAAGCACCCGCACCCGGACATTGAGCCCGTCCACCTCAACCACCTTGGCTTCCTGGCTCATCTTGACAGGAAACAACTGGGCGTCTGGTCGTTCTTCAGTTTGTTCAGGGTCCCACGCCTTCAGCAGTTCCAGATCTTCCAGGCCCACGGCCAGCAGGCAGGGCGGATGGGTGTTGCCGCCCACAATCTCTACGGTTTCACCAGTCTTGTAACCAGCTTGCCCCAAAATCAGCAAGAGGATGCAGGTAACCGTCATATGCTGTGAAGCCTCAGCCTGTTGATCTAGAAGAGATAGAGAAACAGAGGTCCTTTGATCATACCCGCTCCCCCCCTGCGGGGCTCCAGTTCTCCACATCGCTGGCAAGAAAAAACGACACGCTTATGTTCGGCATCACCGCGCAACCGCAAGAAGGCGGTGCTGGTCGCTCGGCTGGTAGGGGTTGTGACAATGGGGTTGGCCGGGCGTGCAATACCGAACCCTGGTGCGCAGGCCGTTGCGCGAACGGACAAAGCAACCGATGCCGGCCTGGGCGGTGTTGCTGGATCTCAACACGAGGTGGTGATAATTGTTGAGTTTGGTAGGCAAAACGGAATCTTTGGTCGGATTGGGGAACTTTTGTGGGGTCGTGGTCCGGGCTGGGATCGACGGGCCTTGGAGATCCAGGGGAACTTGAATTGTGGCGGATTCCACGCCGGAAGTGGAAGCCGGCGGCGCTCCGTTGATGGGTGCTGGATTCTGATTCTCCAGAGTCGAAACGGGTGGCGTAGTTTCCCCCTTTTGAGAAACTCTGGACGGCCGTGATTGTTGTCAAGGAAGCGGAACGATGCCCGAGTTGCCATTACCCCAGTTGCAGTCTCTGGTTCCGGGAGTACAGGAGCCCGCTCCGGGAGCGCGCGTAGGCCAGGCTCAGCCAAAGTCTGCAAACCGCAAGAAGCCGCGGCCGTCGTCCAGGCCTGGCAAGGGATCAAAGCCGCAGCCTTCCCAACTGCAAACCGGTACGGGCTCGGCCCGGCCTTCGTTGGAAATTGGACCTGGGCAGGCGAACCAGCCCCGGCCGGCCCACGCAGACCTGCTGCCGGGTTGCGGAATTGGACCGGACCTGGCACTGCCGGAAAATCCCACCATTGCTGGCTTGTTTGAGGCGGCGGTGGCCCGCACGCCAGATGCCGTGGCCCTGGAATATGAAGGGGTTTGCTTCAGCTATGCCCAGTTGAATGCGCGGGCCAACCAGTTGGCCCGATCTCTGCGTAGTGTGGGGGTGGGTCCAGAGATCCCGGTGGGGCTTTGTGTAGAGCGGTCGCTGGAAATGGTGGTGGGGTTGTTGGGAATTTTGAAGGCGGGCGGCGCTTATGTGCCGCTTGACCCCGATTATCCGGCCGAGCGGTTGTTGACGATCCTGGAAAGTGCCCGGCCACCGCTGGTGCTCACTCAGCAGCATTTGCGAGATCGACTCTCGGCTGTCCCCGTTCCCTGCTTGGAGCTGGATGCA
>CAIYJE010000183.1 GCA_903926465.1 uncultured Planctomycetales bacterium
ATAGAGCCGCAGCAGGGCTTTATCCACCAGCGCTACCGAGAGTTCCGCCGCCACCGGCCGGCCCAGTTGATCGGTTGCCTTCACTTTCACTTCCACCGCCTCACCAGGCCCTACCGCCGGCTTGGCCGGGGTTAGCTCCACACGCAGGTCTCGTTCCACCCGCACATCAAGCTGCGCCTTGTGGAAGCCGGTCTCGTGCATCCGCGCCACCGTCAGCGTGAAGTTGGGAAACTGGCCAGGCTCCACCGGCCACGCCAGCGGATTGTCACCGGTTTGCACCGGCACCAGCTTGTACTGCAAGATCCGGTCAGCCTCCCAGGTCAGTAGCGCCCGGCCTGGCTGGAGCCGGCTGTGCAGGTTCACCGTGGCCTGCTCACCCACCTTGAACGTGGTGCGATCGGCCAGCAATCGCAGCTTCTCACCGTCTTCCTTGCCGGAAACCGTGACCAGCCGATCCTCGACGATCGGGTTGCCGAACCGGTCGGTGCCAGAGGCGCGCAAAACGTAGGTTCCGCCCTTGTCGTCTTCAATGCTCAACGGCACCCGAACCTGGCCAGTTTTGGGATCGGTGGTTACCGGCATCGCCTTCACCTGGCGCTCAACCTGGCGGCCGGCCTGCTCAACCCGTTTGAGGATGGCCAGCTTGAGTTCCTGGCCGGTCGGTTCACCGAGCGCATCGGTGCTCGTAACGTCGAGCCCAAACGATTCGCCATCGATGTAAACATCGCGGCTGGTGCGAAGGGCGATCCGGAAGGCCCGGATGGCCAGCGAGGCTTGTGCGCGTGTCGACACGCCATCTTGCGGCAGCGCCGCGACAATACCCAGCACCTGCTCTTCGGCCAGCCCTTCGGTGGCGAACTCAAAGCCAAAGGCGCCGGCATCATCGGTCTTGCCCCGAACGGTACGGCCGTCTGGCAGACCGATCTCAATGTCACGGCCGGCCAGCGGGGTGCCGTACTGATATTTGGCCACCGCTTTTCCAGAGATGGTCTCGCCCCGGAAGTAAACGGTGCGCGGCAGTTCGATCTCCAGGCCGATCTTCTGGAGCTGGTATTGCTGGACCTCAAACCCGCCGCTGAAATCACTCTTGCCGGGCCGGTGTAACCGGACCCGGTACGCCCCGACCGGGGTTGCCGAATCGAGTTGCACGGTGGCGGCAAAGGTTCCAAACTCAGAGAGGGTCACGGGCCGGGCCAGGAACTGACGCCCCCGCGCATCGTAAACTTCCAGCTTGTATTCCAGCCCGGCCGGGCTGCTGTACTGGCTCTCTTCAACCTCTCGGACCACCCCCCGCAGTTCAACCGTATCACCAGGCCGATAGGCTGGGCGATCCGTATAAATGTAAGCCCGCGGAGAAAGCCCTTGCGCCACCCTGGGCGAGATTGCCAGCCCCGAGCCTGCCGCATGGGCACCATTGAGCACCAGGTATTGCAGCCCCGATCCCGGGGCACGCGGCTCATCCCACTTCTGCAACAGCACACCATCAGGGCCGGTTTTGGCGTCCAGGATCACCTTCTGGCCATCGGAAACCAGAACCCGGGCTCCCGCCAGCCCCTCGCCGGTTTTCATATCCTGGGCAAAGACCAGCAATTGCTCACGTGAACCCTTCATGACGGCGTCCACGTTACTGGCCAGCACCAGCGTGGTGGCCTGGAAGTGCTTCTCGTCGGTCACCTTCACCACGTACACGCCTGGCACTTCCAGCTTGGGCAGGTCGTAACGGGTCTCAATGGGCTTGTACTTGTCATAACCGGGTACCTCGGCCGTCCATTCCAGGTCGGGCTGGACCAGGCCAATATCCAGGGCCTCGACGTTGGAAACCGCGTGCTTCTTGCGAAAGTACGCTTCGGGATCGAGCTTGTAGGCGGTGAAGGTCAGGGTTTCGATGTTGCGGGTGCTGATCTTGAGCTGGGGCGTTTCGCCAGTTCGGAAGGCACGTGGGGTGATCACCGCCAGGGCCTTGGCTTCCATCACCGCAATTCGCTGACGCGCCTGGCCGGCCCAGGGCTCAACGCCCACCTTCTTGAACCGGTCAATGGCCTCGGCCAGTTGTCCCTTCTCAACCTCGAAGATTTCAGCCACTAGGAACTGCGCGTGTGCAGCCGGCTCGGTGCCTGGGAACTTGCCGGCCAGGGTTTCCCAGCCGCCAATCGCCTCATCGAACCGCTTCTGGGTGGCAAAGCTCTCTGCGGTTTCGAACAAGATCTGGGGCACGCGGCCATCGAGCGGGTTCGATTCCACGAAGGTGCGCCAGGCTGCGCGGGCCTCGTCGTAGGCTTTGCGCACCTGGGCATCCTGGGCCACCAGAAGCTGGGTGTCGACAATCGCGCGCTGAGCGTCGGCCGATTGGGGGCCGTTGGGGTATTGCGCCAGGTAGGTTTTGAAGGCCTCGGTGGCCTCGTTGAACTTCTGCTGCCCTTGCAGAATCTGGCCGATCTGAAACTGGGCGGCCATCTGAAGCCTGGCCTGCTCGGCGGCGGCCTCGGGGGTTTTGGCACCTGCCGGTTTTTCGGCAACCAGGGTCCGGAACGCCGCCAGCGCGGCCTCGCTTTTGCCGCGTGCAAGCTGGGCCGCGGCAATGTCATAGGCGGCCTGGAAGGCCAGCGGGCTGGCCGGGTACGCCTTGCGGAGCCGCTCCAGGGCGGCGGTCCCCAGGTTCAGGCTGGTGTCATCGCCGGGGGTGGGAAATCCGTAGGTGCGGCTGATCTGGAACAACGCCCGGGCCCGGACGGCCTGACCCTCGGGTGTATCCACGGTTTCCAGTTCCCGGGCCAGGTCGGTCCAGGTGAGCCGGGCCGGCAGCGGCTGACCGGCCGCAAGCTGGGCCTCGGCCAGCAGGTTGCGGGCGTCGATCCTGTCGGTTCCTTGGCCTTTGGGATTTTCTTTGAGGTAAAGCTGAAAGTTTTCGATGGCCCGGCCGGGGTTGCCGGCCTTGAGGCTGGCCTGGCCCATCGATTTCAACAGCTCAGCGCGGAGTTCTGGGCCCTGGGCCAGGTCACGAGCCTGGCTGAGCATGGCGTAGGCCCCCTCGGGGTCGGCCGGCAAGGTTGGCTGCTCAGGCTCTAGCAACCGCTTGGCGAAGTCACGAAACACGGTGGCCAGGCGATCTTTCCGGGTGCCATCCAGCAGCCGTTCCGCCTCGGCCCGGGCCACGACCTCGGCTGCGGGGAACTTGCCGGCCGCCAGTTCCACGGCCACCAGTTCGCTCCTCAGCTTGGCGGCCCAGGGTCCGGTGGGGGCCTTGGCAATGGCGGCCGTGAGCAGGGTGCGAGCGTCATCTAGTTTCTGGCCCAGCCTGAGTGCCGTGCCGCGCACCAGGGTCAGGTAGGCGCGATCTGGGTCCGACAGCTTGGGGTCGGCGGCCAGGGTCTCTAGCTGGGCGGCCGCGGCGGCGTACTCACCGGCCTGGAGCTTGAAGACCAGCTCATCAGGCACCGAGGGGGCCAGCGGAGCGACCGCTTTTTTGGCCGGAGGAATCTCTTCGTACGCGGCGAGGGCGGAACCGGTGATTGCAGGCGTGTACCAGGCCAGGGCCGCGAGCATGGCCAGGGGCGGTGCCGAGAACGGATGGCGCATGTGAGGAGGGTTCCCGCGGATGTGTG
>CAIYJE010000184.1 GCA_903926465.1 uncultured Planctomycetales bacterium
CCATCAGCAGCGTGGGCGTGCAGTGGGGCACCAAGGGCACGGCCACGCTGGTGACCAACGCCGATGGCCTCCGGCTACTGCCCACCGGACGGACCAATGATATCCCCTGGTTGAATATCAACCGGATCACGGTCACCCTCAGCCGGGCCGTGACCAGCCTGGCCACCAGTGATATCAAGCTCACCAGCGCCGTGGCGGGAACCACCTACAACGCAACCAGTGTGACCGGTTCCGGCACCACCTGGACGATCACCTTCGCCAATAACAGCACCACGCCCGCGACTGCGGCCAACGGGATTGTTGATGCCGACAAGGTGACCGTGACCATTGGCAACGGCCAGCTTACCAGCACCACACGCCGGCTCGATGTGCTGCCGGGTGACGTGAATGACGACCTGGCGGTCAATAGCCTCGATTCGACCATCGTCAAGAACTACTACCTGGTCGGGATCATTCCCACCCAGGCCCTCACCTTCCTGGATACCGATGGCAACGGCATCATTGACGTCAATGACTACAACCTGATCACCGCTCGCGTGGGCAAGAAGCTGCCTGCGTGATTCGAGGGCGGGCGAAACGGCGACAACTCAGGGGGGAGCCGATGCACCTTCACCAGCAGTGACGGGCAAAGCTCCCATGGAGTCGAACACACTTTCAGCAGTTCACGTGTGCGTTACACCTACAAGAGATGGCCGCCTTCGGCTGTCTCTTGTAGGTGTTTATGTATGGAACCCCAGCGTCAACCGCGGTATCACCCACCCAGCAGGTTCTGGAACCGGCCGGAGGCCTCGGTCCAGGCCTGGGTGTTCCGGGGCTCATAGGTGGTCACCGGGAAAGACCGGGCCACCACCGCGCGAAGGTCGGCCAGCGAGTCGATTCGGCCCCGGCCCATGGCCTGAATGAGCACATTCCCCATGGCTGTGGCCTCCACCGGGCCGGCATGGACCACCCGGCCCGTGGCATCGGCCGTGAACTGGTTCAAGAGCACGTTCTTGGAGCCGCCACCCACAATGTGAATCGTCTTGATTGACGTTCCCAGAATTTGCTCTAACCGCTCCACGCACCAGCGATAGCGCAACGCCAGGCTTTCCAAGCAGCAGCGAACATAGGCCCCTTCATCGGCTGGTGGGGTCTGGCCCGTACGCAGACAGAACGCTGCGATCCGCGCGGGCATATCTCCGGGTGCCAGGAACGAGGGATCGTCTGGGTTGACCAGGGCGGCAAATGGTTTGGCGGCCTCGGCCTTGGGCACCAGCTCATAATATTCATAGTGATGGCCGGCCCGCGCCCAGGTGCGCCGGCATTCCTGAACCAGCCACAAACCCATGATGTTTTTGAGCAAGCGGGTGGTGCCGCACACACCTCCTTCGTTGGTAAAGTCATGCTGGTATGTGTGCTCATTGATCACGGGAGCAGGGGTCTCGGCCCCCATCAGGCTCCAGGTGCCGGAACTCAGGTAGCACCAGTCGGGCGGTGAGCCGGCGGCCCCCATGCGGGCCGGCACGGCGGCCACGGCGGCCGCGGTATCGTGTCCGGCCGTGGCCAGCACGTGCGCGGAGGCAATGCCCAGTTCGGAGGTGACGGAACTTCGTAGGGGGCCAATCTCCATCCCTGGTTCGATCAGTTCGGGCAAGATCTGGTAAGGCAGCCCCAGCGCCGAACAGACGGCGTTTGACCAGGTACCCGAACGGGGGTCCAGCAACTGCGTGGTCGAGGCGTCGGTCCGCTCACCCGTGCGACGGCCGGTGAGCAGCCAGGCCAGCACGTCGGGCATCATCAACAGCGTTTCCGCCGTTTCCAGCACGGGCGAGCGCTGTTGCACCATGGCCAAGAGCTGATAGGCCGTGTTGAACGGCAAAAACTGCAGGCCCGTATGGTTATAAATCTCCTGACGCGGCATCAAGCGGCAGGCGACCTCGATCATGCCGTTGGTGCGGGCATCTCGGTAATGCACCGGGTTGGCCAGCAGGGTATCACCCCGGCCCACCAGCCCAAAATCGACCCCCCAGGTATCAATTCCAATACCATCAAGCTGCCGCCCGGTCCCTGCCTTACCAAGCGCCAGCTTGCACTCTTGATACAACCGGGGCAGGTCCCAGTGCAGGGTGTCCAGCATCTGCACCGGGCCATTGGAGAACCGGTGCAGTTCTTCAAGCTCCAGCCGCTCGCCGTCGAACCGGCCCAGCAGCCCTCGTCCGCTCTCCGCTCCCAGGTCCAGGGCCAGGTAATCGCACGTTGTCGACATGAATGCTGCCTCTCGCAAGGGAATGCGTGGCCCTGGGTGGATGTGAGCACAGGGGCAGGACAGTCAAGTGTCTGCCTTGAGCGGGGAAATTGTCCCCGTCATGCCCCGGTGGAACTTACCTGGATGAAGGTAAGGAATGGCCATGATACGGAGGGACGAGCCCCTGGAACAACGGGGCCGCCCCGGTGAACCGATCGCCCTGGTCAATCCTTCAACGAGAAAGACCGCGCGTTCCACCAAGCTGGCCGCACCCGGCCATCTCTCCGGTTCTAACGATTACGGGGGCCCCACGCCCCCTTTTTCCCGCAAGTTGGCCGGATTCAGCCAGCTCTTCAGGACGATAGGTTTCAAGATTCCATCCACCCACCAGCCTCAGCAACACAACCGCTACAATCTCACAAGCAAGGCGAGAGGGCAGCTTTGACAGCGACCCAGCCACGGTGCATAACAAGGTTGCTAGTTCATCAACAGCCGCGTCGAGCGTACCCCCCGGCGCTCGGCGTTGGCTGTGAACGGAAAGCGTTCCTGAGCCCCACCAGGCCCGGGACTTCTCTCCGATCCTTCCCAACCTCAAAGGCCTTGCATCCACGTCCAGACTCTGTTTGAGGTCACGGCCCAGTCGCCACACGAGCGATTGCCAGCCGTCTGAGGGTTTTCATGGCATCTGGCCCCCGCGTCAATACCGACTTCCGCCCGCCAGACAACTCGGTTGCCAGTTCCGGGTTGCGCTCTGCCCTGGCAGACCGGCTCGGTCTTGCGCGTTATGAACTCTGGTTTGGGGAAGGGGTCGAACTGGGCTTCGATGGAGACGCCCTGCGCATTGAGGTGCCCAGCCCGTTCTTCAGAGACTGGATTCAGTCTCACTTTGCCAGCACCGTGATTGAGGTAGCCGAGGCCCTGGCGGGGCACCCGCTCACGCTCAAATTTGATATTGTGGGTGAAGGCCAACCGGACCTTGGGGACGTGGTCCACCGCACGCCTGGGCGAAATCGGACCAGCACCCCGCTGGCCATTCCTGGGGGTGCTCCCATGCCGCCCCCCACACCGGCTCCACCCGCCTTTCGTCCCCAAACTCCGCGCGCACCGGCCAGCCAGACTACGGTCACGGGCACGGAACAGCGGCGGATCTTACGAAGCCTTGAAGACTTTGTGCCGGGGACCGGCAACCGCCTGGCCCTGGCCGCATCTCGGGAAATGGTGGAAACCCGCGGGTATGCATTTAACCCCTTGTTGATCCACGGCGGGGTGGGTCTGGGAAAAACTCATCTCCTGGAGGGCATTGCGCACGGCCTGCGGAAACGGTTCCCGGGGATTAACGTCATCCAGATTACGGCCGAGGCGTTCACGAACGCGTTTCTGGAAGCAATGCGGGCCAATGCCCAGAGCAGCTTCCGGTCCCGGTTTCGAGGCGTTGAAGCCCTGATTGTGGACGATGTTCACTTTCTGGCCTCCAAGCGGGCCACCCAGGACGAGTTCCTGCACACCTACAACGCCTTGCTCTCGGCCGGCCGCCCGGTTGTGCTTTCGTCTGACCAGCACCCGCGTGCGCTGACGAAGCTTTCCGACGAATTGGCCACCCGCTTCCTGGGTGGCATGCTGGTGAAGGTGGAAAGTCCAGACGCCGCCACCCGCCGCGCGATTGTGCTGTCCAAGGCCGCCGCCCGTGGCATAGAGATGCCCGAACCGGTAGCGACCTATATTGCCGACCACCTGCGGCACAGCGTGCGTGAGCTGGAGGGGGCCGTGCACAGCGTGATGGCCCATGCCTCGCTGATCGGCCGGCGGATCGACCTCAATTTGGCCAGGCTGGCGCTGGGAGACTCGATCCGCAGCACCACCCAGGCTATTGCCCTGAAAGATATCGAGCAGGCGGTTTGCAAGCTGTTTCGTATCGATGCCGATTTGCTCCGCTCCAACAGCCGGTCGCGGTCGGTGGCCCAGCCGCGAATGCTGGCCATGTACCTGGCCCGCCAGTACAGCTCGGCCGCGTACAGCGAGATTGGCCGCCACTTCGGCGGCCGCAACCATTCCACGGTGATCTCGGCCGAAAAGAAGGTCAAAGCCTGGCTCAAGAGCGACCTGCAAGCGGCCGCACTTCCCGGCTTTGAAACCATGGCCGATATCATTGCCGCCCTGGAACGCAACCTGGGTACGTGAGTGACTGGAATTCCTGGGAAATCTTAGAGCCAAGCCGCAGGCCTGGGCGATCATGAAAAAGGGCCGTCGGCCGTCAAACAGACCGCGGGTCTTGCAACGCCACCGTGAACGGCTCCGAATCGCATGTGGCTTTTCGGCCCGTTGGCTTTGCCAGAGGGCTCTCACTGGCAAGTCGTGGATCGTGAACGGTTACCACGCCCCGGTCCTGACTGCACCAGCAATGCACGTATTTCTGGAACGGTAGTGGTATAAGCTCGGTAAGCGGCGCCCCCTTTTTTTCTCCGGTTCCCTTCGAGATTCAGACCGGAGAACTTCCAGAAAAGCATGAGCCATCAAGGCCAATGTAATGTGCCTGTACCAGCCAACCCAGGTTCGAACCTCGTAATGATTCAGGCCGACTTCTTGTTTGCATTGCTCAAAACCCGATTCAATGGCCCAGCGGGTGCCGGCGACCTGCACCAACTCATTGAGCGATGTCTCGGGCCTGAAGCCGCACAGGTAGTACGCTTCTTTAGGGGTTTTTTCGATAGATCGGCGACAGAGTACACCTTTGTATTGTCCACCCTCTGTTGGGAATGGAAACGGTATGAAAGCCCAGTCGTAAAACCGCTTACCCTTGGTTCCGTCGCCGCAGCTGATCCGTTTCCATTCGGTTGCTGGTAGCGTGGCAACAAGCTGCTTGACGCGAACCTGCTCGAATTCGACCCAAATTCTCTGGGTTGACGATACCGCCACAACGTAATCAAGCCCTTCATCCTCAAGCATTCGCCGAAATCGGGAGTCGTTGCCATAGACCGCGTCTGCGGTCACCCACTTGGCCGGCACGCCTGCTTGGATGGCCTCTCGAATCATCCGTCGTGCCAATTCAGGCTTGGTTGCGAACGCGATATGCTCGGGAATTCCCCCCTCTCGACAACGTGTCGAATTGTTGGTCCACACCTTGGGTAGATAAAGTTTTCGGTCAACGAACGCGCAACCGCGAGTTGTCTTATAAGCCACAAACACACCGATTTGGCTGTTTTCGACCCGTCCAGCAGTACCGCTATACTGGCGCGCCACGCCTGCGAATTTCGTACCTTTTTTGAGGAAGCCGGTTTGATCTACGATGAGCACGCCGTCAGGTTACCCGAAATGGTTCACAACGTAAGTTCGCAAATCATTTTTCACCGCATCTGCGTCCCAGTGAGCACGTCCAAGAAGCCTTTGAAATCCATGGGGCGATGCTGCGCCCATGGCTTCGGCAAGCTGCCACGAATTCTTGCGTTCCATCGTCTCCATCAAACCATGCAAGTAATTCGAAGCCTGAGTCTTCAGATCCTTACGAGAAAACTGACGGGCGATCTGTTCCGTAAGCTCGCCGAACCGTACAATCCAAGAAGGAAGATCAATGTCGTGGTACATCCTTAATCTCCTGTAATACCAGGAGAATTGTAGATGGCCGCCCGTCCCAGAAAAGCGCAACGGTAGTAATAGGCCGCAAGAAAGATCAAAAACGCAACGACCATCAATCGTGTGTTGCTGGTCCTCATGTTGCCAGGAAAGTCGGTCGCTCACTCACGTTCGCGGCTCTGTTCAGAGCACATGTCCCCACACTCTTCCCAAATATGAACCCGGTTCAATGCGTGACCACGGCAGCCCTGGCCAAGTCGCCAGCTAGTCCGCGCTGGATTTCCAGCTCGGCAAGTAGAGCAGGGCGGTCAACGTCAGCAGCAAGCTCGGCAGCCAGTTGCAGGCGCCTGGCCGCATCGGCATGGTCACCGAGACTCGCCATCATGGCCGCGGCATAACGATAAGCCTCGACCACTTCGGCGATGACCTCTCTGGAACGTTGATCGCTCTTCATCCAGGGAGTCAGTGCCGAGATCTGTCGATCAACGGCCTCCACCGCCTTGCGCGACTCGCCAAGCCGCCGAAGTAAATCGTCTTGACAGAAGAGAACCTGAACCAAGATTCGAACATGACTATACACGGCAGGCTTGGCGGTAACGTCGGCCGCGGCCCACTCTACGGCCTGGGCCAACTCGGCGGCGGCCGCTTCTGGTCGGTCCAGAGCAACGCACACCCGCGCCCATTGCGTGACCGAGACACTGACTTCACGCCGGAGTTCGCTACTGGCGGGAAAGAGTGGCGAAACGGCCCGTGCCACCTCCATCCGCCGCTGCACCAGTGGCTCGGCCGCGCCGGGCTGGTTCCGCGCCAGCTCAAGATCGGCCAGCGAGGCCAGGCCCATGAGCAACAAACCCGAGATATGCTCACGCTCTTGGGGGAATAGTTCCAGCGCCTTGTCGGCCCCGACAATCAGACCGCGGATCTGGGCCTCAGACTTCTGAGCATCGCCCAGCATCGCATAAGTCCCACCCGCATTATGCATACAGCCAAGCTGGTTTCTGCAGATCGTGGCATCCTCCGGCGCTTCGATACATAGTTGCCGAAACATCTCGAGCCCTTCCGCCAGGGCCACGAACGATTCACCCTTCCGCTGCAATTGCGCCAGGTTGAACGCCAACTGAACCAACGTGGTCGCCAGGTCGTTACGGCGCTTGAGACTCGCCGCATCCGGTAGCGAACGCAGTAAGCCGATCTGGCGCTGCGTCAACTCGACCGATTCGGGAATCCGCCCCAGGCGATTCTGGATGAATCGCTGCGCCGTGATCGCATCAAGCCGGTAATTGACCTGTTCCGGAAGGGTCAGGCCGCGGGCGTCCAGCTCATCGAGCGAGGCGAGAATTGCCGCGTAGCACTTGACGCTGTCTTCGTACTGGTCGATACGCGTGAAGATCCAAGCCACTTGCCGCAGGCCAAGAATCCTGAATTTCACGGCATCACACGGATCGGGATCGAGCGGCCAATTGGCATATTGGTCACGCGCGCGTTGAAGAAAGGCCCGATCGTTCTCGTCGAGCGCCGAACCGCGCTGGATCAGACGGGCCACCGAATCGTCGGTCAATTGCCGCAGCGAACGCTGCGCCAGATTTCGAGACTCCCTTGATTCATCGAGCAATTGTGTACGCAGAACAGACGCCTGCGACATCTGCTTCCCATGGTAAATCATGGTGCCAAGGCCGAATGCGAAACCGAGCGCAAGCAGAGATACCGCGACCGCGGAGGTTGGTCGACGCCTGGCCCACTTTCGCAGCCGCTCATGCACCGAGGCCGGCCGGGCCAGGATCGGCCGATTCTCCAGGTAGCGGTCCAGATCATCGGCCAGGTCAATGGCCGAGCGATACCGCCGCTGAGGATCATGCTCCAAACATTTGTGAATCATCGTGATCAGATCGACCGGGGCACGCGGACAGAGCGTACTCAGGGAAACCATCTCGCTCTGCGCCGCCAGTGTGAGCGCCTCTCGCGAACTCTTGGCCTCATAAAGCGCTCGTCCCGTGAGCATCGCGTACAAGAGGGCACCCATGCCGTGAATGTCGGTGAGCGGGCTCACCGCGCCGAGACCAGGATGATAGCCGGTCTGCTCGGGGGCCATGTAACCAGGCGTGCCCAGCACCGCATTCGTTTCGGTCAGACCGGTAGATTCCTCTTGGGGACGAGCCAGGCCAAAGTCCGCCAACTTGGGTGTGCAGGGCTCGGCCTCGTTCCAGCCGGGCACCAGCAACACGTTATCGGGCTTCAGATCCCGATGGATGATCCCCTGCGCATGGGCCTCGGCCAGTGCCCGGGCCAGGTCACGCCCCATCCGCGCGGCCTCACGCGGCAACAGGGCAGACCGGCCGATTCGCTGCTGAAGCGTGCCGCCAGAAACCCACTCCATCACCAGATAGGGAATGCCGTTCACCTCACCCGAATAATGAATCTGCACCACATTGGGGTGCTTCAACTGGGCCAGGACCATGGCCTCTCGTCGCGCGCGGGCGCGGATTGATTGGGAAATCGTCCCCGAGGACGACAGCACCTTCACGGCCACCACGCGATTCAGGTTCTCCTCGCGTGCGTGATACACCACGCCCATGCCGCCCCGGCTAATCTCTTGCAGATCGGAAAGGCCCGGTATCTGGGGAATCACATCGGTGTTTACGGAATACGCATACGACAGGTTTCGCTGGAGCGATGTCTGTTGCTGAAGGCTGGCCTGGATCTCCAGCGTAATTGTGCCCGGAGGTGGTTCGAGCTGGCTTTCCAGACCGTCCAGGCTCCACTCGGCGGCATATTGTCCCAGAAGGTCGGCGCACGCCTCGCAACCGTTCACATGCTCCATGAACCCCACATACTCAGGCGCGTCCAGGCTTCCCGCAAGCCAGGCTAGCACGTCATCGCGATCTGGACATGTATTCATGACAGTCCCGCCTGGTAGCCAATTTCCGTGGATCTTGCCGCGAAACGGGCAACCGACACCCTCGCCTTGGAATCCATCACTGGGTCTTCAAGGGTGAGGCAACAGCATCCTCATTTTCAAGGCGGCTGACAACGTCCTGGATCATACGCTGAACGTTCAGGCGGGCCGTGTAGACCGTCGCGATATTCATCTCCAGCAACTGGGCAACCTCGGTGCCCGGTCGCCGGTCCACCGCCAATAACTCGAACGCTTGCCAGGTTCGCGGCAGCACACGCTGCCGGACCTCGCCCTTGGCAAGTTCCAGCAGCTCCATGTCATACGCCCGCTCAAGCCGGGCAATAAGAGCTTCCCGGACCGGTAGTTCCAGCAACCGATTCACGTTGGCTGTACCACCGGGCGCAACTTCCCGTGATTGATAGTCTTGATACCACTCGGAAAGGGCCGACGACACCACGGCACGAAGATAGCGCCGAAACTTCAGAGCCGGGTCGTATTCAAAATTCGCTGCGTGGCGCCAGAGACGCAAAAGCACGTCTTGCGAAACATCCTGGGCATCGGCCTTCTGCAAGCCATGCTGCCGACACCAGCGAATCACATGAAGACCGTACGTTTCAAAGAATTCCGTCCAGGCGGCGGGGTCTCCGGCCACCGGATGAAGCCTGCCGATCAGTGAAATGCGTGTTGTACGAAGGCCAGGCATCGGTTGTGTACCGCTCAGGACCAAGCATCACACCCCACCACACAATTGGCCTGAATTGTATGCAGAGGAGGCCTCGGTTTTCAACAAGCCTCCAAGCCAGAATGTGTACAAACCAACACGTTTTAGCCCGATGAACGGTTACGGTCAGCCGGTACGGCAGCATGGGGAATGATTGCCGGGAACCCCTGCCTAAATAAGGTCAAAACCGAGTCCTCCAGCAGGTTCATGCGTACACCCGCACCGATGTCGCCACTGCCACCCGAAATTTTTTTCTCAACCGAGATGAAGATTTGGCTTCCCAAAGCTGTACACCTTCTCAACGGACTACGCGCGGGCTTGCCCTCACACGTTCAGAGTTCCGTCTCGCTTGCCAGGAGATCGGTTTCAACCACCGGTCACACCGTGTGGGCACAAGCCCGCCGTGCGGAAATTCGTGTCCATTCCTGGCTGAAGACCTTCTTGAGGATGAAAGAGAGAGAACCGATGACGACGTTCCCCGGCAACTTGAACCGAACCGACGCCGGCAGGCCTGCCAACTGGACCAGGCACCTGGGCAACTGGAAGCTCTTCGCGGCGGCCGGTGGGGCTTGCCTGGCGGCCGGCACCAATGCCGACGCTGGCATTGTGTACAGCGGCGTGCTGTCGGATAAAACGATGTCGGTAGCGGGCAATGCGACCTTCGCGGGCGGATCGGCGTCTGCGATCATTCGCACCCTCAACTCGTCAAGGTTGCTGGCGCACTTGAACATCAGTAGTTCAGGAAACTCTCTCAAAGCCAGCGTTTACGCCTCAAAACTCAAGGTGAACTTCCAATCGAGCGTCATCAAGAAGTTCGACCAGAGCCAGCCCATCACCAACGCCAATATGGTGAGTGCTGGCGGCATCTTGTTCAGCAACCGTAACGGTAGTCAGGCGGGCCAGTTTAACCCCAATGGAACCGGCTTCATCGGGTTCAGCCTCTTTTCCGGTGAACTGGGCTGGATCAAGATCAAGCTGGAGAATTTGGGCAATAAAACAACCACCAATTCGTTCACCATCGTGAGCTGGGCCTACAACGACGTAGCGGGCGGTTCAATTCTCGCCGGCCAGACAGCCGTGCCCGAGCCCGGCACCATGGCCATGGGCTTACTCGCCAGCGGCGCGGCTGGCGTGGTCGCCCTGCGCAGGGCCAAGGCCAAGGCGGCCGAAGCCAAAGCCGCGATGCCTGCGGCTTGAGATTATTTAAGAACCAACCCCCGATTGATTTATATCTTGGATGACTCTTTGAGAGTCATCCAAGATACGTCTGATATGCCACGGTGTTTTCGACGTTTCCTTAAAAAAGTTATGCGGTCGATCAGAGATCAGCAAGAATTCGATCGCTATTTAGGCTGGTCTGCGTAGTTCGGTTTTACGGAAGCGATTCCACGATTCCTTACCATCTGCCAGGCCATTTCTACTATGATCACAGGAGAGACTTTCGTGATGGGAACCATGCGTAAAACCTGGCAGATGTTGCCCGCACTGCTGTTGACCCTGGCTGCCAGCGCATACAAGCGCACAAACCAACGGAAAAAGCCAACCAGCCAGTCAGAGATCAGAGCAAATTCAAACGTTTTATAGCGGTTGACGTTTGAATTGCCTCTGCTTTGTGGTGCAGGCGTCCCGCCTGCTCTAGCTTTTTCTGAGGCTTTCCCAGAAGCCAGCACCACAAAAAGAGCCTTCAGCCGCACACGCCTTCGACGTGCAATCCAAACGTCAACCGCTCTCAGTTTAAGCCGGAATGTAGCCTGGCAATCGCGGTCATGGGAACGCCGTCGCCTGGTGTCTGCCTTGGTTCAGGCTTTGGCTGAACAGGGCCTACACACTTTTTTTATTTCGTCGTATCGGCTTGCACAGCATTCATGGCAGATAACCCCAAGGAACCCCCTCATGAGAAGGATTGCTCTGTTTCTTATCCCGGCTCTGATCAACTTGTCCGGATCTCTCACCCGCGCGGATCTCATCACACAGACCAAGACATTGGCTGTCAGTTCGACCGGAACAGAGTTCTTTTTCGATACGTTCGACCAGCGACTGGGTACCTTGAACTCTGTGGCGTTCACGCTCGTGGAGAGCCTCGATTCAGGGAGTCTTACAGTCAAGAACAATGCTGCGGGTAACGCAAGAGTGAGAAACCCTCTCGATTCATTCAATTTGGTTGACAACCAAGGTGGGCACGCCGATTACATAGGGAGTCAACTACATTTTACGACGAATCCGACAACTCCCGGCACCTCGTCTGGTGGCTTCACTCTAGGGGCGGGCCTCACACAATCCTTTGGGCTCGTTTCGATCGATAATCAGGCCACGATGACCATGATGGGCGGGATACCGATCGTGACCAATCTGACGGCCTACAAGTCACTGTATCAGTCGGCCACGGGATCAACCCAGGTTTCATTTACCGCGGATCATCAACCGATGGCCACGGTGACAGGTGGCAATTTTGTTCTCACCACTGAGAACATTTGGCTCAACAACACAACTCTTCAGTTAACTTATGATTACACACCAACACCAGTGGCAGTGCCCGAACCAGGCACGATCGTACTGGCTGGCCTGATCTGCGGCGTCGGTGGCGGTCTGGTTTCGTATCGCAAGATGCGCCGCAAGAACGCCGCGGTGCCCGTGGCCTGACTTGATGAAAACAGACCGCGGAAACGTGCCGGGGACGGCGGAGCTTGAAACCTTCGGCCTGGCCCCGTACCCGAATTCCTCTTGCCTGGTGGCATGGATGGCTCATCCCAGAGCCATCCGTGACCGGGTTCATTGACGCCCGCAAGCGTCTTCAAATCCCGCTGTAACAGCACCTGAATCCTGGCCAGATGCTCCCATGGTCATCCCTGCCACCTTCAAAACGCCCCCTTTTTTCCGGGCCTGGAAAAAATCCTGGACAAATTGGGCTGGCTCGTCAGAGATCCGAGCGAGTTCGATCGCATTCATGCTTGATTCTTACTCGGGCGTGTCTGCGTCCGATGCTATAGCGGTTAACGTTTGCGTTGCACACAGGGCGAGCGTACGGGCGGCGAGCCATTTTCCGAATGTAGGACAGCCGCCCTCGGCTGTCATCTTCTCGGTGGCCCAGAAATTCAGAGACAGCCGAGGGCGGCTGTCCTACATCAGACGAAGACAAAGAGACTGATCCCTGGGTCTGTGTTTATGTTTTCGTGCGCAACCCAAGGGTGAACCGCTATAGGTGGAATCGCGCACTGCCTTCGGCGGCACACGGAGTGCCTGCCAGGAATTTTGTGGTTGGAAGAAGGACGACCACCCATGAAGTCAATCAATCGCGACAAGATTCGGCCATGCGTCGGCCCACGCTCTTCATTCGCTCGAAAGTCGAGGACCAGTTCACCTGACTCGGATTTCGCCGTGAATAAGGCCTAGCCCCTCTCACTCTGAGATGTTTTCCGACAACGATTACCGCGGCCCACGCACTCAATAATCATCACATGCAGACACACTTGTTTGTGCTTTTGCATGAGTGGTTCGCTGTACGTCTTTCGCTCTCGGTCCAGCATTCAACATTGATCTACCAGCCCTGATAATCGCCTGCTTACGGAGTTTGCACCGATGAATCTTGCCACAATCCTGAAGAAACTATTCAGCCGACGCCCCGCTACCCTGCGCCGCGGCAAGATCGTACGGCGGGCACGGTTGTTCATGGACTTCGACCGGTTTGATGTTCTGGAAGACCGACAGTTGCTGGCCACCGTCAGCGCCTCTGGAACGGTCCTGACCCTGGATCTGAATGTGGCCAACCAGGTGGTGAGCGTGGTATCGGCCGGCACGTCCTACACGTTCACCGTGAGTGGCGGCCTCTCGAATACCTGGACAGGCACACCCGCGGGGACATCGGGAGTGAACACTGCCACCCTTACGGTGAACAGCACCGGCCTGAGTACCTATAACACGATCAATATCACCGACTCTGCCACCGGCACGGGCGTGACCTTCGACACCAGTGGTGCCAATGCCTTTTCCGACAACCTCAACATCACGCTTGATAGTAGTCCTGGAGCCGTGACATTCAACGGCGCCACGAGCTTCACGGGCTCGAACGCGATCAACGTGACAACGACCACGAATGTTTTATTCAATTCGGGATCCACGCTGACCTCGGCCAACGGCAACATCAGCGTGAGCGCCAATATGCAGGCCACGGCCAGCGCGGGGAATTTCGCAGGGGTTTCACTCACCAACGCCAAGATTCAATCGACGGGCTCGGGTGTGGTCTCGGTCCAGGGGCGAGGTGGAAACAATTCAGGAGGAAGTCAGTACGGAGTGTTTCTGCTCACCAGTTCACAAATCAGCAGTGGCACCGGCAACGTGACGGTGAACGGCACCGGTGGCGCTGGGACAAACAGCTCAACCAACCACGGCGTGTTCGTCGCGGGAACATCAACCATCACCACGGGCGGTGGCAACCTCACGGTCACTGGCAGTGGTGGTGGAAACGGCACAGGTACGGTGAATCAAGGCATTCGCATCGAAGGGGCCAGCTCGATTGCGGGCACGGGAAGCGCCATCGTCTCGGTAACCGGCCGGGGCGGGAATGCGGGCGGCAGTGGTTCCGACAACTACGGCATCGTGGTCTACCAGGCAAGCTCCAAAATCAGCTCAGCCACGGGAACGCTCTCGGTTACAGGCATCGGTGGCGGTGGGACGAGCAGCGGAAGTAATCGCGGTCTCTGGGTCATTGATTATGCAACTATCACCACCGGCGGCGGCGCCCTCACGGTCTCTGGCACCGGCGGCGGTGGGTCCGGCGGTGGTGGTAATCTTGGTATTTATCTCAGCGGCGCGGGAAGCATCACCACCAGTGGCAACATCACCGTCACCGGCAGCGGGGGCGGGGGCGGCACAGGCATCAACAATCAGGGAATCCGCATCGAGACCAGCAGTTCGATCGCGGGCACAGGATCGTCGATTGTCTCGGTGACCGGCACCGGCGGCAACAGTACCGGAAGCGGTGGCGGCAATCACGCTATCG
>CAIYJE010000185.1 GCA_903926465.1 uncultured Planctomycetales bacterium
CACTGGAGCAGGAAACGTCAGCTTGGTCAACGGATGCGAATAGCAGACAGCGTGGTGTAGACTGGCAAATGAAAGTCGACGATGCTCGCACCAAGCTCAAGAGCGTCTACCCCAAACCTAAGCCGTGACTAAGCACTAGCCGCCAGCGCGCTTGAGGCCGAGTTCCTGGTCACGCTGGCGGCCGAACGCGGGCGCGTGCTCATGGTCGACCACACGTACCTCTTCAGCAACCCCATCCTTGCCATCAAGCGCCTGCTGGACCAGGGCGAGCTGGGGGACCTGTATTACGTGGACAGCGTGCGGATTAATTTGGGCCTGTTCCAGCATGACGTCAATGTAGTCTGGGATCTCGCTCCCCATGACCTTGCGATCCTGGACTTCCTGCTGGACACCCCGCCCCAGAGCCTTACCGCCCAGGGCTGCGGGCACGCCTCGCCCGCGGTGGCCGATATGGCCTACGTGAATTTGGACTACGGCCGCCAGCGGATGGCAAATCTGCACGTCAACTGGCTGTCTCCGTTGAAAATTCGCCAAATGATCTTCGCCGGCTCCCGCAAGAGTCTAGTCTTCAATGAGTTGAATGCCACCGAACCGATCAAGGTCTATGACCGAGGCATCTCCGTGGGCACAGATCCTCATGCGCTTCGCCGGCAGATGATTGGCTACCGCACGGGCGACATCTGGAGCCCGAACATTGAGCCGGCCGAAGCCTTGCAGGCGATGGTGTGCCACTTCGCAGACAGTATCCGCCACGGAACCGCGCCCCGCAGCGATGGCCGGCTGGGCCTGCGGGTGGTGCGGTTGCTGGAAGCGGCCAACCACAGCTTGAGTGCACACGGAATCCGCGTGCCACTTCATCAGGGAGCCCCGTATGCCTGCCATGCATGAGCGCAGTGATCCCTCGGCCGGTCTCCGCATTGCCGCCGACGTGCGGCTGGGGACCGACGTAAAAATTCACTGCTTTGTGAATCTTTACGGCTGCGCAATTGGAGACTCCACCAGCATTGGCAGCTTTGTGGAGGTGCAGAAGAATGTAACCATCGGCGCGCGCTGCAAGATTCAGAGCCATAGCTTCATTTGCGAGGGGGTGACCCTGGAGGATGAGGTGTTTGTGGGACACGGCGTGATGTTTATTAACGACCTGGACCCACGGGCCACCACCGAGGGCACGCTTCAGACCGAGGCCGACTGGCAGGTGATTCCCACCCGCGTGCGGCGCGGGGCGTCTTTGGGCAGTGGCGCGGTCATTTTGGCCGGGGTGACGATCGGCGAAAATGCCCTGATTGGAGCCGGGGCCGTGGTCACGCACGATGTGCCGGCCAACACCGTGGTGCATGGGGTACCGGCCCGGGTGCAACGTCTGCGAGCCGCCTCGGCGGCACCAGCCGCAGGCCGGACCACTCTGGTAGGAGCCCCGGAATGAGGCAAACCACGTGGATGGACCGCCCAACCGCAGATCGACCGCCGGGGCGGCCCCCAACCGCCGTCCCGTTCTTTGATCTCCACGCACAAACCAAGGCGTTGGAAGCCGACCTGGTGCAGGCCATGCTCGACGTGGCCCAAAGCGGGGTGTACATCCTGGGGCCCCGGGTGACCGCCTTCGAAGAGGCGTTTGCCGCGTTCGTGGGGGCTCAGCACTGCGTGGGAGTGAACTCGGGTACCTCGGCTCTGCACCTGGCCCTGATTTGCGCGGGGGTGAAGCCGGGCGACGAGGTGATTACCACCCCCCTGAGCTTTGTGGCCACCACCTGGGCCATCAGCTACGTGGGGGCCAGGCCGGTGTTCGTGGATGTGGACCCCACCACCTTCACCCTCGACCCCAGCCAGGTCGAGCGCAGCATCACGGCACGTACCCGGGCGATCTTGCCGGTGCACCTGTACGGTCAGCCGGCCGACCTGGGGCCGCTGCTCAACCTGGGCCGTGACCACGGCATTCCGGTGATCGAAGATGCGGCGCAGGCGCACGGAGCGCGGCTGGGGAATGATGGCGTGGGTTCGCTGGGCCTGTGTGGCTGTTTCAGCTTCTATCCCGGTAAGAACCTGGGCGCGCTGGGCGAGGCTGGGGCTGTGACTACCAACGACCCGGCGATTGCCGGCCGGCTCAGGAGCCTGCGGAACCATGCCCAGACCGAGCGCTACCACCATGCCGAGCTGGGCTTCAATGCGCGGATGGAGGCGATGCAGGGGGCCATTCTGGAGCTGAAACTGCGGCACCTGGAGCGCTGGATTGAGGCCCGCAGAGCACTGGCGGCGCGGTACCAGGCCCAGCTTGCCGGCCTGCCGCTGCAACTGCCGGTCGAGGCCAACGGTCGCAGACACGTCTGGCACCTGTTCTCGGTGTTGCACCCGGAGCGCGGCCGGATTCGCCAGGAACTGGAAGCGCGGGGGATTGAAACCGGCATGCATTATCCGGTACCCATTCACTTGCAGGCGGCCTATGCCAACCTCAATCACACGCCGGGCAGCTTCCCGGAATCGGAACGGGTGGCCAGCTGCTGCCTGAGCCTGCCGTTATTTCCAGAAATGACCGAAGCGCAGCAAGACCGGGTGATCCAGGCGCTTCATGAGATCCTGACCTGCAAGTCCGAAGATGGAGAGCCACGATGAGTTTCAGCCTGGACGGAGCGGTGGTGCTGGTGACCGGCGGGGCCGGCCTGATCGGCTCGCACATTGTAGAGCAAGCCCAGGCGGCAGGTGCGCGCGAGGTGCGTGTGCTGGATAACCTGGTGCGTGGCCAGCTCCGCAATTTGCCGGCGTCAACGCCCGGTGCGCCGGTGGTGTTTCTGGACGGGGACGTGCGCGATCCGGAAACCGTGGCTGCAGCCGTCGCGGGCTGTGATTACGTGTTCCACCAGGCGGCCATCCGAATCACCCTGTGCGCGGAACGGCCCAGAGACTGCGTGGATGTGCTGGTAGGAGGCACGCTGAACGTGTTCGAGGCGGCGGTGGCGGCCGGCGTCAAGAAGGTGGTGTACGCCTCCAGCGCCTCGGTTTACGGCGCTGCCGACACCTTTCCCACCGAGGAACAGCACCACCCGTACAACAACCGCACCCTGTACGGCGCGGCCAAGCAGATGAATGAGGGCATTGCCCGCAGCTTCCATGACATGTACGGCCTGCCCAGCGTGGGGCTGCGGTACTTCAACGTCTATGGACCCCGCATGGACGTGACCGGCGCCTACACCGAAGTGTTTGTGCGCTGGCTAGACTGCATTGAACGGGGGGAACGGCCCCAGATTCACGGCGACGGCTCGGCGTCGATGGATTTCGTGTTTGTGGAAGATATTGCCCGCGCCAACCTGCTGGCCCTGGTTTCCAGCCGCCACGACGACGTGTACAACGTGGCCAGCGGCCAAGAAACCACGCTGCTGCAACTCTGGGACGTTATTGCCGGCGTGGCCGGGGCGGGTACCCTGGCCCCTGAATTTCACCCAGCGCGCAAGGTGAACCCGGTCCCGCGCCGGCTGGCCCAAACCGCCCGCGCCCGCGACGAACTCGGCTTCGTGGCCCAGGTTTCACTGGAAGAGGGCGTGAAACGGCTGGTCCACTGGCGGAACCACTCCCTGGCCGCCGGCAAGGTGGCCACCCCATGAGCCTACAAATCCGCAAGGTCCCGATTGCCCGCCCGTCACTGGACGAGGCCGAAGCCGAGGCCGCCCGGCGCGCCATCCTTTCTGGCTGGATTACCCAGGGGCCGGAAGTGGCCGCGTTTGAGGCCGAGTTCGCCGCCTACGTGGGTGCGCCACACGCTTGTGCGGTTTCCAACTGCACCACCGCGCTCCACCTGGCGCTGCACTGTTTGGGGGTGAAGCCCGGCGATGAGGTGATCACCGTCAGCCACTCTTACATTGCCACCGCCAACGCCATTCTTCACTGTGGTGCCACCCCAGTGTTTGTAGATATTGATCCGGCCAGCTACAACCTGGACCCCAGCCTGCTGGAAGCCGCCATCACCCCACGCACCCGGGCCATTCTGCCCGTGCATCAGGTGGGGCTTCCCTGTGACCTGCCGGCCATTCTGGAAATTGCCAACCGCCACCAGTTGCCGGTGGTGGAAGATGCCGCCTGCGCCATTGGTAGCGCCCTGCACGTGGGTGAGCAGTGGCAGAAGATTGGTCGGCCGCATGGCCTGGTGGCCTGCTTCTCATTTCACCCTCGCAAGGTGCTGACCACCGGAGACGGCGGCATGCTGACCACCGCCGACCCCGAGCTCGATCGCCGGTTCCGGCTGCTGCGCCAGCATGCCATGAGCATTCCAGACACCGTTCGCCATGACGCCAACCAGGTGCTGTTTGAGTCTTACCCCGAGGTGGGCTATAACTACCGCATGACCGATATTCAGGCGGCGGTGGGCCGGGTCCAGCTTTCCAAGCTCACCGCCATGCTGGAGCGCCGGACCAGGCTGGCCAACCGGTACCAGGCCGCACTGGCCCATTTGCCAGGCTTGCAGCCCCCCACGGCCGGTCGCCACCAGCAGCCCAACCACCAGTCGTTCCCGGTGTGGGTCACGCCCGAGTTTCCGCTTGGGCGTGATGCGCTGATGCAGGCCCTGCTGGAACGGGGCGTGAGCACACGCCGAGGAATTATGAACGCGCACCAGGAACCAGCATACGCGAAGTGCGGCCATGGGCCGCTCCCGCACTCGGAAGCGGCCCGTGACCAGGTGGTGTTACTGCCTCTGTTTGACGGCCTGGACCTGACAGACCAGGACCATGTGATTGCTTGCCTGATGGAGATTGCCGCCGGCGCTGGGGGCACGTCATGACCCGGCCCTTGATCATTCTGGGGGCCGGCGGCAGCACGTACGACCTGCTGGATATTGTGGAGGCGATCAATGCCCGCGCACCTACCTGGCAGCCGATCGGGTTCCTGGACGATGCCCGGCCAGCCGGTGACCTGCATCTGGGCCTGCCCCTGCTGGGACCGCTCCGGAACGCCGATCAATTTCCTCACGCCTGGTTTGTGAACGTGATCGCTGGCGATCGCAATTTCCGCCAGTTGCCCACCATCTTGGCGAGCACGGGCCTGCCGCCTGAACGGTTTGCCACGCTGGTTCATCCTGCGGCCGTGGTTTCAAGCCGGGCCCGGCTGGGGCAGGGGGTAGTAATCAACCCGGGTGCGGTCCTTGCCGGCGCGGTGGAGATTGGCAACCATGTGATGATCTGCCCAGGCGTGGTGCTGGGGCATGAGGCCCGCGTGGGAGATCATTGCATTTTGGCTCCGGGCGCGATCCTGAGCGGGCTCACCCAGGTGGAGCCGGGCTGTTATATTGGCACCCGGGCGGTGATCCGCCAGAACCTCACCATTGGCGCTGGGGCCTTGATTGGCATGGGGGCCGTGGTTGTGGCTAATGTGCAGCCGGGAACCTCCATGGTGGGCGTGCCGGCGAGACCCGTATTGGCGTGAACCGAACCCAGCGCCGACCGCCAAGCGGGCATCCAGTCCTGGTGCGCGGTTACTGCGTGTGAGGCCGGCTCACCCGGGGAGTTGTGACAAAGTCGCTCGACTCTCGAAGTCGAGTTCTGACTCCTGTAAGCCTAGGCCTCGGTAAAGGCAGTTCACGGCTCGCAAGAGCCGTGCGACGTTATCCGGTGGCATGTCAAAACGTGTTGTCTGACTGCTCATAACAATCGGCCCGGTCCCGCTTATCTCTTACGAGCGGAACAGAAGAATGGACGGTATGGACGGAATGGACCAGAACAAAGCCTGGCCGGCGATGTCCTGGTCTTCACTTCTATCCATTCCGTTCCTTCCTATCCATGAAACTCGTGGTCTGATTTTGT
Organism: uncultured Planctomycetales bacterium; assembly: GCA_903926465.1. Lineage (GTDB taxonomy): Bacteria > Planctomycetota > Planctomycetia > Isosphaerales > Isosphaeraceae > CAIYJE01. The sequence continues at coordinate 5,784 of CAIYJE010000185.1, forward strand.
TGCTGTCTCCAAGAATGTCCCTGCCGCGCGTTTGCTCAATTGTGGGAAATCTGCTGTGGTAAACACGCGTGGCCGGCGCACAAGATCGGCCCGGTCCCCCTCATCCGGCCGGAACGGCCGGAAGGAACAAGCGGTTCTGCGCCCAGGCGTGCGAGCGAATTTCCCGGCTCGCCCCAAAGCGAGCTTTCTTTGTCAACCGTGAACCGCGGAAATCACAGATCCTTGCGTTCTCTTCTTCCAATCTCATATCCTGTACCCATCTGTTAAGTGTGGTGCCGGTTTGATGAGACCATACGACAGCGACCTTCCTGTGTTCCGTTGCCCCGTCCTGATTGGTTAGGTCGTTGCTTCATGGGACGCTCTGAAATCGTTCCCAGATTTGCGCACCGCCGCGCAGACAATCGCCTTCTTGATTCTGACCGCGGTTCTCTTCATGCAAGATTCACTCGCACGGCGGCTGAACGTGGCACGCCGCATCCAGACGGAACTGCTCACACTTGTTCCAAAGCGTCAGGGCTCAACAGAACGCCTTCTGGATCTGTGCGAGTTTACGGGTCGGCTGGCCTGGCGCAACCACACCGGAAGTTACGCAATTCCAGAGATTGAGTCTGTTTTACGCGATCTGGAGTGGCCCAGCCGCGCTGAGCCGAAGGTGAACCCACGGCTCGTGGAAAACCGCACGCTGCACGTGCTGACCGAGAGCTACGCCGTGGGTGGCCATACCCGCATGGTGCAGCGCTGGATCACGCATGCAAACCAGGACCGCCATGCCGTGGTTCTGGTTCGGCAGCAAGGCCCCTTGCAGCCAAGCTGGCTGATTCCTGAAGGCAGCAAGACCCCGCTCATTGACCTGTGCGCCCTGGGGATTGTGAACAGCACCGACCGCGTTGACGCGCTGCTGAAACTGTTTGATGCCGCCCGGCGCATTGTGCTTCACATTCACCCAGACGATGCCTGCTCGGTGGCCGCCGCCTATCAGCGGCCCGGCCTGGACATTCGCCTGATCAACCACGCCGACCATGTGGCCTGGCTGGGGGCCGGGCTGCCCGTCTCGCACATTCACCTCCGGCCAGGTGGGGTTAACCTCTCGGTCGAACGCCGAGGGATTGACCGCACCGCCTGCGAGATCTTGCCCATTCCTATCACCCAACCGGTGGCCCCCCCCCGAAAGCCTGCACGAGAACAGCTTGGTCTCCGCGACCAGGATGTGGCCATTTTGACGATCGCCCGACCGCAAAAATATTTACCCATTGATGGTCGTTCATTGCTGGAACTGTTCCAGCAGGCACTGGCGCGGCCCGAGGTTCGCCTGATCGCCATTGGACCAGACGCCCGGCATCCCGTATTCGCCCCCTTGGTTGCGCGCTACGGAGATCGTGTTCAAACGCTGGGCATTATTCCGGCCACACAGGCGCACTGGGTGGCGGCCGATATTTACGTCGATAGCTTTCCGTTTGGCTCGGCCACGTCGTTGCTGGAAAGCGCAGCCGTGGGTACGCCCGTGGTGTCTTACCAGCCAGACTATCGCACGCTAGGAATACTATATGCCGATTCGGCCTGCCTACCTCGATCGAGCTATGCCGTGGAGACGCTAGAGGCCGGCCATACCTTGCTTGAACAGCTCATCACGCAGCCAGGCCTGCGCCAGCAACGGTCGCAAGAGATCAAGTCCGGCGTGCAGCCCCATCTTGCGGCCAGCTTTCAAACCGCACTGACCAACGTGATGGATCGACCTCGCCCCGTGCCGTCATCGGCCTGGCGTGGAGAGATCCCGTCCCTGAACGGCCCACTCGACCGGGTGATTTCTGGGCTGGGCATGAACCCCCTCTACTACCAGAGCCTGGATGCATCACGGGCCCTGAGCCTGCGCGAGCAACTAAAACTGCGGGCCCTGAGACTGCGCTACTCACTTGGCCTGTGAGTCGATTCACCAAGGGATTCCGCTTGAACGCAACTCTTGCCACGTATTTCTCTGGCTCACTGCGTGAACATGGAGACACCATCGCCATGTCCACGGAAGGTTCGCCTCCAGCGAGGACAGCCCTCGTTGTAATACACAGATCCAAGAACTGAGTCGAGAGCCTAGGTCCCATGCAGGCAATAGATTTGTCACAGGCGCGGATCCGAAAGCCCTGAAGGGGCGCTTCAAGATAGCCCAGGGCAACGCCCTGGGCTATCCATGAGCCTTACCCAGCCCGTTGGGCTGGGCTCTCATTAATCGGGCCTTCAGCCCTCAAGACTTACCGCGTGCCAGGCAACCCTATTTTAGACTTCTGTAGTACAACAAGGTGAACAGCCCGAGGTGCCGCACAGGCTGCAAGCCTTGAGGTTTGTTTGGGGAGGGCAGACGATCTGGCCTCCAAATCAGGGCCATTCCCTAAAAAGCCAGACGGTCACTTCAAGACCGCCGTGACAGACCCCGTTGGGAACTCAGAGTTGTTGCCATCATCCAAAAACGGTAGCCGGGCCAGACATTCCCCCTGCGGGTCATACAGCCTGATCACCAGCAGCTGCGCACTTGAGATTTGCAGGCCAGGCTGAATTCTAAGGGACCAGGTGCAA
>CAIYJE010000186.1 GCA_903926465.1 uncultured Planctomycetales bacterium
GTGGTAAAGAAAGCTGTGTAACGACAGGCCCTCCCGCAGGCAGAATGCCTTCTGGGAAAGGCCACTGTCTTGATAACGGCTGAGAACCTCGGGCCATTCCGAAATTGAAATCTTACGCTGCTGCATCAATGATCTCCTCCACGCACGGCACCATCGGGCATGAAGGGATCGTCGCGAATCATCAACCGGCTCGCCAGATGCGGTTCATCGGACGCTTACCTTGATGTGGCTTTTTCTCGCGGTCGCGTTCCGCTTTTGTGTGTACTTGATGTTCTTGACCGCCCTCTCCAGAATGATCTTGCTGGCACTTCTCGGTAAGCCCCACGTTCGAATCAAGGCAGCCATCGCCGTATGAAGCTGGCATACCGTCAGTTCCGGGGATTTTTTTTCCCCACTTCTGTCGTACTCGCGACAGGAACAAGAAACTTACGCAACTCAGGATGAGATGACGCTTCAGTCCCAAATAGCGGCGACCCTCGTATTGGTCCAACCCTATCTCGCTCTTTTGGTCTTCAAAGCAGCGTTCGACTCTCCATCTTGAAAAGGCCACCAAGAGCAACACCTCAACCTTCGTCTCTGGCGAGGCGTTGCTCACAAAGAATTTCACTTCCTTTGGGTTCAGCACATTGCGAGCGACCAAAAGATGCAGCAATTCCCCCGGCAATCCATCTTCGTCCTTGATCGTCAGCATCGCGCGCTTGCACTCCCAGACCATAGGCCCTTTCTCGGTGTCCTTGATGTGATATCTCTGCCATTCCTGATCTCTCAGGAGTTCGTGTTCCAGCAGATTCTCGACTTTCTGGGCTCGTGAACTACCACTGGCGAGACGCGGGACTTTTCGACCACGACCGCGGCGATTCTTGTGGTAGGGCCGGGTGACGATCCGAGGAGGTACAAGCCAACCCGTAAAACTTCGTGGAACCTCTGCGACGTAATGTTGATTACGAGAAGTCAACTCACGAAGGAATTCTGGATTATTGCCGTAGCCCTCGTCGAAAGTGAGCCATTCAAAGGTGATACCATTGCCCACCACTCTGTCGTGAAGTTCTAGGGCAATCTTCCACTTTGGCCGATGGACCATATCGTCGGGAATGCCAGCCTCACGACAACGAGTACGGTCTTCATCCCAACTTTCAGGAAGAAACAACTCGCCATCGAGAAGGCAATGAAAATCCTCTTGTGCGAATCCGAGATGGACCGTGACCATGCAGTTCTCGGTTTTACCTAGCCTTCCGCACCACTGCTTTTGAACGCCAGGGGTCTTGTCGCCTTTCTTGGGGTCGCTGGTTTCATCGATCAGTCCGATCGTGTGCGGTCCTTGGTGTTCCTTCGCAACAAGCTGCTGAAGTCGATCGCGGAGTTTGTCCTCCTCCCAGCGATGCTGGGCAAGGAATTCCTGCAAAGTTCGCGGAGCCACCTCCGCATGCAAAGCGATCGGCTCAACGCTTTTTTCGGGCAGGTCGGAAACCTGCCCGCGGACATAAACACCCAGGTGCGACCGAGTATCCTTGCGCCCGAAGCAATCGTGAAAGAGATCAAGAAAACCGGTGAGTTCGGATTCAAGTCGACGAATCTGGCTGAGATCCATGCCATGACCTCCAAAATCCTTGGTGTGGGCACAGATTGACAGGAATTCGAAATCTAGGCAAGATCACTTAGCGCTGTAGAATTAAGATAGCCCCCCATACACAGAGTCAATACCAGACGAAAACAAAATACAATCACAACATTTACAACATAGCGGCAGGTGCCACCGATCGCTAAGCATTTGCGACGCCTGAAGTTTGCCAAGAACTCTTACTTCAAGCCCAGTTCATCCTCAGAGAGGCCGTCAACTTCCTCGGGCAAGATCAGCGAAGTTCTTGCCAGTGGCGCGTACTCAGGTCCTTCCACACTCAAGATCGAGGAATAGGTGACCACCTCCTGAACCGGAAGTTCGCCGGCCATCCAGCGGGCGAATCGGCCAGGGACATCGGTCAGATCCACAGGGGCTCCTTTTCCAGGTTTGAACCGGGCCAGCGTGACGTGAGGCGAGAAGCGATCATCGGGGCGATAACCGGCATTCCGGAGCCCTTCGATAACCGCCGCATGAAGTTCGGACAGTTGAGGCAATGCTTCACCCGTGAGCCCGGCCCAGAGAACACGCGGATTGCGGAGCTCAGGGAAGGCTCCCAGTCCGGCCACTCGCAGGCTAAACGCTTCCCTTCCCCGCACAGACTCGGCTGTGACCCGGCAAAGCTCGGGAATCTCGCTGTAATCCACGTCGCCCAGAAACGCCAACGTGAGATGAAGCTGGGATGACTCTACCCAGCGCCCCCCCGGAAACTCAGTTGATAACCGCGCCGTCAAGCGACCGATGGCCGCCTTCACAGACACTGGAATAGGAATTGCTATGAAAGTTCGGATGGTCTGAGCCATGAAAGTCCTGAAGCCTCAAGGGGCCGTAATCGGTTGCGGCGGATCGGTTGTCCACAAAGAAAAATGCGATTTACCCAACTTGAGAGCCTGGGTCTGCCCCTTCTGGCACAACGCGGGTCCATGATCATCGCAATCACCAGCCCGTTGCTACCAGTCAGCAACCCACAATCTTCTGGAATCGGGCAGGGGGGCATGAGTCCACCAGGGAACCCTCGATGGCTCAGGCTTCACGGAGAGGCGTAGCGACTGTCCAGGGCCCCATGGCTGTTGGTTCCTGGACCAGTGCCCGAACCTCGCCCAGGAACTCCGCACGGCAGATTTCTCGGGCGCCCATGCTCACCAGGTGATCGGTACGCATCTGACAGTCGATCAGCTCAATGGATCGTGCTTTCAATGCCTCAGCCAGAGTTACCAGTGCCACCTTTGAAGCATCGGTGACCCTCGCGAACATCGACTCGCCAAAGAACATCCGTCCCAGACAGATTCCGTAGAGCCCGCCCACCAGTTCGCCATCGCACCAGGTTTCAAAGGAATGGGCAATCCCTTGCTCAAATAGCGTGGTGTAGCCGTTCATGACCTCGCGGGTGATCCATGTCCCAGCTTCATGCTTCCGCTTGATCGAGGCACAGGACTCGATTACCGCCCGAAAGGCGGTATCAATCCGTGGCTCAAGGCGACCTTTACGCACGGTGGCGCGAAGGCTGCGTGAGACCTTCAATTCCGATGGCACAAGCACCAGACGTGGGTCTGGGCACCACCAGAGAATTGGAGGCTCGTCATACCAGGGAAAGATCCCTTCTCGGTAGGCGGCCAGCAACCACGGGGGCGTGAGCCGACCTCCGTACGCCAGCAACCCGTCCTCTTCAGCCAGTTCAGGCGGCGGGAATACTGGCTCTCGTCCCAGGCGATACACTGGCATCTGGGCTCCCTGCTCTTGGGCCTACCTGGCATGAAGGCTCGGACCGACAGCTGTCGGCCCGAGCCCCACAAAACCAAATCCATGGCATTTCTTGGACAATCTGGCCCGCACGGCTCGAAAGCCAACGACTCAGGGAATCAGGGCTTCGATCTCATAAGAATCGCCAAAGTTGGCACGGTAGCGGGCAATGTACTCTTCAATTGAGTAGCGATGCTGCTGGGTGCCTGGATGTTCGATCGCATAAACCGCCGAAAGTGAGGCCATCCGGCCGATAACCGGCCAGGACAGGCCGCGACGGTAGCCGGCCACAAAGCCCGCGCGGAAGGCATCGCCAGCTCCGGTCGGGTCAACCACTTTCTCTGGTTTGGCAGAGGGAATGTCGTATTCCTCGCCATTGACCGTGATCAGGGCCCCAGCTTCGCCCCTGGTCATGACCGTGATGGGAACCCGGGTGCGCAGGTCGCTCTCCGAGGTGCCGAGCTTTTCGGCCATCATTCCAAACTCGTAGTCATTGCCGGCCAGAATCTTTGCGCCCGAGCAACCGGCTTCAATCTGGTCTCGATCTAGCCGGGGAAGTTGCATCGCAGGGTCATACAGATAAGGCACGCCCACTGCCCGACACTCGTCGACCGCTCCCACCATGGCTGCGGGATCATTCGGAGCAATGATCACCAGGTCATAGGCAGTGGCGCCGACCTCGCGGAGCGAGACGGTAGAGGCCTTGGACATGGCCCCAGGATAGAAAGCCGTGATCTGGTTGTCCTGAAGGTCGGTATTGATGAAGCAAGAAGCGGTATGCTCGTCGGCAATCACCCGGATGCCCGTGGTATCAACGCCCGCGTTCTCAAGCCACGAGCGGTAATCGGCAAAATCCTCGCCCACCGTTCCGACCACAACCGGCTTTTCACCGAGCAAGGCCAGACTGTAGGCGATGTTTGCGGCCGTGCCACCGCGGCGACGCACCAGCGAGTCGACCAGAAACGACACACTCAGAACGTGCATCTTATCGGCCAAGATGTGGTCCCGGAACTTGCCGGGAAACACCATGATATAGTCGTAAGCAATCGAACCAGTCACAAAAGTACGCATCAATTTTTCGTTTCAAAAAAGAGCGGCGCCGGCGAAGCCCGACTGTGCCGCGAATCGAGAAGAAACCCCGGGCTGTGGCTTCGAGTTCCCGGGTTGGTTCAGAAACATGACTTTGAAATTCGGGAATGAAACGGATGGGCCTACAGCCTTACCCTTTTTGCTCTAACTGGGCCAAGGTCTCCAGAGTCTGGGCAATCCGCGCTCGGCATTTTTCCCTGCCCAGAATGTACAGGCAGTCGTAAAGTCCAGGCCCAACTCCCTGTCCTGTGGTCGCCACACGAAGCGGATTCACAACATCGCCGATCTTGCGGCTGCTTTGCTCTGAATAATCGTGCACCACCTTCTCAAGGGTGGCAAGGTCATAGGGTTCCACCTCGGCCAGCACCTGGTCGAGTTCCCGCAGCATCTGCGGAACCCCGTCCTTCTTCAAACGCTTCTTCATCGCGTCGGGGTCGTAGGTCATCGTCTCGGAGAAGAAATACCGACCCAGCTTCACGATATCTGAAAAAACCTTGAGCCGATCACCGAGCGCCTGAATGACCGCCTCAATCCGGCTACAGGTCTCTGCGTCAACGGGCGTATGGACCACCCCCTCACGCTCTAGAAACGGCAAACAGCCAGCAACCTTCTCTTCCAGTGGCAAACTCTTCATCCATTCTGACTGAATCCAGAACAGCTTGTCCTGGTCATGGCTGGCCGGTGAACTGTTCACTCGTTCCAGGCTGAATTTTTCAATCAGCTCAGGTCGTGTGAAAATCTCCTGAGAGGCGTCGAAGCTCCAGCCCAGCCGAGACAGGTAATTCAGCATGGCATCCGGAAGATAACCACGCTCCATGTACTGGTGCAGGTACACCAAAATTCCCTGCTTCTCGTACTCTGCCAGCTTTCGCTTGGACATCTTCGAACGAGAACCTGGTTCTGCCACGTAGGGAATGTGCGCAAACGCGGGCAGGGGAGCCCCCAGCGCTTCAAATACCAGCAGTTGTGGGAACGTATTCGAAAGATGCTCTTCAGCACGCACCACATGGGTGATCTGCATGCCGAGGTCATCCACCACGCTCGCAAAGTTATAGAGCGGCGATCCATCGGGACGAACAATCACGAAGTCGCCGATCTCTTCGGTCGAAAACTCGACCGGCCCCTTGATCAGATCGTTCAAAACCAGCACCCGGCCGGCCGGAACCTGAAACCGTAACGCGTACCGACGCCCTTCGGACTCGAACTGAGCCAGTTCGGCGGCCGTGTACTCTTTCCGCCGGAAGCGGTAGGGACGCTTCTCTTTGTCGGCCAGCGCCTTGTCCGCAGCCCGTTCCTGATCGGTGGAGTAATCTCGGTAAACGTGGCCGGACGCGACTAACTGATCCGCAGCCGCCCGATAAAGATGATGCCGCTGAGACTGAAAATAGGGACCAACTGGTCCACCCACCTCCGGACCTTCGTCCCAATCCATTCCCAGCCAGCGGAAACCGTCAAGGATTTTCGTGACCGCCTCATCCACATGCCGCTGCTGGTCGGTGTCGTCAATCCGGACCAGAAACTGCCCGCCGTGGTGACGTGCGAATAACCAGTTAAAAAGGGCGGTTCTTACCCCACCGATGTGGAGGTAACCGGTGGGGCTCGGTGCGAATCGGGTGCGAACGCTCATGGGATGGAATTGGCCAGACTGCTCGGGTAGACCTGGAAAAAGCCCATCCAAACTAGGCGTCCCTGGTCTGGCTTGTCAATCGAGACCACGATTTATCCGGGTAGGACCACGTGTTCAAGAAACCACACGGACCTCCGAACCTGAGCTTAAACCATCGGTGACGTGCAGTTTCTGGTACCCAAGGTCTCGCAGCACCTCCAGGACCTCGCTCCAGGTTGGAAACAAGCGCCCACTCCGAGCCTTGTAGTCCTGCATCGCATTCATAAACTCGATCTCGGCCTCGTCGTAGTTCCGCTCACTGGTCGCCGGATCAATGTGCCTGCGCCGAGTGCTCGATTGCCGGGCCTGGGCGGCCCGGGTGGCCTGTTCGCTGGCCTGGCGGTTGATCCACGGGGTATCCCCCAAGTCGCTCGAATTGGACTGGATTGCCTCCAGAGCGGAAGCATTGTCCGTCGATGGGGAATCGGAATCGTTGGGCTGGCCCGTGCCTGAGGTGTGAATCATGTTTGTGACTCCAAGAGATCAACGCGCCGCCTGACCGCCTGCCCAGGGCAGGAGGGGAACCGTCCCCATGCTGGAAACGACGCGATCAGGGGGCAGTTACTGCAATATCTGCGCCGCTTGTTCACTTCCGATCGACGGGGGAGGGATTGCTTGAAAGCAACTGATCCCTTCCGCCTCGGCGCAGCCAGTGGTCAGGGCTCACCCAATCCGGTCGATCGGAGGTCCTGTCAAGCAACGCCTCCAAAGATCAAGCTAAGCCATGCACGGACGGCATGATGGAAGAACCCGGAGAAAATCCGTTCGGTTCGCCATGGTTCACCTGAGATCCGATTTTTGAAGTTGGGCTGATGGCCGTATAAGGATTCGGGGTACGGCTTCTGACTCTCAAATCGCGATACCTAGCAGCCTCAAGCGGTTGGTCTGACGTCTTGCCGTGGCTTCCGGAAAACGACCCAGCGGGCCATGGTGAAGCTGATGGCCGTACCAACCACTATGCCAATCACCGCTGCGGTCAGCTCGTGCCTGGAGAAGAATTCCACCCGCCGCGGTAGCCCCAAACTCAGACCCAGGCTAACCAGAATGCTCAGGCAGTTACTCAGGCCATAAGCGATAAACTGACGAACAATCGAATAATCGCCCCGCATGTCTGAAAAGGTTAACCGGCGATTCAGAAAGAAATTCCAGCAAAGCGCCACAAAAATCGCCGATACGCGGGCCAGTGCCTTGAAAACCTTGATCTGGGTGAAAGGCACCACCATGTGAAAGAGCGGAGTTCCGGACAGGACCCAGAGCAAGAGCGCATAAACGCTCAGGTCTACCACCATCCCAGAGGCACCCACGGTGCAAAACTGGACCAGTCGGGACCAGGTCCCATACCGATGATCGGCCAGTCGTTTGATGTGCCGAACATCATCCCAACTCACGGAAAACCGCCGCCATGCAGGAACCGATCGGATGGGCGTCTCAACATGACGCCCTGGTACCCGTATGACCAGTTCCAGTGCAAAGGAGTGACCCAGAGCCAAAAACCCAGCCCGTCCCTTGGTCAATGCGCCCCGTGAGATCGCAACCAGGCCACTCAACGGGTCACTTGTACCGCAGGCCAGCTTGGCTACCGCCCCAACCAACCGCCGCAGGCCGCCAGCAGCCCGGGAATACCGGCTCCCAACCACGACCTCAGCCTCGCCATGGAGCAACGGGGCAACTACGCTGACCACATCACCGGGGCTATAGCCGTAGGCAGGGTCGAGAACCACCAAGATCTCGCCGCTTGAAGCATCCAGTCCAGCCACCGCCGCCGCCGCCATCCCAGCCACGTCCGACTGGATCTGTCCACCCGACGCAACAGAACCCAACGGCAGCACATTCATCACCTCGACCTGGTGACCTGCACGCATCAGCTCATCAACAACCGGATCGATGGATCCGGTTGCCTGAACAGAGCCGCCCGTGAGCACAATCAGGCTAAGATGAGCCATAGAACCAAAGGGGACAAATGCCGGAAGTAGAATGGAGAGAACGCTTGGAGCGGAAAATCATAGCTAGCAGGTGTTAGCCAAAGATAGTCATTCCCAGGATCAGCTCACGTCTTGGTTCTCAACTTGGTAGCCACCAGCGAACGCGAAACGACCGAATTCTGCTGAAAAACCCTTGCGGTTTATGACGTAAGGGAAGGCTACCGAGATCCTGAATCCACGGGTTCAATTTCTTCTGAGCCAACGGCATCAAGCGGGCCCTCGATCCAGCCACCACCAAGAACCAGATTGTCCTCATACAGCGTGACGAGTTGCCCAGGGGTCACCGCTTGCTGAGGAGCGTCAAACCAAACGCGAACCCGATCGGTGCCAATCGGAATGACCCGAGCAGGAACAGCCGTATGCCGGGCACGGATTTGTGCCAGGCAACTCCGAGGCTCCACCGGAACATCCACCTGCCAATTGAATCGGTCTGCCTCAAGGCCCGGTTTCTCAAGCAGTTCCCGGGGCCCAACCTTGACCGTTCGCGAAATCGGTTCAATCTGAACCACAAACCTTGGCTCACCGACCGCAACACCCAGGCCCCGGCGTTGGCCAATCGTGAACGCTTCAATCCCATCATGCTGACGAAGTTCCTCGCCCGTATGGTCGATCACCCGGCCAGAAGTCTCAGCACCCGGGCGGCGCTCACGCACTACACGCAGGTAATCATCGTCGGGAACAAAACAGATTTCCTGACTGTCTGGCTTGTCATGAACCGGGAGCTCAAGCTCGCGGGCCAGCCTGCGGATCTCAGACTTGGGATATGAGCCGATCGGCAGAAGCACGTGCTTCAATAACTCACGCCTGAGGCCAGAAAGCACGTAACACTGATCCTTGCCAGCGTCGGCGGCCCTAGCGATACGCGGCCGCCCCAGAGCATCGTGCTCAATCTGCGCATAGTGGCCGGTTGCTACAAAATCGGCCCCAACCTGTTTCCCATAACTCCACAGCTTGCCAAACTTGAGCCAAATGTTGCACATCACACAGGGATTGGGAGTGCGGCCAAGCAGGTATTCATCCGCGAAATAGTCCTGAATTCGCCCGAAGTCTTTCTCGAAATCCAGAGCGAAGAAGGGAATATCCAGAGCGTCTGCCACCACGCGGGCATCGTGCGAGTCGGCAATTGAACAGCACGTCTTGGTGCGCCGCTCAACGGTCTCTGCATGAGACCCCGTGCGCATGAAAAGTCCAATGACCTCATGCCCTTGCTGTTTCAAAAGGGCGGCCGCTACCGAGCTATCCACTCCACCCGACATCGCCAGCACAACTCGCGCCACAAACAACCCCCGTCGGTTCTGAGCCTTTGCAAGCGACTGTTCTCTACGCAGCCCCATCCTACGGCTTACCACCAAAAAACGACAACCAGAACCTCGAGAACGGTTCAGGCTCAAGGGAGGGCACAGCCAGGTTTAACCGAGCTTCGTCTCAAAAGTTGCGAAGGGCAGGGGAGGTACGGCGACCCAAGGGTGAGAAGCACGGCCATCCCCCTGGCTAAACCAGAAAGCCCAGGTCAGGTGGTCGGAATTCGACCACCTGACCTGGGCCTGTTTTGTTGAGGAACGATCCCGATTCAGACTTTCTCCCAGGTGGCCCGAATCCGACCACCTGGCCCAGAATTCCTCTGATTCAACTCAGTGGCCAGCGGGCTTCGCTGTTCCGCTGGCAGCTGGAACAGAAGCCTCAATCTCCACCAACCCCGCGTCTATGAACTGACCACCCCGCGTCTGGTGGCAATGAATGGCCAGAACATTCTCTCCGGTATGAGAAATGGCCTTTTGCGCCTCTGGGGAAAGTCGGACCTGTTGATAATCCGTCGAGAAACCACTCAGCCGGGCCACAAGCTGGTTATTCAGGTAAACCTCGGCATCCTCATCATGGTGGATCCGGAGGCGGATCTCGCCGGTCGTCGTTCCCGGCACCGTGAAACTACGGCGAATCCAGATGTCGGGGGTATCCCAGACCGTTCGGACCTCAGCCCCCGGTGTCTCCCGGGTCCCAAAGCCGGCGTGCCCTTCTTTCCATCCGGTTCGAGCCTCGGAACTTGTCCAGTTCGCTCCAGGATTCTCTGTGGTGTAGAGCCACGTGGTGTTGGCCTCACGGGCCGTGGGAACCAGAGTCCGATAGGTGGGTGCCACCGGAATGGGAGCCCACTCTCCCTTCTGGACAGGAGCTTTGCTGGCCCACGCCTCCCAGGTTGGCTTGTCGGTCAACGGTCGAATAAACACCCCCCCAATCACGGGCCGGGCATGCATGCCCGAGGACTTGCCGCTATCCGTCCAGTAGAAGTCACAGAAGGGGACCCGATCAGGCGTCTCGTCCAGAAACCGACCGATCGGGGCAATCAACCGTTCAAAGCCAGCCCGATCGGGTGCCATCGAAGCCGTCCAGAGCTGCCAGTCCGTCTTGGTGAACAGCTTGCGTGAGTCCAGGGGCAACCCCAACGGCTGCAACTTCCCGGCATAATAAGCCAGTTCCTTGGTGGCCACCTCGGCAGGGAAGATTTTGAGGTCAAGAATCTGATCCCACACCAGGTTGTACTTCTGGCTCCAGGTGTCGCCAGGGTCAAACGTCAGTTGGTAATGATCCCCCGCGTCAGCCATGGTCATCCATTTGCACGCCAGCTCCCGAGCAACCCGGGTGGACCGTTCGGCTACCTCAGACTCACCACGCATGGCGGCCAGCTTCCCGTACGCAGCCAGCCCAAGTATCGCCTTGATCGACAGGTTCGCATTGCGGGCCAGATGGCCGGCAAAATCATCGGTGCAAAGTTGATTGGCCGGATCAAACCCTTGCTCCTCGCAATACCGCGCCCACTGAGTAAGCTGCGGCCAGTAAGGCTTCACAAAATCCGGTGACCGCTCAATCTGGGCAATGGCCGCAGCCATCAGCAACATGTTGCCGCTCTCCTCAACCGGCATCTGATTCTCTTCGGTCCGCTCTCCACCCCCATAAACCTGCCCTGTCGCCGCAGGATAGGTGCCCAGGTCATGCGGGGCAAACGGGAACTTCCAGCGCTTGCTGGCACCATACTCTAGCAACGGCACCACCGATGCCTTCGCAAGGACCGGATTGAGCCAGACCAGGTGAGGAAACTGCGGATAAATTACGTCAATCGTGCCAATACAGCCGTTGGACGTGTTCTCTTTGGAGAAATACAACGGCATCCCGCGAGAATCCGCCACCAGCTTGCCGCCCGCCAGCGACTGCCGGTGCGCCAGGGCTCCAATCCGGGAGTAGAGCGGCCCCCCCATCCGGTCCAGCTCGGATCCCAACATCTGATCAAACGTCTGACAGCGCCTGAGCACAGCCTCGGCATCTATCCAGGCCGTATCCAGTACCTGATCAATGGTCTGGCCAGATCTGGCCCAGTACGGCTTCAGCCATTGATCCATGTAATCTATAGCATACAAATCATCATATGCAATTAAAATTGTTTTTTCAACAGACTCAGCTTCAACCTTCCCAAGTGGAAGCAAGGCCGCCAGAACGGGGCCCGTAGCCGAGGCAGGCTGAGGCTCGCTCATGAACCGTGGCGGCAAGGCTCCGGCGGCAGAAAAGCTCTCGACCAGGGAAGGGAAGTCGCAACCCGTCACCGCTGTGTACTGATCTCCAGAGGCAATGATCAGTTGCCCCCAGTCGATGCGTGTGAAGTCTCCACGCCTGGCCAAAACCGGTTGGTCGACCGTCCCCACATGCACCGACTGCACACGATGATTGTCCGGTCCCCGGGCGACCTGAATCTTCTGCCCAGGCTCATGCACACTCAGTAATCCACTGGCCGCAAACGCCACGGAAACGTCGTGTGGCTGCCCATCAGCGCTGGCCGCACGCCAGGTGATATAAGTTACGGGCCTGGCAAGCAATTCCAGGTCGGTGGGCAGGGCAGGCGTCAGAAACTGCAACTCAATCTGGACCGCGCCATCGCTGAACCGATACTGAGTGGTGGTAGGACGCACCTGAACGTCGGTCTGAGGGAACGGTTCAATCTCCTTCGGTGCCGCCCCCATCAACCGAAAGACCTTCCCGTCAATCCGGACCAAGCTGGTCAGCGGTTGAGCCTCACGCGTCCAGTGCCGCGTCTCATCATCGGTCAGCCGGTCGGCCATCGACCAGATACTGAAATAAGGGTCGTGGGCCACCAGGGGGATGGCCGGCTCACGCGCAGGTACGACCTTGGGTACGAAAGCCGGGGCTTCAGCACGTACTTGACCTCCAGGCACACCTGAAAAGACCAGGAACCCCAACCATCCAATCGTCCACCCTCGCTGCAACCCACGTATCATGATTCGCATCCCCCTCAAAAACCGAACTGGGCAGCCGGTGCCCTTGAATTCCATAGCACATCCTGAAGCTCACCTCAGCCCTTTGCAAGAGGGGAGACGAACACGCATGCATGCACTTGTGCGCCGGCGATTCTGATCCTTCTGCCCAGTTCGCCTTCACGGTCTGGGGCTGGTCTGCTAGGTTCTCGGCTTTGATGGACGCACCAGACAGGATGCTGGGTTAGAGAGAGGCATGGAGGGCCCATGCGGATTTTTGTGTCGGCTGGTGAACCGAGTGGCGACCTGCATGGCGCCAATCTTGTTCGCTCGTTAAGAAAGATCTTGCCAGAGGCCGAGTTCGTTGGCTTCGGTGGCCCGCATATGGCACGCGCCGGGACGCAGTTACTGTTTCCGTTGACGGAACTGGCCGTGATGTGGTTTTTGCAGGTTTTTCAGAACCTGCGAACCTTTTTCCGGATTTTGAAACAGGCCGACGATTACTTTCGAGACCACAAACCGGATGCCGTGGTGTTGATCGACTATCCAGGATTCCACTGGCACCTGGCCAAATGTGCCAAACGCCATGGGATACCGGTCATTTATTTTGTTCCACCCCAGCTCTGGGCATGGGCTGGTTGGCGGGTCAAAAAGGTCCAGCAATCGGTGGATCTGGTGCTCTGCAGCTTGCCGTTTGAGCCCGAGTGGTACAAGAAACACGGTTATGACAACGCCGTGTACGTGGGACATCCTTACTTCGATGAAGTGAGTGACCGGCCAGTGGATAATGATTTCCTGGCCGAGCAGCAAACCCATGTCGGGCCAATCGTCGCGATTTTACCAGGGTCACGAACTCAGGAAATCCGCCGAAATCTGCCCAGCATGCTTCGAGCGGCGGCCAAGGTTGCCGCGAACCGACCTGATACCCGGTTCATGGTGGCATGCCTGCATGAGCGTCACGCTGCGCTGGTTCGCGGCCTGTCAGACCGACTGAGCCGGGAAGACCGCCAGGTTTCGCCAGCCATCCCGGTCCTCGATCCTGCGGCCCTTAGCGTGTTCAGCGGCCGAACGCCTGAGTTGATCCGGCTCGCTGATCTTGCATGGTCGGTCTCTGGCTCGGTGAGCCTCGAACTCATGTACGAGACTCTTCCCACCGTCATCCTGTACAAGGTCAAGAAACTGGACTTGCTGATCGCCCGGCCGTTCATCAAGGCCAAGTTCATCACACTGGTGAACTTGCTGGCGGACACCGAGGTGATGCCCGAATACCTGGTTGCCCACGACGCCTCAACCGAACTGGCGACCTGGGCCCTGAGTTGGATCAACGATCCCCAAGAACGCGGGCGTGCCCTGCGTCAGCTCGCCGATCTCAAGGCCAAGGTTGCCCAGCCAGGCGCTTGCGAACGGGCCGCTCTCAAGATCACCGAATGCTTCGGACTTCGCTCCCAGCCTTCGATCTTCCGAGGGCCACATGACCGTGTCCGAGTTAGACGCTCCGATACCGGGGGCGACGATAACTACGATGCCGGCGGCTCACTGGGCCTCTTTGAAGGCTGATCTCAGCGGCAGACACCAATCACGTCCGCTGCCTATGCCTGAGCAGGCTGCGGGCAGGGAACCCAAAACCTAGATTGGGACCCCTGAGTGCAACGTCTGATAATCGTTCTTATGTTCGCTTGGGCCTGATCCTACCCAAACGATCGAGTTTCTTAGCCGTTTCAGGCCTCACCACTCGCCATTCTCCGGGGCTTCCGCAGCGCAAAGGCTTCTCACGGAAACCAACTCTGAGAGGCTTTCAGGGTGAGCTCTGGAGTCCGGCCTCGCATCGGCCGGACTCCACGTTCTGCGCATCTGGCCTCGTTCTGGTAAACTCAGCACGCCAGGCTGGCATCCCAATCACGTCTCACGACAGCGTCATTCAGTCCCTCGCACCCGTTTACATATCTGTGGCCACAGAACCCCAAAAGGCAACCGAAGCGTCTGCTGCAACCCAAACCTCCCGCGTGAGCATGCACCACTATGCGTTTGTGGATGCTCTCCGAGGGGTCTCGTCGCTGCTCATCGTGCTCCATCACCTGACCCGCTATGGGCCACTGGCTGATCATGCCATGGCCCTGATTCCGACCATGATCGAGGCGTTTTCCTCATACGGGTCGTTACCGGTCCAGATTTTTCTGGTGATCAGCGGATTTGTGGGCTCGATCTCACTCCGGCGCGCCCAGTTCAACCTCGCAGGCTTCGGCGGCTTTCTTCTCAAACGCTATTTACGGCTGGGTCTGCCATACCTGGCCACAATCGCGTATGGCTTGCTGCTTTACCTGCTGATCCCCCACAGGCTGTCGAGTTTTCCACTGTTTGATTCGATCTCCTGGTCGAGCATGCTTGCACATGTCTTCTTTCTCCAGGACATCTTTGGATATCCCAGTCTCTACGCCGGCTTCTGGTATCTTGCCGTAGATTACCAGTTAAATGCGCTTTGCTTCTTGCTAATGCTCATTCACGCCAGACTGATCCATCGCTTCCGCATCCGATCGCATACCGCCCATGTGGCCGTCTTGCTGAGCCTCTTCTTACCTCTGGCTCTGGTTTCCGTATTCCACTGGAATTTGAATACCCGATACGACGTCTACGCCATGTATTTCTTCGGGACCATCTTCCTGGGAATCACGGCGGGTTGGGCCGTGATCGGGAGAGTCCCAAACTGGATCTTCTGGGCCTATGCCGGCATCGTCCTGATCGGTCTGATCTACGAGTGGCGGTTGCGGTTGGCCGTAGCTCTGATCGCCGCAGTCAGCATCTATCTGGCTGCGCATTATGGCCGGAATCTCTCGTGTGGATCGCCCTTCCGATGGTTAAGTCGAATCTCCTATAGCCTCTTCCTGACCCACTACCCCACGAGCTGGGCAGTCTCAAGCGTTGGTGCTGCAATTTCCGGTGATTCGGCCTGGGGAGCACTCTTCTGGATGACCGTCTCCGTTGCCCTCAGCCTGATCGCCGCCGAAGTCCTGTACAGAATGGTCGAAAGACGGACCCAAGGGTTGATTGATTGGGTTGTTCAAGGCAGGAGACGAGGTTTGAGGACTACACCCCACGCATGAACGGAAGGTAATCCTCAAACCCGTATGCTCCTCCTGTAACTACCTGAAGAATCGCAAGATCTCTCGACGATCATGCTTTGGGCCGACGCTGTCGCCAGATGTGAAATCCAAAACCGAAGGCGCCAAGCCCAGCAATTGCAAAACTGGTTGGTTCCGGCATCGGCACCAACCCATTCAACTGGACCACGGCATCGTTGTAATCATAGACCCCGCCTTGGTGCGCGGACCGATCTTCGAATGCAACGACGTACGAGCCCTTCGCACGACCACCCGTGATCAAGAAGGTCACGATGTGATCTAATTGACCCGCAAGGTCCGTATTCAGATCCTGGACACTTGAGTAACTGTTGCCCTTTGGCTTGTTTCTGAAAGCCAGGGCAAAGGGCAGAGACACACCAAATGGATCTGAATCAAAACCTGACAACTCGAAGGAATTCTCCTTGATGTTCGAGGCATAGCTCAGGTTAACACGACTGAACTCGGCATCAAATCCAGATCCAGAGATGGTTGCGAGATCGGTCATATTTGCATTGGATTCCGGATTTTTGAACACGCCGAAAACGGTGGTATCGCTGGCATATCGAACCTGAGCGGAGATCCCGCCCTTCAGGCCTGAGCCGGCGGTGCCCCAAACCTGGTCCGTGTTAGACCCAGTGTCTTGAACACGAACATAGTTCCCAGTGCCATAGAGCCTACTCATGATCGTGGGCCCGTTCGAATACCCAATGGCCCCCTCATACAGAGTAGAGATCTCGTTCTCGCGATCATGGCTCACCATGACCGGAGTGAGACCCGCCATCGCCCGGACACCCGGGAGAAACGCGGTCAGTGCAAACCCCATAACCAGCAAGTATCTCATCGAATCGACCATCCTTTCAGTTTGCCAAGGAGTAAAATACTCCAAGAAGCAAGCACACGGAGAAACGAACAGCAGACGGACAAGCATCAAGGAGC
The DNA here is from genome assembly GCA_903926465.1 of uncultured Planctomycetales bacterium. GTDB lineage: Bacteria > Planctomycetota > Planctomycetia > Isosphaerales > Isosphaeraceae > CAIYJE01. Next base: position 16,404 of record CAIYJE010000186.1, read on the forward strand.
CGGGTCATCCATGTCGCGAAATAACCGATCCACGTGAACCCGCTCAAGTCGATCGAGACGTTCAAGGCTCAGCCCAAACTCACGCGCACGCGCCAGTTCTTCACGAGCCTCTTTGCGCTGGCCCGCACCTTGCCGCGCCCACGCGAGGTGCAGTGAAAGGCTGACATTTCTGGTTTGTTCGGCTTTGGCATCCATCAGATCTCGAATCGCGCCTGCAAAATCGCCCGCTCGAAGACGTACCACGCCTCGGGTGTCTAGCAACCCAGGCTGGCTGCCAGCAAGGTCAATGGCATGCTCAATATGATCGATCGCTTCGGAGATCCGGGGAGGTTCACGGAGCGCCAGAAGCCAGGCCAAGTTATTGAGGGCCTCAAGATTGTCTGGGCTCCCTGCCAGCGCAGCCCGCATCAAGGACTCCGCCTCACCGAATCGGCCTTGGTCGATCCGAATCAGAGCGAGCTTGCAGGGCAGAATCGTGAGAGTTGGGCACTGTCGAATGGCAGACAGCAAATCAGACTCGACCGCCGTTTTCTGCACCGTCGTTGCGGATGGTGCGGCATAGACCTCTAGACCCACAACCGCAAGTTGCTCAATCGGAACATCGTCACGTACTTGACCAAGGATTTCCAGGGCCTCGGCAGTACGATCTTGCCTGGCCAGAAAGCCAGCGAGCGGCAGTTGCCGGAGTGGCCGATTCTGGTCACGACCCCATCCACGAAACCCCTGTTCCGCTTCCTCGACAAATCCATAAGCCTCGAGCATCTCAGCGGCTTCAACAACCAGCTCGGAAGACTCTAATGTACGCCCCAAGAGCAACGCACGCAGATCCGCAGTGCGGCCCCGCAGTTTCAAAAGGTCGGCTTCAATCCGGAACGCAACGGGATTCTTGGGATCGACCCGGCGTAACATTTGGAGCCAGTGGTCGGCCTCCTCCAGCCGATCAGAACGAAGCAACTGGCCCAGGTGAAAGACCAGATACCTCGGATCTGAAACCGGGCCATCCAGGAGCCGCTGCATGCGCCTGGTAGACGCCTCGGACCTGCCATCGGCTTCGAGCAACATCGCGAGCAGGAACTGCTGCGCCTCGGAGAGCGCGGAGATCGTCTCAAGAGATTCAAACTCGGTAATCGCCTGCGCTCTGCTGCTGCCCTTCATTGCCAGTAACAGAGCATGAGCAGACCGATCATCAAAACTTACAGGATTCGCCTTCAGATTGAACTCGATCTCCGCAATCGACTGTTTCCAGTCGCTCCGGTCGTGATCCTCAGTTCGAAGCCGAACCAGAGCCTGTGACCGTCGGGCCCATGCCTGAATTGGCACAGGAGCAGCGGTACTGGAGTCCAGCAGCCGCGCAAGTAACTGTTCAGCTGGCCGCACCTCCCCCTGCTCTATTCGATACGCGGCAATCGCCTGGATGACACCTGGGTCATTGGGGCGCTGACCAATAGCCTGCGTGTAAAATTGATCGGCCGTATCCGTGTTGCCCACCATTGCGTACATCGCAGCCAGAGCGAGCGGAAATGGTTCCAGGATTTGCCGCGCAACCACCGATTCCAGCGCTTCCCTGGCTTTGTCACGCTGCCCTGAATTCACCAGAATCTGGAGATAGGTGATCCAGCCGTCTGAACTGGACGGTGCCAATTTCAGCGCCTGCGATAACGAGGCTTCGGCCTCAACCCACTTGCCGGCCGACAGCAACATGCGACCATAAAGCACGTGATCGGATGCCCGGCACGACGCGTTGCCTAACACCCGGTGTGCGGCTGCCAACCCAGCGTCAATACTTTGGGAGGTATTTTGCTGAATCTGCCCCAGCGCCCAGATCAGCCGCAAGTCTTCCTGATCCTGCCCCTGTTTCTGCAGATCCAAACTCATCGCGGCAAGCTTGTCGTACCGATTTTGACGATAGAGTAAATCGATCAACCGATGCGTCACAGCTGACTGTGTATTCCCCAGCCGGACCACTTCCTGATAATGAACAATCGCCATCTCAGGCTGTGCCTGAATCCGTGCCAGATGGGCGCGAAGAAGGACTCCGCCCCACCAGTCCGGTCGCGAGGCTTCAAGTGAGAGAGCCAGAGTCTCGATGCGGCCAAAATCAACCGGCTCGCCTCGTTCGGTGGCGGCCACTAACCAGATGCCTTCAATCAAATCCGTGAGTGCGCCATCCTGCCGATCTAGTGGGTGAATTTGCTCACGGATCTGACTGGCAAGCTCGTGATCGGCCAGCGTGCTCGCCATGTCGGCTAATTCAATCAACAGTTCTGCATCCGTGATGCCAAGCTGTACGAGAAGTTGCCACGCCCGACGCGCCAGCGTGGCTTCACCCACACGCCAGGCGGCCGAACCAACGGTGGTTAACCAAGCTAACTGCTGGCGTTTGGAGAAATACCCCGCCGTCTCCAAGGCCGCTTCCAAAGCCGGACGGACCGCATTGCCCCCCTGCTCAATCGTGAGGCCAAGCTGGGCCTCTGCCAGCTCTAACTGGGAACTAGCCCAGGACGAACTATTCGCCAGAACTGAAATCGCCTCCTCGGGCTTTTGATCCTGCTGCAACAGAGCCGCCAAGCCCAGGGCCAGATGCGTTTCATCAGGACTTTGCCGCCAGGCCAACTCAAGCATGCGACGGGCATGCTCTCGCTGCCCGCGTGCAGCCAGTGACTCTGCTCTGAGCAAAACCGACTCACTGCCCCCCTCCGGCAAAACCTTGCAAGCATCGACAACCCGTGTATCCACCTCAAGCCAGCTTCGCTGGTCAGGATCTCGTAACACCTGTTTCTGAATCGCTAACCGGGCAGCATCAACCCGCGATTCCGGCCGCAATGCCCCCAGTGCCAGATGCTCTTGTAACGCCTGATCCAGTTGACCGGTCTCGGCCAGGGCTCGGGCGTACGCCAGCTTTAAAGGCAGCCCTGGACGGTCATAGGCCGCTTTCAAGACCTTCAGTCGATCACCCGGCTGCTTGAGTAAGCCGTAACACTCTGCGACCAACAACGTGATACGAGCCGAAAGTTCGAAATCGGTTGTAAGCAGCGATCTCGCCGCACTCAGTTTCTTGAGAGCCTCATTCCAGCGCCCCTGACGCATGGCCATCTGCCCTTCCAGGGCCAGCATATAACCCCGACCCAAGCCACGGGCCCGAAGTAGGCTCAGGGATTGCCGTGCCCCCCCTTCCCCTTCAATACGGCCGGCACTGATCAGCAACTCAGTCAGCATCGTTGGAACCGCGAGATCTGTCGCTGGTAGCCGGTCCATGGCCGAACGCAGAATGAACTCGGCCTCAACACTGCCGTCCTCATCCAGTTCAAGCTGAGCCCGCAACTGCGCGTAGCGAGATTCCAGAGGAGCCAAACCTTCGGCTTGCTTCAACAACCGCCGCGCTTCAGAAACCCGCCCTTGAGATCTCAAGACATCGGCACCAAGCTCCAGCGCTTCGGGATTCTCAGGTGCGAGTTCCAGCGCCTGCTGGACATCAGCAGGATCAGCAGCCGGTAAGTAGGTTCTTGCCAACCGATACCGCGTGATATAAGCGGTCGGATCCACTGGATTCGCGGCAATCAAATCCGCAAGAACAGCTTCACCCTCCTGGGTTTTCGTGGGCTTGCCTCGCATCCGGTCATCCTCCGGCACCGCCTGCTTGAAGTACCATTCTGCTAACCCCCGGTAGGCAGAGGCTCGACCCGGATCCAGCTCAATGGCAGTCCGGTACCAATCCTCGGCGCTCCTCTGAGGTAGCCCCTCCGGAGCCCCCAGGCCAACGGTAGAACTGGGGTACTTTGCCAGTGACGAGCCCCCCTCAGCCTCAACGCATGCCGCCAACCGCTCGGCAACCCAGGCCTGAGCCACCGGCCGAGAGTTCGCCTCGCCCGGTGTCGTGAAAAGTCGCGACAGGTGAATTCTCGCTTCAGTGGGCCGGCCGATCTTCAGGGCCAATTCGGCCGCCCGGGCACGCAATTCATCGTTCTTGGGGTTCAGCCGAACTGCCTGCTCATGCACCAGAAACACTCGTTCCAGACCGCCCCCGATCACACTTCTTTTATCCACAATATTGGCATATCGTTCCCATCCTACTGCATCATTTTTGCGGACCGCAAGGTAAAGCTCGATATCCTCTTGAGCTTTATCAATGTCTCCCACCTGCTCCGCTTGTAAAGACTCGTCCAATAAAGCACCAATATGACTTTTCATCTGCAACTCATGCAGCCAATAAATCCCAGACCCCGTGCCTGCACCCGCAACCAAAAGCACGAGCACGGCTCTAAGATTCACGTATCGTTTTCGTGGAAGGGACATGGCTACGCTCGTTATTTGTGTCCTTAAAGAGAAAACTGCTATCACAAATGATCAGAAATTGCAGTACACCAATGCGAATCCAGCACCTCTGGCTTGCTTCCATTCCTCCTGCCTCTCAACGACTTCCATGGCATTGATAGAACATGAACAGGACGAACGCTGACATTTCCAGGGACCGGCTCACATTGCCACCGAATTCATGTGACAGGCCAACGGTTGCCTCGACAGCATTCTCGCGATCTCGCCGATTGGCGGTGTTCAACTCGCGTTCGTAAGCCTGTACCCAGAGCACAGACGCCAACCCAGATCAAACCCTGCAAGACACATCCAAGAACGGTATCGAGAGTTGCACCGAAAACATCCGTGACTTACCCGGCACTTTTCATGCCAGTCACGACATCGCTGCTGAGCGTTTAGGAACAACCGATGCAACATGCAGCCAGAGCGAGCATGTCTCCATCAAGCCAATTCCGTCACACAACAACTCGTTCTGGACTTGATCGAATCACACAATATGTGATCAATCCACGAACTAGACCGTCAATGCATGAGTACTTACAACTTCCGTCACCGAGATCCACCAGACCGCCTGATTCAAGATCACGGATCCGACCACCCATTGTTAGCACCAACGAACGAGTCAGTTACGCAGCGCCCACGAGTTGAATACCAAATCGCTCACGATTCACGATGCCGCCTCCACTCGACATAGTGCCGCAGCCCTTCAAGGAATGGAGTTCTGGGCTGGTAACCCAGCTCACGCTGGGCAAGTGTGATGTCTGCATAGGTCTGCTGAACATCTCCTGGCTGCTCAGGCAGCCAATTCAACTCAGGAACAATGCCGAGTGCCTCGGAGAGCATTCGGATCATCTCTCGGAGCTCAACGGGTTCTGAATGTCCCAGATTATAGATATGATAGCCCGAGCAATGATGAATCGCGCGGACAATACCATCCACGATATCGGCGATGTAGGTGTAGTCCCGACGGGTCGTACCATCACCAAACATCGGTATAGGCTGACCAGCTTCCATCAGGTCGGCGAATCGAGCAATCGCCAGATCCGGACGATTCCTGGGACCATAGGCCGTGAAGAACCGGAGCCCGGTTGCTGAAAGACTATGAAGATGGTGATACGTATATACAAACACCTCTGTTGCCTTCTTGGTTGCAGCGTAGGGACTCACGGGATACTCAACACCGTCATTCTCACGAAACGGAGCGTCGCGACGGTCTCCGTATACGCTTGAACTGGACGCGAAAATGAAACGGGGACGAGGATCGAGCTGGCAGGCGGCCTCAAGAAGATGGATCGTGCCATTGATGTTCGTGGCTGCGTAGCCACCTGGATCGGCAATACTGGGACGAACCCCAGCCCGAGCCGCCAGGTGAACGATGACCTCAGGACGAGTCGCTCGAATCGTCTTCAGGAGCAATGGTCGATTGCAAATGTCTAACTCGACCAGGCGAAACTCTTCGTTGGCCAAAGCCCCACGAAGATTCCCTCGCTTGAGCGAGCCCGCATAGAACGGGTCAAAATTATCGAGCGCGATCACCTGGTGCCCATCGGCCAGCAGCCGATCAACCAAGTGAGACCCGATGAATCCAGCACCGCCCGTCACTACGATCTTCATGAATAACAACCTACCATGGGCCACCCTCCACTCTCGCTCGGAAAGAGCATGTTACACCTACCTCTATAGGTCATGCTTAGCTCTCCCCTGGGGTGTCCTGAAGAGAAAAGAGAACCTTATCGAAACAAGCGTTGAGATCAGCGTCAAGCGAGGAGCGATCCCAGTGAGTCAACGACCACCAGGTGACTCAGCCTCCAAATCAGCCCCCTCTTCAACCGTCTCTGAGCCCAAGAGCCCTGACTATCGCATCTCATTGCCTTAAAGTTAAGGTCTCAAAGCCCCTTGGATTTGCTTTTTAGAACGGCCTGCACCGGAGAATCAGGGCGTGAACCCACGTCTTCAAGACAACCCGCACAAACAAACGGCGGTTCCCAGGAGCCCACAACAAGGATCAGGTGGATCCGGCAACAGCCAAGGGCAGTTCAAAGGTTGAAAGTAGGGACCGTTGTGCAAGCAATCGAGAGGCAAGATCCGACATCCGAAGACAATTCTTAGGATCAATCGTGGCCAGAAGCCGGTTTAATCGACCACGAGTATGGCGTATCCCCACATAGGTTCGCCAGCGATGTAATGACGACAGGGGTAAACGAGGCTGGGTGGAATCAAATTCCCAGGGGTGAAAGTAGAGTACCGTCGAAGGACCTACCGTAGGCTGCCTGATTCCCCGGAGGGCAACCCGAAAAACAGGTCCTGGGAGAAGTCGAAAGTAGCCCCCTCCGCCAATTGGCACGCGCCAGGGCCCTATCGACAAGCTTGCGGGTGGAATCTCAAGAAGACTGAGCCCCCTACCTTTCAACCAAAACGGCTCAGCAGGAGCTTCTGGCACCCCATACCGGTCATGCCGCACTGGGTAGATTGAACTGTCATAGAGAAATCCCTCTTCTCCCAGAATATCAATGGCCCAGGCAGTCGACCGCACAAGACTGAACGTGGGCGCTCGATATCCGACAACCGCGTGCCCCGTCGCTTGCTCCAGAGCATCTTTGCTCAAGCGCAGATCGGAACGAAACTCCTCGGGACTCATGGTATGAAGCCGGCGATGTGCCCAGCTATGGCTGGCCACCTCATGACCACGATCCCCGATCATGCGTACTAACTGACGATGAGTTTTCGCAATCTGGCCGACCACAAAGAAAGTTGCACTTCCACCCCATTGCTCGAGGGCATCCAGCAAATAGTGGGTTGCCACCGCCATTCGCAGTCTGTACTGCAATCGATATCCCGGACTCAAGACACACTGCGCGGCGGCTTCGATTCGATCATGTTCTTCAATATCAAATGTGAACACCATACTCAAAGCCTTGACCTCGAAGAATCAACATAGGAAAGAGATGGTAGACTTCAAGACCGATGAGTGTGCTCAACCCGGAAACCCATCGCCACACCAGATCCCAAAGTGACACGTTCGCCACCTAGGACTCCAGGCTCCCAGGACCAGCATGATCAAGAACCATCGGTTACCTGTCACGTCAGCCCTGATGTGCTGTGCAACCTTGTATCGCACACAGGATGAACTGAGGCTTCCTGGTTGACCCACCCTCTGATGCAAGACAACCGCCCCAACTGAAGTCATCGTTACCAGGTTCACAACATCAGAGAGAACTAAAGCCGGCTATTCTAAAGGTGAAGACAAATCAGCATGGAGAAAGCTCCAGCAGGGCATCCAGCTAGCACCAGAGTTAACCCTAAGGCACTCTATAGAACACGCGCAGTACCCAGAACGGGTAAAGACGGCATGCACGCAAAGATCGAGGCTCAGAACCTATTGATGAAACCCAGCGGAACTCAGAGACTGGCACTTTGAGCCATTAACAATTCGAGTGAGCCTTCCTGACCTTCGCTTCACTCGTTGTTTGACCGAATCCTTGTACACCTATCTGATGATATCTTACAGCGTCTATCCGCGATAACACCCACGGTGTGCATATTGCTCAGAACTCTGGCCATACGATCCGACCTGTATCAAGACAGGGGCATCGAACCATGTTTTTCTGGAATGTCGAGACTCGCCACGAATCACTTCCAAGGCACAGAGAATCTAGGCCGGATTCAGACGGAATACACCTTGGAAGCAACCGACCATCAGGACCGTGTCGAAGTCGTTGAAAATTGCGGCACACCAAAGACTCTGCGTGCGGAACTTCTGAACTCAGCTTTCGGACAAAGACCACGCTGACCAATCTCTGGTTGCATCGCAACTCATCCGGCATGGCTCCCGACCCAATCAAGACACACAGCTTCCGAACACACCTGAACGCCCTATACGCTCTTTTCGATTCCTTTCGTTACTTACCATGACTTTTGCCATCTTTAACATAACCCTATCAAACCATTATGCAGCAGCCTTGAACTTTTTGTTCCGTTTTCATCCGTTCGGCACGATGCGTGCTAACGTGAAAAGCCACAAACATCAAGCTATCTAAGGCAACCTCGCTGCATTCGCCATCATGCAGGGCCTGCATACCAATCCACGCTAAAACCCCTATTTTCATGACCATTACGTCTTGTCGCAACAGAACAACCAAGCCTTGAGCAGACAATTCGTATATTCATTTTTGGCCTTATACCGCAAAGCTTGCAAGAAACCAACCGCCAACCTACCAGTACAAACCCCCGCTCTATGCTTGCATTGTTCGTTTTTTTCTACATGACCGATGGGCTCACTTGATACCGGAGTGAGACCCACAGATGATGTACTTAGGCATGATTCACACGGACGAAGCATGCTTCACATCTGATTTCTGATTGCGGCTTGTTTTACGTCGGGAATGCTTTGACCCACCACGACCTCCAATCAACTTTCGCTCACCCTCTCTCAAGGACGGTGACGATCGGCAAGTTATTGGCCAAGGATGCTTGCCACATTGTTGGCCGCGAGTTCACGGATTGCCTGCGGCCCGTCAGGATTGAAACTTCGACTTAGTAAGGATTCCCGATTAGATTCACGGTAAAGGATTGCCGCTGACGGTACGCGACTCATAGCGACTCGACTCAGGACGAGAGTCCAGTCTCGACCAAGGACTACCAGTTCCCATTTTCAGCCTTTAACAGAAACCCTCTGACAGGCAGTTTTTACTGCCCCCAGAGAACGTGCGCGCTCACCAAAAGGGCCCGGCAATCCTACGACCGCAGTCGTAGATTGTTCATTGCCATTCTCGGTTGAACTCAAACTCCATCACACTGGTGGATTCACCAACCACTACCAGCATTACCCATCTCTCGCTTCCGAGCATTCCAGTTGACAACATTCAGTGATTCTCTTGTCACGGTTCCACCTATCCCTTTCTCTTAGTGACTTACTGTCACTCTCTCACAATCACTTTATGTGATGATTCATTTGAGTTATGCGCAACAAGTTGCCCATGAATATGTGCAATGCGATCGCTCCACATCCACACCTGACACACTTTCATCTACATCGAACTCTCAGTTCCATAGTTCATAGTTTCAGGACACGCAACATGCCTCGCAACCATCGTGCATCAAAGCAGTTCCAGACTCGATCGAAACACAATTCCTTTCGTTCAACATTCAGACTCGAACAACTTGAGGATCGAAGCCTCTTGAGCACAACAGGAGACCCCACACTCCTCGCGCCATCTCTTGGCACACCTCCAAGTCCAGGCCCCAACGTCATTTGGGTCAACTCGGTCACATCACTCCAGAGTGCGGTTCAGAATATTGCGTCTGGCCAGACGATCGTCATTCAGCCTGGTACCTACAACCTGACAAGCCCATTGTATGTGGGGCTCAACTCCAATGTGACCAATGTCACAATCCGGGGTGCGACCGACAATTTCAACGATGTGGTGCTGCAAGGCAAAGGAATGGATGATGCCTCTTCTGCCAATCCCCTCATGGGCATTTCCATCTGGAATGCTCAGAATGTGACAGTTGCCAATCTTTCAATCGGCAACGTCTACGATGATCCAATTGAAATTAAAGGAGACGCTGGTGCCAATGCCATCTCGGTTTATCATGTCAGACTCTTTAATGCTGGCGAACAGTTCATCAAGGTAAATCCACCTGCCAGCGGAACGGGAACGAGCAACTCTTCAATCAAGTACAGCCTGATCGAGTACACCAACGGCACCCCCACAACCGACCATGGTGGTGGAATTGGCTACACCAACGGAATTGATATCCATAATGGTCAGAATTGGCTGATCAAGAGCAACTTGATCCGCAATTTGCATACCCCCGATGCCGACACCAATAATCTCTGGAACCCGGCTATCCTCATCTGGAACCACTCCTCGAATGTGACCACCGAGGGGAACACGATTCTCAACTGCGATCGCGCCATCGCTTATGGATTGATCAATCAGGCCAGCGGCTATGATAACCAGAATGGTATCATTCGAAACAATTTCGTCGTCATGACTCCCGGCCTCTTCAGCGCTTCTCGAATGGTCGGTGCCGATGCGGCAATACTTGCCTGGGACTCGCCTGGTACCAAAATCGACAATAATACGGTGCTGACCTGCGGAAACACTCCCAATTCCATTCAGACCCGATGGACAACCACTGGGGCCCAGATCTTTAATAATCTCGCTGATGTTCCTGCCAGCGCTCGTGATTCCTCAACCTATAGCCAGGGCGGAAACTACTGGACGGCAACCAGCAGCATGGTCACAAACCTGCTGACTGGCGACCTTCACCTGGTCTCTACCAGCGCGACACAGGCCTCAGCCATCGGTAAGGGAGTTGTGCTCGCGGATGTTACAGACGACTGGGACGGAAACCTTCGGCCAACCAATCTCGCTCCTGACATCGGAGCCGATCAGTACCAATCCACCGTCACTCTCATCCCAACCGTCACCGGCCAGACGCCGGCTGCCAACGCAACCAGCGTGGTGACCACCGTCGCGCCTACCGTCACCTTCAATGAGTCCGTGGTCGCAGCCACCATCGGATTCACCCTCAAAAACGCGGCCGGTACCGCCGTTACGGCCACCCTGGCCTACAACGATACCACCCACATCGCCACTCTCACGCCTGCCGCGGCCCTCACCGCCTCCACCGTCTATACCGCCACCATCAGTGGCGTCAAAGACGCTGCAGGCAATACCATGGCAGCGCCATACGCCTGGTCGTTCACCACGGCCGCCCCAACCATTGTGATCCCAACCGCCACCGGCCAGACTCCGGCTGCCAACGCAACCAGCGTGGTGACTACCGTCGCGCCCACCGTCACCTTCAATGAGTCCGTGGTCGCGTCCTCCATCGGATTCACCCTCAAAAACCCAGCCGGAACCGCCGTTA
>CAIYJE010000187.1 GCA_903926465.1 uncultured Planctomycetales bacterium
GCCCTCAGTTGGCCGTACCGGCCACCTTCTTCCGCGGTGCGGGAGAAGCGGTTCCTCAACTCTGACAGAATAGAACCCCGGATCTTACGAGCGCAACAGGAAGAATGGACGGTATGGACGGCATGGACGAGAACGAAGCCGTACCGGCCACCGTCTCCCGTAAGGAGCGTGGGGTGGAATGTAGGGGTTGGTTAAAAAAAATGCCCTGGGCCATTACAGGCTGGGTTGGAATTCATCGTGCTGTGAAGAAAAGGTACCTGGTGGCTATCTATTCGCACGGGCCCGTGGGGGCAATTGAATGGTATTTACAACAAATCTGCGCTTTATAGAAACGTTAGTTGTATTTAAGAAACTGTAGTGTAACAATTGGGGTTCAGATCGTTGCAATTGGTGAACCAATGCTTGTGCACGAACGCTACAGGCCGGATAACCGGTGCTCGTTGTGTAATTGGCACATCGTGTCTGTATTTCGTGAGCTATATTTCGAGAACCATTCTCGGGGGAGTGTCATGTGCGGTTGAGATCATTGGTTTGTATGTTGGGTCTGGTGGGTTTGGCTCAGCTTGGGTTTGGTGGAGACAAAGCACGGGCCGAGCTGCTCCTGAACTTCAGCCAGACGTCTGGTAGTAACACCATCACGGGCCTGAAAACCAGCGACACCGGTTTCTCGATCACGGGAACCGATGTTGCCATCAGTATCACGCAGATTGACCCGGCCACGGCCTTGGCCACGCCGATCAGCGCGTACCTGAACCTGACCATGAACAGCACGGCCGCCGCCGGTACTGTGGGTGGAGTGGTGGATTACCAGAACTTCAGTGGGACGTTCACGCTGACCAGTGGCCCGGGTGGCAGCGGTATTAATTACCTCAGCACCACCGCCCTGACCGTCAGCGCGGTGGGTCAGAGCGGCGCGTACAATTTTGTGCTAGGTAACTTGCCTGGCGGGGTTGCCTTCAGCTCTGATGTGTTTGCAACGATGCCGGCCCCACAAAATCTGTCGCTGCAACTCGGTAACGTTCTGCCCGGCTACGGGTTGACCGGCAACAGCCTGTCCAACTTCTCGGCCAGCATCACCGGCACCGCATCGGCTGGCGCTGTTCCCGAACCAGCCTCCATTGTGGCGGCCCTGATCGGTCTCACGATTCTGGCACCCATGGGCCGTCGTCGCCTGACCCAGCAGGGTTGAGCCGTTAACCGCAGATTCCTGGTCAAACGTTTGATCGGGTATTTACGCATCGACATCCCGCGAACTCGATACACAGACAAGCCAACCAGCCGCTCCTGTTTGAGGTTCGTTCACACCGAACCATTGAACCCGCCACTCGGACCCAACTGGCCTCTACCCAGTTCCGATGTTGGCGGGTTTTTTGTTTGTTGGTAGCCGCATTGGAACGGAAATGGATGGAAATGGACGGGATGGACACGGATGAAGCCTGACTTGGCCTGACTTGGCCTGACTTGGCCTTGGTTGGCCTTGGCCTGGCTTGGTCTTGGGCCTCGGGCCAGGCTTGGTCTTGGTCTGTGCCTTGGGTCCATACCGTCCATACCGTCCCTTCTTATCATCAGTTCAGGTTTCCGCTTTGCCTGAACGGTTTCCCTTCCCAAAACTGTGATATGATTGGCAGTCTGGGCAATTTGGTTGGGCAGGCGGGTCGGATCAATCTGGGGTTTGGCTGACACCTGGGGATGGGCGTCATTATGGTTGAAGAGTTCAAGTCGTCCGAGCCGGCTTCGGCGGGGCGAGATCTCAGGCGCGGTGATCATTCGGTGGTGCAGCTCGTGGGGTTCCGGCTCGACGAGGAAGACTACGCGATTGCCATTACCAAGATTCAGGAAATCATCCTGATGAAGCCAATCACCCGCATTCCGCAGGCCCCGAACTTTATTGAAGGGTTAATCAACCTGCGGGGCTCGGTCATTCCCATTGTGCATTTGCGCAAGCGGTTTGGGCTTCCCCCGCGCGAGTTTGATGACGAGACCCGGACCATTGTGGTGAACCTGCATGATCGCACGTTCGGCTGCATTGTGGACGCGGTCACCCAGGTGATGCGAATCAACACCGAAGAGATTCAGCCGGTGCCTATATCGGTGCGCTCCATGGCCAGGCAATACATTTCTGGGGTGGCCAAGCTCGACGAACAGTTGCTGATCATTCTCGATATCGAGAAGGTGTTTGACCCTGATGAGCTGACCGTGCCCTCACCCATGTCCTGATGAACCACGACCGCGTTTCCTGGTCTAATCGCTCGCGTTCTGTCCTTTTGATCGATGCGTTGATCTTTTCTCTCCACTGCGATTTTGTTTGCCGAACAAGGGACCAGCCCCGATGAAGCCTCTCAAGAAGCGGATGCGGCCTCCAACGTTCCTCGAAGCAAACCCGGCGGCATCAGCCGCCTCCGCGGTAACGGCTTCCACCCAGGCCGCGCCGGCAGGTTTGCAAAACGATTTGAGCGTCGAAGGAATTGAGAACTCCACGGCTCTGGTAGAGTCCATTGCGGCTATCACCCATGCGGCGACGGTGGCCGAGGTTATTCGCGGCACGCTGGATGTGGTGCGCCAGGCGTTTGGCTGGATTTACGGGTCTTACTGGACGGTCGATGAGCAAGCCTCGGCGCTGGTGTTTTCTTTGGAATCGGGCTCGGTGGATGAGGAGTTTCAGCGGGTCACGCGGTCGGCGCGGTTCCGTGAAGGCGAGGGGTTGAACGGGCGTGCGTGGCGGGCGCGTGACCTGGTGTTTGTGCCAGACCTGACCGAGCTGGGCGATTGTAGCCGGGTGCCGGCCGCGCGCCGGGCGGGCGTTCGATCGGCGGTTTGTCTGCCGGTTTTCCGGGGTTCGGAGCTGCTGGGCACCCTGGACTTTTTCTCCACCAGTTTGCTGCAACCCAGCCCGGCCCGGCTGGGGGCGATCAAGAGCATTGTGAGCCTGGCGTCTGACAAGATTGCCCAGGTGGCCCGTGCCGACGAGATGAGCCGCACGGTGCAGATGATTGAGAACGCTCCTTTGAACGTCATGTATACTGATCTGGATCTGCGGATTCGGTACATGAATCAGGCGTCGGTCAGAACCTTGAAGCGGCTTCAGGAACATCTGCCGGTGAAGGCCGAGTCGATGATTGGCGAATCGATTGACATTTTCCACAAAGCGCCAGAGCGGCAGCGGAAGATGCTGGCCGACCCCCGGAACCTGCCCCACAATGCGGTGATTCGGCTGGGCCCTGAGTATCTGGATCTGCTGGTGAGCGCCATTACCGACGCGTCTGGTCATTACGTGGGCCCCATGCTCACCTGGTCGGTGGTTACCGAGAAGTATGAGGCCAAGAAGCGGGAAGAAGAGCTTTCGGCCGACACCGCTGCGGTGAACGGTCTGCTGATGGGCCTGAGCCGGGCCACCAGCGTGCGTGAGGTGTCTGAGGCCGCGCTGGCCGCCATTCGAGACGCTTACGGCTTGAACTATGGCGTGGCCTGGGAACTGACAGACGACGGCGCCCACCTGAAGTTTGGTGCCGAGTCTGGCTCCACCGATTCAGAGTTCCGGCGCGGGGTGGTGGATCGCTCGTTCCGTGAGGGAGAGGGCACGCCTGGCGAGTGCTGGCGCACCCGCGAGCCGATTGTGGCGCCCAACCTCACCGAAGTGCGTGGTTACCACAGCGTGGCGGCGGCCGGTCGGGCGGGCCTGCACGCCGGTTTCTGGGTGCCGGTGATGCATGGGGGCCGGACCGAGCTGGTGCTGGAGTTTGCCGGCGAGAAGCAGATGGACTTTCCCGAGACCCGCAAAGAGAACATCCGCAACCTGGGGCGCCTGGTCTCTGGTGCGCTTGAGCGGGTGTACCAGCAGGTCAAGATTGAGCAGGCCAAGCGCGATCTGGAAACCAAGGTCAATCAGGTCATGCAGGTGGCGCGGGCGGCCGCCGGCGGAGACCTGACGGTGAACATTGGCCTGACCGGCAGTGACGACATGGGGATGCTGGGCGGTGCGCTGGATGAGATGATCATCGAGCTCCGGAAGATTATCAGCGAGATCATTGAGTCGGCCAGCCAGTTCGCGGAAGGATCTCGCGTGGTGGCCGAAAGTGCGGTCTACCTGAGCGAATCGTCACAGAATCAGGCGGCCACGGTGGAGGAGATGTCGGCCTCCATTGACCAGTTGAGCAAGGCCATTCTGGAGATCAACCAGAACGCCGGCTCGGCGCGTGAGCTGGCCGATCGTACCAGCCACCTGGCCAAGCAGGGGGGCGAGTCGGTCGATCAGGCGATTGAGGCGATGGTGCTCATCAAGAAGTCGAGCGAACAGGTAAGCGACATCATTCAGGTGATCAGCGAGATTGCCAGCCAGACGAACTTGCTGGCCCTGAACGCGGCCATTGAGGCGGCCAGGGCCGGCGAGCATGGCCTGGGGTTTGCCGTGGTGGCCGACGAGGTCCGCAAGCTGGCCGAGCGGTCTCGCGCCGCCGCCAAAGAGATTACCTCATTGATCAAGGCCTCCACCCAGCGCGTGGCCGATGGTGCCACCCTGTCTGAACAGGCCGGCGAATCGCTGGTCAAGATTGTGCAGGGGGTGGAAGAGACCGCGGCCAGCATTGCCAAGATCGCGCGGGCCACCTCGGAACAGTCGGCCTCGGCCGCCGAGGTCAGCAAGGCCATCCAAGATGTCTCCTCGTTCACGGAAACCAGCGCCTCTAGCTCCGAAGAACTCTCGGCCAGTGCCGAAGAACTAGGCGCTCAGGCCGCCTCGCTCAAGGGGCTGATCTCGGGGTTCAAAGTGTAAGAAGCCGTTTCAAAACCGGGACTGGCTCCGAGTCCGCGAGGTGCCTGTCCCCGGGTTTTGAAATTGCCTTTAAGTGTAAAACCTCAGGGCGTGCCCGCAGGCGTGAAGAATGGATAGGATGGACGGGGCCGCCCCCATGCCCCTGGCCGGCGGTGTCCTGTCTTGTGGAGAGGGTCCTCCTGAATGCCTCTGGCCGGCGGTATGTTGGTCCATTCCGATCTTGGATCGTTCTTCCCGATGAACCTGGCACGGATGAGGCAGGCAAACCCCCATGAGCGATGTCGAGCTGACTGAGGACGAGTTTCATCGGTTCATCGCGCTCATTTACCGGGTGTCTGGCGTGCGGATTCCTACCACCAAGCGGGTTTTGATTACCAACCGGTTACGGCGGCGGCTACGGGCGTTGAATATCACGAAGTTCTCAGACTATTACGCGTTGCTGACTGGTCCCAAGGCGCAGGGAGAAATGCCCCAGTTTCTGGACGAGGTCACCACGCACGAGACCTACTTCTTTCGAGATGCGCACCATTTTGAATGGTTTGGCAACGAGTTCCTGGAAGAGATGCAGACCCAGGCCCGGCTGCGGAAACGGCCCAAGGGTTTCAAGGTGTGGTCGGCCGCCAGCAGCACGGGCGAAGAGCTGTACTCCATGGCCATGAAGCTGGCCGAGCAGCGGGCCGCGTTCAGCGGCTGGGATATCACGCTGCTGGGTACCGACCTGAGCATGGCCTCGCTTCAGACCGCGCGCGAGGCCAAGTATGACACCCGCTCTTTACGCAGGCTGGGCCCGCCCGAGCGCAAGAAGTGGTTCGATCCTGGTGCCACGCCGGAAACCTGGGTGCTCAAGCCAGAGGTCAAGGCCCTGGCCAAATTCAAACATCATAACCTGCTCATTCCTACGCGTGATGGCCCGTTTGACTGCGTGTTCATCAAGAACGTACTGATCTATTTTGATCCCGAGTCCAAGAAGACCGCCGTCAAGCATTTAATTGCCTCGCTGGCCAAGGGGGGCTACCTGGTGGTTGGCCCCACCGAAGGAATTTTCTCAATGCTGGATCCGCTTGAAAAACTCAAGCCATGGTTGTACCGGATGCCTGCCTGAGCCTGAAACATTGCTTGCCTGCCTGTCTGCTTGCCTGCTGGAGATCCCTCCCATGTCGGGGTTTGACTTCTCGGAACTGCTGCCGTTTTACCTCGACGAGACCGAGGAACAGATCACCACGCTCAATGATGCGCTTCTGAAGCTGGAGCAAGAGCCGGCCAACGACCCCTCGTTGCGAGAAGCGTTCAGGATGGTGCATAGCCTCAAGGGCTCGGCCACGGTGATGGGTTACACCGGCGTGGCCAAGCTGTCCCATCACCTGGAAACCTTCTTTGAGCGGCTGCGGTCGGGTGAGCGCCAGCTCGACCGCCCTGCCCTGAACCTGTTCTTTCAGTGTCTGGATGAGCTGCGAGATTACCACATCGAGCTGCGGTCGGTGGGCAAGAGTGACGTGGACCTCTCTGGCCTGACCGAAACTGTGATCGCCCACCTGGAAGGGACCGTGGCGAGCGCGCAGGAAGAGGTTGAGGTTGCCAGCGCGCTAGCGGTAGAGCGTGTGCCGGTCTCTGGCGAGTCGAGTGCGCCCCAGGTGGTGGAGGTGGTGCAGCCTGGCCCGGTGGATTCCACGCTGCAGGTGGTGATTCACTTCAGCCCCACGCTGCAATGGCCCGACATGAAGGCCAAGCTGGTTTTGAACCGGCTAGCCAGCGTGGCGCGTGTGCTGGCCACCGAGCCGCCCGCCGAGCGGCTTGAGGAAATTGAGACGGTCCGGAAGCTGATCCTTTGGCTGGAAACCGATCTTGAGCACGAAGAGCTTCGCGCCTTGTCGGATGCCGAGGGGGTGGAACGGGTCCACATCGAGCGGGCAGGCGCGGCCCCGGCTTCGCGGCCTGCGGCCGATGCGTTGAAAGTTGTAACCACGCCCACCAGCGCTGAACCGGCCCCGGTGGGCGTGCCACCCGAACCCAAACCGGTGGTTGCGGCTGCGGCCGAAGTGGCCCCTTCAAAACTCGACTCGGAGAGTCGAGCGACGATGGTTGGACCACCGCCTGCTTCCAAGCCGGCCTCACCAACACCAGCGCCAGCGCCAGCCCCTGCCCCGGCTGCCAAGCCTGTGGTTGCGGCAGAGGCGCGCAAGCCGAAGGTGGCGGAAACGGTGCGAGTGGATGTGGACCGGCTGGACAACCTGATGAACTTGGCGGGCGAGCTGGTGATTAGCCGCTCGCGGTTCTTTGAGATTTCCAAGGATCTGGAGGGGTTGTTTCGCGAGTCGAATGCACCGTCGCTGGCGCATGAAGCGCATGATCGTATTGATGAGTTAACGCGCGGGCTGAACAATCTGGAGACGGGCGATTCGGCGATCGCCGAGCGGCTGGCGTCTCAGTTGCGGCGGCTGCGTGAGAACTTTTCTGAGATCCGCGCCGAGCTGGATCTGATTACGCTGGGGCGTGAGCGGGTGGGGTCGATGGTTGAGGTGATCCACCAGTTGAGCAAGGTGGCCGACGGCATCCAGAAGGGGGTGTTAGACACGCGCATGGTGCCCATTGGGCCGCTGTTCGAGCGGTTCCACCGGGTGATTCGCGACCTGCGGGTGTCGTCTGGCAAAGAGGTCATCTTGCACATTGACGGTGAATCGACCGAGCTGGACAAGCGGATGATTGACGAGCTGGGCGACCCGCTGATTCACATGGTGCGGAACTCGGTGGATCATGGCCTGGAGCCGCCCGATGCGCGCGAGGCGGTGGGCAAGCCGCGTACCGGAAACGTCTGGCTGGCGGCGTCGCATCGGGGGAACTCGGTGGTGATCACCGTGCGCGATGATGGCCGTGGCATTGATTGCGAACGGGTGCGTGTGAAGGCGGTAGCCAACGGCCTGGTGAGTGACGAAGACTCTCGCCGGCTGAGTGAGAAGCAGCTTGTGAACTTCATCTGGCACCCGGGCCTGAGCACGGCCGAAAAGCTCACCGACATCTCGGGTCGTGGGGTGGGCATGGACATTGTGAAGAGCCGAATTGATAACCTGAATGGCGCGGTGGACGTGCGAACCGAGCTGGGTAAGGGGACCACGTTCTCGATTCGGTTGCCGCTCACGCTGGCGATTATGCCGGTGTTGCTGGTGCAAATTTATGACGAGGTGTATGCGATTCCCCAGGACCACGTGGATGAAATTGTGGAGGTTGGGCCTGGTCAGATTTATCGGGTGCATGGCATGAAGACCACAGACATTCGCGGCAAGATTATCAGTCTGATGCGCCTGGATGATGTATTTCTGTGGGGTGGGTCTGCGCATCCGTCGCGGCGAACAGTGGCTAATACTGCGGGCGCGTCGGAAAAGCATACGTTGGTGGTGGTGCAGAATGGAGAGACGACGATTGGCCTGGAGGTGGATCACCTGATTGGGATGCAGGAGGTGGTGTTGAAGTCCTTGGATACGAACTATCGGGCGGTCCCCTGCCTTTCCGGGGCCAGCGTGCTGGGAGACGGGCGGGTGGCGCTCATTCTGGACGTGGACGCGATTATTGAACGCTCGGGCCGGGAGCAGCCGGTGGCCTGAGCTGAACGGAAATGGACAGTAGGGACGATATGGACACGGATAACGCCGCGCCTGGCTTGGCCTGAGCTGAACGGAAATGGACGGTATGGACGGTATGAACACGGATAACGCCGCGCCTGGTTTGGCTTGGTCTGGTTTGGCCTGGCTTGGTCTGGTCTGGCCTGGTCCATACCGTCCATAGCGTCCATTCTGATCCTGTGTCATTCAGGCGTGATCAATTCATCCATCACGGTGCCGGCATCCACCAGAGATTGCCAATCTCCGGCCGACTCCAGGGCCGTTTGCCAGCCACCCAGTAGATTTCCACTGGCAATCTTTTCCCAGGCCAGCCGGAACAGTATATCGGAACGTTCTTGGTGGATAGTCGACAACGCTAATCGTTTCTGGATCAGGCTTGCAGCCATGGCGTGGTTATTCTGTCGGCTGTGATAAGCGGCTGAGCCAGTCCAACCCTGCCACAACGCAATCCCTGGCCCAGTTGAAGTTGGCAGGCTCCTGGTTTAGCCAGGGGCGGGCCATCTCAATGGCCGCTTCATAGCGGGCACTCGCCAGCTTGGGCCGATCGGTTTCCGCCAGCAACTCGGCATCAATGGAGAGTAACACCGCCAGTTGCCGGCAGGTATCGGCATCCGACGGTTCGTTTTGCTGGGCAAGGGTGTAAATGTCGATAGCCGCTCTGACCTCTGGTTCGGCTTTGCCGGGTTGGCCCTGCGCCTTACAGGTGTCAAAAAGCAATCGCGTGCTGGTGAACAGGCACTGACGCAGGCTATTGCGCTGGGTGGAATTCGTTTCGAGTTCCAGCGGCTGTTGGCAAATTTGGAAAGCTTGCCGGAGCAAATGGGTGGCGGCTTGCGGTTCCCCTTGTTCCAGCTTCAGGATGGCCAGATCGTCAAGCGCACGCGATTGGTGCAGCAGATAGGTGATGCGGTTATTGGGAAACTTGGTGGCACTCTCGGCGGCCAGTGTTTGCATTGCTTCCAGGAAGGCGGCTTGTTTTTCTGGCTCGCCCTGGAGTCTGCAAAAACGGGCCAGCTTCAGGTAG
This sequence comes from uncultured Planctomycetales bacterium, assembly GCA_903926465.1. Classification (GTDB taxonomy): domain Bacteria; phylum Planctomycetota; class Planctomycetia; order Isosphaerales; family Isosphaeraceae; genus CAIYJE01. The sequence continues at coordinate 9,407 of CAIYJE010000187.1, forward strand.
AGCAGGACTCCGTTGTAATGAAATAATTCCTGGTCGGGCGAATCTTGCCGCAACTGCCTGGCGGTTTCGACGGCTTTGGCAATTAAGGTCAGGGCGTGTGGCTTGTGGCCCAGTTCCGCTTGCTTGCACGCCAGCGTATGTAACGCTTCCATCAGGTACAAACGCTGATTCGGCTCCTGCTTGGCCACGTTTTCCAGTTCGGCCACAATCTGGGATGCCAGTGTAAGCCGCACTTCCTGCTGGGGCGTGCCTTCGAGGGTGTCGTATTTATGTTTCAAGGTATCCACGAAGGTTTTCCGCATGGCCAGGTTGTCTGGGTCACGGCTTAGCCCCATGGTGCAGGCCATCATCGCGGTTTGCTGGCAGGCCTGCATGTTATCGAGCTGGCCCAGGCGAAAATAGAGATCTCCGATCAGGTTCAGTCCGTTGGCGCGGAACTGCAAGGCCTCTAGCGGGTCGGGCTCAATGGGCCAGTCCAGGTAAATGCTGCGAATTCGCTCGATGCTTGCCTGGTCTCTGGCGTTGAGCTTCATCCCTTGTTGCATCATGCGGCCGACAATGTCCTTGCTCAACGCTTCCAGGGGGTCCCGGAACTGGTCACGGGTGTCCTTGGCGGCCGTCAGGGCCTGATCGGTCAGCGCCCAGCGGGTTTTCTCTTCAGACTGTGTCAGGGAGCGAATGTGATATGCGGTGCCCACAATGCCAACCAGGGCGGCCAGTGCTAATACCAGAGTGGCCGTGGCCAGCGCGGGATTTCTGCGGGACCATTTGTAGAGCCGTTCGGCCGACGAGATTGGCCGGGCGACGATTGGCTTACCGGCCAGGAACCGGTCCAGTTCGTCCGCCAGTTCGGCCGCCGCGCGGTAGCGCCGTTCTGGGGCTGGCTGGAGGCATTTGTGCACAATGGTGCGCAGGTCTCTGGGAATCAGGCCCCGGTGCGCGGGAAGCGCACGGTACTGTCCGCCGGTGGCCAGCACCAGAGAATCCCAGGCGGAGCGGCCTTCGTACGGTGGATGGCCCGTGAGCAGGGCGTAAAGGATGGCGCCCAGGCCATGGATATCGGTGGCGGGTCCCACGGTGGCGCGGCCGGTTTCTAGCCCGGTCTGTTCAGGGGCCATGTAGCTGGGCGTGCCCATGACAATTCCAGATTCGGTGAGCCCCTGGCCAAGCGAGCCGGCGCTGGCCAGGCCAAAGTCTGCCAGCTTGGCCGACCAGCGTTCGCCGGGCTGCTGGGCCGACTGGATCAGAACGTTGGCCGGCTTGAGGTCGCGATGGATAATACCCAGCGTGTGCGCTTCACTGACCGCGCTGGCCAGGTCGCGCACGGTCTCGGCAGCCAGCCGGGGTGAAAGTGGGTTGCGTTTGAGGAATTGCTGAAGGGTGCCGCCGTCCACCCATTCCATGACCAGATAGGGGACGCCGTCGGCCATGCCCGACCGATGGATTTGCACCACGTGGGGGTGATGGAGGCGGGCAAGGGTGGCGGCTTCCTGAAGCGCGCGGCTGTGGGCCGAGAGGCTGAGTCGGCCGGCCAGGCCCATCACTTTCACGGCCACGGTTTTGTGGGTGGCAATCTCGCGGGCCCGGAAGACGGTGGCCATGCCCCCGTGCCCAACTTCCACGAAGTCGGTAAGGCCTGGGATTTCCGGAATGGCCTGGGGAGCGGTTTGGCTGGGCAGTAGCGCGGTGGTGGCCAGGGTAATGCTGGCGGGCGCGGGGCTTTCGGCAAGCAGGCCCAGCATCACGGCCGACCGATCATCGAGCCCGTGGGGCCGACTGGTGGTTGGTGGGGTGGGGGTCCAGCGGGCCGAGAGGTTGCCAAGCGTGGTGGTGCAGGCTTCGCAACCTACCAGGTGCGCCAGCATGGGCGTTTGCTCGGGCTCGGGCAGCCGGCCGTCTAGCAGGGCCTGCCAGATCTCAAGGTCTGGGCAGTCAGTGTCCAGCATTGCGATCTCGAGTGGCATCGGCTTGCTCGATCCGCTGGATGGTTTTCTGGATCATTTTCTGGACGTCGCAGCGGGCGGCAATTACGGTGCCCACCTTCATGCCTAGCTGGGCGGCGGCTTCTTTTCCGCTTTTCCCCTCAAGCGCCAGCAGCCGGAACGCTTCCCAGGTTTGGGGCTCCACCCGCTTGCGGACCAGCCGCATGGCGGTGTCCAAAATCTCCTGGTCAAAGGCTCGTTCCAGCCGGGCAATCAGGTCGTCACGCGCGGGGAGTTGCTCCAGCACGTGCAGGACGTTGCTGCCGCCATCGGCCAGGATTTGGTTCCGTTGCTGGCTGAACCAGTCGGCCCAGACCGATTTCACCAGCGAGTTCAGATACTGGCGAAAGCTGCGGGTGGGGTCATACTCAAACCGGCCGGCCATCTTCCAGAACCGAATCAAAACCTCTTGAGCCACGTCACGCGCATCGGCGTCTTGCAGCCCATGGGCCTTGCACCAATAGACCACGTGGGGGCCGTACAGGTGGACAAACCGTGACCAGGCGTCGGGGTCTCGGGGAGACTGTGCCAGCCGCACCAGCAAAGACATTCGCGTGGTGCCAGGCGTGGAACTTGATGTAGGTGTCTGGAGCATGGGGGAAATCTAGACAGTTCGAGTAACCATAATTCAAAAAGACGACAAAGAGATCTGCTTCAATGCCTCGCCAGGGTTGGCCGCTGACCGTGTGGTACAAGGTGATGTGGTTCAGCTTCAATCCTAACAACATGGGTCGGTGAAAGTGAGACCAAGCTTGCATGGAATTTTACAAGGAACCGCGGATCCCTCGTAAGAACAGCGAAATGCCATAAATGGCTAAATTGATTGCCATGTATGGTTTCTCGGATTGTCATGCGCCCGATCCATGGAAACCGGACAGGAAAAATATCATCAAATCCCCAAGTGCGACCTAGGATTCCGCGCCGCCGACCGTATTGATACTGAGCAATTCACGCAAACCCTGCGGCTGTTCTGGTCAAAGTCTGGGCCCAATTCTTGGGATTGGGTTTGGAACTCGGTTGCAGGGTTGGGTTTGCGTGGGGTGTTCTGTCACCGTGCTTGTTGCTTCGGTTCGCGCGCTTAAGTTCTTGGAAATTGAGACCGCTTTCCTGGGTTTTACATCCTGAGTATTGGTTTTCGGAATCAAGTTTGACCTGGTTCCGTACTGACATGCTCCAGCACAGACGCTGGTGTGGGTTTGGTGCGATGTTGCAACAGCCCAGGGCTTGACCGCGGCGGCCGAGTGTCGGCTCGGCTGCCGCGGTCAGGTCAGCTTCTTGTGCCTGGGTTTGGTACATTGGAACGGAAATGGACGGAATGGACGGCATGGACCCTATGGACACGGATCAAGCCTGACGGGCCTCTGTTGGCTGGGCTGCATTAGGACGGCATGGACGGCATGGACCCTATGGACACGGATCAAGCCTGACGGGCCTCTGTTGGCTGGGCTGCATTAGGACGGAATGGACGGCATGGACCCTATGGACACGGATCAAGCCTGACGGGTCTGGTCTTGGCTGGTCTGTTCTGGTGCCTTAGGTCTATACCGTCCATACCGTCCATACCGTCCATTCTGAATTCTGAGCGTCTTGGGCCTGGTGCATGGTGTCCATTGCGGTGTTTGAGCAACGGTCTGCCCCGCAAGGGCCGGCGCAGGCCCGAGAACCCGCAAGATCGCCACAGCTTGCCGAAATCTTCTGAGGCCCGGCAAGAATTGGGGCTAGATTCTGGTCATACTTCGGAGTTGATGCTTTTAAGCTCGCAGACCCGTGCCTTGAAATTGCATCAACTGGAACCTCGGGCTATGGTGGATCCATGGGTGCGTTCATGCACGGAGGCGAAGCCTGGTCCTCTGGTACGATCGTTGCGTACCGCTTTGTGAAACGACAACGGCCCGCTTCCCTGGGATCCAGGCTTGGTGAACGGATGACCTGGCCCGGAGGGGTCGGGTTAAAGATGGGCAACCTGGGAAGACTTTCGGAATTTTGCAACACGGGGTCCCGGCCAGCCCATAGGGTCGTAATGGTGTGGTGTCTGGGGCTGGGACCTGTTTTTCTTCGAGATTATTGAAAGTGGAGCCTGCAACCATGTTTTTTCGACCCCAAGTCTCCGGCCGGTATACGAGCAGCCTTGGTGCGCCACGGCGTGGTCCTCGTTTTGCGACCGTTGGCCGGCTGGAACAACTGGAAGGTCGGGCTCTGCTGGCCGTGGGGGCCATTAGCACGGTGGCGGGGAACGGAATTGCCGGCAGCAAGGGCGACGGTGCTCCGGCCATAGCCGCGCAGATCAGTTCGCCAGACTCGCTGGTGGTGGATGCCGCGGGCAACCTGTACATTGCCGATGCTTCCAGCGCGGTGATTCGCGAGGTGGTGAAGTCGACCGGCACCATCACCACGGTGGCCGGCAGCGGGGTGTCTGGGTACCACGGTGATGGCGGCCTGGCCATTTACGCCAACATCTCGACCCCCGCCGGATTGGCCCTGGACGCGGACGGGAACCTGTACTTCTCTGACCAGTCCAACAACGTGGTGCGTGAGGTGGTGAAGTCCACCGGCACTATGATCACGGTGGCCGGCAACGGCCATGCGGGGTATTCGGGCGATGGCGGCCTGGCCACGGCGGCCCAGCTCAAGAATCCCGCGGCCCTGGCCATTGATGGCGCGGGCAACATTTACATTGCCGACGCTTATAACAGCGTGGTGCGTATGCTCAGCAAGGCCACCGGCACGATCAGCACCGTGGCCGGCACCGGCACCTCCGGCTACAGCGGAGACACGGGCGCTGCCACCAAAGCGCAGCTCAATACGCCGTTTGGGCTGGCGCTGGACCATTCGGGCCACCTGTACATTTCCGATTTCGGCAACCAGGCGGTTCGGTTGCTGAACACGAACACGGGCACCATCAGCACGTACGCTGGGGTTCAGAACCACCATGGTTATAACAACGACGGGATTCCCGCCCAGAACGCCTGGTTGTTTTACCCCTCGGCGCTGGCGGTTGACGCCAGCGATAACCTGTACATCGCCGATTTTGGCAACAGCCGGATCCGCAAGGTGGAGCAGGCCACCGGCCTGATCAGCACCTTGGCTGGTACGGGGACGCCGGGGTTCAGCGGTGATAGTGGTCCGGCCACGGCCGCTCAGATTAATTATGCCCAGGGGGTCGCCCTGGACACGCTTGGGAACCTGTACATTGGTGATAGCACCAATCACCGGGTTCGCGAGGTCACGTACTCCACGGTGGTGCTGCCCACCACGGTGGCCACCACGCTCAACCTGAACACCTCCAATAGCGCGGCCGTGTACGGCCAAACCATCACCTACACCGCCAGCGTGAGCCCGAGCGCGGCCAGCAGCCAGACCCCGGGCGGCACGCTGCAGTTTGTGGTGGATGGCGTGAACTATGGCGCTCCGGTGGCACTCACCCAGGGGCATGCCAGCCTGACAGTGGCTGGCCTGGGGGCCGGCAGCCATGCGGTCAATGCTAGCTATAGCGGTGACACAAACTTCCAGACCAGCACGGCCAGCACCTTTTATCAGTCGCTGGCCAAGGCCCCCTTGGTGGTGAAGGCGAATACGGTCAATAGCCGCGCCGGAAACCCCTTGCCCGCGCTAACCGCCACTTACACCGGGTTTTTGAACGGTGACACGGCGGCCAGCCTGACCAGCCGGCCCACGCTCACCACCTCGGCCACGGCGGCCAGCCTGGCTGGCTCGTACCCCATTCTGGTGGCCGGCGGTGCCTCCAAAAACTATGCCATTTCCACCCAGCCAGGCACATTGAACCTGGCCGCCCCGATCAAACCGGTGAGCGTGAAGGGGATCATGGCCGGCCCCAAGCTGGCCGGCGTGACTGTGGTGTTTAACGGCCCGCTGTCGGCGGCCACGGCGCAGAGCCTGGCAAACTACACCGTGGTATCGGCTGGGAAAGACGGCAAGTACGGCACCAAAGATGACATCAAGGTGGCCCTGAAGTCGGCTCTGTTCAATGGCTCGACCTCCACGCTGACCCTGAAGTTCAAGGTGGCCCAGGCCACCACCTCGGGCGTTCAACTGGTTGGCAGGGGCCTGGCCGATGTGCTGGGCGGGCTGATTGACGGCGCCCACACCGGCCAGCCGGGCAGCAGCCTGGTGGCCAGCTTCAAGGGAAAAACCGTCACATTCTGACCGCTTGAGCGTAAGTGGAGACCGGCGCCCGGTTCTTCGGTTGGGTGGCCTGTCTCCGCATTCGCAACCTGGTTCAAGCTGTTCTTGTTCTGAACCGTCCAAGAATTCCGTCGATCGTTGGATACCCTGGGAGCCCGCACCGATGTCTTTCTTCTGGAACCGGCAACGACTGGGTTTGAACACAAGGTCGCTGAGTGGCAGGCCTGCGCGACGGAACCGACAGCAGGCCTTGGCCCGTATGGCCCAGATCGAAGCGCTTGAGGGGCGGGCCCTGTTAACGGTGGCCACCATCTCGACCGTGGCCGGCAACGGCACGCTGGGGTTCAGTGGCAATGATGGGCCGGCAACCTCGGCGGCCATCAATCAGCCCACGGGCGTGGTCACGGATGGGGCGGGGAACATCTTCTTCTCAGACTCCTCGAACTACCAGATTCGGGAGATTGTGAAGGCCAGCGGCAAGATTATTGCTGTGGCTGGCAACGGCACCAGCGGCACCTCCGGCGACGGCGGCGCGGCCACCGCGGCCCAGATCTCCACGGTGAACGGGCTGGCGATTGACGGTAACGGCAACCTGTTCCTGGCCGATTCCGCCGCGCACGTGGTGCGCAAGGTGAACCTGAGCAGTGGGGTCATCACATTGGTGGCGGGCACTGGCGTGGATGGGAACACGGGGAACGGCGGCGCGGCCACGGCGGCCCAGCTCAGTTCGCCGGCCGCGCTGGCACTGGATACGCTGGGGAACCTGTACATTGGCGACGACAGCAGTAACGTGGTGCGCAAAGTGGACAAGAGTACGGGCGTGATCACGACCGTGCTGGGGACGGGCGTGGGTGGGATTTCGGCCGATGGCACCTTGGCGACCGCAGCGCAGATTACCTCGCCCGATGGGTTGGCCTTGGATTCCGCAGGCAACCTGTACTTCTCTGATCCGTACAGCAACGTGGTGCGCGAGGTGGTGAAGGCTTCGGGCAAGGTGATAACGGTGGCCGGCGATGCCAATTTTCCGCTGGGGTTCAGTGGAGATGGTGGCTCGGCCCTGAAAGCCCAGCTTTATGCTCCGTACGGCCTGGCGTTTGATGCGGCCGATAACCTGTACATTGCCGACCTGGGGAACAACCGGGTGCGTGAGGTGTTGAAGGGGACCGGTGTGATTACCACGGTGGCCGGCAACGGCACCGGCGGGTATGCCGGCGACAGTGGCCCCGCCGCGCTGGCGCAGCTCAACTCACCTTGGGGCGTGGCCGTGGATAGCAGCGGCAACCTGGTGATTGGCGACAATCAGAACAACCGGATTCGCCAGGTCACGTTCTCGGCGGCGCTGGCAACGAGCACCAGTTTAGTGGGTTCGAACAGTTCGGCCGTGTATGGCCAGGCCATCACTTACACCGCCACGGTGAGCCCGAGTTTGGCGAGCAGCCTGACCCCGGGCGGCGCGGTGCAGTTTGTGGTGGATGGTGTGAACTATGGCGTTCCGGTGGCGCTCAGCCAGGGGCGTGCCAGCCTGGCGGTATCTGGCCTGGGGGCCGGCGTGCATGCGGTGGGAGCGCGCTACACGGGCGACTCTACATTTGGTACGAGCGCGGCGACCAACCTCAGCCAGACTCTGAGTAAGGCGGTGTTGGTGGTGCGGGCGAATGCGGTCAGTGGTCGAGCCGGTGATCCCCTGCCCGCCCTGGCCACCAGTTACTCTGGCTTTGTGAATGGTGACACGGCGTCCGTCTTGACCTTGGAGCCCACGGTATCGACCACGGCGACCCAGGTCAGCCTGGCGGGCTCGTATCCGATCTCGGTCACGGGCGGGTCTGCCGAGAATTACACCATTTCCACGCAGGGGAGCACGCTCGTCCTGACCGCGCCGATCAAGCCGGTGAGTGTGAAGGGGATCATGGCCGGTTCCAAGCTGACGGGCGTGACGATTGTGTTCAACGGCCCGATGTCTGCCTACTCCGTGCAGAGTTTGGCCAGTTATATGTCGATGGCGCCTGGCAAAGACAAGAAGTACGGCACCAAAGATGATGTGCAGGTGGCGTTGAAGTCGGCCACGTACAATGCCTCGACGTTTACGCTGACCCTGAAGTTCAAGTCGGGCGTGGCGTCCACCCCTGGGCTACGGTTGACGGGGACCGGCCTGGCCGACGTGCTGGGCGGGCTGATAGACGGTGCCCGCACGGGTAAGCCCGGCAGCAACTTGGTGGCCACCTTCACGGGCAAAACGGTCAAATTCTGAACGGAATGGACATTCCAAGTCAGGAATGGACGGCATGGACGGAATGGACCCAGATCAAGCCTGACTGGCCTGGGCTGGGTCGTAAGCGTCCGATGAACCGCATCTGGAAAGCGGGTTGACGATTCGCAACGATCTCTCAATGCCCGATGGTACCGGGCTTGGAGGAGATCATTGATGCAGCAGCGTAAGATTTCAATTTCGGAATGGCCCGAGGTTCTCAGCCGTTATCAAGACAGTGGCCTTTCCCAGAAGGCATTCTGCCTGCGGGAGGGCCTGTCGTTACACAGCTTTCTTTACCAC
>CAIYJE010000188.1 GCA_903926465.1 uncultured Planctomycetales bacterium
CCGTTTGTAACTCAGCGCGTTCTTCATCCGACAATCGCACGATATACTTCTTCTGCATGGTGCACCTCCTTGTGCAGAGCACCATGCACCAGCGACAAAAAAAACACAACCCCAAACCCTAGCGGTGACTAAGCACTAGTGACAGATTCATTTTCACAAGATGTCTATTTTTGAATGATGCGACGTGCGGCCCTTCACCGCGGGTTTAACTCCAGCCTTACGCGTACAACGACCGCGACGAACGTAAACACCAACCCCTGGGCCTGACAACGCGAGACCGTACCGACGCTCGGCATATCAGCCGTGTGTAACTTGCGTTTCAACCAGGTAAGATTCAAAGCGCGAGACAGCTCGACAAGCAACCCCGTAACAAGGCACACCGATTACTTGTTTGATACCTGTTGCTCAATAACGCAACTTATACTGGCCAGGTCACATTCACCCCAACCGAGCCCTTGGCGTTCACATAATCTTCATCGAATCTTTCCCAAACCTACACTCGGCGATTGAGACAACTCGCTACGATAAACCCGCACTCAAACGGCAGGTATGACCGCCGGATGATCAGTGCATCGACCCCTTGGTTCGTCTGAACCACACTCACTTTTCACACTGCATTATTACCATGTTTCTATGCCTGGCGGTCTTCGCATGCGTGTTTCAGTTGCCTGAAACGTCATCAGGGTGGGATGTGGCCCCCGTAGGTTCCCCACTCCCGTTTCTTCAGAAAGATCTCCAGGTCGAAACCGTCATCGAGTCGTCCGGTATTGAGCCGCTCGGAAATGGAACACACATCCTGGTCGTCCATGACAAATCACCAGGGTTGCGGGTCTTTGATCGCGAATCTGGCCAAACCGTCGGCAACCCGTTGACATGCCCAGCATTCCCCGAAGGACTGGCGGTTGGGCCCAAATGGGAAGGGTTGGCTCATGATAGTCACGGCGGGTATTACGTGATTGGTTCCCACTCTGGCAAAGATGACAATGAACGAACCCAGCGTGCGTACCTGTTCCGGTTCCAGGTGGTAGGAGACGGCAGCACCGAGCGTCCTTGGGCCATTCAGGCTGACAGTGTGAGACGATGGCATATCGCCGACAGCCTGCTGAAGAACCTCACGACCACAGGGCTGGCCACCGATCGAATTGATCGCCGTAAAATCGAGGGACTCGCCGTCCGGGAAACTTATGATCCTGCCGGGAAAGTTCAAGACAGGTATCTGGCGATCGGTCTCCGCGAACCGGATGAGCTGGTTCGCGTGTTCGAAGTCAATATTTCGTCCCTGCCGGAACCTGAGTCTCAGCTTGATCTTCGGCCGGCATTCACGTTCGCCGCGGGCCGATCTCCGGATGGCCAAGAGAATATGCAACTGACTTCGCTGGAACGAGTGAACGAGGGCACGAATCGCGGCTACTTTGTGGTTACCGCCAGTGAAGATGCCGAGAACGTGTTCCATGGCAACCGGCTCTGGTTTGTGCCTGACCAGCAACTGGCCGACACCAAGGCTGGAGTCTCTGTGACTCCCGAACTCGTTTGGACCTTTGAAGCATCTCAGAAGGCCGAAGGCTTTGCCATCCTCAACAGCGGCCCCGACCACGCACTCACCGCCATCGTCGTCTTTGATAACGATGCGCACAAAACCAGCACTCCCAGCCGGTTCCAGCGATTGACTCTGAAACATCGCACCAGAACTCCATAACGCACGGTCTCCTGACCCTGCCTGGGCACGTTCCAGATCTGGAGGTCGCAGACTTCCCATGTCTTGCAGGCCGCACAACGTGCGGCTCGTCCCTACCGCCAGATTCTGTTCTCTTCGTTGATCTTCAAGTCCAGTTCCAGAAAGGCTGACTTTTCCATGCGTCACATGCGTTCGATAACCAAACGTCGTGGATTCACCCTGATCGAACTCCTGGTGGTGATTTCGATCATCGGCGTGCTCGTCTCTCTGCTGTTGCCGGCTGTTCAGTCGGCCCGCGAGGCTGCCCGTCGCGCCCAGTGCACGAACAATCTGAAACAGATCGGCCTGGCGTTCCACAATTACGAAAACTCCAATGGTGCGTTTCCACCCACGACCATTTTGATCCCAACACCCAGTGGTGCTCCTGGAACCTGGGCGTTCCAGTCATCCTGGAGTGCATTTGCGCGGTCGGCACCCTACATGGAACAGGGAAACCTCTACAACTCCATCAACTTCAGCCTGACCTACAGCGCGCCTCCAAACGTTACCGTTTCCAACACGCCGCTGAGCTTCCTGTACTGCCCCAGCGATCCAGGATCAAAGATTGATGATAGCTCACTGGGTGGTACCTTCTTCGCCACCACCAGCTACGGTGTTTGCGAAGGTGACTGGTATGTGTTTTCCATCAACTGGGGCACAAGGAACTCGGTCGGCCCCATGAATAAGTCGCTCTTCGGGCCCAATTACTCGCGCACCGTGGCCATGGTAAGAGATGGCCTGAGCAACACTCTGATGGCCTCCGAGGGGACCATTGGCCACGCCCAGATGCGGAGCTGCATCAATACGCCACAAGGGCCGTCAGATTCAACCGCCGGCACCTGGACCCCGGATAACGTTCCGCTACCGGGACCAAACTCGGCTGCGGCTCTAACACAACTGATTAACAACTGCGGCACGGCGACCGGCAAGATCAAAGCGGGCGGCCCGATTGGGCACACCCGGTGGTGCAACGGCGGCGTGTACTACTCAGGTTTCACCACGGCGATGGGCCCCAACTCGAACGTGAAGGCCATGACTCGCGTTTCGAAAACCGGTGGCTCAATGGTACCAATGGATTGGGATTCGACCGATGAGAACGATGGCGGCCCCACCTACATGTCACTCTCGGCGAGCAGCAACCACCCCGGTGGGGTGAATACCGTGTTTGCCGACGGCAGCGTTCGAAGTATCAAAGATTCGGTCAGCCCGGTCACCTGGCGAGCGCTGGGCTCAATCGCCGGCCAAGAGGTGATTTCGGCCAGCGATTTCTGACCAACCACCTGTGACGATTGTCGCTTGGGGATATTCCTATTCTCAGTTCGGACCGTGCCCGGTGATTCACTGGGCACGGTCTCTTGATTTCAAGAGCATTCCATGATGCGTCGAATTTTTGATTGCCGCTGGTGTTTGATTCTGGCGGGTGCGCTGACCAGTGCCGGTTGTGGTCATTCCGTGAGCGTGCCGCCCACCACGTTGCCGGTAACTGGAAAAGTGATCTACAAAGGCGATCCACTCGCCGGCGGTAAAATCCAGTTTGAGCCACAGGCGGCCGGACGCGAAGCCTTTGGAACGATTCAGCAGGACGGAACCTTCACGCTCTCGACCTACGGCGAGGGAGACGGCGCGGTTCCAGGTAGCCATCGCGTGCTGGTAACAGGCCTCTCCAAAGGGAGCAAAGCCGTTCCCAAGAAGTACCAGAATTATGAATCGTCCAAGCTGGAACTTGAGGTCAGCCCCGAGAAGTCCGAATACACGATCGTGCTGGAGTAACGCCGTCGCTCGGATTGGCATCTGGGCCCTACCGTCTGAGTAGGGCTTGATTCAAAACCGACCAGACACCGAGCAGGATCAGGGCTGGATTTCAGGTACCAACGTTCTCACAGGTACCCCAGATCGGCGAGCCGCTGCTGGATGATCGCCTCGTCTTCCTCGGAGTAGCCGCCAGACTCAGGCGTGTCGGAAGGGATCGGGGGTGCCTCTGCCATCGGGGCCGCCTCTCCGGCAACTGCCCAGGCAGGATCCAACGCCTCGGTCAGCACTCGTCCATCCATATCGGGAGGGACAGGCAGATCCAGCAACCGCAGCGACGTGGGTGCAATGTCGAGTAAGTTGGCGTTCGCACCCAGTTTGCCCCCAGCGCGGAACCCGGGGCCCACTCCAATGAAAACTCCCTCCAGACGATGATCCCCGGTGGGACCAAACGCGGGTGAGATCACGCGATTGGTGGTAAAATCATAGAGCCCGATGGTGCGATACTTCCAGTCACCCAGAACCACCGTAAGGTCAGGCGCCTGGTCGGTATGGGGTCCTGAATAAAGGTCCTCTCGTTCATAAACCCGCTCCACCAGCGGCTCGCCAGTCTCCGGATGTTTCAGACTGGTCAGCTTCTGTTTAATCTCATCCAGTACGGCACGCGCATCCGAAGGCTCCACACAGCCCTGCGGCTGCCGCCCCTTCAGGTTCAGAAAGATCTGCCCGAAGTTCCCCTGCGCGTAAGCTTTGGTCTTGGACCAATCAATATGCTTACGGGAAAGGAACATGGTGTCCGCCAGCGCATCAATCTTACTGAGCTGTTTCCCCCGGAACCGGCTCACACGCCCCTTGGCACCTCCGAACCTGGCCATCAGAGAGTAGAACCAGGACGGGGTCACGCCACGCTCATAAAACCACCGCTTCTGGCGGACATAAAACGAATCATCAAGCTGAATAAGCCCCTGCTCCAGTAACCACACATTGAAGTTCACGTACCATTCAATACCACCAAACCCATGGTCGCTCATCATCAACAGGTTGGTGTCGGCCGGTAGGTTGGCGGCAATTCTGCCAATGCCATCATCCAGCCGTTTCCAGAAATCAATAAAGCCTTGGCGAGCCGCCGTCAGATCTCGCCCATGTGCCGCCCGGTGCGAAGGATCCCACGCGTGCCAGAGTTCATGCTGCAAGCGATCTGTGGCCATCAGGTCATACATGAACAGATCCCAGTCGCAACGCTCCATCAAGAACTCAACCGCTCGCAGGTGATGATCCAGGAACGCCGTCAGGGTACGAACGGCCTCGACCTCACGTCCACCATCATGCACGGTGGTATCCCACGGCTGGTAAGACGTTCCCAGATGGGCCTCAAGTTCCGCCAGTAACGCAGGGTCGCTGGCAAAGTCAGGCGCATTGGCCGGGCTCAGGAAGTCGCCCAGGAAGGCACCCGCGAATGGCCGAGGCGGATAGCTCATCGGGACCGCGCCGGCCACCGAGCGTTTGCCATACTGGCTGGCGATCTCCCAGAGCAGGGGAGCCTTGATTGAACGCGAGGTGTTGACACGTCCCTGGCCGGGGTTGTGATCAAACTCAAGGAACTCATAGATTCCGTGCTTCCCGGAATTCTTGCCTGTCATCACCCCGGTCCAGGCAACCGGGCTGAGTGGCGGGAAGATTGAGCTGAGAGTTCCCGAGGTCCCCTCACTCATAAGCCGCGCCAGATTTGGCATATCGCCAGACTGGGTCAGGGGGCCGAGAACATCCCATGTGGCTCCATCGAGCCCCAAGACGAACACCTTCATGCCTCGACCCTTCTCTGGCGTCCCTGAGCCGCACCTGCTCAGAAGTTGCGGACTGATCAACCGGAGCCTACAAGCACCATCCCGTGTGTAGACGTGAGGTTAACATAGCAGAACGCCGTGGGCGAGTCGATCAGCGGCAAAAGGGCCAGCCCCTTGGGGTCAGGCTCAACCCCTGCACCGGGGAACCGCCAGGAGGCCGAGACCGACCTGGGTCGGTCCCGGGACCAGTATGGCCGAGCGTGCCGTGCCGGGTTGACACTCAGAGACGAAGTTGAGGCTGGTCAAGCCGCTCCTCAGCCTGGGGATGGACGCCAAAATGGGTCAGAAACCAGTTGCCGGCAAGCCTGGCCACCTGATCCAGCGCGCCTGGCTCTGGGAACAGGTGCGTGGCATTGGGGATCACAACCAGTTCCCGGGGACCGTGCAGGCGATCGAATGAGTCTCGATTAAGTTCGAGAACGAGATCATCGGCCCCCCCCACAATCAGCAGCGTCGGAACCGTGATCCTGGGCAGCAGGTCCCAAACCAGATCGGGACGTCCACCACGAGAGACCACGGCTCGAACTTGCTGTGGGCGGCGTGCGGCGGCCGCCAGGGCGGCGGCAGCGCCTGTACTGGCACCAAAGTACCCCAGCGGCAGCCCCTGCAGGTCGTTTTCCCGGGAGAGCCAGTCTCCCGCAGCCTCAAGCCGGTCCACCAGGCGAGGAATTTCAAAAACACAGTCCCGGTTTTCCGCCTCATCTTCCTCCAGCAAATCCATCAACAGGGTGGCCAGCCCCCGAGATTGCAAGATCTCGGCCACGTGCTGGTTCCTGGGACTGAACCGACCACTGCCGCTACCATGGGCAAACCCCACCACCCCGCGTGGCTTATCGGGGATCGTCAAATTCCCACGAACGCGTCGATTGCCGCAAACAATTACCACCTCACGCACGTCGGTAGAGAGACTCGTCACCGGAGTCATGGTCAGGCTCCCTTCTGAGCTGTGGACATCGGCGAAGATTCGGAACGGTCATCAGAGGCGGGCGGGGCGGCTTCCACAGTTTGCGCCCTGAGAAGGGCACAGACCGTGGCGTCTTCAACCTGGCCAAAGTCTTGGTACCAGTAGCCCACGGCATGAAACGGCTCAGGTGTCTGGAGACAAATGCAGCGATCGGCCAACTGGGCCAGCTCCTCACAAGCCTCGGCAGATCCCACAGGGACGGCAACAATGATCTGTGCCGGATGGCGCTGCCTCAGCGACTGAACGGCCGCACGCATGGTTGAACCGGTGGCCAACCCATCGTCAATCAAGAGAATGGTTCGTCCAAAGACTTCGAGTGGCGGTCGACCGCCACGGAACAGCGATTGACGTGCCGCCAGTTCCTGCGCCTTGTGCTCTGCCAACGAACGCACCAGAGCCATTGACAGCCCCAGTGTCCGGATCACCGCCTCATTGCAAACCAAAACGTCACCATCGGCTACCGCTCCCATGGCCAGCTCTTCCTGGCCAGGTACACCCACCTTACGAACCACCAAGACATCAAGGGGCAATCCCAACAACCGGGACACTTCGAACGCCACGGGAACACCGCCTCGGGGAAGACCCAGCACCAAAGTCTCGGGGCAGTGTGCAAACTCACCAAGTGCCGCAGCAAGCTGTTGACCCGCATCAAAGCGGTCGCGGTACGCCCCCACCAAAGTACACCTCCGTTTCAGCCGGGACAGCCCAAGGAACACGCCTTAGAATCGCGTCCAATGGCCGCGGCAGGACTACCCCCAACGATAAATCGGGGATCTCCAAGACGGAACGCAAGCATCAAGCGCTCGGCAACAGTCCTGGATTCACCAATTTTTAGCCGACCGAAATCTAAGCTTGCACATCCGGGGCCGAGTCAAAGCTCAGGCTGTCATCGGGCATCGCAGACGTAGCTACCAAGGAGACCCCATTCATGATGCTTCGGTCGAACGTGACGTCAAGCACAGCCGTAAGACGCGTAAATCTCATGAAAAGATGTCAAGGATGAGCTGAGAGCGTAGGTGTGCACGTGCAGACCCTGGCGCTAACGCTTCAGGTGCGAGCAGGCATTAGAGAACCCGGTGAAGAGCATTTGGATCAGTAGCGAGAACATTCAATGCATGCAGAGCAAAACCGGAACCCAAGGCCACTCACAAACCTGCAGCCATCCACGATTAGAACATTACACTGACATATGATTCATACCTGTTCTCCACTATATTCTACATATGATGACTTTAATGAACTACCTCCCAGGGTATCAGATGACGAGGACCCAGAACCATATCACCCACGGCCATACTATCGCGCTCGGAGTGCTCGAATGCTCCAGATTCAGTTGCATCACCAAATCTGGACCCCACTGCCAACCCGATCAACCGAGCCGTGACCTCGGGTATCGACCTGATCCAACGAAGAAAGCCAGGGAGAGAGACCCTGACAGGTCAGAATGGACGAGCTAACGCGACCACGCCATCTCGACCCAGCGGACCCCGTGCAAGCACACGCACCAGGGCCCGATCTCGTGAGGCGAGCAATCAGAACCCCTGGGGAAGGAAACAGGAAAGTTTGCCGCCAAACAAAAAAAGAGTCTGCTCCCTGACAAGGAAGCAGACTCTTTGAATCGAGCAGAGGTCTAGCGAACCAGGAGGTCAATCAGACCTTCCGAGCTCACTTCCCATCAATCGATAGCCAACCTCTGGAAATGTAATCCAGCAGCGTGATGCCCAGCATGAGCGCCAGCCAGAAGAACGCGGAGATGGCAAAGAGCAACTGGAGCTTGCTACCGAACCGAACGTGCATGAAGTACGCAAGGATCAATGCAGCCTTGACCGTGGCGATAACCATGGCAACCAGGATGCCCCAGCCACCCGTAATGGTATAAGCCGCCACCACGGTGAGCACCAGCAGCACCATCAGGGCCGCAAAAATCACAAGATTCATCTGAACCGACATCACATGCGGGTGATGATCGGAAGAATTGTGCGTGGCGTGGGTATTCATCAGTGATGGCCACCACCCCCGGTGATCGGGTGGATCAGGTACATGAGGGGATAGAGGAAAACCCAGACGATATCCACAAAGTGCCAGTAAAGACCGGTCACTTCCACGAGGTTGGAGTAGCTCTTGCCTGTCTGGGTACGCTTCTTGACCACATACATCACAATTCCAAACATCACCAGACCAATGATGACGTGGATCCCGTGAAGACCGGTCATGAAGAAGTAGAGAACCCAGAACAATTTAAACCGCCCGGCAGGAGTGGCGTTATGCGCCATCTCGTCAAGGTTGTGTTCAGGGATCTGGAAGTTCTTGGCAAACGGAATCAAACCTTCGTGATAATCCGTGGTCCACTCATACCCTTTGATGAGCAAGAACACAGCACCCAGCAAAATGGTGCCGAGCAAGTAGAGATTAACCCGCTTGCCATTGCCGAGCTGGGACTCACGTACCGCCAGTGCAATGAACAGTGAACTCACCAAGAGCACACCGGTATTGACCGCGCCCAGAATGACGTTCAGGTGCTGGCTCGCCAGAGTGAACGCCAGCGGAGACGTGGTGCGGTACACCAGGTAGGCGCAAAATAAACCACCAAAGAACAAAACTTCGGTCGCCAGAAACGACCACATACCAAGGAGGACCGATTCATGCTGCTGAGCAGCATCATCGAACTGGTGGGCCACGTTCGGATCATGACCGTGACCGGAGCCATGGTGCGAACCATGACTGGATTCGGCCCCGTGCCCGTGGACGATTGTGCCCACGGGCAGGGTGGCAGACTCAGCCGACATGCGCGACCTCCTCGGGAGTGGTCGATCCAAACGGATCCCAGGGGGCCCGCTCAGAGTCTTCAGGACTGTAGTTGTAAGGTTCGGTCGTGATTACCGGGGTGGAAGCAAAGTTCTCGGTGGGTGGTGGGCTGCTCGTCTCCCACTCCAGGCCGGTTGCGCGCCAAGGATTGGGGCCCGCCTTGGGCGAAAACTTCAGCGACAAAGCAAAGTACACGATCGGCATCAGAAAGCCAAACGCCAGAATCGAAGCACCCGCCGAGCTCAAAACATTGAGAACCTGGAACTCGCCAGGATACTCATAGTACCGGCGTGGCATCCCCAAATATCCAAGCAGGAACTGGGGAAAGAAGGTCAGGTTGAAACCAATGAAGACAACGATAGCCGAAAGCTTGCCCCAGATTTCAGGGTACATTCGGCCGGTCATCTTGGGCCACCAGAAGTGCATGCCACCCAGGAAAGCCGTTACCGTGCCACCCACCATCACGTAATGGAAGTGAGCCACTACGAAATAGGTATCGTGCAGGTGAACGTCCACGCCAAGTGACGCCAGCATCAGGCCGGTCACACCACCAATGGTGAACAGGCCGATGAAGGCAATCGCGTACAGCATCGGTGTATCAAAGTTGACCGAACCCTTGTACATCGTGGAGGTCCAATTGAAGACCTTGATGCCCGACGGAACAGCCACGAAGAACGTCAGGAATGAGAACACCAAGCCGGCGTACATCGACTGACCACTCACAAACATGTGATGGCCCCAGACCACAAAGCCCAGAACGGCGATACCAAGCATGGCACCCGCCATCGCCTTGTAACCGAAAATGGGGCGACGGGCAAAGCAAGGGATGATCTCATTGATCACACCCATGCCAGGCAGCAACATGATGTACACAGCGGGGTGGGAGTAGAACCAGAAGAGGTGCTGGAACAGAATCGGGTCACCACCGAGCGCGGGGTCGAAGATGCCCACGCCAAACGCTCGCTCAACACCAA
Source organism: uncultured Planctomycetales bacterium (assembly GCA_903926465.1). Classification (GTDB taxonomy): domain Bacteria; phylum Planctomycetota; class Planctomycetia; order Isosphaerales; family Isosphaeraceae; genus CAIYJE01. Next base: position 10,051 of record CAIYJE010000188.1, read on the forward strand.
TCAGAGCAATGGCAACCGCCAGAACCGGGGTTCCCAATACCATGATCAGGCTGGTCGCGTAGATCGCCCAGACAAACAACGGCAGACGTCCCCAGGTCATCCCGGGTGCCCGCATCGTATGCGTGGTGACGACAAAATTGAGCCCGGTGAGAATCGATGAGAAACCGGTGATAAACACGGCAATGGCCGCGGGAACCACCAGGCTATTGGAGAACGTCGTGCTGAACGGGGCGTAGAACGTCCAACCGGTGTCAATACCACCCAGCAACACGATCAGAAGTGCCGAAACACCACCGAAGATGTAGATATACCAGCTCAAAAGGTTGAGTTTGGGAAAAGCAAGGTCCCTGGCGCCAATCATCAGCGGCAGTAGGAAATTACCTAGTACGCCCGGAACAGACGGAACCAGGAAGAAGAAGATCATGACCACGCCGTGAACCGTGAACACACGATTGTAAGCGTCGGGTGAGTAGAGAACGTCTCCACCCGGGGTCATCAGTTCCATGCGGATGACCGAGGCCATCACACCGCCAACCAGGAAGAAGAAGACCACGCCGGCCAGATAGAGCAGGGCAATTCGCTTATGGTCCAGTGTCAACAACCATGACTTCACGGTGTGACCGTTGGTCAGGTAGTTCAACGGTTCGTCCGAAGACGAATTCGGAGCAACTGAATGGGCGGTGCTTGAGGAGTGAACGTGGGTGCTCATTTTTTCTCACCTGCTTCCCTTCCGGGCTTCAGACCTTTATCCACGTCGTATTCGGCTTCGGAACCGCGGGCACCAGGCATGTCCTTGTCAACGTCGTACTCAGGAACATACGTCGGAAGAGCCTCGGACTTCAGAGCGAGCGACTTGATGTAAGCCGTGATCTTCAGAAGGTCTTCTTCATTGATCTGACCCTCGTAAGATGGCATCAGTGGCTGATAACCGGCCACCACTTGCGATTTCGGCAGCAAGATTGAATCACGAATATAACGGTCGTCGGCCTTCACGAATTCGACCTGTTCACCATGCTGAATCGGTACCGGCTTACCGTAAACTCCTTCGAGTCGAGGGGCCCGAACCGTAGCATTCTCGTTGTGGCAGCCAGCACAGTGATACTGAGTGAAGAGTTTCTTCCCTTCCTCGATCTGAGTCACTCCCGTGGTACCAGACTCCAGCCAGCGCTCGTAATCAGCAGGAGACAAGACCTCCACATAACCACCCATGGCCGAATGGTCGGTACCACAATACTCAGTGCAGAAGATCCGAAACCGACCAACCTTGGTTGGACGAAACCACAACTCGGTGTAACGCCCAGGCAGAACGTCTTGCTTCACCCGGAAGGCCGGAATGAAGAAACTATGAATCACATCCTGAGAGATCATGTGCAAACGAGTAGCTTGACCCAAAGGCACATGCAATTCGTTAATTTCTTTCTTGCCTGCAGAATGCTGAGCTTTCCACATCCATTGCTTGCCAACCACGTCAATGACTGCAGCATCAGCAGGAGAGGAGTACTGCTCAACAAAAAGCACGGCAGATACGGCAAACATCGCCATCAGAATGACGAAAGGCACACCCGACCAGACCAATTCCAGAATGGTACTGTGAGTCGGAGGGTGTACGCGATTGACCTTGCTTCCGCGACGATAGCGGATAGCCAAAACCACCGTAATCAGCGACACGAAAAACGTGAAGAACAGACAGATCGCAACTTCAAACCAAAAGGTGAAGTCATAACGACCCGCAAAGGAGGAAGCCTGTTCAGGGAAAAGACGGAAATTCCACATGGAGTCAAACGCCCCCCACTGATCTGGCGACGACACCCGGCTCACAGTGGGCCGGAGCGACAATCGAAGAATCACCTATGTTAACTGGAGCACTCGCGGCAAACCGGCGGGTCCGACGCTCACGCCACAGCATGAGAGACACATAAGATCCCAGAAGCAGCGCCGTAGCTGTTCCCAGAACCTGAAGAATACGCACGACCGCAAGGGTGTATTTGCCCGTCGTGGGATCGTAGTCGTAACAAAGCATCAAAACCTGACCCACGGCCGCCCCAATCAGACCGGCCTGAGCTTTCGCCAGACTGGACTGGATTTCCTTGGGTGGGTAGTCAATGTCTAAAAAGTAACGGGTGATCAAACCCTCAGGCGAAAGAATCACCAATCCAGCCGCATGTGCAAACTGACCGTTAGAACCGTTGTAGACATAGCGAAACCCGACAGACTGGGCCAGAGCGTCAATCGAAGCCTGATCACCTGTCAAGAAATGCCAACCTTTGTAGGCCCGCGGTCGGTCGTACTGTTCCAGAAACGCCTGCTTCTTGGCCTGAGCCAACTCAGGGGTTTCCTTGGCATCAAAGCTGACAGTCACAATCTCAAAGTCGTCTCCCACAGATTGACTCATCGCCCGAAGACTACGAGTGAGACTGACCAGAGATTGCCCACAAAGCATGGGACACCGATAATAAACCAGCGTCAGGAGTACAGGCTTCTTTCCGAAGTAATCCGAAAGCTGAACCACAGAACCGCTCTCATCCCGAAACGGAAGATTGAGCGGAACCCTTTCACCAAGCCGTTGGTCGAAACCCGCTTTCTGAAGCATGGTTCCAGGACGTGGTGGTTGACCGGGGGAGCCCGCCTCTGACATCTGGGACCATGATGAGGCAGGAGTAACCAGGAACATGCCCCAAAAGAGCACTGCACCCAGACCTACGCTACAGCGTGATCGGAAACACAAGTTAAACCGCGTACGTAGAACGCTCATTGACCTTTGGTCGAGGTTGGGACAGGCCGTTGAGGGGCTGGATTCTCAATAGCGCGTCGAACAGCATCGCTGGGAGTGAGATCAGTTGTGGAACTAGAATTGGTGAACTGGGGCAAAGCATCCTTTTCAGCAAGGATTGAGATCGCACGGCTGACGGGTAAACGAGCAACCTTACCAGGTTCCACCCAACCATAAGCCGAATCCCCAACCGCCAGTTCAGAGTCACGCAACTCAGGGACCGAACCCGGGTCGCGACGATAATCACTGACGGGGTTCTCACCGCGAACAGCCGGACCCGCTTCGCCGTAAAGGCCTTTGGTTCGGTTGAGCAGGGCAGGACGATGAGCGAGTTCTCGGTCGTGCCCGACCTGAGCGTAAGACATCACGCCAGCAATAAAGCCAGCTGAGACCACGCACAAAATTCCAATCGCGGTAGCCACACCCAAGATCGAACCAAGAGAGACATCCGCGGAAGTCTCGTGCGATCCGGTGGCAAACCGAGGCTGACTACCAGTCTGAGGAATCATGTCGGCCATGGCTGGATTACCTTCCCGTTACGATAGGTGAGAAGTGGGCATCACCGAGGTCCAGATCGTCGTCATCAAACTCGCGTTCCATTTCTTCCTGGTGCCAGATCGCAGGGATACGATCCCAAGAAGGATCATTGACGGGCAGCAGCGGTTTGGAACGAAGGACGGTCAGGAAAGTCGCCAAGCAAATCCCGCCAATGGCTACGACCGCCAAAGGAATCAGGATGATGGTGAACCAGGGAATTTCGGTTGCGGTAATGCTCAGCGGCTCGCGAACTCGGGCAGGAACAATCAACCAGGTCAAATCGACCAGGTGAATGGTCAGCAGGCCGATCGCAATCAGCGAGAGACGTTCAGGACGCCGCTTCAAACCCCGCATCAACAGCAGGAAGAGCGGAACGAAGAAGTGGAAGATGATGAGCGCGGTCATCACATACCACCACTGTCCACGAGTCCGCCGAAGATACCAAGGAATTTCTTCGGTGAGGTTACCTGCCCAGATGATGAAGAACTGAATGAACGAGGTATACGCGTACAAGATCACAAACGCGAGCATCAGGTTACCCAGATCATTGAAGATCCTGGGACGGGCAACCTGGTCTACAGGTGAAACGTCACGTAGAAACGTAGAAATCAGCACCATCATGCACCAGGTGCAAAGCCCCCAGCCTACCATGAGCATGGCGCCGTAAATCGACGAGTACCAGTCTGGCTCCATGGTCATCAGCCAATCCACAGCCGCGAAGGTTGCGGTCAGAAAGGCAAGCGCCAAACCAGGACCACTCATCAACGCCAGCCAGCGGGTGGGGGCGTGACTGGTGGTCTTGTCTTGACGAATCGAAGCCACATTTAGCAGAACGGCCAAGGTGATCCAGATGATGAAGAAGATCACGGTCCGTAGAATGAAGCCGGAGAGATTCAGGTAGGCCGTCTTCTCATGGATCAGATCCAGGTACGGATCCGCGGCACGCGTCCACGGATAAAGAACCTGATGACCCACAAAGATGGGCACAATCAATATCGCCAGCGGGATCAAAGCCAGAGAAGCAGCTTCCAGCGGGCGGCGAACCAGAATCCCCCAGGCACCTCCGGTCAAAAGGTGCACCATGGAAAGCATCAGCCCACCCAGGGCGATTCCAAACCAGAAGGTGTATCCAACCAGATAAGCGGGGAGCATGGACCCGCGCGTCGAGGGGATTAGCATCAACAAGATGCAGCCCACAAGCGCACCCAGACCAGCGATACCAGCTAGACGTGCCAGATGTGGCAATTGCGTGGCGCGGGCAGAAGACACAGGGTTACTCACTTCACAACCTCCCGGACATGCCCAGCATCAGTGTGGGTCGTTGCCTGCGAGAGTGGTCCGGCGGACTGAAGCTGCTCTCGTTCCTCCCTGGGAAAACCAGGTACAAGCTCGGCTGGAGCGTTTTGGCTCAGCTGTAAGGCACGGAGATACGCAGCAATCGCCCAGCGATCTGCCGGGTTGTGAATGCGTGCGCCGTACCCGTACATGGCTCCATGACCATTGGTGATCACATCGAAATAGTATCCGAGGGGCTGATTGACCACCTTGGGCTCATAAAGCTTGGGTGGAGGCGAGAAACCTCGCAAGACAATTGGACCGCGGCCGGCTCCATCAACACCGTGACAGGGAGCACAGTAAATGCCAAAGCGACCCTGACCACGCGTCAGAACCTCGGACAAATTCTTGCCTTGTGCCTCAGCGGGAAGCTCATTGACAAACGTCTTGTCTGAGGCTCGACCAGTCAGATAAACACTCGTGCCTTCCTGACCGACACCACCCGACTGAGCAACCGTTCCCTCGACCACAGGTCGAACCGAACTGTTATCAGAAAAGAACGATGTCGCCTTGTAAGGCTTAAATTTGGGCTGGTCATACATCTCACCATAGCGGCATCCGCTTGAGGCAAGCAGGAGGGCAAGCATCAGACCGGACCGAGTCCAGCCTGTGCGGGCCTGCCCCCGCAAAGACGCGGCACCGGTGGCCGAAACGTCCCAGATTTGGCTCTTATGTGGGATCACGTCAGATAGCCCATCAGTGCTCGACAACGGAAACAGTCCTGGCCCCAAGGCTCTCCAGGAATTCCCGCGTCTGGGTCAGATGAAATTTCGGATCTGTGGCTTCGATGCAAAGAAAAAACCGGTCTTGCGAGGCGAGGTCGAACCCCGGCGCGTTAAAAACCGGATGGTACAGTCGTGGCAATCCATTCAGGGCCAACATCCCGAACACCGCCGAGAATGCTGCAAACAGAATTCCCAACTCGAACGTGATGGGCACGAATGAGGGCCAGCTGGCGTACGGCCGACCAGCGATGATCAAGGGATAGTGCACGGTCGAAGCAAACCACTGCATGAACATGCCGCTGCAGGCGCCCGTCACTCCACCCAGCAGCACAATGGTGGCAACCCGGTTCTTCTTGAATCCGATCGCTTCAGCAAGGCCAACCACGGGTAACGGGGAATAGCCGTCCATCTTGCGGAAGCCCGCTCGATAAGCACGTCTAGCTGCCCGGACCACATGGTCGGGTTCAATAAACTCAGCCATCAAGCCATAAACCTCGCCGGTCGAAACCCGGGAAGGGGTATGTACCGATTCCGCAAAGGTAGGGGCGGTGTCACTCATGTCAGACAGTCCTCGCCGCCGGGGGTGTCGCGTGCGTCTTCGCCTCATCCCGCTCGTGCAACTCGTGCACCAATTCTCGCATCTCGGCGATGGAGATCGCAGGGAGGACGCGGACGAACAAGAACATCAGGGTCATGAACAATCCAATTGATCCGTAGAAGGTCATGTAGTCCCAAACCGTTCCGTGATACATGCCCCAAGAGCTGGGCAAGAAGTCGGAGTGAAGGCTGAGAACCACAATCACATAACGCTCCAGCCACATCCCTACGTTGATCACGATTGAGATCAACCAGAGCAGGATTACATTGTTTCTGATCGACTTGAACCAGAGTAACTGGGTCATCACGCAGTTACACAAGATCAAGAGCCACCAGTCGTGCTTGTAAGCACCGAATGGGCGATCGACGAGCATCTGATAGCGTTCGTAGGTATTGGCACCGTACCAGGCCATGAAACCTTCGATCATGTAGCCGTAGGTGACAATGAGACCGGTGACCAACATGACCTTGGCCATGTTGTCCAGATGCTTGTCGGTGATGTAATCCTTGAGGCCGAAGTAGCTTCTCAGTGGAATCGCCAGGGTGGCAACCATGGCAAAACCGGAGAAGATGGCACCAGCAACGAAGTAGGGTGGGAACACCGTCGTATGCCAGCCAGGAATGATACCGGTGGTGAAGTCCAGAGCCACGATCGTGTGCACAGACACCACCAGAGGCGTGGCGATACCAGCGAGTAGCAGGTAGGCCGTCCGGTAACGATGCCAGTGAATCGCACTTCCACGCCACCCCAGCGCAGGGATCGCGTAAAGCTTCTTGACGATGGGGTTAGTAGCCCGATCTCGCAAGGTTGCCAGGTCAGGGATCAGACCCACATACCAGAACAACAGTGAGACGGTGGCATACGTGGACACGGCAAACACGTCGAATACCAGCGGGCTCCGGAACTGTGGCCAGAGTGCCATCGTATTCGGCATAGGAGCGAGCCAGTAAAACAACCAAGGCCGCCCCATGTGCATCAGCGGGTAAAGACCCGCACACGCCACCGCAAACAGTGTCATGGCTTCGGCAAACCGGTTGATGGAGGTTCGCCAGTCTTGCTTCAGCAGCAGGAGAATCGCGGAGATCAGCGTACCGGCATGACCGATACCGATCCACCAGACGAAGTTGACAATATCAAAGCCCCAGCCAACCGGGATGTTTACGCCCCAGATGCCGATACCACGAACCAGCAGGTTCGTGATCGCGAACAGGAACATCATCAGCAGGGCAAATGCAATTGCGAAACCAAACAGCCACGCCTTGCCAAGCGGTCGCTTGAGCACCACATCGCTGATCGTGTCGGTCACCGTCGTATACGATTGGTGACCACCCAGGATCTCCGAGTGGGAATGCCCGTTGCCTTCGTGACTGTGTCCGTGAGTAGAAACTACCTGCGCCATGACGTCAGGCCTCGATCGCCGTGTTGGGGTTAGTCAGCTTGGCCAGGTATGTTGTACGGGGCCGGGTATTGAGTTCCGCCAGCAATGAATAGTTACGAGGATCGACCTTGGCCTTGGCCACGGCCGACTTCGGATCATTCATGTTGCCGAAGACAATGGCTCGCGTGGGGCAAGCTTGCTGACAAGCTGTGGCCACCGAGTCGCCCGAGACGAATTCGAAGCCGTCGGGACTCTTGATCTGTGCTTCGATGCGTGCCTTGGTGAGCCGCTGGACACAGTAGGTGCACTTTTCCATGACACCACGGGTCCGGACCGACACATCGGGGTTCCGCTGCAACTTCAAGGATTCCGTGAGTTGATCGGAATACTGGAAGAAGTTGAAGCGGCGAACCTTGTAAGGGCAGTTGTTCGAGCAGTAGCGGGTACCGACACAGCGATTGTAAGTCATCTCATTGAGCCCCTCAGCCGAATGGCTGGTGGCTTCAACGGGACAGACCATCTCGCACGGTGCGGTCTCGCAGTGCATACAGGGCACAGGTTGGAAGTGGGTCGCCGGATTGGCAGAGGGCTCGGCGTCTCGCGAGGCCGTGGCATAGTAGCGGTCAATCCGAAGCCAGTGCATCTCACGGCCACGACCGACCTGATCTTTGCCAACCACCGGAATGTTGTTTTCTGCCTGGCAAGCCACCACGCAGGCCGCACACCCAATACAGGCGTTGAGGTTGATTGACATACCCCAGCGATTGCCAAAGCCGTCATTGCGGCGTTGCATCGGCTCTGGATATTCAAACCCGATCAGATTCTTCGGAGGATTCGCCCCGTGGGCGACAATGCCGGTCTCTTCCGACTGATCATGTGGTGATGCCGCTGCGTCATGCTCATTGCCAACAGCCGCCTCATGGCCAGCAGGGGCATGTCCAGCAGGACCAATGTGGGGATTATGGGCGTAATCCGTATGAGTGGCCGTTCGGATCAGGTCTCGGCCCACCATGGTATTGTGACCCTGAGTCGAGTAGAGCGGGTAGGTTTCACCCGTCTTTTCGACCAGGACACCACGCCCAGCCCAGAAGTCATTCAGCGATCGCAGAGAGTAGGTGTTGAAACCAGCCCCAGCACCCACCCGACCGTGATAGCCAGCCTCTTCATTCCGGCCGTAACCGAGAGTCAGAGTGATGGCGTCTTCGGCATGCCCAGGGTTAATCCAGACCGGGACCTTCAAGATCCGACCACCCATGGTCAGCTTGATAACGTCGCCATCTTTCACACCCTCGTTGTCGGCAGTCTTCTTGCTGATCAGGGCGGGGTTATCCCAGACGACCCGGGTCATCGGCTTGGGAAGTTCCTGCAACCAGCCGTTATTGCTGAACGATCCGTCCCAGATGGTTGGGTCGGGACGGAACAAGATCTCATATTTGCCGGTTCCAACCTTCGGCCAGGCCAGATCCGCTAGCGATTTCACGCTCACGTCTTTGGGTTTGGCTGCAGATCCAGCCACCACACCATCGTGCAGTGTTTTGGACCAGAACGCAGAGAAATCGGCGTCTGACTGGTTAGCACGCCAGGTGGCTTCCACCAGAGATCGGCTTGGCAGCGGTGAGCCGTCGACGACGACCGACAGCAGTTCCGCCGCAGTACGACCACTGTAAAGCGGCGAGATCAGCGGCTGCATGATGCTGGCCGTACCATCAAAGGCCCGTGCATCGCCCCAGCTCTCCAGGAAGTGAGCCTCGGGAATATGCCAGGTTGAAACCTGTCCGGTCTCATCGTTGTACAGACCCAGGTGCACCACAGTGCGGACTTTGAGCAACAGTTCGGTGGAATCACTCCCCGAAGGAGCGAAGCCCAACTCGATCGGAGCGTCATAGACCGGGTTGGTGCCCAGGATAAACAGAGTCTCAACCCGACCAGCCCGAATATCATCAGCCAGATCCGCGATGGATCCCGACTGTCCAGCAGGGGCCGAAGCCGCAACCGGTTCGTGGTAGGTGACGGTATGGCCCACGTTGCCCAAGGCCGCGTTGATCGCGTGAGCCAGAGCATGAACGGCCGGTGCCTGGGTTTCGCCAGCAATCACCAGGCTCTTGCCCTTGGACTTTTGGAGATCAGCCACCAAGGTGGCTACCCAAGGAGCCTTGAGTTCGTCGGCCGCGGCAGGCAACCCATTCACGCCAACGGCACGAGCGAGCGTGGCAGCCAAGGACTGAATCTCTTCAGTCGAAAGCGGCCAGCGATGATCGGCCGTCGCACCCGTAATTGTGGGGCTTGGCTCCACAACATACAGACGGATCGGGCTCTTATTGTCTGGACCTGGTTCACGTCGAGCGGTCAACTGGCGAGCATTCACCAGCTTGGCCGGCCCCCAGCCCAGGAAGTCGGCGTCGAGCGAGACCACGACATCGGCTTGGTCGATGTGATGAACAGCTTCCGCATCCACACCAGTCGCCAAGCGAACGCCTTCGCGACGATTGGCGTGACCCACCGGTTCATACTGGTGCCAGCGTGCTTGTGGGAAGAATTTCGGGCCCAAAACCTGATCCATCAACCGGACTACGGTCGGGGAGGTCACGGTTCCGCTCAGGAACCGTACACCCGCCCCTTTGCTGGCCAGTTGCGCAGTTCGAAGCTCGATCATTGCGTTCAGGAAGGCATCCCAGGAACTGACGCGACCGTTGTAGGTCACAGCCTGGGACCGATCCGGATCATAGAGATTCAGGATCGAAGCCTGCGTGAACAAGTCGCTGGCACCCAGACTTGCAGGATGGGTTGGATTTCCCTCAACCTTGGTGGGACGACCGAGGTGGCTTTCCACCAAGATTCCTGTTCCATACCCCTCGTGAACCGCCGTAGAGGCGTAAAACAAGGGTTTACCAGGAACGATTTGCTCTGGTGCCTTGACGTAAGGAACCAGTTTATCTTCAGGCCGCACCACACAACCGCTTACGCCGGCCAGCGCCAGGGACGCACCCATGAGCTGCAAAAATTGCCGACGACCCACGGGGTCGTGCCATTCCGATGCCTGCTCAGGGAACTCACGGTGCAGGTATCGCTCGAACTCCTCGGTTCCGGCAAGCTCTTCAAGGCTTCGCCAGTATTGAGGGCCCGATGAACCTGCCAGCTTGCGGCGCAGTTCCGTGAGGTCCTGAGAGCCAAAATCCGAACGCGTACGATTGCTCATCGATGACATACCGAACAGTTGGTGAGTCGTTCGACGGGAATATTGTGGGTCTTCAGCAACTCCAGCCCTTCTTCGACTGGAAGTCGAGGCGAATCCATCTTGAAGACGTCTTCGGGCTTGCGGAGTCGCTCCTCTGGGTGGCGGTGGCATTCAAGACACCACGCCATGGTCATGCCTTCGGCTTTCCACATCAGCGGCATCTGATCGACTCGGCCATGACATTCCACACAGCCAACACCCTTTTGGATGTGAATACCGTGGTGGAAGTACGCGTAATCGGGTAGCTGATGGAGCCGGTTCCACTCAAGCGGCTTGTTCTGCTCCAGGCTGGCTCGCACTGGTGCGAGCATCGGTGCCTGATTCCAGACCTGCGAGTGGCAACTCATACAGGTGTAAGTCGGCGGCATACCGGCTGATGCGGAAGTCTCAACCGAAGTATGACAGTACCGGCAATCGATGCCGAGTCCAGCAACGTGGTGCTGGTGGCTGAAGGCAACGGGCTGCTCACGAATGAGCGTCGCACCAGTTTGGTAGGGTGAACCTGCAAACAGGTACGCCAGACCAACACCACCAAAAACCAGGCTCAAACCACCAAGAATGGCGACTCGGGCGATTGTATTTGCAGAAGGTCGAAAAAGCTGGGCCATCGAGGTCCCTCGTCAGTGCCCCGGAAGGACGGATACCGTGGCACTTTAATGAGCCAGACAAAACTGCTCAAGACCCTTGTACCAGGCGAAGTCGAAACCCGATCCCGGCAGGTTTCTAATGAACCACTTCGGCCCGAGTTGATCCTACCACGCAAAGGTCGTGCCTGATCCTTGTAACACCATCAAATAATCAACGAAACCACCATAAACTACCTGGAAATAGGTTTTTGCGCATAACCCACCAATCCTGTGGTAGCCAACTTTCCCGCCCACCCCCCCCGCCCAATTCTCGATTCTGAGAACCCGATTCCCGCTCGCTGGAATCTAGAAATTTGACGAAAAGTTGACCAAATGAATCATTGCCCAGCGCGAGTGCGAGTCCTCCTCTCGCTGGCAACACGGCCTATCACCACGTCAATCGTGCCGCTTAAACAGAATCCGACGCCTGTATTGTCTTTTCGCCCAAATCGCCCAGTCTTCCTCTGAATCTACTGACAGAACCGGGCGACAATTAGGGTTGAGATTGCTTTCGCGCTATATGGGTTGGCTTGTCCCCAGCTTGGCAATCCCGACCTTCCCGTTCGTCCTTTCGAACGATTCCCTGTTCAGGAACCACTGTTGCCATGAATCCCCTTCGTTTCGCTTTGATTCGCGCCACGTCTTGGCTGGCCTTGCCCAGCCTGCTTGCCGTTAGCGTTGCCAGTACTTCGCAGGCACAAACTGGCGGCTTTCTGACACCCGCCGATCAGGCCAGCCCCATGGCTGCCACCCAGACATCGGTGCAGGGGCTCTACACCGATGTTCAAAGCACGGGAACCCTGTTCCGATCTGGGAGCGGGCAGATGGCCAGTGGCGGCCAGTCGATGCTTGGAGGCGGTCTGGGCCTTTTCAATCATCAGGCTGCGGCGGGTACCAGCGGTTTTCGTACGGGCGCGGGCCAGATGATGGTGGGTGGTGGCCAGCTCATGGGCGCGGGGGGCCAGGTTGCTGCGCTTCCGTTCAAGTTTATCGCCTTGGTTCCTCAGATGCTGTTGGCGGTACCCGGCCAGGCCATGGTCACGGCCGGTCAGGCCGTACAGGGGACCAATGGTGTTGCCATGGCCCCAGCCCCAACCTGGACGGCAGCGGCGCCGGCCGCCACTTTGCCGGCTGGTGCTATCACACCCCCACCGGGCGTGGCCCCTGGCGAAGTGACCCCGGTCCAGGGTGGGCTCTTCCACGGAAATATCGTGGCCCGAGGGCCCAAGTACATCGTGACCGAGCCCCGGCAGAGCCTGTTCTCACGGTTCCACCGTCATCACCACTGATGACCCTGACAGGCTTCGACTTTGGGAAACAGATACGCGTGTGGCCTCGGCGGGTTTTGCACCGGGGCAACACGCGTGTTTATTCGCTCACTTTGCGGATTGGCCCGAGGTTGGCACAACGGCAGGGTCTACCATCGGCTGGCGACCCAAGGCGGCCTCTTCCTGCTCGATCACGATGGGTCTGGGCGTGATCAGTACGAATTTGTCGATCGAGGCGTGTTCAGTGTCGAGCGCCGGGATACCGATGTACCGGAGGAGCCCGAGTGCCTTCCAGAAAACACTCTGGCGGGGGAGCGTCCGAGGATATGCGCCCAGATTGATCACAAGAGTCTGTCCGTTTTTGAGTTCTACGGGCGCCTCAAATGCCCGTTCGATGGGGTGTGGGATCTGAAAGGCCGCTCTGATCGTATGGTTGCCATCGGTCGCCTCCTGGGCCATGCTCTCAACGCGACCCAGTTCCAGATCGGTAAGCTGAACATTCAAACGAATGGCCGCGTCTGGATCTGGCAGACGGGCCGAGATTGCGAGCTGGATTCCAGTCAGGTATTTTTCCACAGTTGGCTTGAAGGCGATCCCCTGCTCGATGATCGGCTGAAGCCCTGTGACCAGGTATTGAGTTTGCTGGTTGCTGATCGTGGCCGTAATTCCTTCAAAGGCGGTGACCTTGGGTGCCTGAAGCACGATTGACCGTGGGGATGACTGAACTAACCTCATGAGCCGCTGGGTCGCCGCATCATCGAGAATCAACGTTTGGACGCCGCTCTTGTTGTTCACCGGCGTGAATAACAAGGCCTGCTCGTCGTCCTGGAACAGGGCGGGATCGACCTCAAGGAACCGCACTTCGAAAGCGATCTGTGAAAGTTTGGGGTTCCCCTTGGCGTCTACCTTTACTGGGGTCGGCATGGCGCCAGACGCCACCTTCAATTGAATACTTCGCACTTCGAAAACGCCCTGCGGCCCTCCTCCTTTTGTCGAAGCCCTTTTGCCGCCAGCCTCCGACCCGGTCTGGCTGGGGCCTGGTACAAACTCAAACTGGACGTTTTCCAGCACCGGCACGGTGGCCCTGCGAAGGTCCGGCGGCCGCTTGGCCTGAGGCTGGGCAGGGGGCGTAGGTTCCTGGGCAAGCCCCAGAGAACCGGCCAGCACGGCAAACCCGGCAGCGCAGGGCAGGGCGACCAAGGGCCAGAGACGCAACCGAGTGCGAGTGGGCTTCATGCCGAGCAGTTCCTGAATTCGGGGAAGGAGTGAGCTTTCGCCGCCACCAAGCGGGGCGGCCAGAGTGAGCTTTTGAGACGAGTTCCAGCGGGCACGGGCCAGGCTCTCAAGCGCCTGGGCCAGGGCTAAGGGATCGCCAGTCACGGACACCGCCAGAACGTCCGTACAGCGTTCACGCTCAACCCGGACTCGGGCTGAGAGCCAGCGGAGCGCCGGATGAAAAAACAGTAAGGTCTCGGCGACCCGCTGGATCAGGTTGACCGGCAAGTCAAGGCGGCGGATATGAGCCAGTTCGTGGGCGAGAATCGCTTCGAGCTGGGCAGGGGTCAGGGAATTGGCCCAGGCACTGGGCAGCAAGATGGTGGGCCAGATCAGGCCACCAACGATCGGCTCATCGAGGCGGTCGTGCACCAGAACCCGGCAAGCCGTTCTCAGTTTCAGCAGGTTGCCGAGCCGCGTGACCAGATTTTCCATCAATGCCGGCCCGGGACAAGCGGCAGCCCGCAACCTTTCAAAGCTGATTCCGGCCAGGGCCAGCCTCAGCATCAGCAGACCCACACCGGCAAGCCAACCCCTGAGCAGGTACGGTTGGATCCGTTCATAGCACCGAGCCCCGGCTATCAGTATCGCCAGACACCAGGACCAAACCACCTGGATTGGTGTGGCGGGAGCGAGAGACCACGGCGCTGGCTTTTGAAAAGGTGCCGGCAGCAGACTGGAACCGGTGTTCGAAGATTCGGAGCGTTCGGAGACCGTGGCGATCATGTTCGAGGGCTCAAGGCCGGAAACGCTCTGAACACGCGGGAGGAAGTCTACCGCCCACGGGCCAATGACCACGGTCGCGAATGCCAGAAGCATTCCCCGGTATCGTATTTCAGGGGCCAAGCGATAGCGGCCGGGAAGGATCAGGGCCACAACCGCAGCCACCGCCAGACCCATCCACACCGCGTGAACCAGCGCCAGGGTGATCTGTTGTCCCATCAATCCGTCAACTTCGAGGGGCCGCATCCGGGGCCGTCCTTTCGGTTCGAGCCGGAATTGGGCTGAGCCGCCCGATAAGCGTTCAGCATGTCCTGAATCTGGTCCAGTTCCGCAACGTCAGGGTGAGACTGGTCCAGCAAGTGGGCCACCAGCAGGCTGGCCGAACCGTCATAGACCCTCGTGAGCGTTTGACCAAGCAATGACCGCAGCGTGTTCTCACGCGGTTTGACCGGCACATACAAATACGCACGCCCCTGGGGCGTCCGCTTGAGCAACCCCTTTTCCGCCATCACATTGAGCAAACTCATGACCGTGGTGTAGGCACGCGGCTCAGGCTTTTCCTGGTTCAGCGACGCCATTACCTCACGCACCGACGCCGGCCGGCCAAAATTCCAGAGCAGCTTCAGAAGTTCCAGTTCCGCAGGGGTCGGCTGCTCATACCGGGGACGGACCATGCGTGAAAAGCCTCCACGGCTTGAACTTGACTGAACGGTTCTCCAACCCCCACGGCTGAACAATCTACGGTTTATCCCGTAGTCGTCAACTACAAAACCCGTAGTCCGCTCCCCAGGCTGGTGTTCAAGGCAGGGCTGGTACGTGGAATACGGGAAATTCAGGTGCTGTGCCCGGTTGGCTTCGTCTCGGCACTGGGTGACAATACAAGGGGGTGTGGCATGGGTGGCTGCCGGCTGGAGAGTCGGCCGGGCCGGCAATTCGGAAGGAGAAGCTTTGTGCTCCGAAACGTGCTGGCAATTGTTCTGGCTGGCGGCCGGGGGACCCGGCTCGATCCTTTGACGCGTGATCGTGCAAAGCCGGCCGTGCCCTTTGGTGGCATCTATCGCATCATTGACTTCACGCTCTCCAACTGCATCAACAGCCAGATCCGCAAGATCCTGATTCTGACCCAGTACAAGGCGGCAAGCCTGGCGCGCCATATTGACCTGGGCTGGCGGTTTCTTTGCCGCGAACTCGATGAGTACATCGAGGTCATTCCGCCCCAGCAACGGATTGACGAAAGCTGGTACCTGGGCACTGCGGATGCCATCTATCAAAATGTGTACACCATTGAACGCGCGGCCCCCGCAGACACGCTGATCTTGGCCGGTGATCATATATACAAAATGGACTACTCGGCGATGATCGCCGAACACCGGCAGAATCAGGCCGACCTGACCATTGCCTGCCTGCCGGTACCGCTGGCCGAAGGGCGTGAATTTGGCATCATGGAAATTACTGCGGATCGTCGGGTGATTGGCTTCGTGGAAAAGCCCCAAGATCCCTCCGCCATGCCCGGACATCCAGACATGGCTCTGGCTTCGATGGGCATTTATGTGTTCAAAACCGAAGCGCTGTTTGAACTCTTGTTCCAAGACGCTGCACGCCAAGAAAACAGCCGACACGATTTTGGCAAAGATATTATCCCACGCATGCTGGCCAGCTCTCGCGTGTTTGCCTACCCGTTCCGAGACGCCAACAAAAACACGGCGGCTTACTGGCGAGACGTGGGAACCATGGACTCCTACTACCAGACAAACATGGACCTGATTGCGCTCGACCCGGTTTTGAATCTGTATGACAAGGAATGGCCAATCCATACGTACCAGAACCCGTTGCCGCCGCCCAAGTTTGTTCACGACGCTCCCGGCCGGCAAGGTGTGGCGCTCAATTCGATTGTGTGCCAGGGCTCCATTATCTCGGGAGGGGAGGTGCGGCGGAGCATTCTGTCTCCCTCGGTTCGGGTCAACAGCTTCGCCGTGGTCGAAGACTCCATTCTGTTCGACGGGGTCGAGGTTGGTCGTCAGGCCCAGATCCGCCGCGCCATCATTGATAAGTGGGTCCGGATCCCCGAACGGTTCCAGATTGGCCATGATCATGACCTGGATCGGGCACGTGGATTCACGGTCACCGATGGGGGGCTCACCATCGTTGCCAAGGGAGAAGACCTGCAACGGTTCAGCACCGACTGAGGCGGGTTCGCCCAGTCTGCACGAATCAGACCAGGCGGCCCTTGGCTCGGGCGAGATCTTCGTACAGCCTGACATGTTCCTGGATCATCGTATCCAGACCAAACTGCGGTCTGAGGTGCGCTCGGCCACCGGCCCCCAGCGTCTGCCGACGCTCGGGATCACGCACCAGATCTCGCAGTGCCTTGGCCAGCGCTTTGGGCTGCCCCATGGGAACAAGCAGACCCGTCTCGTTGTCCACCACCAGTTCATTGGTACCCGGCGCGTTGGTGGCCACCACCGGCTTCGCTTGGCTCATGGCCTCAAGCACAACGTTGGGAAGCCCTTCATAAAGGCTAGGCAACACCAACATATCCGCAGCGGCAAGCAATGCCGGCACATCCTCGCGGTGCCCAAGGAACCGAACCCGACCGGTCTGGAGCAACTCAAACGACCGGGCCCGGCCCTCCAGCGCGGCCCTCAGTGGCCCATCACCGGCAATCAGTGTGACCGTACCCGGCTGAACGTGCTGCAGCAGATCGAGGGCGTCGATCAGGTCTTTCAGCCCTTTCTGGGGTGCCAGCCGACCAGCGAAAAGGATCACGGGTGCTTCAGGCGTAATCCCCAGCGACTGTCGGGTCTGGGACGGGGCAATCTCGGGCGGCCGCTCATCACCAATCCCCGAGTAGATCCTGACCAGTTTCTCGGTCGGAAGACCCGCATCTCGATAAAAATCAACGACCGCCTGGGAGTTGCCAATAATCCGGTCCGTCCAGCGGGCCAGCCAGCGGTCAATCCGCAGATGGGCAGACGTTTTCCAGAGATCCACGGCCATCTCGGAGGTCACCACCACGGGCACCCCGGCCAGGTGGGCGGCAATTCGCCCATACGTATTGGCCGCGAAGATCCAGGTGTGAACAACGTCATATTTCCGGCTCTTCAGCAAGCGAGCCAGCCGTCGCAACGCCCAAGGATCCAGCTTCCAGCTCTTACTAATTTGGAGCACCGGCACAGCGGCGGCCCGGAGTTCTTCTTCAAGCGGCCCAAGCCGGGTGAGGGTGGCCACCTCCACCTGGAATCGATCACGTGGTAGTTCGGCCGCCAGCAGCGCCATCTGCTTCTCAGCACCCGAACGGTCGAGAGTTGGTATCAGTTGCAGGATCTTGAGCATGGTCGGTGGTTCGTCCCGGGTCCTCGAAACAACCGACGCATTCTGACCCATTGGAGAGCCAGAGAGAAGGGCGTTGCATCAAGATGAGTCTGCCCAGGCTTGCCCAGGAATGTTTGAGAGTCGATTCCAAAACCTGAATCAGACGCCTCGTGAAACTCATCACCCAGGCTGGGTTGGAATCCACCGGCACGCTGCTCCTGCCGGGGCGAACGCTTCACTGGGTCCGAGGCCCTGCGATTAGCCGATCAAAGAGCAGCAGATGCTGCCGCGCGACGGCATGAATCGAGAAATTCTTCTGGACGAGCATCCGAGCCGCGCGGCCCATATGAATGGCCCGGTCGGCGTCGGCCCATTGCTCAAGGATGGTCCTGGCCAGGGATTCCGGATCATCCACCCGGCAAAGCCGACCATTTTTGAAGTCGGCCATCAGCTTGCGGTTGCCGGGAATGGCGGTCGCCACCACCGGCATCCCCAACGCCATCGCTTCCAGGAGAGCGACACTCATTCCCTCTTCATGCGAAGGAAGCACGAACAGGTCGGCCTCCCTGAGAAACGGCTCGACCTTGGCCTGGGTGCCAGCCAGGCGTACCGAACCGCTCAGATCGAGCATTCTGATCAACTCTTCAAGACGTGGCCGCTCGGGCCCGTCTCCCACCAGGATCAACCGGGCCCGTGACTTGTGGTGACGCACCAACCGCCAGGCTTCCAGCAGGTTCGCGTGTCCTTTTTCGGGTGAGAGCCGACCCACCGAAACCGCCACGGGTGCATCGGTCCACCCCACGCGCCGGGTCCAGGGCACTTCAGGCACCGGGACACCGTTAGGGATTTTCACCACCCTCGCGGGTTCGTACCCGGCGGTCAGCAGTTCCTCATGAATCGCCTGGCTGATCGCCACGACCTGGTCGGCCTGCCGACAACTTGCCGCAATCTTCAGCCCGAACCGGCCCCAGGCCTGCCATGCCAGATCACCGGTGGCACCTGCCCCTTCAGGCCGGAGCACCACCGGAAAGCCAAGCCGACGGCCAGCCTTCACCGCTGTAAACGCATCATGCTTGAGCATCGAGACATAGGCCAGATCGGGCGGGTGGGAAGTGAGCCAGCGACGCAGATTTCGCATGTAGAGCCAGGTACCCAGGAACCGTATGCGGCTGGTGGGCAGGCGAATAATCGTGAGCGAACCGCCCCGGGTCAAGAACTCCTCGCGGGCCGGGCAAGCCTCGGCCTCACCCAAGCGCGAGGTAAGCACCGTAACCTCGGCCCCTTCCTCCGCCAGAGCCAGGGCCAGGTAGCGGATCATGGTCTCGGCACCACCGATCAGCGGCGGATACCGCCGTGTGATCAGGGTCAACCTGGGCGATTGCCGGGCTAGGCGTGCGCTCGAGCCTGAATGTGGGGGCACTGCCAATTGCTCCTCGCTAACGCTCGGGTTCAAGCAGGCTCAGGTTCATGAAACGTGCCAGGCGTTGGGGCCAGGCCAGTCTCAGCTAGGGTAGGGGATCGGCGGCTGGAAGCGGGTCCGTCAGCACGCCAATATAGGGGATATGCCGATAATCGTCATTGAAGTCCAGGCCGTAGCCCACCACAAATCGATCGGGGATGGAGAAGCCCGTATAGTCGGGCTCGAAGGGAACCGCCTGGCGACCGATTTTCCTCAGCAAAACCGCCGTGCGAACGCGGGCCGCGCCTCGCTCACGCATCCGTTGCGCCAGCGCGGAGATCGTGAGGCCGGTATCCAGAATATCATCGAGCAACAGAACATCGCGTCCGGCCACATCCGGCGCGAACGATTCATTGATCAGCAAGGTCCCGGTGGAGACCGTGCTCGCGCCACGATAGCTGCTGGCCTGCAGCAAACCCACCCGCAGCGGGAGCCGGATATTACGAATCAGGTCCGCCAGAAAAACCAAGCTACCGGTCAGCACGGCCACCACGGTCAGAGGTCGCCCTTGGTAGTCCACCTCAATTTGATGGGCGAGTTCGGTCACCCGTCGCTGAATTTCGGATTCGCTGATCAGGACATCCATAGGTAAGTTGCCGCTTCAAACCAGACGCAAACGAAAAAAGGCCGCGGCAATGCCACGGCCTTGAATACTCAATGATGATCCAAGATTACGCCCTTGCCAAGCCCACCCCGCCTGAGGGCTTGCCTGAGTATAGGGGGGGGGTCAGACAGTTGCCGACTTGCGGAAAAGTCGGGCACGGGTCAAGCCCAGGCCCACCAGACCGCCCCAAACCAGTACGGACATCGGCTCAGGTACTTGGTGAGGAGGGGTAGTGGTGGTCGTGGTCCCAGCGCCCGAGGTAGGCGTGGTAGTCGAGGCAACCACCGTGTCGCTCACCGGCAACTGGTTCAGGGTCAGCCCTGGCGTATTGGAGGCGATCTGGAGCCGAAACTGATCGCGAGTGGTTGGGTCCACGCTGACGGCAAAATTCAGGTTGCCGCCCGGCTGAAACCCACCGATCGGATTGCCATTCGAATCGAGGATGGACGAAAACGTGACGTTTCCGTTGGCATCCACGGTCTGGGCCTGCCCGAAGAGGAGCCGAAGAATCTGGGCGCCTGGCTTGTTACCCAGGGCAACCGAGAAATAGTTAGGGTCGAAACCGGTCGAGTTTGGCAACAGGGTCAGCGGGCTGCCTGTGACATTGGCGCCGGTGGTAGGGTCGGTTGCAACCACGGGTGGTACAACGGAACCGGGCGAGAGCACGTTAAAATCAATCCGTGAAACAGTGCTGGGTCCCTGGTTGGACAGCTTGTAATTCAGCAGGGTGGTCGGCACGGACGAGGTCGAGGAAGCCTGTACGCTAGCGGCAGAGGCCAGCAGAAACAGGGTCGCGGCGGTCGAAAGGATGCGGGTATGCAAGCGGCACAGCACGGCGAAATTCCTCCTGGTAGTTGCCAACCCAAGGCTGGCCCACGGGTCCCCGAAACGCGGTCTACCGCGAGATCAAAGACCCGTTTCATCAACGAGTATCAAAGGGGGAGCGCTCGAGGTGCAGAGCCTGGCGATGTTCCTTGCAGAACGGTTGGCATCTTGCCGGTGGCTCAAAATTTGGTCAAGTGCAAGTTATCAGGTGCCGACAACCGGTTTCAACGTGCGAACCCCGGGCGCTTGCGACCCAGGAAGCCTTCCCGTCTTGATACCGGACCTGGTATGCCCGCAGACTGAAAGCAAGTCCAATCAATACCAGGCGTTACAGCGTCCACTAGAAGGCAAACGAACGTGGGCTGGCCGATCTCAGGGACAACCTCAGTAAGAGCCGGCCAGGCCTTCCGTGCGCCGCTTTCAGGACCAGCAAAGGCACAATGGGGACTGGGCTCGGTCATGGAATTCCAGAAGCTGCCGGGCAAAATTCTAGTCGCGAACCCACCCGCGGATCGGCCAAGCCTACGAGAGACCACCGACTGCAGTGGTACGCGATTCGCCACAACCCTCTGACTGGACCAAACGAAGGACCGATTCTTGTTCCCCAGAACCGAGCCACGTGCCAAGCGAGAGCCAGAGATTACGCAGGTTTGAGGAAAAAGCCTCGAATAGATTGCACCCGTCCTGCGTCTACTAAATCCGGGGAGTTCATGCTCGATCAGCAAACTGGCGTGATGACAACGCCCGATGAGGCACTGGTGGCACTGGCCTGCGGGGGTAACCTCGCAGCCCGTGAGGAACTTTTCCGCCGCCATTTTGCGGTAGCCTACCGGGTTGCACATCGTTTGCTGGGCCATGAGCAAGACGCCCTCGATGCCCTGCAGGATGGATTCCTCAAGGCCGTTTCACACTTACCGGAGTTTGACGGACGAAGCGGATTCCGCACCTGGCTGCTACGGGTGGTCACCAACGCGGCGCTTGATGTGGGACGGCGAAGACGTCGAAGGGTGAGTGTCTCACTGGATCAGACCGGCCCAGCCTCCAGCGGCCCAACCGCCGACCAGCTTGAGGCTGCGGCAACCGACCCCTCGGCCGGGCTGGAACGGAGCGACCTGAGGGCCCAGCTGGATCTGGCCCTCGACCAGTTGACCCCCAGTATCCGAGCCACCTTCGTACTGTTCGCCGAGGCTGAACTGAGTTACAAGGAAATTGCCGATTGCCAGAATGTGCCAATTGGTACCGTCATGAGCCGGATCCACTATGCTCGCCAAAAATTGCAAGCCAAACTCCGCGAACTGGACGTGATGACCTGATTCTTGATCCCGGTTCTGGCCAGGCCGGCAAAATGATTGTGAGGAGTTTTTCTCATGCGTTGCCCTGAAGTCATGCAGGAACTTTCGGCGCCAGGAGCCAGGCCCAATGCCTCCCTGGCTCGGCATCTGGTTCATTGCCCCGCCTGCACCCGCTGGGCGGCCGAAGTTACTCGGCTCGATCAAATCTGGGACGAAACCCGGCCCACCACTCCGGATTCCGCTCAGTTCTCCCAGCTCTGGAACCAGGTTTGCCTGGCGACCGAGCCCACAGCCCAAACGGTTGCCATGCCCGCCCCAGTCGCGGCAAGCCGATTGATGGCGAACATCGTCGATTCGCCCACCGTCACTGAACGCATACCGTTTCTGCCCCGAACCTGGCGGCACGGGCTTGAACTCGGCCTGGTTCTGACCGGCCTGGCCGCGGCAGCCCTGCTGTTCTTCGCTCTGATTCCGCCAAAGCCTGAGTACCACTCCCCCAGCCCCGTACCTGAGGTTGTGGCGGAAGCGCCCGTGGCACTTGAGAATTACGAGAGTGAGCCAGGCCAAACGCTGTTTATCCAGATTTCTGGGGCCAACGTGATCGCCGAAAGTCGCCCTGCCACCGACGTTTCGGAAACCATCACGGTTGCCGCCGAACTCGATATCCTGAACTTCATGGAATCTCAGTCTCAAGGCGCCCTGTGAACGTCTCCCAAACCCAGACACCACTGAGCCTGTGGCCCACCCGCTCGGGATGCTCCCGAGTGGCCTGGCTCCCGACGGCGCTCGGACTGGTGATCATGCTGGGATCTGTCAGCCTGGCGGTTGCCCAGTTCGAGAACCCCGACAGTTCGCGGCAGGTGACCCTGTTTGGAATCCTGGCCACGCCGCAAGATAACAGCTTGGACCCAAAGCTCCAGCCGATTGGACCCCAGTTGCAACGGCTTTTTCCCAACCACGGGTTCAAGCTCCTGGGTGTGAACACCCAGCGCGTGGGAATGGGGCAATCTTTACCCGTCCAGCTCGGATCCAATTACACGGCCCAGGCACAACTGGTGAACCCACTCGATATTAACGGCAAGGCCCAGCTTCGTCTTCAGCTCGATCATGATGCCGTACTGGAGTTCGCAACCCTGGTCAACACACCGCTCAACCAGCTATTCTTCGTCGATAAGCGGTTCCCGGACGGCAGCCGACTGGTCCTGGGAATTGGCGTTCGGCCCTGAGACCGGCCAATCTTGGCCCAATCACTTTCTCTAGGCGCAAAAAAGAACCGGCCGACCGTTTATTCAGGGGACAAGCCCCCAAATAATCCGGTCGACCGGCCTTGGAAACCGATGGCCCGTCTTGCACGGACTTGACAGTGCCTTTTCAAGCTCTGTCGTCGCGAGTCCCCTTCTCGCGTTCGGATTCCGGAGGAAAAGCGGGTCAGCCCGGAACGCGCCCTTGGCGAGCTACGATTTCGGCGGAACCTTCCTTGGTCCCGCCAACGTTACGTATCTCGCGGATCCATCCCTGGCCCAGCGAAGTCGTCCGTCTGACACCCTTCTCATCGGCGGGTATCCATCGGCGCTTGAGCCGTTCTCTTGGCTCACCTCCCCCCCGGGCCGTCTGATCGAGCGATTGCACCCTCTGGGAAAATGACGCAAGTCTAAGCGCAAAGCCGTACAAAGCCGGATCACCCCAGGCAAAACCAAGGATCGCTGAAAATCGGTTTCTGGTCCAAAATTCCAGCAACTCGATTCCCGAACGTCCAAACCGGCAGGGAGAGACCAACCTCACTCCAGTCATCTCGATGCAACGAACTCACACAGTCTGAATGTTTTCCCCAAGCTGCCAACTCAGCCAAGCCGATAAAATCTTCAGACCTGGTCAGGCTTATGCTCATCAATGCGCTCGCGGGATCCGTGGATCCAGGCCGCGTTGACGAACCCAGGGCATTGGGCTATGGTTCGGCCGAATCCCGTTCTTTGAACATTGCCGTGTGCTGATCCCGTTCTGACCTTTGGAATGGCTCGGCCCATGGCTTCCGTCAGCTCTTGCCGAGCTCTCGGGCCCGTCGTCGTGCAGGGAGGCACTCGATGGCCACGCTTGCCAGTTCCCCATTGATGACCGAGTCCGATACCGAAGCGCTTCGGTTTGTCCGGACCGTACTCCGGGTCGAGGCTGAGGCGTTGGAGCGGGTTCGTGAACGGCTGGATGGGGCCATTGTTCGGGTGGCCGAACTGGTCTTACACTGCAAGGGCAGCGTGATTGTGACCGGTATGGGCAAGGCCGGCCTGGTGGGGCAGAAGCTCGCCGCCACCCTGGCCTCCACCGGCACTCGCGCATTTCCCATGCACCCGGCGGAAGCCGTGCACGGCGACCTTGGTCGAATTCGCCACGGTGATATTGTGCTCGCCTTGTCTCAAAGTGGCGAGACCGAGGAAGTGGTTCGCCTGATCCCCGCGCTCAGGCGTTTGGGTGCCACCTTGGTGGCCATCACGGAACGACCAACCAGCCTGCTCGGTCGGCAGGCCGACCTCTCAATCATACTAGGACCGATCGAAGAAGCCTGCCCACTCGGGCTGGCCCCCTCGGCCAGCACCACCGCGCTCATGGCCGTGGGTGATGCCCTGGCCCTGCTGGTGGCCCGGTTAAGGGACTTCCGGGCCGAAGACTTCGCCCTCTACCACCCGGCCGGTAGCCTCGGCCGCAAGCTAGCCCGGGTCGAAGATCTGATGCGAACCGGCAAGCACATTCGCCTGGCGCACCGTGACGAGTCGATTCGTGCGGTATTCGTTCGGCTGGGCGGGGCCCGGCGCCGAACCGGGGCCATCATGGTCATTGATGACGAGGAGCGACTTGTTGGGGTCTTCACCGATGCCGACCTTGCTCGGCTCTTTGAGAACCACCGCGAGAATCTTCTCGATGAACCGATCAGCAACGCTATGTCACGCGACCCGGTCAAGGTCGTAGTTGGCTGCGGAGTGGTTGAAGCCGTAGACGCTCTCAAGAGGCGTAAGATTAGCGAACTCCCGGTGGTTGATCGTGGTGGGCGGCCGGTTGGCCTGATCGATCTGACTGACCTCATCGGCTTGGTGCCCGCCGACGTGCTCGAGCATGAGGACGCCGCCTGATGTCGCACCGACTCCACCAACTCGATCATCAAGAATTGGCCCAGCGGGCGCGGGAGATCCGCCTCCTGCTGCTGGACGTTGATGGGGTGCTGACCGATGGTCGCATCATCCTGAACGACCAGGGGGTCGAATCCAAACATTTCTCCGTGCGTGATGGCAGCGGAATCTCGTTCTGGAGACAGACCGGAAGACAAGTTGGCATCCTTTCCGGTCGGTCGGCACCGGTGGTTGACAGACGCGCCAACGAACTGGGAATCTCGCCGGTGGTGCAGGGGGCCAGCGACAAGCGGGCCGCCTTCATCCAGATCCTGCAGCAACTGGGTCTCCAGAAGCACCAAATCTGCTTCATGGGCGATGACCTGGCCGACCTCCCCGTGCTGTCCGCCGGTGTGGGACTGGCAGCCTGTCCGGTAGATGCGGCTCCGGAAGTGCTCACCCAGGCCAACCTGGTGACCACAGCCCGCGGAGGCCACGGGGCTGTTCGCGAACTGATTGAAACTTTGCTCAAGGCCGTGGGTGAGTGGGAGCCGATGGTCTCTGCCCTCCTGGGCCACCCTCAGAAGTCTGCCGCCTTCCCCATCCACCCTGAAGCCCAAATTGGGGAACGTGCGCAGTCACTGGTCACCCCCCAGGGCCTGGGAAAATGACCTGATACTGTTTTGAGTGAAATGGATTGGCGAAGGGAACCGGACAAACCATCGGAGCCTGGACTCCGAGAGAAAGGTCAGTCGGAAACGTGCTCAAAAAGCTCATGCGGATTGTGACAACGTGCGGATTCCTGGTAGCCGGCTATTTCGGCTATACCCAGGCCTTTGCGCTTTTGTCTCAGCATGTGGCCACGCCTCCGAACGTCCCCCGACTGCCGTATGACCCGTCTCCCTCTCGGTCGGCCAAGGAAGCTAGCCAGCTCGCCCTGGATGCCTTCGGGCCAGGCCACTGGGCCTCCAAGGCCAAGATCCGGTTCTATGAGAGCGAACGCGGGTTCTGGATCTACGCCGATGATTACAAGCGGCGGGATAACGGCAAACGATACGATTTCGTCCCCTTCGCCCTGATCTGGCGCGACCGAAACGGCAAGGCCGTGAAAACGGTCACCAGCCGGGAAGCCACGGTCGTTTTCAACAACGCCCCAGACATGGTGCGCGGCAACAAGAACAGCGAACAGTCTCGCGTGGTTGAAGCCACGCTCACTGGAGACGTGCGCATTCGGGACGACAAGGGAACCCCCAGCCAGCTAGGCGACGACCTGACAATTGCCATTGACGACCTGCACTACGATGGCAAGCAAGACACGATTTCCAGCGAAAAACGCCTGGTCTTGGAAGAACGAGACACGCTGGCCACGGGTGAGGGACTGTCCATCGAGCTCCTGCCCGGCGAAAATACGTCCCAGGGAATGACCAACGGCTACAACGGGGCACGCACCATTCGCTTGCTCCGCGACGTGCGGATTGCCATCCAGGATGTGGGTCAGAGCGGCATTGTGCCTGGTGGCACGGCCGAGAAAGCTAGTCAGCGTAGGGAACCACGCCC
The DNA here is from genome assembly GCA_903926465.1 of uncultured Planctomycetales bacterium. Classification (GTDB taxonomy): domain Bacteria; phylum Planctomycetota; class Planctomycetia; order Isosphaerales; family Isosphaeraceae; genus CAIYJE01. The sequence goes on from CAIYJE010000188.1 coordinate 36,665, forward strand.
TGGCGAAGTGACCTGCGATGGTGAGATGCGAATTGACCTGCCTCTGGCCAAGCACCAGGCTGCCGTGGGTCCGCCCGCGCCGACCGCGCCCACCTTTGCCAATTTCGCCCGCAACGTGCGGGTGCGCCAGGGAGACGCTCAGGCTCCCGAGCAGATTGACTGCGACCGGCTCCAGCTCACGCTCATACCCGCGCCCCGACCACAGGCCGCCACCGCCACTCCTGAATTCGTGGTCGCCTCGGCCGAAACCAGTCAGGCCAACGAAGTGCCCGTGCTTGCCGATCAGGCAACCACCGCCGCCTCAGCGACGGCAGAGACCGAACAGACTGGCCCTAAAGGGCCGGTTTCCAAAATGGTCCTGGACCGCGCCCGAGCCACCGGACATGCGGTCTGGCTGCAGTCCAAGGTCTACGGCCTGGTGGCTCGCGGTAACGAACTGACCTACCACCGCGGTGACGCCGACGAGAACGACGTCACCTACTTCCGGGGCGATCGCGGGACCGAGACCCACCACAAGAACGCCGCGGATGGCACGGAAGACATCATCCAGACCGTGGATGTGACCATCCACAAGAACAAACAAGACCAGGGGAGCATGTCAGTGGTGGCGCGGGGGCCAGGCTGGCTGGAGACCCGGCGCATCTCTGACCAGGTCTTGCTCCGCTCTGGTAAGTGGAAAGAACAACTGGTGATCCAGCCAGTTGAAGGGGACCCCACCCGTCGATTGCTCACACTCGACGGCTCGCCTGAACTGGAAGACACCCTCCAGGGAACGCTGGACGCCACCCGCAAGATTGTCGCCACCCTGGTTTCCACCCCCAAACCCGAAGCCGAGAGCACCGCCGCCTCGCCCGCACCAGCCACCACAACTCCCAAAACAAGCGGCGCATTTCGGATTGAGCAGATGCAGGCCTGGGGAACAGTTCACCTGGTCTCAAACGGGCCAGTGCCCACCACCGAGACCGACTCTGGCCCGGCCGGTATTGGATCGGCCTCAAGGCGCACCATCACCGCTCGTGAATGGCTGGGCGTTGTGTTTGAGGCCCCACAAGGCCAAGGGACCACCACCAGCACAACGGTGGCCGCTAGTTCCAAAACACCTGAGACGCCTGAGAAACCGAAAACCGCGGCCACCGCAACTCCTAGCCAACCACCTGGCCCCACCGATCCTGCCATCAACGTGGAATCGGACCGGATCTGGGCCTGGCTGGCCAGCACACCCCCCACGACCAGCGAATCCAGCAATCCCACCCCCAAGCCGGCTGAAACCGGCGCCGCTGATCCAGGAGAGACCGCCAAAGGTGGCAAGTGGGATCTCCGCGAGGTTCGACTTCGCGGCCGCGTACTGGTTCACCAAGATGCCCCACCCGGGAAGTCCCGGGGCATGGACGTGGAAGGCGAAAGTATCGACGTCCTGAATCTGGGCACCAAGCTCTACGAAGTGCGAGCCTACGGCACCCCAGCCCGGGTGGCCCGCGCCACCACCGACGAATTCCTGATCGAGGGACCCGTGATCGGGCTCGATCAGCTCCGTAACACCGCCTGCGTGATTGGTGCCGGCAAGCTGGTCCAAAACAATGTGGGAACCGGGGTCCTGGGAAATGCGATGACCGATCCCGGGGTGGTTCCCACCGCGTTCCAGGCCGATGCCGAGAACGGTGCCCAGGTCCAGAAACCTGGGTCAGCATCTCGCGGCCCGCTGAGCATCGCCTGGGGCCGAGATGCCAACGGCCAACCCCTACTGAACGCCGATGGGGCACCCGCCGAATCCTGGATGAAGTTCTACGGCAAGCCGACTTCGGACCGGGGCGGAACCGAGCCAGCCCGCGTCCAGTTCCACAACGGTGTTCGCGCCTGGACGCGAGAGTCTGTGCTTCGCTCACGCGAAATGTGGGCCTACTTCGATGGCCCAATTGACTTCTCCAAGTCGACCAAGCTCGCTCGCACGGCCGCTCCGAACGCTGGGCAGCCTGCCGCCGCCGATGGCACGCCCCCCACTCAGATCTCACGCGTGGTTTGCGACGGCGGCGCCGATGTGGAAACCCGCAAGTTCAATGATCTTGGCGTGCTGACCGAGAAGCGCCACATTGTTGGCGAACGCTTGGTCTACGAACGAAACAACAACCGTTTCCATGTCGATTCCGCTGGAATGGTTGAACTCTGGGATATCAACAAAAAGAACAAGCAGGCTGGCGATAACCCCAGGCGTCCTGATGTCCCCATGGCATCGCCTGGTCGCCCCCGGATTCGCCCCGTCAAAGACAACCAGCGCAGGCAGGGCATGATTCGACCCGCCGCCGGCCGTACCCGCCTGGTGTCCGATTCCAGCCAGGCGCCCGTGGGTGCCCTGCGGCTGACACGGATCTGGTTTGAAGATCAGATGGTTGGCCAGGTGGATACCACACGCAAGGGCAGCAAGCGGTACCCAGGGCAGGCGGAGTTCTTTGGTAACGTGCGGGTAATCTCGGCCGAAGTGCCTGATGAAAACACCACGCTCGACCCCGATAGCCCACCCATCGACTACATCTACACCGTTTCCGAAACCCTGCGCGTGATCAGCGAACCGCCCCTCCCTGGCACACCTCAAGACGCCCCCGATCGGATCCTGGTGCAGTCTTGGCACGATGTGTACGGCCTCACGGGTCGCCAAGGCCGGAACACCTCAATTTATACCACCGACCATGTGGACTATAACTCCGAGACCGGCGTCTCGTTCGTCTACGGTGGCGAGTCCGGCGTTCGGATTGTCGATCAGGCTGGGGCCGGCAAGCAGGCCAGCTACGGCGGCGGTTCGGTGGTCATGTACAACCATCTCACGGGCGAACACCACATCAGTGACGTCAAGGGGCTCCAACTCGTGGATCCCAACTCCGGCTTACGGACCGGGATTCCCCCCACGCCTCCAGAAACCAAAAAGCCCAAACCCAAGCGAACTCTGCCTCGGATTGGACCAGGCGACAAGGAACGCCGCGGCTTCAACGGCGGGACTCGCTAAGCCAACTGGGCTGGCTGACCACGACCTCACACCCTGAACACGTTCTTCGGTGCCGCCGAGCCAACGAGCCACGTTCGATGCCTTTCGCCTGAATACTGTCACGCGGTGGAGGCCAGCACGCGGATGTCGATCATTATCTTCAACGTGCAGGTCATCGCCATGGTTGCGATCGCCTTTGCGGTCACCTTCGGGGTCGGACATCTGGCGGGTATCTCGGCAGAAGGCCCACTGATGATGGTCGCAGGGCCGCTGTGCATGGCGCTTGATCTGGTCTATCGCCTCAAGCTGGCCGATCGCCGTTGGTTTTCTCCCGGAGCGGGAGGCTCTTTGTTCTTCATCCCGGTGTGGATACTCGGGGTCCTCTGGCTGATACTCGGGATCTTCGATACGTTGCAAACTCGCGTCTGACCGGGCGATGAAGGATACCGAGCACGGCTGTTCGCGCAGCTTGGCAGGTTCACAAGCCGGCACATCCCCAACCAGTCGGGGCAGCAGCGGCTCGTAACTGTTCACGGCTGGCCGCAGAGCACCGGCCCAGCAGGCGACAGCCGCTCAGCCTGGTCATCCACTTTTGCCAGGCCCAACCGTTGCTTTCCAACGGCTCAACGGTCTTACAAACACTGCCATCTTGCGGCCGACCCCGGCACGCGTGAATCTGGTTCGGTATGCAAGTGGTATGAACGGGGTACAAGCCCCGTCTGGAACGACCACCGCCACATCCTACTTGAGCCTCCCTCCCCCGAAAGTGAACGGTCCCCATGCGCCACCCGCGTCGCATATTCACGCCAGCCATCCTGGCAGCGTTCAGCTTCACGTTTGCAACCACCGCCCCAGCGTATGCGCAGGCCCCCGCCGAGCGGACCATCCACGCGCAACCCAGCCTGATTGTTCAGACACCACAGGTTGAACTGGCCGTGACCAAACTGGGTGGCATGCTCGCCCCGGTCACGTTCTATCGAGACACCCCACAACCGGTTCAGCCGTATCACATCTCGCCCTGGCAAGACGAGCCCTCCAAGCCGATGCCGGCCCCGGTGCTGGTCCCTCTGCGGGGCGACTTCTTCTGTATGCCGTTTGGCGGCAATCAGGATGCTGTGAACGGTGAGAAGCACATTCCGCATGGTGAGGTGTCCAGCAGCCCCTGGCTGGGGGGTTCACTCACGCGCCGGGGGCCCGTGCAAACTCTGAAGATGACCCTGGACACCCAGGCCCGCAAGGGACGCGTGACCAAGGAACTCTCGCTCGTTGATGGTCAGAATGTCGTTTACTCCCGCCATACCATCGAAGGGTTCACCGGAGCAGCCCCGCTAGGCCACCATGCCACGCTGGCCATGCCCGATAACGAGGGGACGGTGCGAATTGCATCCAGCCCGATCAAGTTCGGGATGACGTACCCGGGTGTGTTCAGTGATCCCAAACAGGGGGAATATCAGTATTTGTTACCAGGTGCGCGCTGGAATGATCTCACGAAGGTGCCGGTCGCCTGGAAGGGCCAACCAGACGCCGACCTCTCTCGGCTCCCTGCGCGGGTTGGCTTTGCCGATCTCGTGCAGATCTTCAACGAGCCTGCCGACAAGAACGCCGACCCCGCCTGGATCACCGCGACGTTCACGGACCAAGGATATGTCTGGTTCGCGTTCAAGAATCCGGCGGTGCTCAACAGCACGGTGTTCTGGATTGAGAACCATGGCCGGCACGCCCACCCCTGGAACGGCCGAAATAATTGCCTGGGTCTGGAAGACGTGACCGCGTACTTCGCAGACGGACTGGCCGCATCAGCGCATGAAAATATTCTCAATAAAGAGGGGATCGTCACGGCCGTCACCCTCAAGGCCGACCAACCGACGGTGGTCAATTATCTTGAGGGGGTCGTAAAGGTACCGGCCGGGTTTGACATCGTGAAGTCGGTAGATTTCACACCGGGCCACACCACCTTCACCTCTGCCAGTGGCCAGAAGGTCACCTTCCCGGTGGCCCATGAGTTCATCAAGACTGGGCAGTTGCCGTGAGCGTTTTTTGCGATAGGCTTTACGTATTCAGGGGCTTCGCAAGACGAGCCCTGCGGCCAGGGCCCCGATCTGGCCGCAGGGCACGTGCATGCACCGTCTCACATAGAATTCGGACTAATCAGCGCCGTTTCACTCAGGCGATATCACCGGCCACCCGAAGCTCGGCAATGGCCGCCTCCAGTGAGATGGCATACCCCAGCCCGGCGACGGCGGCATCGCGGGCAATGTCCGGATGAAACACCGTGGAGTTTGGGGCGGCAAAGTCCGAACGGTTAGAACTGACCAGAACCCGGGATTTTGGATATCCCCGCCCCAGCAGCGTGCTGACTTGGATGGCATGGCCGAGTATATGACAGTCTTTTACAGTCCCATTCTTTGACGACGGCTTAAGCTTGGCTGCCACGCGGTCGAGTGCCAACGACATACCATCGTAATCCCGGTCAAGCGTGTCCGATGCCTGCAAGAGGTCACGGGACAACCTCTCCAGCTCATCGATCAGGCTACCGGGTGGAAGTGCTGGAAGGGGCGGGGCCGGAAGCCCGAGATCAGCGGCAATTTCCCAGGTAGTTGTAAACGCCTGGACACCCAAATCACCGTCCCGCCGAGCAGCAGCCAGATTATCGGACCACTCTTGTGGAACGATATCTTGTACAAAGAGCTGAACAGTGCCGACCGTCGCCAGCGCCTTGAGCTCAAGGCTTGCTCTGACCGTTCCGATCGAGCCGCGGTATGGCGCCCGAACGATATCGAGCAATGCACAGGTATCCAGGAAAAGGATGGGTCGAGGGGACGCGATTAAGCTTGTCGCGGCCCGAGCAACGGTTGTCATGGCGCCAAGACGGCTAATTGCTGGGCCAGCCACTCCGAGTCCTTGAAAAAATGGTCGGTCAGAACTTTCGATGTATCGGGAGTCCAGCCGCTCTCCGCGAACCAGCGGCATAACTCAGCCCCGTCGATGGCGACATGTTCGGCCAAGCAGCCGGATACGAGTTCGTCCCACGCTTTTTTGGCTTGATCATCGAGCGGCCAGCTTCCATCAGCGATGTCGGCCAACCGATTAAACAACATTTCTGTGTTGGGGGTACAAACGCTTCGTGGCCCGAACGTGGGCCGTGTGTACCGGATACCGTTTACGCTAGCCGCGGGCATCACACAGCCAGACACAAGCTCAGCAACTAAACGACCAATCTGCCCCGTGTCACCCGTGAGCGAATGGCGGAGCACCTGGACTGGCCCACCTCGGACTCGCGTTGGAGTCACCTGCTGAAGACACACCCGGACCGCCGCATCCCCCTTTTGGTCATACGTATAGAAGCGCAAACGCACCGGCCGCAAACGGGACCGCTCATATTCCAGATCGCGAGCCCAGCCCGGCAAAAGACCTGTGTCGATCCCATCGAGAAACCGACTGATGGCAAGCGAAGCTCCACAGTAAAGCGACAAACGCCATTGCTGAATCGAGACGAAGGGGTCGACCCTAGGCATGGAACGAACTCCGGCCATGTGTGTTGTGAGCAGTATGAAATTATACCTTTCGGCCAACCGGTCCTCGTCTAGCCTTCTCCGAACCCGCTCGACCGGCGGCCTTCCTTGGTGGCCGAGCGTTTCTTCTTCGATTCTAAACGCCGTTGCTGAGATGCCTTGGACGGTTTGGTGGAGAACCTGAGCTTGGGCCGAACGGCCGCCTGGCGGATGATTTCCACTTACCACCCATAGCTGAAGCGCGATACTGAACCAATTGATTCACTCAATTTAGGGCAAAAACACGGATCACTCAGGTAAAATCTAGACTTCTGGCCATGCTTGAAAACGATTACCTCAGCGCCTTCAAAAAAAAGATGGGGGTTTGGAGTACCTCGACTGCCCGGACCCGAATCTAGCTTGCAATCGCGGTGTGCTCCATCCCCCAACCTGATCGTTTGTGCGTTTTTCTCGCCTTCGAGGTGTTTTACGATAGCTTGGTAGGTTTCAGGAGCAGTCATAAACTTCAATTTCCTCGTGAGAATGTGCTTGATGGAGTGACGACTTCTAATTCCTCGATGAAAACTATTTGATGGAACCGATTTCACGCCCGCTTTAACTTCTTGCTTCGGTCCTCGTCTAGCCTTCTCCGAATCCGCCGCTGGAGCGGCGGCCTTCCTTGGTGGCCGAGCGTTTCTTCTTCGATTCCAGGCGCCGTTGCTGAGAGGCCTTGGTCGGTTTGGTAGAGAACCTGAGCTTGGGCCGAACGGCCGCTTGGCGAATGATTTCCACCAATCGCTGCACCACCGCCCGTCGATTCCCTTCCTGGGTTCTCTCGGCCCGGGCCACCACCACCAGCCGGCCATCGGCATCAAGCCGGTTGGCCGCCTGGGTCAATAACCGGGCCCGCACATCTTCAGGTAGGCTGGGCGATCGGGTCGCGTCGAACCGGAGCCGGACCGCCGTCTCCACCTTGTTCACATTCTGACCGCCCGGCCCCGACGACCTCAGGAACTCAAACTCGAGTTCCTGCTCGTCGATGGCAATGCGGTGGTTAACCTCAATCATGGTGCGACCTGGGCGGGTTGAAGGTTGGACGTCAGACAATAGCGGTTTAGCGCCAGCCCCGGAACCAGCGACGATTCGCGTTCGGTCGGTAGACCCGCTGCGGCTGAGGATGAACGGCCCCGGTCCGGGGCAAATCATAATTCACCGAGTACGCGCCCATTCCCCGGGTGTTTCCCAGAAACGGAGTGGTTCCAATGCCACCCTGCCGTGAAAAGCCCGGCAACACAGCGCCTGGCGCTTGCCGGGTTGGCACGCGGACAGCCGCCGGGACCGGTGCTTGCACCGGTACCTGGGCCTGGCTCCAGGAACCGCCGGCAATCAGCAGTGCCAATGCTCCGGACCCAGCGAACGTAAGTCTGGTTCGCAAGACCATGACAAGTTCCTCCTCAATCTGTCTACGAAGGCAATCCGCACGAACCGACCCCGAATGCGCGCGGATTGCAACTTCCAGCCTGATCAGGGTATGGCCTGGCGGTCAATAGGCCTCGCCCGGTCGATAGGTGGGCAAGCCGGTTTCATACCCAGGCGCGCTCCGGGCATGGGGGGCGTACCGGGCGTGCCAGCCCTCGGCCACCTGAACCCCGGCCATTTCTTCCAGGGTAAGCCCGTACCGCGCAAACCAGGGAGTGGCGTGCTCCCGAACAATGGCATCAATCTCAGCCACGCGCGCCCGGGCCAAGGTTGCGGCAAACTCGGAGCGGGCCGCAAGATCGACCTGCAGGAAATACTCTTTCCAGAAGGCACGACCTCCCAGGATACCGGAGCAGCCGGACTCCATGGCCATCTGCACCTGTTCAAAGTACTGGGGATAATCAACCCCTGCGGAGAGCAGGACCCAGGGCCGCTCGCTGCACTCCGAGAGCGCCAGCAGGTTGTCCATCAACTGCTCGTCGCTCTCCAGATCGAGCGTGCCGGGAAACTCGGCCTTGAACACATCACAGTAGCGGCTGAGCTGGCGGGCCGATTCAATCACCGTGTCGGCCTTGCGGGCCAGAAACCTGGGGTCAGACTTGGTTTCACCGGCCAACGGGTACGAGATTGGCTCCAGGAGCATGAGCAGGTCAAGCTTCTTGCATTCCTCGTACACTTGCTGCACGAACGCCAGTTGATACTCTGCGCTGTGGGGTTCCCAGGGTGAGAACTGGGCCAGCAACTTGAGGGCATCCGCCCCCATCAGCTTGACCTTTTCGACCGACCAACCGGGCTCAACCTTGCCAAGCAAGCCGCCGGCCGGGTTTTTGGGCGCGCCCGACATTTCCAGCCGAACCAGCATGCCGCGATCGCGCGGAATGGAGCCACTGGCGATGGCCGGCCAGGCCCCATAGTAGGCGTCAATCAGCACACCCGAGGCTGCCGGGCTGATCTGGCGGCAGAGGTCCAGCTTGGCGTGAACAATTTCGGCGTAGGTGGGTGGTCGGTCTTCCCCCTTGGCCTTGAGTGCCTTGGTGGCCATCTCAATCATGGAGGCGTTCTGGTCGAGCGCCAGGATGTTGAGGGTGCCATTGGGATTACAGATGCGCTGGAGGCCGCGCAACTTGCCGGGGGTGAGCCCGCGAGAGAGCAGGGCGGTGGCTCCCAGAGGACGAGACGTCTCGGCAGGCAATTCGGTGGACATCACAAAGCTCCAGGGCCGGGGGGGAGGGCAGATAATCATTCCCAAGTCATCATACCAAGGTCGAGAGCTTCAAGACGCAAGCCGGAGTCTGGCAACCGGGCAACAAGGAGCTGGTGCGGGTTTTGCAACGACCGGTAAATGCAAATCGACCTGGAGCCTCCGGGGGGAAGCTCCAGGTCGAGTGTTCGGGCATTGCCGGTGCGCGGAACTCAGGCGATGGTCACGGTCTTGTCGAGATAGACATCCTGGATGGCGTGGAGCAGCTTGACCCCTTCGGCGAGGGGGCGCTGGAACGCCTTGCGGCCGGAGATGAGGCCCATGCCGCCGGCCCGCTTGTTGATCACAGCCGTGGCGACGGCTTCTTGCATGTCATTGGCACCGCTGGCGCCACCGCTGTTGATCAGCCCTGCGCGGCCGTTGTAGCAGTTCAGGATCTGGTAACGGCAGAGGTCGATCGGGTGATCGCTGGCCAGGTCTGTGTACATCCGCTCGTCCAGCTTGCCGTAGCTGGAGCCGCCCATGTTCAGGGCCTTGAAGCCGCCGTTGTTCTCAGGCAGCTTCTGCTTGATGATGTCGGCTTCAATGGTCACGCCCAGGTGGTTGGCCTGGCCCGTGAGGTCGGCGGCCACGTGGTAATCCACGCCGTCTTTCTTGAAGGCGTTGTTACGGATGTAGCACCAGAGCACCGTGGCCATCCCCAGCTCGTGGGCCAGGGCAAAGGCGTGGGCAATCTCCACGATCTGGCGACCGGACTCGGGCGAACCGAAGTAAACGGTGGCACCAATGGCGGCGGCACCCAACTCATAAGCCTCTTTGACGGAACCGAACAGGATCTGGTCGTGCTTGTTCGGGTAGGTCATCAGCTCGTTATGGTTGATCGTCACCATGAACGGAATTTTGTGAGCGTACTTGCGGGCGGTCATGCCCAGTACGCCGAAGGTGCTGGCCACGGCGTTGCAGCCGCCGTCGATGGCCAGCTTGACGATGTTCTCGGGGTCGAAGTAGGCAGGATTCTTGGCAAAGCTGGCACCAGCGGAGTGCTCGATCCCCTGGTCCACGGGCAGGATCGACAGGTAGCCGGTGTTGGCAAGCCGGCCGGTGCCAAACATGCGCTCCAGGTTCACGAGTACGCGGGGGTTGCGGTCGCTCTGGACGAAGATTCGATCGACAAAGTCAGGGCCTGGCAGGTGCAGGGTTTCTTTGGGAACGGCTTTACAGGTGTGGCCGAGCAGGCTATCGGCTTGGGAACCAAGCAGGTCCTTGATCGAGGTCTTCATCGAGTTTGAGCCCTTTCTCTGGAAGGCTTTGAACGGGAACCATTCGCGAAGTTATGACGCCAGGCGGCCAGACTGAGGGCCGCCATCAGCCAAACACGGGAAACAGGACGCACAGCCACCGTGGTGAAATTGTTCGTCGGTGCAACCGGCGAACAGGAACGCCGGCAATGCAGTGTCTGGCGGAAGGGAGAAGTGTCGCCAGACCGGCCATGCGTCGTCGGAGGATGGTGCTAGGGCTTCAAAGGGCCACGGTAAGAGATATGGCCCTCGTCGCCCCGATCGGCCGCGCTTGGCACGGACCGGATCGTTACCTGGACGGAGAGTTTACGGCAAATCGACCACTTGACGCAACCGCGACCGAACAGCAACTCGGCCTGGACCAGAGAGACTTCACCAAAGGTTCATGCCGATCCCGCCTCGTAACTGTTATCATCGTAAGCGGCAAGGAACCCTGGGCACCCAACTGCCCCTGGGGATCAAGTTGAGGATGGGGAGTTCTGGACGTGCGAAGCTATAGCTTGCGGATGGTACTTCTGGGGATCGTGACTTGCTCGCAGCCCGGACTGGGACTGGCCCAGACACCGGTGGACCGGATGCAGCAAATGCAGGCCGAGGCGGTGTACAGCAACAGCCAGTATCGCCCCAGGCCCTACCATTTTGGTGCGCAGCCGCCCGGAACCGTTTTTTCCAACCACACCAGCCATTCCAATCGGTTGGTTCCGGTCTACGTAATTGGCGACAAAGCCAACCTGGGCGCGGTGACCGGCGCCAACAGCAAATATCGCGATGCTGAGCGTCTCAAGGCCCTGTATGGCCGTCTACCAGAGCACACCCTGAACCCCAATGCCGAGTACGCCGACCAGAGCGACCTCTACCAGGTGCAGGCTGACGCGGTTCAGCGGGGTGCTCGGCACCTGTTCATTGTTTGGTTCGACGGCATGGACTGGGAGCCATTGCGGGCCTCGGTGCTGGCCCGAACCGGAAAAGACCTGGAGCCGGGGCCAGCCTCCGGGCCCCAGTGGCTGGGCCCCCTGGGCCTGGACGGGGTGCCTATCCAGTTCGCTTCCGTGGTGACCAGCCCAACCCATGGCGATCCACCGGCAGAGAACCAGGATCTGGATCACCAGGTTCGCCGAGATCTGGATACGCTGTTACCAGGCGGATATGACCCGCGATTCGGCGGCCCCAACGCCTGGACCCCTGGCCCTCTGCTGGCCATGGCACGAGGCTACCTGAAAGGTCAATCGGCAACCGCCGAGGAACAGGCCCAAATCGTGGCGGCCGGCGGCGTGGTTCACGCATACACCGATAGCGCACCAAGCGCGTGTGAGTTTGCCTCCGGTCACAAAATGACCAACGATGCAATCAATGTCCTGGACGATGATACCCCCGCCAAGACCCTGTTCCAGTCCTTGCAGGAGCAAGGCTGGGGCGTGGGAACGGTGACCAGCGTGCCGTTTTCGCATGCCTCACCGGCCGCCATGTACGCGCACAACGTGAGCCGAGACGATTACCAAGACCTCTCCCGCGATATGCTCGGTCTGTTCTCGATCATGCACCAGGTTGGCAAACATCCCCAGCTTCCCGGGCTGGACGTGGTGCTTGGCTGCGGCTGGGGCGCAACCCTGGCGCTCGAAGATTCCCGGAAGCAAGGACGCAATGGTGAAGTGGGCCCGACCTACGTGACCCAGGAAGACCTGCATACCATTGATGCCGACCGAGGCGGCCCGTACATCGTGGCCCAGCGCATCCCTGGACAGCCAGGATCCGACTTGCTTCAGACCGCCGCGGCCCGCGCGGCCCAGGAGCAAAAGCGGCTGTTCGGGTTGTTTGGCACCCGGTATGGCCATCTCCCGTTCCGGTCCGCCAACGGCGACTACCGACCCACCGTGGGGATCAAGGGAACCGCCGAGCTTTATTCCGCCGACGACCTGATCGAAAATCCCACCCTGGCCGACATGACCCGCGCGGCCCTGAGTGTCTTGTCAGCTCAGCCGCATCGGCCGTTCGCGCTGTTTACGGAAGCCGGTGACGTCGATTTCGGGCTCCATGACAATAACCTCGACAACGCCATTGGCGCCATTGCCAGTGGCGAGGAAGCCATCAAAACCATTGTCCAGTGGGTCAACCAGCACTCAAACTGGGATGAGTCGGTACTCATCATCACGGCCGACCACGGCCATTACCTGGTGATTGATGACCCCAAGGCGGTGGCCGGAGCCGCCCGCTGACGCCTGCGGCGGCCACCATCCGCTGCGGTGGGGGGCGTTGCCGTTACCTCAGCAATGTGGCCTGGCTATGGGAGCCCGCCTCCCGTGAGGCCCGGACCGCTTGCTCCGTGAGTTGGGTCAGCATTTCAAGTCGCTCGTCATACTGATGGGGATTCTCGGCCGAGAAGAGCCGGGCATTATCAGCAAGCTCACGCACCTGACGTGCCAACCAGTGGCACCGCGCCGTCCCGAATGACTCCACCGTATCGGCCCAACCCTCAAGCCATTCCGCCAGCGGCTTGCTGGAATCTGCCTCAGTGGTATCACTCACAAACCGATCCGAAGTCTCACGAATCGCACTCATCCGTCGCTCCCGTGGTAAGTCCATGAGCCGGGTGGCCCAGTGACGTATCGCCGTTCCTTAGATATTAGTACTTGCAGTTATCAGGCCAACCTTTGGACTCCCCCAGTAAAAAAACTTGAACCAAGGTTCCAGATGAGAAGGCGTGGATCACGCTTCCCGATTTGGGCTCAACCTCGGCAATGGCCTCGGTGACAGGCCGCCCAATGATTTCCTTGATCTGGTCTCGCAACTGCTGGGAAGAATGCGCAAACATTTCCCGGTGGAATTCCTGAACTCGGCGAGCACCCTCCGGTGATTGCGCCAGTGATCGTTCGGCATCCGAGAGCGCACCATGAAGCGTGACAACGAGCACATCCTCGCTGATGACCACGGACACGGCGGATGCGGCATGGCCTGTCACCTGCAACTGGTACGTGGCCGCCACGTCGGCTACTCGCTCGGCCACCGAGAGTTTGGGATCAACCATGGAACACCTCGACCGCAAAGTGGCTTGCAGGCACGCACAGAAGAGGCCACCCGACATCCGGGGACCCGGTTTCCTGTCCAAGCAGACCGATTGAAGACTGAGCTAAGGGGCGCAATCTCCACGCCCGACGGCTGGAATCGGATTCGCACCCATCCCAGCCGCGAGCGTGAAGCGGGGGGGGACCGATCAGGTTGATCCGCAGGATTTTCAGCCCCACGGCCAGCCCCGACATTCGCGGCAAATGGGCGAGACCCGGAAGGACTCCCGTTGAAGAATCCTGGTGGCGTGTTCCCAGGACTCGTTGCTCGTGTGATCGGCGCTCCTGCGTCACGGACTTCCTCCCCTTGGGTGGCATCTTGCCCAGCGCATCCTGATTCAGAAATCCCCGGAAAGATGGCGGATGGAACGCCTCCTGGTTATCGAGCCGATTGCACAGGCACGGCGATCCATCATCAGGAGGTTAGGATCCAGATCGAGGCTCGCCCAAAAAAAGAACAACCGGTTGACCCGAATCCCCAGGCGGCGTCTTCAAGCAAACCAGTTCACGTTGTGACAGGCCGTCCGGAATCGCCCCTGGCGTCGGTTCGGAATGCCGTCCCCCGCGTTGACCAAGATGTCTGGTTCCCTATCGGTCAGCCTAGGACCCGAATTGCACACGCCAACACCGATGGCCACAAGCCAACCCACTCCACATCTCCAGAGCATCCACAACCATCAGGCATGCGATTCGCTCATTTGCATCGGGTCGGGTTTTCAATCCTATAACGCTCTTGCGTTGCATCCCTGGATCTTGAAGAGCCAGCCAACCTCATGCATACGAAAACAGACCCCGCCTTGTACCCAATCTCCTCAAGGGTTGACTCTGTGAAACCCAGTCCTGCGAATGCCGACCATCAGGAGCAGACCTCTCTCCAAATAGAGACCAGGTACCAAGGGGTGAATCTGGGATCAAGCCAAGCCAATGCAACCCGAACGCCGGCGTACGAGTCTCCTGGTACAGATGATCGGCAGCCAACGCCTGCCTCTGGCTCGGCCCTGACGGTGAAGACCCAGGGAGAGATCGAGGCCGAGATCTCGCAAGAGATAAAACGATTCCAGATTGAATACCTGGGGCGCGGCCCCGACGATGTCCGAGTCTTCACACTGGGCAACCTGATTCTGGTTCGGCTTCTGGGCGTGCTCACCGCCGCGGAAAAACATCTGGTCACCGAGATTGGCGGCGCACAGGGCCGAAACCTTGTCAAGCAAATCCGAACGCAACTGATCGAAGGCTCACGCACCCGGATAGACGCCATGATCCTCAAGATCACAGGCGTGAAGGTGGTAAGCTTGCATCACGATATCAGCACGGTCACCGGGGAAGAAATCCTCGTGTTCACGCTCGCGGAATCTCCAGTGTTCCGTAACGGAAAAAAACGCTAACCCAGCCATGGCCTCTCAGCCGACCACAACCTTTGTACCCCAGCGCTGGAACCAGAGCTCAAGCATGAGTAGCGACCAGAGCCGGTAAGCGTGGTCGCGGTGGCCACGCGTGTGTTCGTCAATCAACCGCGTAATCGTATCCATTTGAAAGAGTTCGTGGATTCTACAACCAGGATCCAGCAACACGGCGCGCAACTCACCGGCCAGTGGCCCCCGAAACCAGCGATCCAGCGGCACCGCGAAGCCCATTTTACCACGCTTCTGGATGGCGGGCGGCATCAGATCGGCAAACGCCTGCTTCAAGATCAGCTTGGTCTGCCCCTTACGGAGTTTGAACTTGCGGTTGCGTGGCAACGCCAGCGCCAGCTCAACCACTCGATGATCCAGAAACGGACTCCGGCACTCAAGCGCATGGGCCATACTGGCCATATCCACCTTATGCAGCAAATCACCAGGCAGGTAGGTGAGCAGGTCGGTGATCATGGCCCGGGTGGCGGGATCACGCTGGGGGCTAAGGTTCCAGGCCTGCGCAAACACCGAGGCGGGATCGGCGTCCTCTGGAACCTGACGGGCGTGAGCCGTCAGTTGCTCCAGGAATGACTCGGTATACAACGCCATCCGGTCGGGCTCGGGCCACGAGGTCATCCAGCTCAGGTACCGAGCCTGGGCGGGCAGATCCAGCTTCTCCACAAGACGTCGGAAAGTGCGGAGTGGGGTTTTCGCCTGGGCGGAAGTCGGTAATCCTCGGGTGAGCATCGAAGAAATGCGGCGTCGGACCGGGGCCGACCAGAATTCCATGGCACAGGTAATTCCCAAGGCCTGATACCGATGATAACCACCGAACAGTTCGTCGCCGGCATCACCGGTGAGCGCCACCGTGACATGTGCCCGCGTTTGCCGTGATACGAACCAAGTCGGCAGCGCCGAGCTATCGGCAAACGGCTCATCGAACGTTTCGGCCAGCGCGGGCAGGGTGTCCCAGGCCTGAGCCTCAAGCCGAAAGGTATGATGCTCTGTCCCGAGATGGCGGGCCGCCAGTTCCGCATAGCTGGTTTCATCGAACGCCGGATCATCGAAGCCAATCGAGAAGGTTTTCACGGGCCGACGTGCGGCCTGCTGCATCAAGCCCACAATGATGGTGGAATCCACTCCGCCCGAGAGGAACGCCCCCAGCGGCACTTCGGACACCATCTGCTCACGCACCGCATCGGTCAAGGTTTCACGAAGGGCGGCAACGTCGGCTTCTGGCGACTGCACCCGCTCGGCGTTCCAGTCTGGGGTCCAGTACCGCTCCTGCCTGAGCTGACCCTCTTTCCAGACCGCATAGTGCGCAGGCGGCAGCTTGTGGATACCCTGGAGAATGGTGCGGGGGTGGGGCACGTAACCATAGGTCAGATACTGATCCAACGCCAGAGGATCTAGCCGGAACGGGGTGGCAGTGGGTGTGGCAAGCAAACTCTTGAGTTCACTGGCAAAACTGATCCGGCCAGCCTCAAGCCTGTAGAGCAGGGGCTTCTGACCCAGCCGATCTCGGCCCAGCAATAAGGTCTGGCGACGGGTGTCCCAGATCGCAATTGCGAACATGCCGCGCAACAGTGAGAACAGGTTCTCTCGCTCATCCTCATAAAGATGAACGAGCACTTCGCTATCACCCGAAGACCGCAAAACATGGCCTCGCGCCTCAAGCCGGTGCCTCAGTGCGGCGAAGTTGTAAATCTCGCCATTGAACGCCACCCAGACGGTGCCATCTTCGTTTGAAAGTGGCTGATGACCGCCGGCCAGGTCCAGAATTGAGAGCCGGCGGAACCCGAGCGCGGCCTGAGCATCTCGATAAAACCCGGAATCGTCGGGGCCACGATGGTGCAATCGCTCAACCATCAACGCGAATTCGGATTCAGAGGGTCCGGCCGAGCTGGTCGTCCAGGCGGCGCCACAAATGCCACACATTAAGCAAGCAGGACCTCACTCCAGTGCCGTTCCCAATCACAATCCACCCCCTGCATTGGAACCGCGGCCACCGATTTCTGCAACTCAGCAGAGTCAACCGAGGGGCAGATTTACCCCGAGCCGAATGACATAACCGAAGAACGAGCCGGGCCAGCCACATTCGGGCCAGCACCCGTCCGATCCAAGCCCAGGAGTTGCAAACCCAAGGGACTTCGCGGCGTGATCGCCATCGATTAGCCTGGTCAGTTTGACCCGAGGTCCGGGCCGGTTCCAGACATCCCACAGGCTTGAGTTCCCCCCATGTCATCCAGCAAACGGACACCGCTTGAGGTCCCCTGGGGCAAGGCCGCCACCCTTCCGCTCATCTTCCCATCGCACTGGCCAGAGCCGGTGGTTGATCAACCCAATCTGGCAGGTGCGGTCCACGGATACGATCAGGAACTCAAAGCCGCGCTCAATTCCCCCCAGGACAGCCCGGCGCTCGAACAACTGATCCAACCGGGGACCCGGGTGGCCATTGTGGTCGATGACCCGTCACGCTGGACTCCAATCCGCCAGGCGCTCCCGGTCATTCTGACGCGACTTCTGGCGGCTAGTGCGAACCGAGAGAACATCTCGATCAGCGTGGGAGTTGGGCGACATCATGCCGTGGACGCCAAGGCCATGGGCCTGCGAGTGGGAGAAGAGATCGCCAACGCCTACCCATGTTACAGCCCACCGCTGGATGATGAGTCTCAGTACGTGAATTTAGGCACAACTCCCGAGGGGGTGCCGGTCAAGGTGTTCCGCCCGGTGGCCGAGGCCGATCTCAGGATCTTGATCGGCTCTGTGCTTCCCCACCTCCAGGCCGGCTTCGGTGGCGGCTACAAGCTGATCTTTCCAGGCTGTAGCCACCGCCAAACGCTGGGCGCGTTGCACCGCCAGGGGCTGGGTCAGAACGCGGAACAGGCTGCGGCGCTGCTGGGGAGTTCAGTGGCCTCCAACCCAATGCGCAAGGCGATCACCCAGGCCGCCAGTCTGCTGCCCGGCCGTTGCGTCTCTGTGAGCCACCTACTGGGGGCACCAGGACAAATCTTCAAGATTCTGTACGGTGACGTCAGCCGGGTTCAGGAACTTCTTTCCAGTCAGGCAGTCCAGCGGCTTGAACTCCCCGATCGTACGCCGGTGGATATTGCCATTGCCGGCAACTTTCCCTGGCCGGGCGACCCGATGATGAGCTTCAAGGCCCTGATCCACCATCGCGAAGCCTGCCGACGAGGCGGGGTGCTGGTCGGCCTGTTCTGGACCGACCCCACGGAAATCGATCGCTCGTTTCCCATGGGCGCCCTCAAAGCGATCGCCCGTTCTGGAGCCGCCGGTGGCTGGTTCATCCAGCGCGGGCTACGAATGGCCGACCGGGTCGTCTCCCACCTCGACCTCCCCAGCCGGTTCATGCTGCACTGGGCACGCGAACTGGTGGCCGAGCGCTCCGTCTTGGTCTACTCGCCAGCTCTCAAAGACCGGCTCGGCCCCCGGCTCGGCCCAGTTCAACTCTTCTCAGAACTTCCGCCCCTGTGGAAGGCCGCCGAAGCCGCGCTCAAACGCCCGCCCACGGCCCTGAGAGTGTTCCCCGAAGGCGGACTCTCTTACGTACCACACCACCAATTCTGAACGCCCGTTCAAGTCCAGGCTGACAATCTCACCAGCCTCATGCTTTCGTGAGCAGAATTTCGTTTTGCCACCAGCACCAGCAGTACGACCGTCATGCCCAGCACAAGCCAATTAACGCAAACAGAAACCCAAAAGAACTCATGTTTCGCGTTTTACTCATCTTATCTGGCTTCTATAATCGTGTGAGTAAACCCAAGCGTTACCATTTCGCAACTGGAAGCTGAATGGTCGCTTTTTTTCTTTTGTTCAGACGTCCTGGAGAAGCAACGATGCGAACCAGAGTGGGATCGATGTTGGCGGCGGCAGTGGGAATTCTCTGGGGGCAGGGGGCTTCGGCCTGCCATACCTGCCAGAAAAACCCCTGTGTGGTCGAACAGCCACGCTACGAATGTGTGACTGATCTCGTGCCCTACACGGTCATGAAGACCCGAACACGCATTGATTATCAGCCTGAGCAGAAGACGGTGATGACGCGTGAGCCGATCATGCAGACCGTGGAAAAACAGCGCGTGGTCTGCCGCAAGGTTTATGACACCACCTACGTCGAACAGCGTTACCAGGTGAATCGGAACGTCACCGAAACCAGCTACGTTGATCAACAGGTCACCGTTTGCCGGCCAGTGAGCACCACCCGCCAGGTTGCCGTCACCTGCATGCAGCCGGTCTCTCGCGTGGTCACCATGCCGGCTCCGGCCAAGCACAAGGGTTGTGGACTTGGTCTGCTGTGTGGCAAACACCAGGGCAACCCCTGCGGTGGCATGACCAATAACGGTTGTGTCAGCGTGGTTGAAACCTGCTACCAGCCCACCACGGTCATGCGTGATGTGGTAGAAACCCAGATGGTGAGCGAAATCCAGACCCGTCAGGTGCCCGTCACCACCACCCGCTGCGTGACTGAAGAACGCGTTCGCCAGGTTCCTATCCGTTCGTGCCGAATGGTGCAGGAAGTGGTCGTCGATCGTCGCCAGGTGTGTGTGGGATACCAGTGTGTGCCCAAGACCGTGACCAAGATGATTCCCGTCAAGACTTGCGAAACCGTTCCGGTTACCAAGTACAAGAAGGTCAAGCGAATGGTGGCCGTTTGCCCACCCACGACTTTCTCACCTGTGCTGGCAGCCACAGCTCTGATGGGCCTGCCGACCGCTCAGTCCGCAGTTCCCAGCGGCCAAAACGTAAGCATTTCGGCCCCAGCCGCTCAGATGATCGTTCCTGCCGCAACTCCAGCCGCAATCACCAAGAGCGGTATCTGAGTACCGCTCGTACGGCCTGACGACCTTGAAAAAACCCAAGCGGCGCGAACCGGCCCCCCCTCCCGGTCTCGCGTCGCTTGTTTTTATGACATCGCGGGAACCGCAGCCATGCTCATGCCAGCGCTTTGAGAATCTGAAGCGTGCGAGGATCAGGTGCCCCCGGAAAGTATTGGGAGAGCACCTGTTCAAACAGAGAGCCCGCACCCGCCACCTGTGCAAAAAGAGTCAAGGAGGATCGGAGCTTGAGATCATCGGGCGAGCCAAAGATTTCCAGCGCCGATCGACCGTGCTTTGCCAGAAGCGCACCGGCAACCTCGTTCAACCGAGGCCCCAGTACGGGATGAGCCAAGTACTGCCGGGCTTCTTCCAGACTCTTGATTGCATATTGCCGGGCCATCGGACTGGAACCAAGCCCGTCGATCTGCGGAAAAATGAACCACATCCAGTGCGTTCGTTTCTGGCCACTCTGAATTTCAGCCAGCGCTGAAGCATAAACGTCCTTCTGCGCACTCACGAATCTGGACAACTGGAACGGATCCCCACTAGCCGTTATGCGGTCTGAACTCATCGATCAAGCCTCGAAGGTTTGCAACTCTGAATCGGCGATTTCCAACCAAGGGTGGCTCCAGACTCACGAGAAGACGGGCCCCGGTTTTGAGATCGGCGGCCAAATATAACCCGCGATCGCACGAGAATTGGCCCTGATGGTTCAAGACAGATCCAAGGATCGGCCTGGGTAAACACAAACCTCCGAACCTTCGGCCACAAAGACTGAGGTGGGAGGCTGGCGAAGGGTCTCTACGAAGGGTGCACCATAATGCGCCGGGAGTTCGCGATCAAGTTCCAGACTGGTGGGCTGCCATACCCGCCAGGGGGGATGCTCAACCTCATATTCCACGGTTGAACCATCACGCTGCTGCGCATATCCCCAATAATGCTCGGTTATGAACCAGGGTTCAGAGTCTGGAACGGCGAGACTCGGTTCGCCGGCAACTCCGGCCTTGAGCGTATGCCATCGTCCGCCCGACTTCCACTCATAGGAAACGGAACCAGGAGCCCAGTCAGTTGGCTGTGGAGCTTGAACCCCGGCCCGCATCGGCACAGCTCGATACTTCTCGTTGTAAACCCAGCGGGCCACCAGCGCTATCGCGGGCCGCGGAACCAGCTCCTGGATAAAGGCCACGCCCCGGCGTATCCCCCGGGAGTCTTCTCGTTTGAGATAGAAACGCAGGTTCACCTCAGGAAAATTCTGGTGGCCGGGTATCGCCAACCCACGCACACGGGTGTGCAGGAACTGAAACCCGACCACACTCACGAACGTACGGCCGTTCCAAAGATCGAGCTCGGTTCCGCGCGGCACATACGGCCGGAGCAGGGCCGGATCGACCTCATAGTTGATCATCAAAAGGTGACGCCAGGTGGCAGTCAGGAACGGTCGTCGCATGGCGTCTCCAAGGCAATACCATCCGAAAAGTCGGGTCGACCAAGACTTGGCTCGTCCAGCCCCGGCGGACTATCGCGCATCCACGCCAAAGAACGGGAACAAACGCTTCAATTGCTCGGGGCTGGGCTGACTCCCGTATTCACACAATTCGAAGGCTTCCGCGTACTTCACCGTATTGCCGCGTTCAGGACCCAGTTCCTGGACCAGTTTAGCCCGAAAGAGATCCGCAGTCGGCTGGTGGCGTTCGGCCATTTTCTGGCGTGCAAATTCAAGACGACCTGCCTCATCACTGGGGACCTGCTTCAGATAACTAAAGAGCCAGGGATTCCACTCATAGAATTGACTCTCCAGTGCGCGATAACAGGCCGCTTTTTGATCGAGCACGGAATCAATGGGCACAACCACATCGGCCTCAAACGGATTGGGCTTCTTGAAGGAGTCTTCGCTGTAGAAGAACACCGGGTTCGACCGAAGGGCAGGAACATCAGGACAGAAACTGGGAACGATCACCATGAAGGCGGCGTCTTGCACCAGTTGAGCCGTATAGCGATGGTCAGGGTGGTAATCGTTGGGGCGATGAGCAATGACGATGTCGGCCTTCCACTCACGAATCTTGCGTGTGAAGGTACGGCGATTCTCCAGGGTTGGCAGGAGTTCGCCATCGTGGATATCAAGAACTTCGGTCTCGATACCAAGGATCTGGGCGCACTTCTGAACCTCAGCAGTTCGACGTCTCGCCAGTATGGCACCAGCTTGCTCATGGTGGCCAATATCACCATTGGTCGCACTCACGAACTTCACCTTGTGGCCGAGCTTAGCCCATCGAGCCGCGCTACCACCCGCGTCCAATTCGCAGTCGTCAGGATGGGCACCAAATACAATAATTCGAAGGGGATCAGCTGGTTCTTCGCCATAGACGGTAAACGCAAAAGGCTGTGAAAAGACCACAGCCGTTAAGGAAGCTAAGACGAGATGGATACGCATGAAGGAATCCCTGAGTGCCAGGTTTCAAAACGATCGACTGAGACTGAACATCGTGAACGATCAGACGATGGCCAGCAACACAGTACCGCTGAGGAACACTTCAGAGAAGCAAGCGAAGGTCAGTCGACCCGTTGTGGGCCAGGAAGAGTGTCGTCGGGGACACCATCAGGCAAAGTCAAGATGCGGGGACCGTCGGGAGTCATGGCAACGGTGTGTTCAAAGTGGGCACTGGGGCGACGATCACGAGTTTCCACCGTCCAGGTGTCTCCCAGAACCCGAACATCCTTGGTCCCGACGCTGACCATCGGCTCAATAGCGAGCACAAGACCGGGTTCGAGTACAAAATCCTGCCGCTTCAGTTCCTTGCTAACGAAATTAGGAACCTGAGGATCTTCGTGAAGTTGCTGACCGATCCCATGACCGACGAATTTCTCGACAACATGAAAGCCTTGGGAATGTACAAATCGCTCCATCAAGGAAGCGACCTCAGACCAAGTGCGACAACGGGCCATGGCACGAATGGCCAGATTGAGAGTCTCTTCGGTAACGTCCAGGAGTTTGCGAGCCACGGGATCGACTTCACCGATAGCAAGCGTCACGGCACTATCACCACACCAACCGTTGAGCCGGCACCCGGTGTCTACGGAAAGTATATCCCCTTCTTTAAGCGGGCGACGATTGGGAATCCCGTGAACAACTTGCTCATTCAGGCTGGTACAGATAACGGCCGGGAACGCGGGCTTGCCGTGCGCTGCATTAGGGTAATCGAGAAACAGAGGTGTTGCCCCAGCATCCTTGAAGATGGAGGCAACCACTTCGTTCATCTCAGCAGTAGTACCGCCCGGTTGAGCGAGCGGTTTGACTGCATCTAGAGCACGAGCAACCAGCTTACCAGCCTCACGCATGAGCCCGATCTCGCGAGGGCTCTTCAACTTGATCATGCGAGGCGGTGGCGTAGGTCGCAACACGACGAAAGCTCCAGTACCGGCCAGGAAGACCAGAAAGCAGGTCGAACAAACTTACTTCTTGCTCATCAAGCCGGGATAGTTCCTCATGATGAGGTGGCTATCAATCTTCTGAACCAGATCCAGGCACACACTGACCACGATGAGTAGACCGGTACCACCAAGGAACGATGCTACGGCCCAATCCACCTGGAACTGATTTTGAACCACGGTGGGAATCACCGCGATAATGGCCAGGAACGCAGCACCAACATAGGTGATTCGGAGCATCACCTTCTCAAGGTATTCCGAGGTGCGCTTCCCAGGGCGATAGCCCGGGATGAAGCTACCATAATCTTTGAGATTGTCAGCCATATCCTTGGGATTGAAGGTGATGGCGGTCCAAAAGTAACAGAAGAAGTAAATCAGGATAATATAAAACAGATTGTAAACGTAACCATGGGCCCGGAACGCTTCAGCCGTGGTCCGGAAGAACCCGGAGATGGCGGACAGGACAGGGCTACCTTCACGCCAGCCAAGAGTCAGAGATTCCAGAGCACCAAACAGGAAAGCTGGGAACATCAGCAGGCTCGACGCGAAGATGATCGGCATCACGCCTGCCTGGTTCACCTTCAGGGGGAGATACTGACGAGTTCCACCGTAAACTCGGCGGCCACGAACATGCTTGGCAGACTGGGTGGGAATACGCCGCTGGCTCTCGGTCATGGCGATCACACCTATAACAACTGCAATGAAGAGCAGCGCCAGGAAGATCAAGCCAGCCAAGCCCAAACGACCGGTCTCACCAACCAGTGAATTGGAAGAATTTTGATACATGGCCATGAGGGCTTGGGGAGCACGGGCCAGGATGCCAGCCATGATCAGAAGGCTGATCCCGTTCCCGATACCAAACTCATCAATCTGTTCGCCAATCCACATCAGGAAGATGGTGCCAGCCGTCATAATCAGGACGCAGACCAAGCCATGCCAGAAATCGCGATAGGCAGGGGGAACAACGTCCATGCTGGTCATCATGTAACGAATCCACATGGCGCTTTGACCAAGGCACAATAGCACCGTGGCATAACGGGTGTATTCGTTGATCTTCTTGCGACCAGTTTCCCCTTCTTTCTGGAGAGCTTCCAGGGAGGGGAGAACGCTAGCAAGTAGCTGAAAGATGATAGACGCCGAAATATAGGGCATGATCCCCAGTCCGAAGATCGTGCTCATACCGACCTGCGTACCACCAAACATGGCCACCGTACCGAACAGACGACCGGAGGCGGTTCGACTCATCCCCTCGATCCAGCTATTAAGCCGGGACTGATCGACGATCGGCAGGGGAATATAGAATCCGATCCGGTAGATGGCCAGAAACATGGCCGTCATCAGGATCTTCCGTTGCAGCTCGGGGACCTTGAACAGGATCGTCAGGAGTTTCTGCACTGGATGACCTCGGTCGTCGAGACTGCAAATAGAACAATGTAGTAAAAAACAATCGCAGAGTAAGCTGGGAATGCCAGCTCACTCTGCGACATATTATCAAATTAGCTCTTGAGAGCGGCGAGTTTACGCAGGGCACCACGAGGCTTCTTGCGAGAAACTTGCTTGGCCTCGGCCTCGGTCAGCACCTGAACGAGTGGCCGTGGTGAAGGAACGACCACAGCCTGACCACCGGCCGCCTTGATCTTCTCAACAGCCTGTTCGCTAAACTTCACAGCTTTGATGATCAAAGGCTTGGTGAGCTCACCATCGCCAAGGATCTTCAGGCCATCGTCATGACGGCCCTTGACCAGCCCAGTGGCTGCCAGAACCTCAGCATCGATCACCGTACCAGCAGCAAAGGCAGCATCAAGAACACCAATATTGAGGATGGCGTAATCTTTGCGGAATGCCCCATTATTGAAGCCACGCTTCGGCACGCGGCGAATGATGGGCATCTGACCACCTTCCATCAGTGGGTGCTGTTTGTACCCCTGACGTGAAGAGTGGCCTTTATGGCCCTTGCTAGAGGTCTTACCGTGTCCCGAACCGGTACCACGGCCAACCCGCTTGACTTTTTTGCGGGCGTTAATGCCTTGATGGACGTCGTGCAGTTCCATTAGAGGGTCACTCCCCGCAGTCGGGCCACATCTTCTTTGGTCCGAAGCTGTTTAAGGCCTTCGATAGCAGCTTTAACAAGATTGAGCTTGTTGGTTGAACCGAAGCTCTTGGTCAGAATGTCGGTCACACCGGCAGCCTGACAAACAGCACGAACGGCACCACCGGCGATAACACCCGTACCTGGACTCGCAGGCATCATCAGAACCCGTGCGGCTCCAAATTTACCCACGATCGGATGAGGGATCGTGCCACGCTGAATGGGAACACGATTCATTTGCTTGTGAGCGTCTTTGACACCCTTTTCAACGGCTGGGGGAACTTCATTGGCTTTGCCGTAGCCCCAGGCCACGCGGCCACGGCCGTCACCCACGACGACCAAGGCATTGAAGCTGAAACGACGTCCACCCTTGACAACTGCGGCGCAGCGTCTAATAGACACCACACTTTCGGTCCAGTCGCCACCGCGGTCTCGATCTCGATTGTCGCTCGACACTGCTCGCTCCCTAACTGATCAGTACCCGCGGTTCGAACAGGAAGGTCCAGGAAGTCGTTGCGGGAACTCAGACCAATCTACTCGTGCGGTTCGTATGGTTTGCTACAATAGGACGAAAATGAAGCAAAACTCGCTGCCTTCATCAACTGAGGCAACGAGTCTTGGTGGGACGTCAGAACTGAAGGCCACCTTCGCGAGCGGCATCAGCAAGAGCCTGAATACGTCCGTGATATTTGTAGCTTCGACGGTCGAAGCAAACCTTGTCAATACCGGCCTGTTTGGCACGCTCTGCGACAACTTTACCCACAGCACTGGCTGCAGACTTGTTCCCGCCGGAAGCACCAGCCAGGTGGGCCTTGACTTCGGGGTCAAGGGTCGAGGCCGAAATCAACGTGCGGTTCACCACGTCGTTGATAATCTGAACGTAGATATTCTTGGAACTACGGAAAACGGCAAGTCGAGGACGAATGTCAGTTCCGGCGAGTTTCTTACGAACTCGCAACTGACGACGGGTACGACGACTTTGAATGATCGACTGCTGATTGCGATTCACGTGATGATCCTGCCCTTCGGGGCGGCTGAGGCGCCGATTTCCGGCCGGACACCAAGCCCGTGGAGCCAACGAACCCAGGGTTCAAGCAAAGAGAACACGAGTGAGATTACTTTGCGCCGAATGCTTTACCACTCTTGCGCCGTACAACTTCGCCTTCGTAGCGAATACCTTTGCCCTTGTAGGGCTCAGGTGGACGAACCTTGCGAATTTCGGCAGCGAACTGGCCAACTTTTTGTTTGTCGGCACCGCTGATCGTGATGTGGGTTGGATCGGGTGCGATCACGGTGACACCCTCGGGGGCTTCCATGACGACCTGGTTGGCATACCCGACCTGGAGGGCGATGGTGTTCGCCTTCTTGATCTGAGCCTGGTAACCAACACCTTGAATCTCAAGCTTCTTCACGAAACCTTCGGAGACGCCTTTGACCATGTTCGCAATCAGACTGCGGGTCAACCCATGAAGAGCACGGCTGAGCCGTTCATCATCTTTGCGTTCAACCAAAATCTCGCGACCGGCTTCGTTGTAAGAGACCAACATCTCACCACGGTAAGGGAACGAAAGCGTACCCTTGGGTCCCTCGACCCGAATCGCGGTATCTGCCAATGAAATCGTCACGTTCGCCGGTACAGGGACAGGCTTACGACCAATACGGGACATGAGAACTACCTCGGATCTGCTGGCGACAGCATGCTGGTTCAGGGGATCGCACCGGAGCACGCAAGAACGGCTCCGCCAATAGATCAATGGATCAGGGCCAGGACCTCACCGCCGACCTTTTCGGTACGGGCGCGGCGATCACTGAGAATACCCTTGGGAGTGCTAAGAACCCGGATCCCCATGCCACCGAGCACCGGTTTGAGTTCTTTATAGCCGCAATATTTGCGGCAGCCGGGCTTGCTCACGCGATCGATCCTCGTGATCAAACGCTCGCCATTCGGCCCGTACTTGAGTTCCAGACGCAGGGTGGGTGCAGGAACGGTCTCGATCACCTCAAAACCCCAGAGGTAGCCTTCTTCCTTCAGGACCAGAGCGACCCCCACACGGACCTTGGAGGAGGGCATGTCGACATAAGGCTTTTCCACCCGGATCGCATTGCGAATCCTGGTAAGCATGTCTGCAATCGGATCGGTCATCATGGCAGGCGAATCCTGACGTCCGCCGCGGGTAACCTACCAGGGAACCAGAGCGGCTCCCAGTAATTTGGTAAGTCGGGGCGACGGAGAACAACGTAAGAAAGAAACCGTTCCGCATGCAGAACGATTAAACAACGTTACCAGCTGGCCTTACGGACGCCGGGAATCAGACCTCGAAGAGCGAGGTTTCGAAAGCAAATTCGGCAGATGCCAAACTTACGATAAACAGCGCGGGGGCGTCCACAGAGCTTGCAGCGGTTACGATGCTGCACCGCGAACTTTCGCGGTGTCTGGGACTTGATCATCTGTGCCTTGGTCGACATGGTGTCCTCGTATCACTCACCAAACAATCAATAACAATCACTTCTTGGCTGTCGGAGGGCCGCCCCGCTGACCGGGCTGACGGAAAGGCATGCCGAACGATCGCAGCAGTTCACGGGACTGCTCATCACTGTTGGTGCTCGTCACGAACGAGATATCCATACCAACCGAGTGCTGAATCTTGTCGGCGTCAATTTCTGGAAACACAACCTGCTCGGAAAGACCGAGGGTGTAATTTCCATGACCGTCGAAACTGTTGGGATTCACACCCCGAAAGTCACGAATACGAGGAAGGGCGATAGAAACCAGACGGTCCAAAAACTCATACATTCGCTTTCCGCGAAGTGTGACCTTGCAACCGATATCGTTCCCCTCTCGGAGGCGGAAGCTTGACACCGAGACGCGTGCCTTGGTGACCAACGGCTTCTGGCCAGTGATCTTGGACATCGCATCAATGGCAGCGTCCAGAACACCCTTATCTTGAGTGGCGCGGCCAACGCCCATGTTCACGACGATCTTTTCAAGCTTCGGAACGGCCATCTTATTCTTGACGCCGAACTTCTCAGCTAGCGCCGGAGCAATCGTGCTCTGGTATTCATCGTACAAGCGAGCCATGGAAGCAATCCTTACAACGCTCTTGGCGTCCCGTAACGGCGGAATCGCAGCGTCGAACGAAGTCAGTGTATCAGAAAATCAAAGTGTGTCAGATACGTAGCTTAGCGGGGGGCCGCTGTGGTCGTGGAGGCAAGCTTGGCTCGATTGGGCTTGGCTGGACCAATCGGTCCAAGTGAAGCGCCAGATACCTTGCAATATCGTTCTTTGAGACCTTCGGGGGTGTAGCGAACACCAACCCGAACACCCCGGCCAGCCGTAGGGCTGTAGAGCATCACGTTCGAGACGTCGATCGGCATTTCCTTGGAAAGCCGACCACCCTGATTACTCTTGGAAGTAGGCTTCAGGTGTTTGTAAACCCTGTTCACCCCTTCGACGACAATCTTGTGTCGCTCAGGAAGAACGCGAAGGACCTTGCGAGGCTCCACGCTCTTATCGTCTCCTCGAATCACTACAACCAGGTCGTCTTTGCGGATATTCATGGTTCATTCACAGCGGGCCAGTGGTTAGTGGGTGATCAGGTGTCGCCCTCCACCGCACTCCTACTGGCCTCCTAACGAATGCAGAAAGAATTGCCAGGGCACTCACCCATAGCAGTCAGAAATCACAGGTCAAACAACTTCGGAAGCAAGGCTGATAATCTTCATGAATTGACGATCACGAAGTTCACGAGCAATGGCACCGAAGATACGAGTACCGCGTGGATTGTTATCCTTATCAATGATGACACACGCATTGTGGTCAAACTTGACATAGGAACCATCAAGCCGGCGATGGCTGTTGCGAGTCCGCACAATGACAGCGCGAACCACATCCCCAGCCTTGACATCGCCACCCGGGCTAGACTTCTTGACACTGGCAATGATCACATCACCGATGCCACCAACACGTCGCTTGTAACGTGAGGCGCTACCGCCCAGGACCTTGATACACATCACTTCTTTAGCCCCGGTGTTATCGGCGACATCCAGCCGGGTTTGCATCTGAATCATGAGAACACCATCGGGGACAAAGACAGGGTCAAGGCGGAGCCGGGGGCGGAACGAACCTCACCACACGAACCGGCGGCCTTAGAAGACCGCAAAGTCAAAAGTAAAAAAACCGCAAGGAAGATGATCGGAGGAGAACTCCTCAACGATCAGATCAACCGATAATCAGGCACCAGCATCACGAACAGCCGACTCACCTTCGCCACCAAGTGCACGCTGGGAACCCAGACGGACGATGCGGGTGATACGCCATCGCTTGAGCTTGGAGATCGGACGGGTCTCCATGATCTCAACGGTGTCACCAACATGACTCTCGTTGGTTTCATCGTGAGCATAGCAAACCGTTCGGCCACGCGTGTACTTGCCGTACTTCGGGTGGGGAACCAATCGCGAAATCTCAACACGACGGGATTTGTTCATTTTGTCCGACGTCACAACCCCGATCTCGGTCTTTCGACCAATACGTTCGGTGCTCGGAGCATTTTGGGAAGGCGTCTGACTCATGAATGATTCACCGGGGCAGGGTTGCAAACAAAACTGGTTGGCCGAGAGGGCCAAAGAATAGTATCAGGAGACAGTCTGCTGGCGAGTGATCTGACGCTCACGCTGCAGGGTCAGAATTCGTGCCACTGTTCGCTTGGCCTTGATAATCTCACTGGGTGCTTCAAGTCGTTCGGTTTCGCTTTGAAGACGAAGCCGGAACAGCTGACGCTTGGTCTCTTCCAGAGTCAACTCAAGCTGCGAATCATCGAGATCACGGAGTGCGGAAACCTTCATGGAGGGGTCCTCGGTCAGAAGGTTGGCCGGCGCGTAACGAACCGGCAATTAACGGGCATCTTGTAAGCAACACGTGCAAACGCAGCACGGGCCTGTTCTTCTGTCACGCCAGCCAATTCATAAAGAATTGTGCCGGGCTTGATCACGGCCGCCCAGAACTCCACTTCGCCCTTACCTTTACCCATGCGGGTTTCAGCAGGAATCGATGTTACGCTCTTGTGCGGGAAAACCCGGATAAACAGCTTGCCACCACCCTTGGTGGCACGACTAGCGGTCATACGACCAGCTTCAATGGCTTCAGCACTGAGCCGGATCGGCTCCAGTGCTTGAAGGCCGTAATCACCAAAAGCAACGTAATTGCCGCGGGTGGCGTTCCCGCGGATACGTCCCTTCTGGACCTTACGGAACTTTACCCGCTTGGGCATCATGGCCATCGGCGCAAACCTCCAACAATCAAGCGAATCTCAAAGTATGAACGGTAAACGATGTCAACGGTTGATCAACCGCGGCGACCGCGAGGACGCTTAGGCTTACGACCTGGGCTACCAGCTTGCGCTTCTTCAGGGCTGTCGGACTTGAGATAATCACCCTGGTTGACCCACACCTTGACACCGATATGACCCTGAGCCGTCTTGGCTTCAGTGAAGCCGTAGTCAACCTTGGCACGAAGGGTTGAAAGAGGGATTGAGCCTTGATTGGCCCCTTCCGAACGAGACATTTCCGCACCACCCAACCGACCAGACAGAAGAACCTTGATGCCCTTGGCTCCGGCATCCATCGTCTGCTCAAGTGAGCGTTTGATGGTACGCCGGAAGCTAGCACGCTTCTGAAGTTGTTCGGCAATGTCTTCCGCGATAAGCTGGGCGTCGATCTCGGGTCGAGCGACTTCCTGAATCTTGATCTCGATGCGACGACCCGTAAGACCTTGTAACTCTTCTTGGAGTTTCTCGATCTCACTGCCACGCTTACCAATGATCACACCAGGACGGGCTGTGAATAACAGCACCGTGACGGCATCACGGGTGCGTTCAATCTCGATCTTGGGGATCCCTGAGAATCCATACTTCTTCTTGATGAAGGCACGAATCTTGAAGTCTTCAACCAGAAGATCTTTGAATTCCTGCTTCGAGGCATACCAGCGGCTGCGCCAGTCTTCCATGACACCGACGCGGAACCCGGTCGGTCGCACTTTTTGGCCCATGGTGTCGGTGTCCTTCGCTTGGTTCGATACCGGAGATCGGATCGCAATCAGAATAGGTAAAATGAGGTGATATCAGAGTCTTCAGGATTGGTCGCTGGTCTCTTCAAGACCCGAAAGCGCGTCCACATCGCCGAAAGTTCGGTACGCAAGGAACGTATCAAGATCAGCCAAGGCAACTATGATATGGCAAGAACGACGACGAATCATGTAGGCCATACCACGAGCACGTGGCATCAGTCGCTTGAACATTGGACCACCGTCACCACGAGCATCGGCAATCACAAGATCGCCAACATCACGGATGCCTCGGTCCTCGGCATTGGCCATGGCACTTTTCAGTACCTGCTCAACCATCCGAGCACCACGGTGGGGAAGATACTTCAGCAAGTTCACGGCGTCGTCAGCGTACTTACCGCGAATCAGGTCCAGAATCGGCCGGACCTTACGCACGGATGACCGAGCGAAGCGGTGCGACGCTCGATGAGGGAACGGGGATTGCGTCTTGGCCATAGCTCAACTCTGTACAAAGATCCGGGGGAATGTAAGCGTGGAATCTTGGAAGTAAACCAGGCGATCTCTCATCAAAGAATCACTTCTTGGATGACTTGCCGCCCTTGCCGCCGTGACCACGGAAGGTGCGGGTCGGTGCAAACTCACCGAGTTTGTGACCCACCATATCTTCCGTGACGTAAAGCTTGACGAAGGTCTTGCCGTTGTGAATGGCAAAATTCTTGCCAATGAACTCAGGCACAATGGTGCAGGCTCGGGACCAGGTGCGAATTGGTTCGCGTGCCCCACTGGATTCTGCCCGGTCGACCTTCTCGAGCAGACGCTCGTCGACAAACGGGCCTTTTTTGGTCGAACGTCCCATAATTCTGTCCTGGCGAGGTCTCCCCTACAAACAGGGGGCGAACCAAGCTCGATGAGGGTCGAGGGTATTGGGTGAAAATCAGATCTTCAACTGGCCGTAGCGTACGCTACGACGACGGCGAATGATTGCCTTGTTGGACGGCTTACGACGACGACGCGTCTTGCCACCCTTGGCTGGTACACCGGTCGGGGAGCAAGGATGACGACCACCAGAGGTTCGTCCTTCACCACCACCCATCGGATGATCAACAGGGTTCATGGCCACACCACGAACATGAGGACGGCGACCGAGCCAGCGGCTTCGACCAGCTTTACCCAGGCGAACGTTCATGTGGTCGGAGTTACCCACCACACCGATGGTCGCACGGCATTGGGCCGGGATTCGACGAACTTCACCCGAGGGCAAGGTTATCTGAGCCCAGGTACCTTCGCGAGCCGTCAGTGTGGCGTAGACTCCCGCAGAGCGGCAAAGCTTGGCACCACCGGCAGGCTGCATCTCGATGTTGTGAATCTGCATACCGGTGGGAATCTTGCTCAGTGGCAAGCAGTTTCCCAGTTTGGGTTCGGCCTCAGGGCCGCTACAAACAATCGAGCCGGCCTTGAGACCGTCCGGAGCAATGATGTACCGCTTCAGTCCATCGGCGAACTGAATCAGCGCAATCCGCGCCGAGCGATTGGGATCATACTCGATGTGAGTGACGGTCGCATTCTGACCATCACGCTCATTGCGAGTCCAGTCAATCAGCCGGTACATCCGCTTGTGGCCACCGCCACGATGCCGTACGGTGATCACGCCCTGGAAGTTGCGTCCAGCCTTCTTCTGCAGGGGAACGACCAGACTCTTCTCAGGCTTCTTGTTCTTGTCCGTCAGTTCCGAGAAGTCACTGACCGACGCGTTTCGTCGACCAGGGCTTGTCGGCTTGTAGATTCTGATGCCCATCGCACTCACGTCCTCATCGGCTGGAGCCAGGAATTCAAAAGGAGCCGACACGGGCCAATCGCCCATGCCTGGCTACGCCGATCAATAAAAGTCGATTCGGAAATCACCCTTGAGCTTCACAATTGCCTTTTTCCAGTTGCGCAGTCGGCCCGTCTTGAGCCGGAAACGTCGGACTTTACCCCGACGATTTTGCGTACGGACATCAGCAACTTCGACGCTGAATAGCTGCTCAACAGCGTGCTTAATCTCTGTCTTCGTAGCCAGAGAGTTCACTTCAAAGCAGTAGCAATTGTGCCGCTCGGAGAGGTGGGTAGCCTTCTCCGTGATCAGCGGCCGAAGTACCACTTGGTACGGCTCGAGCACAGGGCCTGAGCGCTGATACTGCGGCGGGCGGCGTAAGGTGACCATGGCGAACCTCAGCAATTATCTTCTTGGCGGGGAGTCGGCGAATATCCGGTAATGTGATTGGGTTGACACTCAGGCCGTTGCAACGACCGAAACCTCAGCACGACGTCGAACAGGTTCTTTGACGCGTTCTTTAAGAGCCGCAAGGGCTTCCCGAGTCAAAACCAGGTAACGCTGCTTGAGCACGTCGTAGGTGTTGAATTCAGCAACCGGTGCCACCAAAACCTTGGGCAGGTTCCGGGCCGACAGATACAGATTCTTGTCGTGCTCGGGCAGACCGATCAGGACGCTACCACCCAACAGAGTCTGCTTGACCGCATCGGCCTTGGTGGTCGTGTCCTTGGTGGCTTCGGGCTTGAGGTCGGGCTTCTTCATGGCACCAAGAACCCGGGCAACCGGCTTCGTCTTGGGCGTTGGCCCTGTAACGACCCCCGCCAGCCCATCAATCACCAGCACCTGTCCGTCCAGGAACTTGGAGAGGATCGCCATCCGAATTGCGGCCCGAATGGATCGCTTAGGTAGAGCGTAGCGGTAATCGCGGTTCCGCTTGGCGAAGGCCATACCACCACCAACCCGCTTGTTGGTCCGTTTGGCACCAACACGAGCGTTGCCGGTTCCCTTCTGGCGGAACATCTTTTTGCCAGAGCCGGCCACATCGGCACGACCCCGCGTATTTACGGTTCCCACCCGGCGGTTCGCCAGGTGCATCAGAACCACTTCGTGTAGCAGTTGCTTATTGACCTGGCCACCGAAGTCGGCCGGGTCAATTTGCTCTTCACCAATTCGTTGACCGGTGGCATTGAAAACAGGTACAGAAATCATGGCTTGGTCGGCTCCCGCGTCGGTGATGTTGGAATCAGACCTTGTTCGTCTGGCGGATGGTCAGATAACCACCGTTTGGGCCGGGTACCGCACCCCGCACCAAGATAAGATTCTGCGCCGCGTCGATTTTCACAACATCCAGGTTGCGAACCGTCACGCGTTCATTGCCGTAATGACCTGGCTTCTTGATCCCTTTGCGGGTTCGCGAAGGGTCAGCCGATGGACCTGATGATCCAGGGTGACGGTGCATACGCTTGACACCGTGGGTAGCTCTCAAGCCGCCGAAGCCGTGTCGCTTCATAACACCGGCGAATCCACGACCCTTGCTGGTTCCAGTGACGTCCACACAGCTGATGCCGTTGAACACTTCAACCGTCAGGGTTTCACCTGCACCAACACCTTCAACCGGCTTGTCTTGGCGGATTTCTCGAACATAACGCTTGGGCTCACTGCCAGCCTTCTTGGCGTGACCACGCTCAGGCTGCGTCGCGGATTTCCGTCGCTTGTCGGCAAATCCAAGCTGGAGAGCACTGTAACCATCGACTTCCGGTGACCGCACCTGGAGGACCGTACATGGCCCGCATTCCAGCACAGTCACGGTGAGAACGGTTCCGTCCTCTTTATAAATCTGAGTCATGCCGACTTTGCGGCCTAGGAGACCAACTTGCATGGCACCAACCAGACCCGGTAAGAACAAAGCAAGGCCGGGAAATACCTTGGCGACAGTAAGGGATACAGCGACTCCGCTGTTCTCAATCTATCGCGCCGACACAGGTATCCATACGTAATAACTACGCATGGCCTGGCGGTCGGCTCTCATCTAGTGCTTATCACATGACCAACAAGCCGAGGACCGGCTCAGGCGCTGGTTGGACCAGCTTTGATCTTGATATCCACACCGGCAGGAAGACTGAGCTTGTTCAAAGCATCAATCGTCTTGTTCGTCGGCTGAACGATATCAATCAACCGCTTGTGGGTGCGAATCTCGAATTGTTCCCGCGACTTCTTGTCGATGTGCGGGCTTCGAAGAACCGTGTACCGCTCGATGCGGGTCGGCAGCGGAATTGGCCCGTGGACAATCGCCTCGGTTCGCTTGGCCGTTTCGACGATTTCTTTGGCCGACTGATCCAGTACGGTGTGGTCGTACGCTTCCATACGGATCCGAATTCGCTCACTGCTCATTCCCGACACCAGTAGAACCCTTTCCTGACGATTGAATTACCAGAGCGCATGTCAAGCGCATTTGGCGACAGCCCCTATCGCGGTGGGAAAGTACAAAATTAGCGACTCACTCGTGCACTGTCAAGGTTCCGGTCGCCAAAAATCTTGGATTTTGATTTTTTTGTACGGGCAACCTGAATAACGGCTTTCTTTCGCCGTTTTCACCCAAGTCACCAGGCTGCGGCTCACTCAATGCCCAGCATCTGGTTCAGCTTTGCCTCGGGAGCGGGCGCGTACTCCAGCGGTTCCATGCTGTAGCTGGCTCGTCCCTGCGAGAGCGAACGAATGGCGGTGGAGTAGCCAAACATTGACTCCAGCGGGGATTTGGCCTCGATCACCCGTAGCCGACCGCGGTCGAACGAGTTGGTGATTTCGGCGCGCCTAGCCAGCAAATCGCTCATCAGGTCTCCCAGGTATTCCTCGGGAGTGACCACCTCAATCTTCATGATCGGTTCCAGCAGTACGGGTCCGGCTTCGCGCAGTGCCTTGTCAAAGGCATCGGCTGCCGCAAACCGGAATGCCAGTTCATTGCTCTCCACGTCATGGGCTTGTCCATTGGTAAGCGTGACCTTGACATCCACCAGGGGGTAGCCGGTCTGGCCGCCGCTTTTGGCGCACTCCCTCAGCGACTGTTCCACGGCCGGGATGAATTCCTGGGGAATCACCCCGCTCTTGAGATTGTTGACAAATCTCACGGGCGACTGGCCTTTGGGCTGAACCTCATGTGCCATGTCCACGGTCACTTTGGCAAACAGGCCGGAACCACCGGTCTGACGAATACACTGGCCTTGAATTCCGTGGACGACTTTCTTGATGGTCTCGCGGTAGCTAACCCGCGGTTTCCCCACGTGCACTTTGAGGTTGTAGTCGCGCGTCATCCGATTTTTGAGAATTTCGAGGTGCAGTTCGCCCATACCGCTGATCAGGGTCTGACCGGTCTCTTCATTGAGCTTGTAATTGAAGGTTGGGTCTTCACGCGTGAGCGCTGCAAGCGTTTGGGCCAGCTTGTTCTTGTCGGCCGAACTCACGGGCTCGATCGACATGCTGATGACGGTCTCAGGAAACTCGATCCGTTCCAGCAGGATCGGGTTCGAGGCATCGCACAGGGTATCGCCGGTCACGCTTTCCTTCAGGCCAACCACGCCCACGATATCACCGGCAATGGCGGCATCGATCTGTTCCCGTTCGTCGGCTCGAATGTGGTAGAGCCGCGAGCAGTTCTCTTTCTTATCTTTGCCGGGATTGTAGACCCGGCTGCTGGATTTGAGGATTCCCGAGTAGACGCGGACAAACGACAGGTCACCGTGGGCGTCGTTGGTAATCTTGAATACCAGGCCGCAAAGCGGCTCCTGGGGATCCGGGTTGCGTGTAAGCTCGGTCCCTTTTTTGGGGTGGTGGCCAACCACGGCCGGGCGATCGAGGGGGCTGGGGAGATATTCGGCGACTGCGTCGAGCAGGCGCTGAACGCCCACGTATTTGAAGCTGGAACCGCACAGAACAGGCTGACTCTTGCCGGTTAAGGTCACGCGTCGGAGCGCCTGGTTAATCATGGCCTCGGTCAGCGGTTCGCCTTCGAGGTGTGCCAGGTACTGTTCCGCGAAGGTCTCATCAGCATCGGACAGGCTATTCACCATCCGTTCGCGCCAGAGTTCCGCTTCGGGGAGCATGTCGTCGGGGATTTCGGTGTCGGTGATACTTGAGCCCAGGTCTTCCATCTTGTAGTAAAGGGCCCGCATTCCGATCAGGTCAATGAGTCCCTGAAACTCGCCCATAGACCCTTCTGGTCCTGCGCCAATGGGAATGAAGACTGGAATCGGCCGGCTTTCCGGTAACCGCTCTGAGATTTCCTCAAAAACGCGTTCAAACTCCGCGCCAATCCGGTCCATCTTGTTGATGAAGCAGAGCCGGGGCACGCTGTACTTGTTCGCCTGCCGCCAGACGGTCTCACTTTGTGCCTCCACCCCTTCCACGGCCGAGAAAATGACCACCGCACCATCAAGAACCCGCAGGCTTCGTTCGACTTCCGCCGTGAAATCGACGTGACCCGGCGTATCGATAATATTGATGGTGATCGGCTGCCCCTGGCGGTCTTTCCACCGGCAGGTGATTGCAGCCGCCACGATGGTGATGCCACGCTGACGTTCTTCCTCCAGATAGTCCGTCGTGGTGGTCCCCTTGTCGACATCTCCCATCCGGTGAATCTCTCCTGTGTAGTAGAGGATTCGCTCGGTCGTGGTCGTCTTGCCCGCGTCGATATGGGCAATGATGCCGATATTCCGAATTTGGGAGAGCAGGGACGGGGAACTGGAGCTATCACTGTCCATGGCGGGACATCCTTGGGAGGAAAGCGTGCGAGGCAAGGGCTTGTCATGAGCGACCGGCGGAATCGACCCCGGGTCCGAGAACACGACCCCCGAGCCTGGGCCAGCCCTGACAGTTTGTCAGGCAGCCCCTTGGCTCTACCACACCGGTTCTCAATGACACCAGCAGGAGAGATCTAGCTTACCGATCTGGCCCGGAGCCGCCCAGCATGGGGGGCTCCGAGTTGCCTGCGGGTTTGTGCAGATCGGGCACGCTGGACAGCCAATCTGGTTCCTGAACTCCAGAACGGATTTGCATTGGTGCCAGGTTCCGGTGGGAATCGGGGCCTGGGTCTGGGGGCTCCCGTTGGGGAGCGCAGGAAATTCCTCCGCTGTCATTTCCGAACGGTGGCAACCGAGGACTCGACCCGGCAGCCTGCCTGTGATTATTTTGTGGGAAGCAGGTCTTTCCCTCTTCCCCCCGACCGTCGTCCGGCGATCACGAGGAAAGCCCATGACCGCAGCACACTGATGGAGGAGGGAGTCCAGACCATGGGTCGTGACCCGAACTGTCTCTTTTGCAAGATCGTGGCCGGCGAAATTCCGTGCGCACGGGTTTACGAAACCGAGCACGCGCTGGCGTTTTTGGACATTGGCCCCCTCAAGCCCGGGCACCTGCTGGTAATTCCCAAAGCGCATCATGAGACTTTGCCAGAGTTACCCGACAGCGTGGCGGCCGAAACCGCGCGGTTGCTTCCAAGGCTCTGCCGTGCGGTCAAAAAGGCCACTCAGGCCGAAGGCCTGAACGTGATGGTGAACGTGGGACCGGTGGCAGGACAGTCGGTGGCCCATATGCACTGGCATATCATTCCCCGGCATGGCGGAGACTCGATCGCCTGGCCCTGGAACTCGCAGCGGTACGAAGAGGGGGCAGTGACGCTGCTGCAGGATGCCATCGCGGCCGAACTTCGTCCTGAAGACTGAGGGGGGGGTAACGCGTCGAGACGCGATTTTTACCGAGTTTCAGCCCGTGCGTTGCAATCTCGGCAAGCCCACGTAGAATTCTCAAGCGGTTCAGGTAAGAGTCGCTGCAACCGCACAAGGAGGGGCCGGCAATCCGCAGGTCTGAATGACTGAGCGGGGACACTGGCAGGACGGAGTCTTGCGATGTCACAGGGAATGCGTGCCCCGCGCCTGGGGCGGGTTGGTTCTGGATCGACCCACCAGCCGGTTGCGCTGGGCCTGAGGGGAACCGCCAACAAAACTACCGAGCTGATCCAGCGGGGGCGGATGTCACTGGAGGTGGCGGATGTGGATCTCCACACCGTGATGGGGCGGCTCGGTCCCTACCATGAAACCACCTGGTACTTTCGGCAAGCACAGGCTGAAGCCCGGAAGTGCTGGGAGCGGCTTTGCCAGGAGGTTGGCGAACGCCTGGTCGCCGAGGCGCTTCAGCAACCTCCCTGTACCATGCTGGAACTGGGTGATTCCAAGCGGCCTGAGACGCATGTGCGGCTGATTTTGATCCAGGGCGGCACCTACAGGCTGGAGTCTATCACCAGTACGCCTCTGGCTCCGGTCATCTGCCGTCTGACTCGGCTTTCGGTCGAACCGGAGCTAGAGCCTTACTATGCGCTTCGACAAGCCGACGGGGCCACGCAGTGCGATTGTGCCGAGTGGGTTTACCGAATTGCAGAGACCGACCAGCCACGCTACTGCAAGCATCTGGCGGCCCTGCACGCACTCGGGTGGCTCTGAAACCGGGACAGCTCAGGGAAATCTGGCGCGGGCGTGGTTGCATAAATCGCCGGATTCGTCATACGCTCACACGGAACGGCCGGGCTCTTGGTTTCTATTTGCTCTCTTGAATTTCAGAACGGATCACACATGGATTGGGCGACCATTTTTGCCGAGGCGCTTCCCTACACCCAGTTTCTCGACCAGTACGCCAAGCCAGAGCAGCGCACCCGGTGGAACG
Source organism: uncultured Planctomycetales bacterium (assembly GCA_903926465.1). Classification (GTDB taxonomy): domain Bacteria; phylum Planctomycetota; class Planctomycetia; order Isosphaerales; family Isosphaeraceae; genus CAIYJE01. The sequence goes on from CAIYJE010000188.1 coordinate 76,490, forward strand.
CCATGCACGCCCGCATCAAGCTCTCTCAGGCCCAGACCACCCTGCTAGGCTCGTTCCAGCGGGCCATGCCGGTTCTGGTTCTCAACGGTGCCTGGTGCGGCGACTGCATCAACCAGGTGCCGATCTTTGACCATTTTGCCCAGGCGGCACCGGCGATCCAGATCCGGTTTCTGGACCGTGATGCCCGAGAAGAGGTTCGCGAAGCGTTGATGATCAACGGTGGCCAGCGGGTGCCGGTTGTGGTCTTCCTGAGCGAAGATTTTCTTGAGGTCGGCCGCTATGGCGACCGCTCCATCAGCACCTATCGCCGACTGGCGGCCCAGCAGCTCGGTCCAAGCTGCCCCACGGGCCTGGTGCCGCCCGATGACGAGGCCACAGCGGCGGTCACGGCCGACTGGCTCACCGAGTTTGAACGGGCCCAGCTTGTTCTAAGGCTCTCGGGCCGACTCCGTCAGAAGTACGGTGATTGAAAACGAACAGGTCGAGGTGGCCGCCTGATTCAGGGCCGTGCCTGCCGGTCTTCGGCCTGGCCCTGAACCCGGCTGGAAGCTGCGGCCTGGGAAAAATGCGGTTGCTCCCGTTCTTGTGAGCGATGGACACGATGGCTGTTTTCCACGGCCATAGTCCTTCGGCGGATCCCCGGCTCAAACGAGCTGGAATTCAGCTCTTTGAGCAGATACAGCGGCCGACCTTTCACTTGCTCATAAATTCGTCCGATATATTCACCCAGCAGCCAGATACTGGTGAGCTGGAACCCGCCCAGCAGCGAGATCATGCCAATGATACTCGCGTATCCATGGCCAACGCCGGCGAGTTCGGGCCTCACAATGCGAAGGACCGCCACCAGCAACAGGTAGGCAAAGCTAATGACGCTCAGAGCCACCCCCGCCAGGCCCACCAGGCGCAGCGGACGAACACTGAACGAGAGAATTCCGTCCATGGCATATTTGAGCAGTTTTCGGCCATTCCAGTGGGTTTGACCCGCATTCCGAGGCGCCGCCGTGTAGGTAACCTGGGCACGGGAGCTGCCCGTCCAGGCCACCAAGGCGCGGTTGAACCGGTGCACCTCTCGGCAGGCACGCAATGAGGCCACGACCGAGGCATCCAGCAGGCCAAAGTCGGCTGATTGGGCGGGGATCCGGGTACCCGTCAGGTGGTTATTGATCCAGTAAAACAAGGTGGATGCCAGTTTGCGCGGCCGGGAGAGTCCCTTGGTATCGACGCGAACCGCGTTGATGATGTCATACCCCTGACGCCACAGGGTTAACATCTCCAGAAGCAACTCAGGCGGCTGCTGCAGGTCGGCATCGAGCACCACCACCGCAGCTCCGCGGACATGATCGTAACCGGCCAGCATGGCGGCTTCTTTGCCAAAGTTGCGCACCAAGGCCAACACCCGAACCCAGGGATACCGTTCCGCCAGGCCCCAAGCCACGGCCACGGAATCATCGCTGGAACCATCATCCACAAAGATCAATTCATAGCGGATCTGCTGAGGTGCAAGCACCTGGCGCACCCGCTCGCAAAGCAAGCCCAGGTTGTCTCGCTCGTTGAACATGGGCACAATCACGCTGAGTTCCGGCGAACACTCAGCCGGAATAGCGGCGGTGGTTTGGCTCATGAGCCGGCTCCTGAGGATCGCTCCAGAACGTGCACGAGAATCGTCCCGCAGGGAAGCTTACGCTCAATCTGCCGCAGGCTGCGGGCCAGGTCTTCGCTCAACCAGGCGGCCCAAGGCGCCAGGGTGCAACAGGTGTGCTGGTGCAGCGTTCGCCAGCCACTGGCCTCCGCCAGCCTGGCCAGACGCCGGTGATGGTAAAACGACACATGCTGATCACCGGCCAGCTTCGGGACCTTCCCAGAGAAATCCAGCATCCACTCAATGGCTGGCCAGAGGCTGTGGTAATTGGGTGTGGTGATCAGCAGTCGGCCCCCGGGACGCACCAGATGTCGCAAACTTCGGAGCAGGGCTTCCCCTTGTTCCGGATAAAGATGCTCAATCAACTCCAGGCAGCAGGCGGAGTCGAAATAGCCTGCGGACAAGTCAAGTTCATCAACCAGGGCATGAACGAACCGAAGATTCGGGCGTGAGAACTGGGCCTGACCAAACTCGATGGCGGAGCGGTTGCCATCCACGGCCACACATTGAGCCACGGGTAGCTGGGCCAGATGATGAGCCACCACACCCGACCCGCAGCCAACATCAAGCACACGGTCGGTGGGCAACGGCTGAAGGTAGGTTTCCGCCAGCCAGCGCTTGGTGTCGTGCCAGAAACGCTGAGGGGCAGGCCCATGGCTCAGGGCCTGGAACTGATAGTCGCCCGCAATTTGCACCGTGTCGCCCGTACGACGGCGCCCAGCAAGCCGCGTACCTGCCTCCGATGTTGTCCCTTGCATGAAAATGGCTCGCTTCCTGCGAAAGTCTGAAGGTCCAGCCAAGGTCGGGCAGGGGGCCTTCCGGGGCCCATTCAAATGGTCACGTGAGACGATTGACTCTGACGCACACCCAAATGCGGAGCTGGTACCAGACGGTCACCGGGGCGTGGCCGCGCCAACACCGCAACCGTCCAGCCGATCAGCAACGACAGACCGGCAAACGAAAGCACCCGGCCTCGCGCCAAACTGGCCGGTGCAAACTGAAGCGTAACCCGGTGTGACCCGGCCGGAACGTAGCACCCCAGAAAGTCGCCGTTCACGCGCAGTCGTTCCACCGGCGTTCCATCGACCCGTGCAGACCATCCCTCATGATAACTTTCAGAAACCACCAGCAATCGCGTATCCGGCGCCACTGAACGAATTTCGAACGCTCCCGGCCGCTCGGTGATCAGCTCGGCGGTGCCCGGTGGCCCACTCGCCATCTCAGCCTCATGGCCAGGCTCGATCATGGCTGTGCTGGCCAGGTCAATTGTGTCTAGAACCTGGGCCGGCTCGGTTGTAGCCACGGCGGTTGCAACCAGACGAACCAGTGGCAAAGGATCGGCGACCCGATTCCAGGCTTTCCTTGGCAGACGACCCGAGACCTCCCAGCCCACCCCTTCGAGTTGAAGAGTCTTGGGATGTCCCTCGGGAAGCATCCGTCGAGGAGCGAGGGCAGCATAACCACCCTCCAGCAGCAGTCCAGCGGCCACCGGTGCGTTCTCGGTTTCGCCCGTCTGCCAAACCCGCATCCCAGATGAGCCACCGGGCAGCGCCGCTTCCTGGAGATAAGGAGCAATCGGGCGGATCGAATGATCACGCATGTAACTCAAGCTGTAGTAGCCAATGTCGGCCGCAAGAAAGAGCACAATCGCCAGCAGGGCCCGGCGCTTGCCTTGGGCGGCCAAAACCACCAAACCCGTGGCCATCAGAACCAAAATCACTCCCAGAGCCCGCTGAAACAGTGAGCCAAGCGGCACAACTGGCGTGCCCGGCAGCCCCAACCGGCACAACAGCGGCACAAAGAGCACGGCAACCAAGGCCGCCAGGGGCAAGAACCAGAGCCAGACCAGCCGGGCAGGAGGCTTTTCACGTCGCTCAACAACCCGACAGAGATCGGCGTAGGCCACCGCAACAAGTGCTGCCTCCGCCAGATGAACCAGCAAAAGGTACCTGGCAGGGACCCGGAAATAACCAACCAGGGGAAGCTGAGTCACCAGGCGATAGACCGGCGTGTATCGCCCAAAGGCAATCAGAAGGGCAGGAATGGAGATCCAGAGGGCCACCTTGGCCAACGATCGACCAGTGCCCAGGTTCCTCCAGCGCAACGCGAGCCAGCCAAGTAAAGCCGGAACACACGCCCCCAAATACATCCCGTACTCATGCATCCGCCAATCCTGAAGATTGGCCGCCACGCCCAGTGGTAAGCCCGGAACTTCAGGACCATACACCCGAGCCGCAAACAGGTAGGGGGCAATGGGCACAACCAGATTGAGCGGGTGAAGTGAGCCTAATGTCACTCCATTCCAGGTGGGAGCCTGGCGGATCGAATCTTGAATGGCCGCCAGCGTGGGGAGCCACTGGATGGCTCCGCCCAGAATTCCCAGCGTCTTGGCAACTGCCAGCCCGACCAGGGGAGCAATGCCCCGACCACCGTGCCAGGCCAAGGCCAAGGCATACACACTTTCAACGAGTGCCGAGTACCACACGGTTTGTGGATGTCCGATCGTCAGTTGCGAGGCAGTCAGCAGGCCCACGGCCAGTCGTCCCCAGGCTGCGCCACGTGCACCGTCTTGCAACGTGTGCCGGATGGCCAGCAATAACCAGGGCAAGTGAGCAAGAATGGCCACCGAATTGATATGGCGGTAATGGAGCAGGTTGTAACCTGCGAACGTGCAGATGAACGAACCAAGCCAAGCCGATTCCGAGGGAAGCTGGTGTGACCGAAGTACCAGGTAAAAGCCCAGGAAACTCAGGGGGTAACCAATCAGCAATTCCAGGTTGAACGCCACGGACACCGGCAACAACCGATAAAGAAGCAGGTGTGCGGGATGGGTCATGCCCACCTGACCTTCACCTTGAAGGTAGAAGCCGCAAAACAGGTTGGGACACCAGGCAGGATCATCACCCGCAGCCAAACTACGCGCATAAAAAACGCGCAAGGGGAGATGAAACCAGCCGAGATCGTCAGATGCATAGACCGAACCGGTGAGTAGCGGCAGCGCCATAACGCACAAGATAATGACGCCCGCAACGACTACCGCCGTGGCACGGATTTGCTCAGTACGCCATGGCATCACGCAACCCGCTCTTCCGTGAACTCAGTTGGTGCGGAATCTAGAATCACTCGGGGCGGCATCGTAAGCCGATCACCCGAAGTGGTGAAGTCCAATCCGACCGTGGATCGAAATGAAGTTGCAGATCCGTAGCCTGGCGAAGCAAAGCGCACGAAAAAAGCCGGGCTGCTGCATGGAAAGCAACAGTCCGGCCTGATATCAGAACGCCAGCACAAGGCTGACAGGCTCAGATCACCTGAAGTTCAAGATTCGGCAGTGACCGAAGGTTTGACAGGAGCACTGGCAACCTTTTCATCGGCGCCCAGCAGTGTGAGAACTGCCATGGCCGATGCATCGCCCTGGCGAACCTTGGCGAGCTTGAACAGGCGGGTGTAGCCACCAGGTCGGCCGGCAAACTGTGGTCCAATTTCATGGAACAGCTTGTAGGCAACATCTTTCTTGGTGACCACCGCCAGGGCACGACGGAAGTGATTCAGTTCAAAACCACCGCGAGCCGTTGTGATCAACTTCTCGGCGTAGGGTTGAACTTCTTTCGCCTTGGCGAGAGTGGTCGTGATCTTACCATGTTCAAAAAGGGCCGTAGCAAGGTTGCGGAGCATCATCTGACGATGCTCGGGCGTCCTCTTGAATTTACGACCAGCTTTGCGGTGACGCATCGGAAACGATCCTTATCGGTCTCGAAATACCGCGATCTTGGGTGGTGAAGCAGGCCGCACACACACCCAACCCACCAGGGTGGTACGTGACGACCGACGGAATGTATAGCTCAGCGAGCAGCCGGCACGTTCATGCCAAGAGCGAGCCCGTGTTCCTGCAGTTTTTTCGTAACTTCTTTGAGCGTGGTTTCGCCAAAGTTACGAACCGTGAGGAGTTGATCCTCGCTACGGCTAACGAGTTGCCGGACGTTCGTGATTCCCTCGCTCTCAAGGCAGTTGGTGGCACGCACCGAGAGTTCGAGTTCCGCCAAGCTCATGTTGAGCTTGCCTTCGAGCGTCACGTCCATCGGAAGATCAGAGCGGGTGGTGGAACCGGTCACACCTTCAGGTGCAAGCGTTTCCATTGGCTCATAATACTGAACGAAGGGGTTCAGGTGCTTCCTGAGAATCTTGGCAGCTTCCACCAGGGCCATCTCGGGACCAATGGTACCCGTGGTCCAGATGCGAAGAATCAACTTGTCATAGTTGGTGCGCTGACCCACGCGGGTGTTCTCAACCCGGTATTCGACGCGGACAGCGGGAGTAAAGATGGCGTCAATCGGAATTGCGCCTGGCTCGAGTTCTTCGTTGTGACCTTCGGCGGCCGGCCGATAGCCACGGCCATTCTCAACCGTCATCTCAACGTGGAACTGAACATCGTCGGTCAGGGTGCAAAGAATATGATCGGGATTTTTGATCTCGACCGTCTCATCGTGAACGATGTCTTTACCCTGAACGATGCCCTGCTTATTCCGCTCGATGAAGATCGTTTTTGGCTGTTCGGAATGATTCTTGACCACCAGACCTTTAAGGTTCAAAACCAGGTCGGTGATGTCTTCAATCATGCCAGGAATGCTGGAGAACTCGTGCTGCACTCCTTGGATCTTGATCTTGGTGACGGCACTGCCTTCGAGGCTCGAGAGCAAGATCCGCCGTAGGCTATTTCCCACCGTGTGGCCAAAGCCACGCTCAAACGGTTCGACGTGGAACTCACCGAAGGTCTCAGTCAGGCTCTCGCGGATGCAGACGACCCGGCTCGGCAATTCCAGGCCACGCCAACGAATACGCATCGCGGGGCTCCCAGGATGAAAGGTCTGGTACGTGGTTCAAGTTGCCCAATGAAAACACCAAACATGGGGGCTGAACACACCAGCCCCGCACGCGTGGCTCTCTGAAACAGAAAGCCAACCAATCAACGGCTCAAAAGCTCGACGATCAGCTGTGGATTCACAGGCAGGGAGATATCCTGAGTCGAAGGCAGACGGCTCACTCGACCTTCTGGTGGATCGGCCGTCACTCGTTCGAGCCAATCGGGCACGGGTGGCATGCCTTCCATCTCTAGGACGGAAGCGGCCAGCTTCTTGGAGTGCTCACGATCCTTGACAGCCACCGCATCACCGGGGCGAACAAGGAAGCTCGAAATATCAACCTTGCGACCGTTGACCGTCACGTGTCCGTGACCAATCAACTGGCGGGCTCCTGCGCGACTAACGGCAAAACCAAGCCGGGTCACCACATTGTCCAGACGGCGTTCAATCAGGCTCATCAGGGCATCACCCGTATTGCCTGACTTGCGACCGGCCATTTCAAAGTATTTACGGAACTGGCGTTCAAAAATGCCGTAGTACCGCTTGACCTTCTGTTTCTCACGCAAGCGAATTGCATATTCGCTGGCCTTCCCCTTACGAAACGGGTGCATGCCGGGCACCCCTTCACGGCGTTCAATGGCGCACTTGGGGGTATCGCAGCGGGTTCCCTTCAGGAACAGCTTTAGGCCTTCACGCCGGCAGAGCCGGCAAACCGGTCCGGTATATCGTCCCATCGTCCTCGTCTCGAACTGGTGGCTATGTGCGGAATGCAAAGAAGCCGCGAGCCGTTAATCCGGTAAACTTTGCTGACCCAAAGGTCTGAGCGAAGGTCGGGCATCCCGCAGCCCAAACATCTTCACCCCAAAGTCGGACCGGGATGGCTCGTAAATCGGGATCACTAACAAAAGCGACTGACCAACCCAAGGGTTTGGGTCAAACGCGTCGCTTTTTGGGTGGGCGGCAGCCGTTGTGGGGCAGGGGGGTGACATCTTCGATCGCTTTGATCGAAAGTCCCGATGCGGAAAGAGCCGTGATGGCACTTTCACGACCGGACCCAGGGCCCTTGACTTTAACTTCAACTTCTCGAACACCAAACTTGGTGGCGGCCGAGGCGGCGGTCTCTGCCGCTCTCTGAGCAGCGAACGGAGTTGACTTACGACTACCCTTGAAACCAACCGTACCACTGGAAGCCCAGCAAAGGGCATCGCCATTGGGATCGGTGATGGTTACCAAGGTGTTATTGAACGTCGCTTTGATGTGCACAACCGCACGGCTGACGTTCTTCTTGACTCTCTTCTTCTTGGCCTTGGCCACGACGTCTCGTCTCCTTCAATCAGGCTCAATCCACCTCGTAAAACGAAGTGGGGAGCCGCAATACCAGGCTGTACTCGACAGTTGTTGTGACAGTTTGCTCTCGGATCGCGAGACCCGGGATGGGGATCGGACAAAGAGAGCAAAACCACTCTTCGTTCGAGCCAAGCAGACAGACTGAGCCAGAACAAAAAGGGCCAGGGTAGTAAACCACCCCAACCCCATAGTTCAACTCAGCGCATGTCCTTCACGCCCTTCTTGCCGGCAACCGTCTTACGTGGGCCCTTGCGGGTCCGAGCGTTCGTACGGGTTCGCTGACCACGAACCGGAAGACCTTTGCGGTGTCGAAGCCCACGGAAGCAGCCAATGTCCCGAAGCCGGGCAATGTGCTGGCCAACCTGGCGTCTCAACTGCCCTTCGACGACGTATTCGTCTTCGAGCAGTTTGGCGAGCTTAGCCAGATCGTCTTCAGTCAGCTCATGAGCCCGCTTGTCGGGGTCAATAGCAGTGCGCTCACAAAGCTCCTGAGCCAAATACGGGCCAATGCCGTATAAGTACTGCAGAGAGAAGAGCGTTTTCTTATTGTGCGGTATGTCGACACCCAGGATACGAGGCATCCGTCGGGATCTCCGGTCGAGGCAGTGGAAGGGCCGGAAGACTGCGCGCGATCAGTCTATCCAAGCTTAACCTTGCCGCTGCTTGTGCTTGGGGTTGGTGCTGCAAATCACGTAAAGCTTGCGTCGTCGGCGCACAATCTTGCAATGTTCGCAAATACGCCGAATACTGGAACGCACTTTCATCGCAACAAGACTCGCGGGGCTAGAGTCAGATCAGGGTAAATGCTCCCACGCTCCCAACCAATCAGTCAGGAGTGGGACCGTTCGCCCAGTTGTCGGATCGCGAGCGGCGAGCCGAATGCGGAGCCCAGTCCACGGGCGGAACGTACGAACATACCGAGCTTCTCTACCTCCTGCAAGCCCGAAGCAGAGAATTCTTTTGGACTCAATCGATATCGTCGAGATTTCCGGCTGAGTCGGGCCGAAATGCAGCAGCACCCCGACCGCTGGAATGGCATCCCTAATCCCTGAGCTACACCAGGTTTCTGTTGAATTCTTTTCAAAGACTTGCTCGACAGCCGAAAAGAAGAAGCGTAGCTTGAATTTACGTGCCGCTTGGCGTCCTGCGGTTGGCTATCCAGTAACCCTGACGGAGGTCGATCTGATGTCTGAACGCGAAACTGCTCCTGGTTCGATGGATCGGCGATCATTTCTTCAGACCAGTGCCGCGGCCTCGACGGCAGCCTCGCTGGCTGCCGGTGTAAGCCGGGCCGATGATCCGGCTGTGGCCGTGGCCAAGGAAACCACGCTCCCCACCCGAACTCTGGGCCGCACCGGAGTGAAGGTTACCCTGGTCAACCAGGGCACCGTGCAAGGCCCCAGCGCCCTGGATCGCCTGCTTCGGTTCTCTTATGAGCGCGGTGTCCGTTATTTTGATACGGCCGCGGCCTACGGCACCGAAGGTGGTTTCAAGAAGTGGTTCAGCGCCATGCCCGAAGTGCGCAAGAACATCTTCCTGGCGACCAAAGACGGGGTGGGCACCCCCTCCGAAATGCTCAAGCGGATCGATGCCCGCCTGGAAGCGCTCGGTACAGACTACATTGATCTGCTCTTCTTCCATGGCCTGGGCTCCAACCAGGTGGACTGGCCCAAGAGCAAAGAGATGAAGGAAGCAGCCGAAGCCATCAAGAAGACCGGCAAGGTCAAATTCGTCGGCTTCAGCACGCACGACGCCAAGCGCGCCGAGCAGCTTCAGGCAGCCGCCGAGGGAAACTTCATTGACGTCATCATGCTCCAGTTCTCTCCCTGGCTGGCCAAAGACTCGGCCATGAACAAAGCGATTGACGCCTGCCATGCCAAGAACATTGGCCTGGTGTCGATGAAGCAACTGCTGGGGATCAAGCCTGACGAGGTTTTGGGCAAGGTGCCGGCACTCAAAGAACGCGGCCTGAACGCATTCCAGGGGGTACTCACGGCCATCTGGTCCGACGAGCGGATTTCCGCCACCTGCGTTACCATGATGAATACCGACCAGGTGAAGGAAAACGTCGATGCCGCCCAGCGGTTCGAGCCGCTCAAGACGGCCGACCTGGCGCTTCTGAAGGACGCCGTGCTAGCCGCGGGTCCTCGGATGTGTACCGACTGCGATGGCCGCTGTGGCCACGCCGCCGGCACCCAGGCCCGCCTCGGTGACCTCACCCGCTTCCTGGCCTACCATGAACAAACGGGCGCTCGCCGGATGGCACGCGAAGAATACGCCAAGCTCTCTCCCGAAGAACGCGCCTGGCAGACTGCCGACCTGGAGGCCGCCCGCGATGCTTGCCCCAGCCGGCTCAACTTCGCCGACCTGCTGCCCAGGGTCGATCAACTGCTGGGCTAATCAGCCCAGCAGAACCGCTGCTGATCCTCAAACCTTCCGATCACACACACCGTGTGGTCGGAAGGTTTTTTTGGGTTGAAACCCAAGTCGCAGCTTGAGCCGTGTCGCTTGTTTGGGGGGCGTTGTCTGGGCAAACGGTCTCAATAACAGACAAAGACCAAGCATCCTTGGCGCAGGCATTTGCAAAGTTGCGCGTTTGGGTTTTTCTGCTCAGAATGCCTGGAAAACCAACGAACCATCTTTCGCCCACGCGTGGGGCTGTAGAAGAGCCGTGTCCAGGACGGCAACGGTGTTCTTCAGTCCGAACAGCGAACCTTCAAAACGGACTGATCGACTTTTCGACCCGTGGTTATTTGACCTTAGCGACCGATTCCTACGGCGGGCACACCCGCAGGCACCAGGGGAACGGCAACCTCGGCGGGTGAAGAATTAACCACCCGGTTGCCAGGTTGCGCCCCAGGGATGAGCCACCCCCCCACGGTGAACAGGGTGGCGGCCAGCAAGATTGCCGCCGGCAGAGTCAGAGCCCAGGCCAGACCGATCTTCCGGATCGTATCGGCCTGGAGCCCGGACTTGTTCGCCCACATGGTACCCGCCACTCCCGATGAGAGAACGTGGGTGGTACTGACCGGCAGGTGATAAACGTCGGCCAGCCCAATGGTGACCGCCGCCACCACCTCGGCCGCCGCCCCCTGAGCGTAGGTCATGTGCGTTTTGCCAATTTTTTCGGCCACGGTCACCACAATGCGCTGGTACCCAATGGTCGTCCCAATCCCCAGTGCCAGGGCCACACCCACCACCACCCAGAGCGGAACATACTCGGTGGCACCCAGCAACCGTTTGACCAACGGGGCAATGGCGGCCCGGGTCTCTGCCGACAGCGGACTGGCGGCCAGATCGTTCCGCAGTCTCAAGATTGCATGCCGCATTTCCCAACGCTGGTCCGGGGGCACATCGGCAAACGAGTCTGCGCCCTGAAGTCCGGCCGTGACCTGCGCAATGTCGGCGGCAATGGTCCCGGTTTGCAGCACGGCATCTGCCTCAAGCGTGCGCTGAATTTCCAGAGCCGCCGCGTGAACCGATTCCGCAGTATGGGCGTGGTGCATGTCCAGGGCGTAATAGGTGGGCAGAAACCCGATCAGGGCCAGCAAGATCAAGCCCATCCCCTTCTGACCATCATTGGAGCCGTGCGCAAAACTCACGCCGCCGCAGGTGGCCAGCAGCACCCCACGAATCCAGCGTGGTGGGTCGTCCCCCTCTCCGGGTGGATGAAACAACCGCTGGTCTTTCAACGACCGCCGCATGATGAGCAGCAGTACCGCGGCCGAAATGAACCCAACCATGGGAGAGATCAGCAGCGACATTCCCACATCACGCGCCTTGGTCCAGTTCACGCCCGACACATCGCCCCGGGTGAGCAGGCTATTGGCCAGCCCCACCCCCAGAATGGAGCCAATCAGGGTGTGCGAACTGGAGACCGGCAGGCCCAGCCACCAGGTGCCCAGGTTCCAGATCACGCCCGCAAGTAACAGCGAAACCACCATCACAATGGCACGCGTGGAGGCACTTTCAATCAAAAGGTCCACAGGCAACAAATTCACAATACTGAACGCGACAGCCGTGCCACCCAGCAGCACGCCCAGAAAGTTGCAAAGACCCGAAAACAGCACCGCCGGAGTTGGGCGGAGCGTTTTGGTGTAAATCACCGTGGTCACCGCGTTGGCGGTATCGTGAAACCCGTTGATGAATTCAAAGGCAAAGGCCACGAACAGCGCAAAACCAAAGAATAACTGGCCCTGCAGCGATAGCGCGCTGAACGACTGCCAGAAAGAATTCAGCATTTTCTCTCAATGTGGCCGGTGAAATTCACACCTTCCCACCTGGGACGCATGAGTTCATAATTCTAACCGATCACCGCGGCTTCAAGCCAACCCTGGCGTCGCCGCCCGCCCAAAACTCACATAAACTTCATAATAGCAAGCAGTTGGAACCCGCCTCCCAAACACCCTCAACCGGCCTGGTTAACCGACACGCGGGCGCCCTGGGCCCAAAATGGGCGCAAAGCACAACACCCGGTTGAGCCTGCAAGCCGCAGGCCCACCCGGGTGTTCTTGGTTTCTCATCTATCCGCGTCGCCCGTCACGGTTCAGCAAGAGCAGCAGATCGGCATGTTGTTCATCATCATGCAGCAGGTGCAGCCAGCCTTCATCATCGACTCGCAACAATCGCAGCAGGCCTGAATCATGGCCGCACATTCCTGGTCGCCGCTGGTACACATCATGCAGCAGCCGTCTTTGGTCATCTCAACCTTGCAGTGCCCCATCATCATGTTGCAACAGCATACCATCATGCCGTTCATCATCATGGCGCAGCTCATCATGCCGCCAGCCATCATGGCGCACAAATTCTGAAGCATGCCGGCCGAAACCTTGTCCTCACACACGCACATGACCTTCATCCCACCCGCGCACTTCTCAAAGGTCATTGTGCACTTGGGGACCATCATCGGATTGGCCGGTGCCGCCATGCCTGGCTTCTGGCCAGCCATCGGACCCATCCCCATCGCCGGCATCCCCATCATTCCCCGCTCCATCATCATCATGCTGGCCATTGCTTAGCTCCTGGGTCTTCGGAATTCTTGCTTCTGAAAAGTGATTGGCCATCAAGGTATCAGCTCGATGCCGCATGACCCGATTTTCTATTTTTTCAGTCAGAACGCAAGAACAATCCATCAAAAATATCAACATTCATTGATCACATAGTTGATCAAGATGATCAAATCGGTATTCCCGACCGGACTAGTCAAGATTGCCGCTTGAATTCCCAGACCAAGGCCGCCACCAAGCCCTAATGGCCTTACGCACATGGGACTTAAAAATTCTTTGCGAAATCCTCTCGACTCAAGTTCATAATTCCGATAGATTTGGTAGACATTGAGCCACAAGTCCTCTGCTACGGGAGAGCCAGCAATGGGTGCGATTCGGGCCTTCGGTGAAGATGGTGTTGAAGTTTCTCGGTTTGCTCACCCCCACCAACCGGTCCGTTCGTCGCTGGCTTTCTGCACCTTGGTCACGCCCTGCATGGGGCAAGACGCCTCGTGGATGATGGCCGACCTCTACCGGATAGCCTACGAACAGGCTCAGGCTCAGGTTCGACCCACAGCCTATGAACTGGCGAACTGGGTCAGCGTCAACTGACCAGGTGATCCGTTACGGATCTGGGCCACTCTGACCGGCCTCGTGCGTGGGCCTGTTGCCCAGATCAGCATCGCTCTCAAGCTTCAGTCCATGGAAATCTCGCCTGGAAGCAATCTGGGCCTGTTCCTTCACCAAGGGGAGATTCTCTGCCGATGCGGATCTCCGCCAAGTCGGAATATGCCTGCCTCGCGTTGATTGAACTGGCGCGATCCGAGGTCCCTGGAACGCCGCGTCGGGTCAAAGAAATTGCCCAGGCGCAAGAGATTCCTGAGCGCTACCTGGTGCAGATCCTACTCCAACTCAAGTCGGCCGGGCTGGTGCATAGTGCCCGGGGCTCTGATGGTGGCTATCAGCTTGCTCGACCGGCCGACGCGATTGCCGTGGCCGATGTCATTTCCGCTATCGAGGGACTTGGAGATCCCCCACGCAAAGGGGGATCTCAGGAATCCAGGCGGCTGGCCGCCCTGTTTCAAGAAGCCCGACTAGCCCACTACCAGATTCTGGCAACATCAAGTATCGCCCAGCTTGCCAAGCCAGAAACCTCGCCAGACTGGGTGCTCTGAACCGCCACCTCCGGCAGCCACGGTACCCGTGGTGGGCAGGCATCAATGTCTCCCCGGCTTCAAACATCCGGGGGAGGCGTAGCGCTGCGCTTTCAGGGCTTGGCCGGAGCCTTGGAGTCTGCGGCCGCGGGAAACTCCACATGCTTGAGCTTTTCAAGCTTGGCGGGAATCATCGCCTGGCAATACGGGGCATTGGGGTGCTTGCGGTAGTAATCCTGGTGATAAGCCTCGGCCGGAAAGAACTTGTCGAGCGGGGCCACCTGCGTGACCACAGGGGCGCCGAAAACCTGATTGGCATTGAGCCGTTCGATGAACTGGGTGGCCAGCTTCGCCTGCGTTTGGTCATGAGCCAGGATGATGGAGCGGTACTGGGTGCCTCGGTCGGGTCCCTGGCGATTAAGCGTGGTGGGGTCATGGCAGGTGAAAAACACCTCGAGGAGTTTCTCATAGGTCACGGCCTTGGGGTCGTACTCCACTTGCAGAACCTCGGCGTAGCCGGTTTCGCCTGAACACACCAGTTCATAGGTGGGAATCGGGAAGTTCTCACGATCACCGGCCGCATAGCCTGAAACCGCGGCCTTGACCCCTGGCACCCGTTCAAACACGGCCTCCACGCACCAGAAACAGCCGCCTCCAAAAGTGGCTTTTTCGGTCTTCGCGGTTGCGGAGACCCCATTGAAATCATCCACGGCGACCTCCGCTGGTTGTTTTTGAGAATTGGCTGCCCGCGCAGAGCGTTGGGTACCGCCTGGCTTGGAAGTTTGCGCCGGGGCAGTGGTGGCCATGGCCAGAAGCCCAAGAACGGTTGATGCGGCCAGCCATTGAGAAACCTTCATGGCAATACTCCAGGCATACCTTTTGCAATTCACAATCATTCCATTGTGGACCGAAGATCCTCATTCGTTAAGCCCCTGGTCTGGCCGGCGGTTGCCACGCCCGAGGTTTCTTCCGACGCTTGCGGGAATCGGTTAGCATGAGAACGACCCCAATTTCGGAAAAAACCGCCCCTCTCCCCCGTGACTCGAGAGTGAATTGCGATGAGCCAGGTTCTTGATCTTTCTAGCCGTCACCAGCCGGTTAGCTCCTTGTTGGCACGCCCGATCACGGCCGACGATTGGGACCGCTACCGCCTGAGCGACGAGCAGGTGGCCTTCTACCACGAGCACGGCTACCTGGCGGGGGTTCGGGTTTTGGATCAGACCCAGGTCGAGGCGCTTCGCGCTGAACTGACCGAGTGGTTTCAGCCCCACCACCCGGGTCAGGAACTCTGGTATGAGTACCACACCAATGAATCGGCCGACCCCCAAACTGTGCTGTTTCACGCCCTGGGGGCCTGGCGGATCAAGCCTGGGTTCCATGACATCCTGTGGAATCCCGCCTTCACGGTACCGGCCAGCCAGTTGCTGGGCGGCGCGGTTCGATTTTGGCATGACCAGCTCTTCTGCAAGCCCAGCAAGCACGGCGGCGTGGTGGCCTGGCACCAGGACTTCAGCTACTGGACCCGCACCCAGCCCATGCAGCACCTGACCTGCTGGACCGGCCTGGACGACAGCACCCGCGAAAACGGCTGTCTTCAGTACGTGCCGGGCAGCCATCGCTGGGACTTGCTGCCGATCACCGGACTGGCAGGAGACATGGACGCGATTCGCGGCGTGCTCAACCCCCAGCAATGGGAAGACTTTCAGAAGCCGGTGGCCATTGAACTCAAGGCCGGGGAATGCTCGTTCCACCACCCGCTTCTGGTGCACGGCTCGTACGCCAATTTTACCGACCGACCTCGCCGCGCCGTGGTCCTGAACACATTCAAAGATGGAACCCGTTCGGATAGCGATGAGGTTGTGCTGAAGGGGGTTCCGCCCATTCCCAAGGGGCAGGCCATGAGCGGGCAATTCTTCCCGCTGCTGTTCGACCCGGCCAACCCCCAAATTTAACCCTGCACCAGCCGGCTGCCGGTCCAAAGCGAAACGCCCCGGAAATCCATTCCCGGGGCGTTTCGTGCGGGTAAGTTCATCATGAGGGAAGCTTGGGGGGGCCGTTCAAGGCCCGATTCGCGGCCTGCGCCAGTTGGTCACTGAGCGTTCATGGTCCAGTAAGGGCCGGGGCCGTAGGCAATTCCAACCCGGGTGATTGAGGGGTTGAACAGGTTGGCTCGGTGCCCTGGAGAGTTGATCCAACCCTGGATCACACTGGCCACATTGCCGTAGTTCCAGGCACAGTTCTGAACGCAGTTGGGGTTGATGTGATGACCGAGCCCTCGATTAGCCTGGGCGGCGTTGTTCTGGCTGGCCCAGGCCGACAGGTTGCCATCCACCGCAAGGGGTGACAAACCCATCGAAGCCCGGTACTGATTCAGCAGCGCGGCAAATCCATAGAGATCGCCGGCGGGAGCCGCCACCGTCATCGGTTCCGCGGCCGGCTCGGGAGCAACCGCCGCAGGGGCCGCTTCTACGGGCATGGGTGCCGTCTCATAAGCCGCCAGGCGATACTGAGACGCGGCCTGGCCAGGAGCGGGGGCCGCCACCGGGTACCCCTGGTTCACCCGTGAATAAGCCACCTGATACTGGCCAGCGTCGGCCACTCGGTACGTGGGCCGGGCAGCCCGGTTTCCCATCCTGAACATGGATCGACGTGTTCCGTCGCCCGCCTGTACCGAACCATGAGCCTGGATGACGATCAGGGCGGCCAGAATGGTCAGAGTCTTGCGAGTCATGGTGAGTTCTCCGCGTCTTGCGGTGGATAAATCAGGCATCAAACCGATCGCGGTCCGCCAGAACGTACCGGGGACGCAGCCGCGCTGAGCATCAGCCAGCGGAGCGATCGGGGGGAAACTCTCAAGGTTGTCAGGAACGTAAAGCTGGGCGAATTCGCCAGTTCGTTCACTTGTCAGGATCAGCCACTCAACGGGGTTTAGAGAGAAAGCAACATCTGGGCCAAATGGGCATTTTGGAAAAATATTTATTCCTGAGGCCGGTTTGCGGTTCCGGTTAAAACGGTCAGCAAAAATAGGGGATTTACTGGCCGCAAATCTGCCATTTATAGACAGGTCAAACTTACAAAGCCACGCCAGCAAAATGTAAAACTGAGAATTCTGGGTAATCAAGAGAACATTCAAGACGTTTACGCATTGAGAGCCCTCTACCACCCTCCGCTTGAAAACCTGTAACAGCCGGGTGAAGATTCCTGCAACGCCAGACGGGGGAGGCCAAAAGTGGGTGCCCCAAAGCCTACCGGCCCGAACTCACTCGGGAAAAGCCAACACCGGCCTGGCGGGCCGATTATAACGGTTAGGCCAAGATTGGGACTCCCCGCGCATGAATCCATGCGATAAGCTGCATCCCTGATGTTCCGGCCGGGCCTGCAAGGGCAGGGGGGTCGGGTGACAGGGAGGCAACCTCACACGCGGGTTTTGCAGCCGAAGTGATCAGGTGGCGACGGGCTCCAGACGCTGGAAACTTCCGATCCGCCTGATTGCAGACCGTGCCCCAGACGCAACTCCAAAAACCGCAGGCGACGGATATTGACCATGAAAACGCTCGTGCTGGGTCTTGATTGCGCGGCTCCGGAACTGTTGCTGGGCTATGAACACCTCACCAACATTCGGCGGCTGATGGAGGCGGGCTGTTACGGCCGCCTGGAAAGCGTGATTCCCCCGATCACGGTGCCGGCCTGGATGTGCATGAGCACCAGCCAAGATCCGGGCTCGCTGGGTGTCTACGGCTTCAGGAACCGGGCCGACCACTCTTATGACAAGCTCTCGATTGTCACGGCCCGCTCTATCCAGACACCGGCCATTTGGGACTATCTGGCCACCGAAGGCAAACGCTCCATCTGTATTGGCGTTCCACCTGGCTGGCCCCCGCGCAAGGTGAATGGACTCTGGGTGGGCTGCTTCCTGACCCCCGATACCAGCAAAGATGTGTTCACCCACCCGCCCGAGCTTGGGGCCAAGCTCAACGCCCTGCTGGGTGAGCCGTACCCGGTGGATGCCAAGGGGTTCCGCACCGACGACAAGGCCTGGCTTCGTGACCAGATCTTTGCCCTGAGCCGGACCCAGTTCCAGGTGGTCCGGCACCTGATGCAGAACGAGCCCTGGGATTATTTTCAGTTCGTCGATATCGGCCTCGACCGCGTGCACCACGGCTTCTGGAAGTACCATGACCCGAACCACGTGGACCACGAGCCCAACAGCCCGTTCCAGCACGTGATTCGCGACTATTACACCCAGCTCGACGCCGAGATTGGCCGGGTGCTGGAGCTGGTGGACCTGAACGACACCACGGTGTTGCTGGTCTCCGACCATGGGGCTCGCTCACTGGACGGCGGCTTTTGCGTGAATGAGTGGCTGATCCAGCAGGGAGATCTGGTCCTGCATGAATACCCGGATACGGTCACCCCGTTCGCCAAACTGGCGGTGGACTGGTCGCGCACGCGTGCTTGGAGCGAAGGCGGATACTACGCCCGAGTCTTCCTGAACAGGAAGGGGCGAGAGCCTCAGGGCGTGATTGAGCCTGCCGACTACGAAACCTATCGTGACGACCTCAAGGCCCGGCTCGAAGCCACCTACGGGCCCACCGGCCAGCCGCTCGGTACCTTGGTCGTCCGGCCTGAAGACGTGTACCACCAGATCAAGAACGTGGCACCAGACCTGATCGTTCACTTTGGTGCACTGGCCTGGCGCTCCATTGGCGGCGTGGGCTACCGCGAGCTGCACATCCGGGAAAACGATACCGGACCCGACGACTGCAACCACGCCCAGTTTGGTGCATTCGTGCTGGCCTCGCCCGAAAACCAGGTCCGGGGGAACGTGGAAGGGGCCCACCTGCTAGACATTGCCCCGACCCTGCTCGACCTGGGCGGCTCCAATATTCCCTCCGCCATGCAAGGCAAGCCGCTCCGGCTCAAACTCGCCAGCCAGACCGCCGATGGCGTGGACTTCAACGCCGAAGGGCTACGCCGTACCAAGCTGAGTGGAGACGTTTCCGGCCTGGCGTAAGGCAGGTTGTTTCCAACCTTGGTAAGCAGCACCCAAAAATCGCCAAAAGCCGCTGGTTCCTGCGGTGGTAACAAGTAGTGCGCCGCTTGTTTTGGCAGGGCCAGGCAATTCCTGGCAAGGTATTGCCCATGCGGTACCCTATAGAAGCAGGCCCTGAGTGAATGCGTATTTGCCGCTCAATAATGATAGCTCATGCATGCCCGAATGACTCAACCACGTAAAAAGAGACGAAACGGATGGCGCAATATTACGCACACACTGTGGACGGTGGGCTGGAAAGAGGCCAACTCCTTCGGGTCCACCTTCAAAACGTGGCTGCACTTGCGTCATCCAAGATGAAAGTGGCCATACCAGATGTCCCGGATCTAGCGGATATTGCCTGGGTAACCGGCCTGCTTCACGATCTTGGCAAATATCGCGAGGGCTTTGTTCGCCACCTGAGTGGCCAGATTGTTGCAGCGGAACAGCGCTATCACAAGCAAGCCGGCGCAGCTTGGGCTGAGGAACTGGATCTGACTCCCGGTGTCTCCGCGATTCTTGGACATCACGGCGGAATGCCCAACCAGTCCGATCATGCAGATGCGATTGATTCCGAAAGCGGCCTGAGAGCACTTGCAACCATCAAAACAATTGGGTGTAACTACCGGTCCCGCTTTATCCGGTTTTCCCAAGTCTCCCATATAGACGGTCGTTTTCCTGAACGATGTGGTAGCCCCAAAACCTGTCCCACTCCTCGTTCAGGTACGTGGCTCTTAGGTTGAGCATTGCTTGC